>NZ_BATI01000043.1 GCF_000467105.1 Aquipseudomonas alcaligenes NBRC 14159
CCTTAAAGCAGTGGCGCTGAGCCCCGTTTGAATCTGATTGACCTCTGAAATAAATAGATGTCCATACAGATAAAAGAAAAGCGCCGTGACCACGCCAAATACTAAGGTCCTCGTCGCAAATGGTCCTTTGGCTACCAACCAGCAACCGATCAAACAAGCGAGCATAAAGCCCGCCGAGACCTTACCAAGACCACAAGCAATGCAAATCGCAATCAGCCCAAGCAGCTCCGACCAGGTCGGCAACTCGCGCCTGAGCAAAGAACTGACCACAAAATGCATAGCGAGGGTAAGTATCAAGCAGGGCAACCAGAGACCGTGCGAGAGTACCGGATGCCAAGTACCTACCAAGATAGGTAGGCCGACTACTGCGACGCCCAGCAGTACAATCTGACCATGCCTCTCCAGCAGCTTAGCGAAGCTGAGAAGCGCTGCAGACATGAACAAAGAGGTCTTGATCAGCGTCAGCAGGCCATATGATTCGAACACATCAAGAATCACAATACGCGAGACAACAGCATCAGCATAATGTGTAAGCGCATGATAGGCCGTCAGCGGTGTTCCATGCAGAGAAATGCTGGGATAACCGAGACCAGCAATGCTCTTTATCAGTGAGACGTGAAATGCTGTGTCAGAAATCCAGCCACCTCCAGCATCAAGCTCGGCAATGGGATAAGTCTTCACATATAACGGCAGAACAGTCTCTACATAGGATGTGCACACGTAGACCACGAGACTGACCAAGCAGATAGCGCCAAAGCACGCCCGCGGGGTGACCGCTGGCAACAATGGTTTTCGCTCAAAGATCAAGAGCCAAACCATAAAAGCAAAGAGCAGCTGATACAAACCGTAGGTAGCTACGATCTTTACTGCAGGTATATGGGCGTATATCGCCAGGGCATATCCCAAGGTCAATGCGCTCAATAACAGCCAGGCCCAAATAGAGGCAGACAAGGCGCCGCTGGCACGACTAAAACGCATTCTCACCTCTCTCAATTGATTCGATCAGTATCGGCCCGACACTCCCGGCGCCGGCTGTCATCGCCAGCTTTTTTGCATCAAAACTTAGAATTTTACTCTCCAAGCCCTATCAATGACGAGACATCGGTGACGTAGCCGGAGGAAACTCAGTCGCCCTGCATCAAGCGAGAGAATTGCGGCAGTATTGAAAAGCCCAGAACGACGAAGCCCCGCTATGAGCGGGGCTTCGTCGCCACAATAACAGCACCTCAAGCCAGATCGAAGCGATCCAAGTTCATCACCTTGGTCCAGGCGGCGACGAAGTCCCTGACCAGCTTCTGCTGGCCGTCGGCACTAGCGTAGACCTCGGCATAGGCCCGCAGGATCGAGTTGGAGCCGAAGATCAGATCGTTACGGGTACCGCTGTACTTCACCTGGCCGGTCTTGCGGCACTTGCCTTCGAACAGCTCGGCATCGGCGCCGGTCGCCTTCCACTCAACCCCCATGTCCAGCAGGTTGACGAAGAAGTCGTTGGACAGCGCACCAACCTTGTCGGTGAACACGCCATGCGCGCTGCCGTCATGGTTGGCGCCCAGCACACGCAGACCACCGACCAGCGCGGTCAGCTCGGGGGCGGTCAGGGTCAGCAGCTGAGCCTTGTCGATCAGCAGCGCCTCGGTCGGCACGCCCAGATTACCCTTGTTGTAGTTGCGGAAGCCATCGGCCACCGGCTCCAGCGCGGCGAAGGACTCGACATCGGTCTGATCCTGCCGGGCATCGACCCGACCAGGCGCGAACGGCACGTCGACGCTGACCCCGGCGGCCTTGGCAGCCTGTTCCACGCCCACGTTACCGGCGAGCACCAGCACGTCCGCAAGGGATGCCTTGCCGGAAGCCTTCTGGATCTCCACCAGTTTGGGCAGGGCCTTGATCGCCCGCTGGTTGACCGCCCAGTCCTTCTGCGGCGCCAGTGCCAGGCGCGCACCATTGGCGCCACCACGCTTGTCGCTGCCACGGAAACTGGAGGCCGAGGCCCAAGCCACCGACACCAGATCACCCACCGACAGGCCGGAGGCGGCGATCTTCGCCTTGAGGTCGGCGATATCGGCGGCACTCGGGTTGTGCGTGGCTGCCGGTAGCGGGTCCTGCCAGATCAGGTCTTCCTTCGGCACTTCCGGACCCAGGTAGCGGGCCTTCGGCCCCATGTCGCGGTGGGTCAGCTTGAACCAGGCGCGGGCAAAGGCATCGGCGAAGGCCTGCGGATCATCCAGGAAGCTCTTGGAGATCCGGCCGAACTCCGGATCGAAGCGCAGCGTCAGGTCGGTGGTGAGCATGGTCGGCTTGTGGAATTTGCCCGGGATATGCGCATCCGGAATGATCTCCGGGGCATCCTTGGCGACCCACTGCTTGGCGCCGGCGGGCGACTTGGTCAGCTCCCACTCGTACTTGAACAGATTCTCGAAGAAGTTGTTGCTCCACAGCGCCGGGGTCTTGGTCCAGGTCACCTCGATGCCGCTGGAGATGGTGTCCTTGCCATGGCCACTGCCGAAGTTGCTCATCCAGCCCAGACCCTGAGCCTCGATCGGCGCAGCTTCCGGCTCCGGCCCCTTGTGCGACTCAGGTGCGGCACCGTGGGCCTTGCCGAAGGTGTGGCCGCCGGCGATCAAGGCAACGATCTCCTCGTCGTTCATGGCCATGCGGTAGAAGGTGGCGCGAATGTCCTTGGCCGCCTCCAGGTAGTCACCGCTGGCATTCGGCCCTTCCGGGTTCACATAGATCAGGCCCATGTGGGTGGCGCCGAAGGGGCCGTTCAGCTCGCGACTGTCCTTGACCCGCTCCGGGTCGACCCCCAGCCACTGCATCTCGGCGCCCCAGTTGACATCCTGGTCCGGTTCCCAGGTGTCCTCACGACCGCCGGCAAAGCCGAAGGTACGGAAGCCCATGGACTCCAGCGCAACGTTGCCGGCGAGGATGAACAGGTCAGCCCAGGAAATCTGCTGGCCGTACTTCTGCTTGATCGGCCACAGGAGGCGGCGCGACTTGTCGATGTTGACGTTGTCCGGCCAGGAGTTGAGCGGCGCGAAGCGCTGCTGGCCACGACCGCCGCCGCCACGACCATCGGTGGTGCGGTAGGTACCGGCGGAGTGCCAGGCCATGCGGATGAACTGCGGACCATAGTGGCCGAAGTCGGCGGGCCACCAGTCCTGAGAATCGGTCATCAACTTCACAAGGTCGGCCTTGAGCGCCTTGTAGTCGAGCTTCTTGAAGGCTTCGGCGTAGTTGAACTGCTCGCCGAGCGGGTTGGACTTTTCCGAATGCTGGTTGAGCAGATCTACGCGAAGCTGGTTAGGCCACCAGTCCCGGTTCGAGGTGCCGCCACCGGCAACGTGGTGGAACGGACATTTACCTGGGTTCGACATTGTTCTCTCCTTTCTTCATCGGGTCGGTCCCTTCAACTGCGGCCGACGATGGGAGAAGACTAGACCCGCCCTGGAAAGAGGGCCAATTTATGAAAAGCAATCAACCGATAGTTTTTATCTCTCAGAATGCATTCATCGGCGCGATGGCTGGCAACAGCGACGCCAGAAAGCAAAAAACCGGGCGCAGGGCCCGGTTTCTTGTGGAGCGGAAGCAGCTTATTCAGCAGCTTCTACAGCCTCACCAGCGACCTGACGGTCAACCAGCTCGACGTACGCCATAGGGGCGTTGTCGCCAGCGCGGAAACCGCACTTGAGGATGCGCAGATAGCCGCCCTGACGGGTGGCGTAACGCTTGCCCAGATCGTTGAACAGCTTGCCAACAATGGCTTTCGAACGGGTACGGTCGAAGGCCAGACGACGGTTGGCGACGCTGTCTACCTTGGCCAGGGTGATCAGCGGCTCGGCAACGCGGCGCAGTTCCTTGGCTTTAGGCAGGGTGGTCTTGATCAGTTCGTGTTCGAACAGCGACACCGCCATGTTCTGGAACATGGCCTTGCGGTGGGCGCTGGTGCGGCTCAGGTGACGGCCACTTTTACGATGACGCATGATTAATTCCTTACCAAACTTTCGGTTCGGTGATTACGGACGATCAGGCAGTAGCCTTATCGTCCTTCTTCAGACTTGCCGGCGGCCAGTTGTCGAGGCGCATGCCGAGGGACAGACCACGGGAGGCCAGGACGTCCTTGATCTCGGTCAGGGACTTCTTACCCAAGTTCGGAGTTTTCAGCAGCTCTACTTCGGTGCGCTGAATCAGATCACCGATGTAGTAGATGTTCTCCGCCTTGAGGCAGTTGGCCGAACGTACGGTCAGCTCGAGGTCGTCAACCGGGCGCAGGAGGATCGGATCGATCTCGTCTTCCTGCTCGACCACTACCGGCTCACTGTCGCCCTTCAGATCAACGAAGGCCGCCAGTTGGTGCTGGAGGATGGTCGCGGCACGACGGATGGCCTCTTCAGGATCCAGGGTGCCGTTGGTTTCCAGGTCGATGACCAGCTTGTCCAGGTTGGTACGCTGCTCGACACGGGCGTTTTCCACCACGTAGGCCACACGACGGACCGGACTGAACGTAGCGTCCAGCTGCAGACGGCCGATGCTACGGCTTTCGTCTTCATCGCTCTGACGAGCATCAGCCGGCTCGTAGCCACGGCCACGACGCACGGTGAGTTTCATGTTCAGAGCGCCGTTGTCCGCCAGGTTGGCGATTACGTGATCGCCATTGACGATCTCGACGTCGTGATCCAGCTGGATATCGGCAGCAGTGACCACACCCGAGCCCTTTTTGGCCAGAGTCAGGGTGACTTCGTCACGACCGTGCAGCTTGATGGCCAGGCCTTTCAGGTTGAGCAGGATCTCAATCACATCTTCCTGCACGCCCTCGATGGCGGAGTACTCGTGGAGTACGCCGTCGATCTCGGCCTCGACTACTGCACAGCCAGGCATGGAGGACAACAGGATGCGACGCAGCGCGTTGCCCAGGGTATGGCCAAAACCACGCTCGAGAGGCTCGAGGGTGATCTTGGCGCGGGTCGGACTGACCGCCTGAACGTCGATGTGACGGGGGGTCAGGAACTCATTTACCGAAATCTGCATGGATGCACCTATTTTCTAGCCCTTACTTGGAGTAGAGCTCGACAATCAGGCTTTCGTTGATGTCGGCGGACAGATCGCTGCGAGCCGGGACGCTTTTGAACACGCCAGACTTCTTCTCAGCATCCACTTCAACCCACTCAACGCGACCACGCTGGGCGCACAGCTCGAGAGCCTGGGCAACGCGCAGCTGGTTCTTGGCCTTTTCGCGAACTGCCACGACGTCACCAGCTTTGACCTGGTAGGACGGGACGTTCACGGTCGAACCGTTCACGGTGATGGCTTTGTGCGATACCAGCTGACGGGATTCGGCGCGGGTGGCACCAAAGCCCATGCGGTAAACCACGTTGTCCAGACGGCATTCCAGCAGCTGCAGCAGGTTCTCACCGGTAGCGCCTTTCTTACGGGCAGCTTCCTTGTAGTAACCGCTGAACTGACGCTCCAGCACGCCGTAGATACGACGGACTTTCTGCTTCTCACGCAGCTGGGTACCGTAGTCGGACTGGCGACCACGACGAGCGCCGTGCTGACCAGGAGCCGATTCGATATTGCACTTGGATTCGAGCGCGCGCGCACCACTCTTCAGGAAGAGATCGGTGCCTTCACGACGAGACAGTTTGCACTTGGGACCAATGTAACGAGCCATTCTTCACTGTCTCCTATTACACGCGACGCTTCTTCGGCGGACGGCACCCGTTGTGCGGGATAGGCGTCACGTCGGTGATGCTGGCGATTTTGTAGCCGCAGGCGTTCAGAGCACGCACAGCGGATTCGCGACCCGGGCCCGGACCTTTGACGTTGACGTCGAGGTTCTTCAGGCCGTATTCCAGAGCAGCCTGGCCAGCACGCTCGGCAGCCACCTGGGCAGCGAACGGAGTGGACTTACGGGAGCCGCGGAAACCGGAGCCACCGGAGGTAGCCCAGGACAGGGCGTTGCCCTGACGGTCGGTGATGGTCACGATGGTGTTATTGAAAGAAGCGTGGATATGGGCGATGCCATCCACCACTGTCTTTTTGACTTTCTTACGAGTACGAGCAGCAGGCTTAGCCATGACTTATTTCCTGTCGATTCGCGGGCGCAATTACTTGCGGATCGGCTTACGCGGGCCCTTACGGGTGCGCGCGTTGGTCTTGGTGCGCTGACCGCGGACCGGCAGGCCACGGCGGTGACGCAGACCGCGGTAGCAGCCCAGGTCCATCAGACGCTTGATTTTCATGTTGATTTCGCGGCGCAGGTCACCCTCGGTGGTGAGTTTTGCGACTTCGCCACGCAGCTGCTCGATCTGCTCGTCAGAGAGATCTTTGATCTTTGCCGCCGGATTGACACCGGTGGTTGCACAGATTTTCTGTGCAGTGGTGCGACCAACACCGTAGATGTAGGTCAGCGAGATAACAGTGTGCTTGTTATCCGGAATGTTGACGCCTGCAATACGGGCCATTCAGTGGAACTCCAATTGACAGCTACCCACGCCCTGGAAGCCAAGAAATAGGGCGCGCGATATTAACGCTGTAATAACAAAGAATCAACCCGGCAGCGCACTAGCTGCCGGGCTCATTACGCGTGAATCACACTCAGCCTTGGCGCTGCTTGTGACGCGGCTCCGCGCTGCAGATCACGCGCACGACGCCGTCGCGACGGATGACCTTGCAGTTGCGGCACAGCTTCTTGACCGATGCACGAACTTTCATCAGTAACTCCTAGAACCTTACGGACGCTATCTCAGCGGAGCATGCCGCCGCCATAGCCCTTCAGGTTGGCTTTCTTCATCAGGGATTCGTACTGGTGCGAAACGAGGTGAGATTGCACTTGGGCCATAAAGTCCATCACAACCACGACCACGATCAGCAACGAGGTCCCGCCAAGGTAGAACGGAACGTTGGCAGCCACCTGCAGGAACTGCGGGAGGAGGCAAACGGCCGTCATGTACAGAGCACCGAACATGGTCAAGCGGGTCAGCACGCCATCGATATAGCGCGCGGATTGCTCACCCGGACGGATACCCGGAATAAAGGCACCGGACTTCTTCAGGTTTTCCGCTACGTCTTTCGGGTTGAACATCAGCGCCGTATAGAAGAAGCAGAAGAAGATGATCCCTGCACTAAACAGCAGAATGTTCAACGGCTGACCGGGAGCGATGGCCTGCGAGATGTCCTGCAGCCAGCCCATACCTTCGGACTGACCGAACCAGGTCCCCAGCGAAGCCGGGAACAGCAGGATGCTGCTGGCAAAGATGGCCGGGATTACACCCGCCATGTTCACCTTCAGCGGCAGGTGGCTGGTCTGCGCAGCGAAGACCTTGCGGCCCTGCTGACGCTTGGCGTAGTGCACCGCAATGCGACGCTGGCCACGCTCAATGAACACCACGAAACCGATGATCGCTACCGCCAGCAGGCCGATGGCAATCAGGGCGAAGATGTTGATATCACCCTGGCGAGCAGACTCGAAAGACTGCCCGATTGCCGACGGCAGACCGGCCACGATGCCTGCAAAAATCAGCATCGAGATACCGTTTCCGACACCGCGCTCGGTGATCTGCTCGCCCAGCCACATCATGAACATGGCGCCGGCCACGAAGGTCGTCACCGCCACGAAGTGGAAGCCGAAATCAACCGAGAACGCTACGCCCTGACTGGCCAGACCGACGGACATGCCGACAGCCTGAATGATCGCCAGGACGAGAGTGCCGTAGCGGGTGTACTGGCTGATCTTGCGACGGCCAGCTTCCCCTTCCTTTTTCAACTGCTCCAGCTGCGGGCTGACGGCGGTCATCAGCTGCATGATGATCGATGCCGAAATGTACGGCATGATCCCCAGTGCAAAGATGCTCATCCGCTCCAGCGCGCCGCCGGAAAACATGTTGAACAGGCTAAGAATGGTCCCCTCGTTCTGCCGGAACAGGTCGGCCAGCCGGTCAGGGTTGATTCCGGGCACCGGAATGTGCGCGCCGATCCGATAGACGATGATCGCCAGGAACAGAAAACGCAGCCGAGTCCAGAGCTCGGACAACCCGCCATTGCTGAGCGCAGAGAGAGCACCTTGCTTAGCCATTTAGTCCTCGAACTTGCCGCCAGCTGCTTCGATGGCCGCACGCGCACCTTTGGTGGCGGCGATACCTTTCAGGGTGACCGCACGAGTAACCTCGCCGGACAGCATGACTTTCACACGCTGTACGTTTTGGTTGATCACGTTGGCATCCTTCAGCGACTGCACAGTAACGACGTCGCCTTCCACTTTAGCCAGCTCGGAGGTACGCACTTCGGCGCGATCCATGGCTTTCAGGGAAACGAAGCCGAACTTCGGCAGACGGCGGTGCAGCGGCTGCTGGCCACCCTCGAAGCCCGGGGCAATGGAGCCACCGGTACGAGAGGTCTGACCTTTGTGACCGCGGCCACCAGTTTTGCCCAGACCGCTACCGATGCCACGGCCCGGACGGTGCTTCTCGCGACGGGCACCCGGCGCGGAACGCAGATCGTTCAGTTGCATGGATTAACCCTCTACACGCAGCAGGTAGTAAGCCTTGTTGATCATGCCGCGGTTTTCAGGAGTGTCCTGAACTTCCACGGAGTGACCAATGCGACGCAGGCCCAGGCCCTTGACGCAAGCTTTGTGGTTGGCCAGACGGCCGTTGGTGCTCTTGATCAGAGTAACTTTTACGGTAGCCATGATCAGAGAATCTCCTCGACGCTCTTGCCACGCTTGGCAGCCACGGAAGCCGGGGACTGCATGGCTTTCAGACCCTTGAAGGTGGCGTACACCACGTTCACCGGGTTGGTGGAGCCATAGCACTTGGCCAGGACGTTCTGCACGCCAGCCACTTCCAGCACGGCACGCATGGCGCCGCCGGCGATGATGCCGGTACCTTCGGAAGCCGGCTGCATGAACACGTGGGACGCGCCATGGACGGACTTCATCGGGTACTGCAGAGTGGTGCCATTCAGGTCGACCTGAATCATGTTGCGACGCGCAGCTTCCATCGCTTTCTGGATGGCGGCCGGCACTTCGCGGGACTTGCCGCGACCGAAACCGACGCGACCATTGCCATCACCCACCACGGTCAGCGCGGTGAAGGTGAAGATACGGCCACCCTTTACGGTCTTGGCAACACGGTTAACCTGGACCAGCTTCTCGGTGTAGCCGTCGCTCTGGGCCTCGTCACGGTTGCCGCGATCGCGCTTTTGCTCGTTATTTGCCATAACTTAGAACTCCAGCCCGCCTTCACGAGCAGCATCAGCCAGCGCTTTCACGCGGCCGTGGTACTTGAAGCCAGAACGGTCGAACGCTACCTGGGTAACGCCAGCGGCTTTCGCGCGCTCGGCGACCAGCTGGCCGACTTTCTTGGCCGCGTCGACGTTGCCAGTGGCGCCGTCACGCAGTTCTTTGTCCAGGGTCGAGGCGCTGGCCAGAACCTTGGCGCCGTCGGCCGAAATGACCTGGGCGTAGATGTGCTGGGAAGAGCGGTACACGCTGAGGCGTACGGTTTCCAGCTCGCGCATTTTCAGGCGTGCCTTGCGAGCGCGACGCAGACGAGTTTCTTTCTTTTCGCTCATTTGCTATGCCCTACTTCTTCTTAGCTTCTTTGCGACGTACGACTTCGTCGGAATAACGCACGCCTTTGCCTTTGTACGGCTCAGGACGACGGAAGTCGCGGATCTCCGCAGCCACCTGACCGACCAGCTGCTTGTCGATGCCCTTGATCAGGATATCGGTCTGGCTGGGGGTTTCAGCGGTAACGCCTTGCGGCAGTTCGTAGTCGATCGGGTGGGAGAAGCCCAGCGCGAGGTTCAGCACCTGGCCCTTGGCCTGGGCCTTGTAACCGACACCAACCAGCTGCAGCTTGCGCTCGAAGCCTTGGCTCACGCCAATGACCATGTTGTTGACCAGTGCACGAGTGGTACCGGCCATGGCGCGGTTCTGCTGATCGCCATTGCGGGCGGCAAAACGCAGCTCACCGGCGTCCTGGATGACCTCCACGGACGAGTGAACGTTCAGTTCGAGGGTGCCCTTGGCGCCCTTGATCGAAAGCTGTTGGCCTGCGAGTTTGACCTCGACACCAGCCGGCAGCTTAACGGGGTTCTTAGCAACGCGAGACATGCTTATCCCCCCCTTAGAACACGGTGCAGAGCACTTCACCGCCGACACCGGCAGCACGTGCAGCACGATCAGTCATCACACCTTTGTTGGTGGAGACGATGGAAACGCCCAGACCGCCACGAACTTTCGGCAGCTGGTCGACAGGCTTGTACTGGCGCAGGCCAGGACGGCTGACGCGCTTCACTTCTTCGATGACCGGACGGCCTTCGAAATACTTCAGCTCGATGGACAGCTGCGGCTTGGCGTCGCTGCTGACCTGGTATCCCGCGATGTAACCTTCGTTCTTGAGAACGTTGGCTACTGCCACCTTCAGCTTGGAAGACGGCATGCTTACTACCGACTTTTCAGCCATCTGGGCATTACGGATACGAGTTAGCATGTCCGCTAACGGGTCCTGCATACTCATGGGCTAGATGCTCCTAAAACAAAAAGAACAGCCTTTCGGCTGGAACCATCCACGAGCTCGGCAAATGCCAGGCTCAGGAGAGCCGGACATTCTAGAGATCGATCAAAAATGAATCAAGCCCCAAAAGGGGCTTGATCGATAAAACAAAGCCGGCACTAGGCCGGCTTCGCTTTCATTACCAGCTGGCTTTCACCAGACCCGGTACATCACCGCGCATCGCAGCTTCGCGCAGCTTGTTACGGCCGAGGCCGAACTTGCGGTACACGCCGTGCGGACGGCCGGTGATGCGGCAACGGTTACGCAGGCGGCTGGCGCTGGCGTCACGCGGTTGCTTTTGCAGGGCGATCTGGGCTTCCCAACGCTGCTCCGGAGTGGAGTTCGGGTTGGCAATCACAGCTTTGAGCTCAGCACGCTTCTTAGCGAACTTGGCAACCGTCAGCTGACGCTTCAGCTCGCGGTTTTTCATGCTCTTCTTGGCCATTTCCTACTCCAATCAGTTGCGGAACGGGAACTTGAAGGCGCGCAGCAGGGCGCGACCTTCATCGTCCGTACGGGCGGTGGTGGTCAGGGTGATGTCCAGACCACGCAGAGCATCGATCTTGTCGTAATCGATTTCCGGGAAGATGATCTGCTCTTTGACACCCATGCTGTAGTTGCCACGACCATCGAAGGACTTGGCATTCAGGCCGCGGAAGTCACGCACGCGCGGCAGGGAGATGGAGAGCAGGCGATCCAGGAATTCGTACATGCGATCGCGACGCAGGGTCACCTTGACACCGATCGGCCAACCTTCACGAACCTTGAAGCCAGCAATGGACTTGCGAGCGAAGGTCACGACGGGCTTTTGACCGGTGATCTTTTCCAGGTCGGCAACAGCGTTTTCGATGATTTTCTTGTCACCGATCGCTTCGCCAAGACCCATGTTCAGGGTGATTTTGGTAACGCGCGGAACTTCCATCACGTTGGCCAGCTGAAGTTCTTCCTTCAGCTTGGGCGCGATTTCTTTCCGGTAAATCTCTTTCAGTCGTGCCATGGTGTTTTACCTATGATTCTCAAGCGCCAACCGGCTTTTGGGTGGACTTGAAGACACGAATTTTCTTACCGTCTTCGACTTTGAAACCAACACGGTCAGCCTTGTTGGTTTCGCCGTTGAAGATAGCGACGTTGGAAACGTGCAGCGGCGCCTCTTTCTCGACGATACCGCCCTGAACACCAGCCATCGGGTTCGGTTTGGTATGACGCTTGACGAGGTTGATGCCGCCGACGATCAGACGATCGTCAGCCAGCACTTTCAGCACCTTGCCGCGCTTGCCCTTGTCTTTGCCGGCGATGACGATGATCTCGTCGTCACGACGAATCTTTTGCATGACGGCTTCTCCTTAGAGCACTTCGGGGGCGAGCGAGACGATCTTCATGAACTTCTCGGAACGCAGTTCACGAGTCACCGGCCCGAAGATACGGGTGCCGATCGGCTCTTGCTTGTTGTTCAGCAGAACAGCGGCGTTGCCGTCGAAGCGGATGATCGAGCCATCGGCACGGCGTACGCCGTGACGGGTGCGGACCACAACAGCGGTCATCACCTGGCCTTTCTTCACCTTGCCGCGCGGAATCGCTTCCTTCACGGTGACCTTGATGATGTCGCCGATACCGGCATAACGACGGTGCGAACCACCAAGGACCTTGATGCACATAACGCGACGAGCACCGCTGTTGTCAGCGACGTCGAGCATGGATTGAGTCTGAATCATATCTTTCTCCGACCCTTAGTCCTTAGACTTCCACGGCACGTTCGACGATTTCCACCAGGGCCCAGGACTTGGTCTTGGCCAGCGGACGGGTCTCACGAATGGTGACCTTGTCGCCGATTTTGCACTGGTTGCTTTCGTCGTGGGCGTGCAGCTTGGTCGAACGCTTCACGTACTTACCGTAGATCGGGTGCTTGACGCGACGCTCGATCAGAACGGTGATGGTCTTGTCCATTTTGTCGCTGACGACACGGCCGGTCAGCGTACGGACGGTTTTCTCTGCTTCAGCCATGATCACTTACCTGCCTGCTGGTTGAGCACAGTTTTCACGCGAGCGATGTCGCGCTTCACTTGCGAGAGCAGGTGAGACTGCCCCAACTGACCAGTCGCCTTCTGCATACGCAGATTGAACTGGTCGCGCAGCAGGCCGAGCAGTTGCTCGTTCAGCTGCTGAACCGATTTTTCACGGAGTTCTTTCGCTTTCATCACATCACCGTCCGCTTAACAAAGGAGGTGGCGAGGGGCAGCTTTGCAGCAGCCAGGGCGAAAGCCTCACGCGCCAGCTCTTCCGGAACACCTTCGATCTCGTACAGCACCTTGCCCGGCTGGATCTGGGCTACCCAGTACTCGACGCCACCCTTACCTTTACCCATACGAACTTCGAGGGGCTTTTTGGTAACCGGCTTGTCCGGGAACACGCGGATCCAGATTTTACCGCCACGCTTCACGTGACGAGTCAGGGCACGACGGGCTGCTTCGATTTGACGAGCAGTCAGGCGACCACGGGAAACAGCTTTCAGGGCGAATTCGCCGAAGCTGACCTTGCTACCGCGCTGAGCCAGACCACGGTTGTGGCCGGTCATTTGCTTGCGGAATTTTGTACGCTTGGGTTGCAGCATTTTGCGTACTCCTTACTTAGCAGCTTTTTTACGCGGCGCCGGAGCGGCAGGCTTGGACTCTTCCAGCTGGCCACCAATGACCTCGCCTTTGAAGATCCACACCTTCACACCGATCACACCGTAAGTGGTGTGCGCTTCGTAGGTGGCGTAATCGATATCGGCACGCAGGGTGTGCAGGGGCACACGACCTTCGCGATACCATTCGGTACGGGCGATTTCCGCACCACCGAGACGACCGCTTACCTGGATCTTGATGCCCTTGGCACCAATACGCATGGCGTTCTGCACGGCGCGCTTCATGGCACGACGGAACATAACGCGGCGCTCCAGCTGCTGAGCAACGCTCTGAGCTACCAGCATACCGTCGAGTTCCGGCTTGCGGATCTCTTCGATGTTGATGTGCACCGGCACACCCATTTGCTTGGTCAGGTCCTGACGCAGCTTCTCAACATCTTCACCTTTCTTGCCGATCACGATGCCGGGACGAGCGGTGTGGATGGTGATGCGTGCGGTTTGAGCCGGGCGAGCGATGTCGATGCGGCTTACGGACGCGCTTTTTAGTTTGTCCTGGAGATACTCACGAACCTGCAGGTCGGCCAGCAGATAATCAGCGTATTGACGCTTTTCTGCGTACCAGACGGAGGTGTGCTCCTTGACGATTCCCAGGCGGATGCCAACGGGATGTACTTTCTGACCCATCTGATCGACTCCGTTACTTGTCCGCAACCTTGACAGTGATATGGCAAGACCGCTTGACGATGCGATCAGCACGGCCTTTGGCACGCGGCATGATGCGCTTAAGCGAACGCCCCTCGTTGACGAAAACGGTGCTGACCTTCAGGTCATCAACGTCTGCGCCTTCGTTGTGCTCGGCGTTGGCAACGGCCGACTCCAGCACTTTCTTGATGATCTCGGCGGCTTTCTTCGAACTGAAAGCCAGCAGGTTGAGCGCTTCGCCCACCTTCTTCCCGCGGATCTGGTCGGCGACCAAGCGGGCTTTCTGGGCGGAGATTCGAGCGCCCGACAGCTTAGCGGCTACTTCCATCTTTCCTTACCCCTTAACGCTTGGCTTTCTTGTCCGCAGCGTGCCCACGATAAGTGCGGGTACCAGCGAACTCGCCGAGTTTGTGGCCGACCATGTCTTCGTTCACGAGGACCGGGACATGTTGACGACCGTTATGCACAGCGATGGTCAGACCGACCATCTGCGGCAGAATGATGGAGCGACGCGACCAGGTTTTAACCGGCTTGCGATCGTTCTTTTCCACCGCCACTTCGATCTTCTTCAGTAGGTGAAGATCGATAAAAGGACCTTTTTTCAGAGAACGCGGCACTGTCGTATCCCTCTAATTACTTACGGCGGCGAACGATCATGTTGTCGGTACGCTTGTTCGCACGGGTCTTCGCACCCTTGGTCGGGAAGCCCCACGGCGAAACCGGGTGACGACCACCAGAAGTACGGCCCTCACCACCACCATGCGGGTGGTCGACCGGGTTCATGGCAACACCACGAACGGTCGGGCGAACGCCACGCCAACGTTTGGCACCGGCTTTACCCAGGGAGCGCAGGCTGTGCTCGGAGTTGGATACTTCACCCAGGGTTGCACGGCACTCGGAGAGAACCTTGCGCATCTCGCCGGAGCGCAGACGCAGGGTGACGTAGGCACCTTCACGGGCTACCAGCTGGGCGGAAGCACCAGCGGAACGAACCAGCTGAGCGCCTTTACCCGGCTTCAGCTCGATACCGTGAACGGTCGAACCAACAGGGATATTGCGCAGCGGCAGGCAGTTACCGGCCTTGATCGGAGCAGCAGCACCGGATACCAGTTGATCGCCAGCGCTCACGCCTTTCGGCGCGATGATGTAGCGACGCTCACCGTCGGCATATTTCAGCAGAGCGATGTGGGCGGTACGGTTCGGATCGTATTCCACGCGCTCAACGACGGCAGGGATGCCATCCTTATTGCGACGGAAGTCGACCAGACGGTAGTGCTGCTTGTGGCCACCGCCGATGTGGCGAGTGGTGATACGACCGTTGTTGTTACGGCCGCCAGTCTTCGACTTCTTCTCGAGCAGCGGAGCATGAGGAGCGCCTTTGTGCAGCTCCTGATTGACCACTTTGACCACGAAACGGCGGCCAGCGGAAGTCGGTTTGCATTTAACAATTGCCATGATGCGCCCCTACCTTACTCAGCACTGCTGGTGAAATCGAGATCTTGGCCAGCCTGGAGGGAGACATACGCCTTCTTCCAGTCGTTGCGCTTGCCCAGGCCGCGAGCGGTACGCTTGGTCTTGCCCTGTACGTTGACAGTGCGAACCTCGTCCACTTTGACGCTGAACAGGCTTTCAACGGCCTTCTTGATTTCCAGCTTGGTTGCATCAACGGCAACCTTGAAAACGAATTGGCTCTTACCATCTGCCAGCACGGAGGCTTTCTCGGAGATGTGCGGGCCAACCAGCACTTTGAATACGCGTTCCTGGTTCATGCCAGCAGCTCCTCGAATTTCTTCACGGCCGACACGGTTACCAGCACTTTGTCGAAGGCGATCAGGCTGACCGGATCGGTGCCTTGAACGTCACGAACATCAACGTGCGGCAGGTTGCGCGCAGCCAGGTACAGATTCTGGTCAACGGCCTCGGTGACGATCAGCACATCGCTCAGACCCATGCCGTTCAGCTTGCCCAGCAGAGCCTTGGTTTTCGGAGCTTCGACAGCGAAGTCTTCAACCACGACCAGACGATCCAGACGAACCAGCTCGGAGAGGATGGAGCGCAGAGCAGCGCGGTACATCTTCTTGTTCAGCTTCTGGCTGTGATCCTGCGGCTTGGCAGCGAAGGTCACGCCACCGCCACGCCAGATCGGGCCAACGCTGGAACCGGAACGAGCACGACCAGTGCCCTTCTGGCGCCACGGCTTTTTGCCACCACCGGTGACTTCAGCGCGAGTTTTCTGAGCACGGGTACCCTGACGACCGCCAGCCATGTAGGCGACGACAGCCTGGTGTACCAGAGTCTCGTTGAACTCACCGCCGAACGTGCGCTCGCTGACTTCGATAGCCTGAGCGCCATTTACATTCAGTTGCATCTCAGCTTCCCCTATTAACCGCGAGCTTTGACAGCCGGACGCACCAGCACGTCGCCACCGGTAGCGCCCGGAACGGCCCCCTTGACCAGCAGCAGATTACGCTCGGCGTCGACACGGACCACTTCCAGGGACTGTACGGTCACGCGCTCGGCGCCAAGATGACCGGACATTTTCTTGCCCTTGAATACACGACCAGGAGTCTGGCACTGGCCGATGGAGCCCGGAGCGCGGTGGGAAACGGAGTTACCGTGGGTATTGTCCTGACCGCGGAAGTTCCAGCGCTTGATGGTACCGGCATAGCCTTTACCTTTGGACTCACCGGTAACGTCTACCAGCTGGCCAGCTTGGAACAGTTCGGCAGTGATCTGATCGCCAGCCTGGTACTCGCCTTCTTCCAGGCGGAATTCCCAGACGCCACGACCAGCAGCGACATTAGCCTTGGCGAAGTGACCGGCCTGAGCCTTGGTAACGCGGGAAGCACGACGCTCGCCCACAGTCACCTGCACAGCACGGTAGCCATCGCTTTCTTCGGATTTGAACTGGGTGACACGATTCGGCTCGATCTCAATGACCGTAACCGGAATGGAGACACCTTCTTCGGTGAAAATACGGGTCATACCCGCTTTCCGACCGACTACACCAATAGTCATGTTGTAAACCTCATGAGTGTACGGGGCTTTCACCCGCTATGGCCGCCCATTTCAGAGCGTTACACGACTAAAACCGCCAGGTTTTAGCCGAGGCTGATCTGCACTTCCACGCCTGCCGCAAGGTCGAGCTTCATCAGCGCGTCGACGGTTTTATCCGTCGGCTGAACGATGTCCAGCACACGCTTGTGGGTACGAATTTCGTACTGATCACGCGCGTCTTTATTGACGTGCGGGGAGATCAGAACGGTGTACCGCTCTTTGCGAGTAGGCAGAGGAATAGGACCACGCACCTGAGCACCAGTACGTTTCGCGGTTTCCACGATTTCCTGGGTGGATTGATCGATCAGGCGATGGTCAAAAGCCTTCAACCGAATACGGATTTGTTGGTTTTGCATTTTGACCTCAGACTCTATCTCTGCTTTCCCCAACGGACGGACTACGCCCGTTAAAAGGAGGCGTGATTGTACGGATGCCCCCCGGGGGTGTCAACTTTTAACCAGTTAAAAGAAAAGGGCCCCGAAGGGCCCCTTTCTCCAGCAGTCGTCGATTACTCGATGACTTTGGCAACCACGCCGGCGCCAACGGTACGGCCGCCTTCGCGAATTGCGAAACGCAGGCCGTCGTCCATGGCGATCGGCTTGATCAGGGTGACAACCATTTTGATGTTGTCGCCCGGCATTACCATCTCAACGCCTTCCGGCAGCTCGCACGAACCGGTTACGTCGGTGGTACGGAAGTAGAACTGCGGACGGTAGCCCTTGAAGAACGGGGTGTGACGACCACCTTCTTCTTTGGACAGCACGTACACTTCAGCTTCGAACTTGGTGTGCGGCTTGATGGTGCCCGGCTTGGCCAGAACCTGACCACGCTCGACTTCATCACGCTTGGTGCCGCGCAGCAGCACGCCGCAGTTCTCGCCAGCACGACCTTCGTCGAGCAGCTTGCGGAACATTTCCACGCCGGTGCAGGTGGTCTTGGTGGTCGGACGCAGACCGACGATCTCGATCTCTTCCTGAACCTTGACGATACCGCGCTCAACGCGACCAGTTACCACGGTGCCACGACCGGAGATCGAGAACACGTCTTCGATCGGCATCAGGAACGGCATGTCGATGGCGCGAACCGGCTCAGGGATGTAGGCATCCAGAGTCTCGACCAGCTTCTTCACAGCGCTGGTACCCATCTCGTTGTCGTCCTGGCCGTTCAGAGCCATCAGAGCGGAACCGATGATGATCGGAGTGTCGTCACCCGGGAAGTCATAGGTGGACAGCAGGTCGCGAACTTCCATCTCGACCAGTTCCAGCAGCTCGGCGTCATCAACCATGTCGGCCTTGTTCAGGAACACGACAATGTAAGGAACGCCTACCTGACGGGACAGCAGGATGTGCTCACGGGTCTGCGGCATCGGACCATCGGCGGCCGAGCAAACCAGGATCGCGCCGTCCATCTGGGCAGCACCGGTGATCATGTTCTTCACGTAGTCGGCGTGGCCCGGGCAGTCAACGTGCGCGTAGTGGCGAACAGCCGAGTCGTACTCAACGTGAGCAGTGTTGATGGTGATACCACGAGCCTTCTCTTCCGGAGCCGAGTCGATCTTGTCGAAGTCGACCTTGGCCGAACCGAATACTTCGGAGCAGACACGGGTCAGAGCAGCGGTCAGAGTGGTTTTACCGTGGTCAACGTGACCGATGGTGCCAACGTTGACGTGCGGTTTGTTACGTTCGAATTTTTCCTTAGCCACGACAGTAAACCTCTTACTTAAAGGGCGGGATTAGCCTTGTTTTTTAACCAGCGCTTCGACGATGTTCGACGGAGCTTCTGCGTACTTGGAGAATTCCATGGAGTAGCTGGCGCGACCCTGAGACATGGAACGAACGTCGGTCGCATAACCGAACATCTCGCCCAGCGGAACTTCAGCACGGATTACCTTACCGGAAACCGAATCTTCCATACCCTGGATCAGACCACGACGACGGTTCAGGTCACCCATCACGTCACCCATGTAGTCCTCGGGAGTCACTACTTCGACCTTCATGATCGGCTCCAGCACCTTGCCGCCGCCCTTCTGGGCCAGCTGCTTGGTCGCCATGGACGCAGCGATCTTGAACGCCATCTCGTTGGAGTCGACGTCGTGGTAGGAACCATCGAACACGGTCGCCTTCAGGCCGATCAGCGGATAACCGGCAACGACGCCGTTCTTCATCTGCTCTTCGATACCTTTCTGGATAGCCGGGATGTATTCCTTCGGAACCACACCACCCACAACCTCGTTGGCGAACACCAGACCTTCGGTGATGTTGCCCTTGTCGTCCACATCAGCGGCCGAGAAGCGGATCCAGCAGTGACCGAACTGACCACGACCACCGGACTGGCGAACGAACTTGCCTTCGATCTCGACGTTAACGCCGGTGATGGTTTCACGGTAGGAAACCTGCGGCTTGCCGATGTTGGCCTCAACGCCGAACTCGCGCTTCATGCGGTCGACGAGGATGTCCAGGTGCAGCTCACCCATACCGGAGATGATGGTCTGGCCGGTTTCTTCGTCGGTCTTGACGCGGAACGACGGGTCTTCCTGGGCCAGCTTGCCCAGAGCGATACCCATCTTCTCCTGGTCAGCCTTGGTCTTCGGCTCAACAGCTACCGAGATTACCGGCTCCGGGAAGTCCATACGCTCGAGGATGATCGGCTTCTCGATGTCGCACAGGGTGTCACCAGTGGTGACGTCCTTCATGCCGATCAGAGCCGCGATGTCGCCAGCGCGTACTTCTTTGATCTCGTCACGCTGGTTGGCGTGCATCTGCACCATACGACCAACGCGCTCTTTCTTGCCCTTGACCGAGTTCAGAACCGAGTCACCGGAGCTCAGGAAGCCCGAGTAGACGCGCACGAAGGTCAGAGTACCGACGAACGGGTCGGTCGCGGTCTTGAACGCCAGAGCGGAGAACGGCTCAGCATCGTCGGCATGACGCTCGTCGTACTGGTCTTCGGCAACCTCTTCCTTCGGAGTATCGATCAGATCAGGGTGGATACCCTTGATCGCCGGAATCTCGGTCGGAGCAGGCAGGAAGTCGATGACGGCGTCCAGAACCAGGGGCACGCCCTTGTTCTTGAACGAGGAACCGCAGACAGCCGGGACGATTTCGCAAGCGATGGTACGAGCACGCAGGCCAGCCTTGATCTCTTCGATCGACAGCTCGCCCTCTTCCAGGTACTTGTTCATCAGCTCTTCGCTGGCCTCGGCAGCCGCCTCGACCATGTTGCTGCGCCACTCGTTGGCCAGGTCGACCAGCTCGGCAGGGATCTCTTCCTCGCGGTAAGAGGTGCCCTTGTCGTCCTCGTTCCAGTAGATGGCCTTCATCTTCAGCAGATCAACTTGACCCTGGAAGTCATCTTCCGCACCGATGGCCAGCTGAACCGGAACCGGGGTGTGACCCAGGCGGTTCTTGATCTGCCCGACGACGCGCAGGAAGTTGGCACCAGCGCGGTCCATCTTGTTCACGTACACGATACGCGGAACACCGTACTTGTTGGCCTGACGCCATACGGTTTCGGACTGCGGCTCAACGCCAGAGGTACCGCAGAACACCACAACAGCGCCGTCCAGTACGCGCAGGGAGCGCTCAACTTCAATGGTGAAGTCTACGTGGCCGGGGGTGTCGATGACGTTTACGCGGTACTTGTCGTACTGACCACGCGAACCTTCCCAGAAGGTGGTGATCGCCGCGGAAGTGATGGTGATACCACGCTCCTGCTCCTGCACCATCCAGTCGGTGGTAGCAGCGCCGTCGTGTACCTCACCCATCTTGTGGCTGAGACCTGTGTAGAACAGGATCCGCTCGGTAGTGGTGGTCTTGCCCGCGTCAACGTGGGCACAGATACCGATGTTCCGGTAGCGGTTAATTGCTGTAGTACGAGCCATAAAGCCCTCGCAAAAGTAGTGATGCCGTAATTAGAAGCGGTAGTGCGAGAAAGCCTTGTTGGCCTCGGCCATACGGTGCACGTCTTCACGCTTCTTGACGGCAGCGCCTTTGCCTTCGAAGGCATCCAGCAGCTCACCAGCCAGGCGCAGAGCCATGGACTTCTCACCACGCTTGCGCGCACTTTCCACCAGCCAGCGCATGGCCAGGGCGTTACGACGGGACGGACGAACTTCAACCGGAACCTGGTAGGTAGCACCGCCTACACGGCGGGACTTGACTTCGACCAGCGGAGCGATGGCGTCGAGAGCTTTCTCGAAGATTTCCAGGGGATCGCTGTTCTTACGGGTTTTGACGGTTTCCAGAGCACCGTAAACGATGCGCTCGGCAACGGCCTTTTTACCGCTTTCCATCACGTGGTTCATGAACTTGGCGAGAATCAGGCTTCCGTATTTCGGATCGTCCAGAATCTCACGCTTAGCTGCTACACGACGTCTTGGCATGATAAGCCCTCAAACGGTCTTCAGGTTAGCCCGGGACCATAACCATTCGGTTACGCCCGACCTTACTCTTATCGACTCAATAAAAAGAAAAATGGCGCACCGAAAATTACTTCGGACGCTTGGTACCGTACTTGGAACGGCCCTGCTTACGGTCTTTAACGCCGGTGGTATCCAGCGAACCGCGCACAGTGTGGTAGCGCACACCCGGAAGGTCTTTTACACGACCGCCACGGATCAGCACGACGCTGTGCTCTTGCAGGTTGTGACCTTCACCACCGATGTAGGAGGTGACTTCAAAACCGTTGGTCAGACGAACACGGCACACTTTACGCAGTGCGGAGTTCGGTTTCTTCGGCGTGGTGGTGTACACACGAGTGCACACGCCACGACGCTGCGGGCAGTTCTGCAGCGCAGGAACGTCGGATTTCTCGACGATACGCTTGCGCGGCTGGCGTACCAGCTGGTTGATAGTTGCCATCTATAAGCTCCACTGTTGTCTTTCGACGCTATTGCCCTAAAGCAAAATGGCAGAGCTAGTCGCCCTGCCAAATTTAGGGGTGCATGAGTCTAAAGAGACTCGCGCCCCCAGTCAAGACGAGGCCCCGGGCGATCACTCGCCCGGGGCCTCGATCCATCAGTTGCTGCTGGAGTTCAGCGCCTCGGTCAGTGCGGCTTCGACCTCACTGGCACTCACGCGCTGCGGCTTGTCGGCATCACGCTTGCGCTTGCGCTCGCTGTGATACGCCAGGCCGGTACCGGCCGGGATCAGACGACCCACGACCACGTTCTCCTTCAGGCCGCGCAGGTAATCGCGCTTGCCGGTCACAGCCGCTTCGGTCAGTACGCGGGTGGTCTCCTGGAAGGAGGCCGCGGAGATGAACGACTCGGTGGACAGCGAGGCCTTGGTGATACCCAGCAGAACGCGCTCGTACTTGGCGATGAACTTGTCTTCGGCCGCCAGCTGCTCGTTCTCGCCCAGCACGTGGGTCAGTTCCATCTGGTCGCCCTTGATGAAGCTGGAGTCGCCGGACTCGCTGATCTCGACCTTGCGCAGCATCTGACGCAGGATGGTCTCGATGTGCTTGTCGTTGATCTTCACGCCCTGCAGACGGTACACGTCCTGGATCTCGTTGACGATGTACTTGGCCAGCGCGCTGACGCCCAGCAGACGCAGGATGTCATGCGGATCGCTCGGACCGTCGGAGATCACTTCGCCGCGGTTCACTTGTTCGCCTTCGAAGACGTTCAGGTGACGCCACTTCGGAATCAGCTCCTCGTACGGATCGCTGCCATCGGTCGGAGTGATGACCAGACGGCGCTTGCCCTTGGTCTCCTTGCCGAACGAGATGGTGCCGCTGATTTCCGCCAGGATCGAAGCCTCTTTCGGACGACGCGCTTCGAACAGGTCGGCAACGCGCGGCAGACCACCGGTGATGTCGCGGGTCTTCGAGGTCTCCTGCGGGATACGGGCGATGACGTCACCGACACCGATCTGCGCACCGTCAGCCACGCCAACCAGGGCGTTGGCCGGCAGGAAGTACTGGGCCGGTACGTCGGTACCCGGCAGCAGCAGTTCCTTGCCGTTGGCGTCGACCATCTTCAGCGCCGGACGGATGTCCTTGCCAGCGGCCGGACGATCTTTCGGATCCAGCACTTCGATGTTGGTCAGACCGGTCAGTTCGTCGGTCTGGCGCTTGATGGTGATGCCCTCCTCCATGCCGACGAAGGTCACGGTACCCTTCATTTCGGTCACGATCGGGTGGGTGTGCGGGTCCCACTTGGCGACGATGGCGCCAGCTTCGACCTTGTCGCCTTCCTTCACCGAAATCACGGCACCGTACGGCAGCTTGTAGCGCTCGCGCTCACGACCGAATTCGTCGGCGATGGCCAGCTCACCGGAGCGCGATACCGCGACCAGGGCGCCGTCGGCACGCTCGACATGCTTCAGGTTGTGCAGACGGATCGCGCCACCATTCTTCACCTGAACGCTGTCGGCAGCCGAGGTACGGCTGGCGGCACCACCGATGTGGAAGGTACGCATGGTCAGCTGGGTACCCGGCTCACCGATGGACTGGGCGGCGATAACGCCGACCGCTTCACCGATGTTGACCTGGTGACCACGGGCCAGATCGCGGCCATAGCACTTGGCGCAGATGCCGTAGCGGGTTTCGCAGGTGATCGGCGAACGCACGACCACTTCGTCGATGCTGTTGCGCTCGATGAACTCGACCCACTTCTCGTCGACCAGGGTACCGGCCGGAACGATGATTTCATCGCCGCCCGGCTTCGGCACGTCCTTGGCGATTACACGGCCGAGCACGCGCTCACCGAGCGGCTCAACCACGTCGCCGCCTTCGATGTGCGGAGTCATCAGCAGACCGTGTTCGGTACCGCAGTCGACTTCGGTCACCACCAGGTCCTGAGCCACGTCGACCAGACGACGGGTCAGGTAACCAGAGTTCGCGGTCTTCAGTGCGGTATCCGCCAGACCTTTACGCGCACCGTGAGTGGAAATGAAGTACTGCAGTACGTTCAGGCCTTCACGGAAGTTCGCGGTGATCGGGGTCTCGATGATCGAGCCGTCCGGCTTGGCCATCAGACCACGCATACCGGCCAGCTGACGGATCTGGGCGGCGCTACCACGAGCACCGGAGTCCGCCATCATGTACATGGAGTTGAAGGACTCCTGGTCGACTTCTTTGCCCTCGCGGTCGATGACCTTCTCTTTCGAGAGGTTGGCCATCATCGCCTTGGACACTTCGTCATTGGCCTTGGACCAGAGGTCGATCACCTTGTTGTACTTCTCGCCCTGGGTTACCAGGCCGGAGGCGTACTGCGATTCGATTTCCTTCACTTCCTCGGTGGCGGCGTCGATGATGCGCGCCTTCTCATCCGGGATGACGAAGTCGTTCACGCCGATCGACACACCGGAGATGGTCGAGTAGGCGAAACCGGTGTACATCAGCTGGTCGGCGAAGATCACGGTGTCCTTCAGACCCACAGTGCGGTAGCACTGGTTGATCAGCTTGGAGATCGCCTTCTTCTTCATCGACTGGTTGACCACGTCATAGGACAGGCCGGCCGGGACGATCTGGAACAGCAGCGCGCGGCCGACGGTGGTGTCGACGATGCGGGTGTTCTTGACCAGGCTGCCGTCCTTCTGCTTGACGGTCTCGTTGATGCGCACCTTGACCTTGGCGTGCAGGGAGGCTTCGCCGGCGCGGAACACGCGGTCGACTTCCTGCAGGTCGGCGAATACGCGACCTTCGCCCTTGGCGTTGATGGCTTCACGGGTCATGTAGTACAGACCCAGTACCACGTCCTGCGACGGCACGATGATCGGCTCGCCGTTGGCGGGCGACAGCACGTTGTTGGTCGACATCATCAACGCGCGCGCTTCCAGCTGGGCCTCGAGGGTCAGCGGAACGTGCACGGCCATCTGGTCACCGTCGAAGTCGGCGTTGTACGCGGCACAGACCAGCGGGTGCAGCTGGATCGCTTTACCTTCGATCAGCACCGGTTCGAACGCCTGGATGCCCAGACGGTGCAAGGTCGGTGCGCGGTTGAGCAGCACGGGATGTTCGCGGATGACTTCGGCGAGAACGTCCCAGACCTCGGGCAGTTCGCGCTCGACCATCTTCTTGGCCGCCTTGATGGTGGTGGCCATGCCGCGGGCTTCGAGCTTGCCGAAAATGAACGGCTTGAACAGCTCGAGGGCCATCTTCTTCGGCAGACCGCACTGGTGCAGGCGCAGGGTCGGGCCAACGGTGATCACGGAACGACCGGAGTAGTCCACGCGCTTACCGAGCAGGTTCTGACGGAAGCGACCTTGCTTACCTTTGATCATGTCGGCCAGCGACTTCAGCGGGCGCTTGTTCGAGCCGGTGATGGCGCGACCGCGACGGCCGTTGTCGAGCAGGGCGTCGACCGCTTCCTGCAGCATGCGCTTTTCGTTGCGCACGATGATGTCCGGCGCGGCCAGGTCGAGCAGGCGCTTCAGACGGTTGTTACGGTTGATCACGCGGCGATACAGATCGTTCAGATCGGAAGTCGCGAAGCGGCCGCCATCCAGCGGAACCAGCGGACGCAGGTCCGGCGGCAGTACCGGCAGAACGGTCAGGACCATCCACTCCGGGTGGTTGCCGGAGTCCTTGAAGGCTTCCATCAGCTTCAGGCGCTTGGACAGCTTCTTGATCTTGGTCTCGGAGTTGGTCTGCGGAATCTCTTCGCGCAGGCGGCCGATCTCGTGATCCAGGTCGATGGCGTTGAGCAGCTCGCGCACGGCCTCGGCGCCCATGCGCGCGTCGAAGTCGTCACCGAACTCTTCGAGGGCCTCGAAGTACTGCTCGTCGTTCAGCAGCTGGCCCTTTTCCAGGGTGGTCATGCCCGGATCGATCACCACGTAGCTCTCGAAATAGAGCACGCGCTCGATGTCACGCAGGGTCATGTCCAGCAGCAGGCCGATACGGGACGGCAGGGACTTCAGGAACCAGATGTGGGCGACCGGCGAGGCCAGTTCGATGTGCGCCATGCGCTCACGACGGACCTTGGCCAGGGCCACTTCCACGCCGCACTTCTCGCAGATCACGCCGCGGTGCTTGAGGCGCTTGTACTTACCGCACAGGCACTCGTAGTCCTTGACCGGGCCAAAGATCTTGGCGCAGAACAGACCGTCGCGCTCGGGCTTGAAGGTACGGTAGTTGATGGTTTCCGGTTTTTTTACTTCACCGAAAGACCAGGAACGGATCATCTCAGGCGAAGCCAGACCGATACGGATCGCATCGAACTCTTCAACCTGACCCTGGTTTTTCAGCAGATTCAGCAAGTCTTTCAAGGCCTTTCCTCCTCACAGACTTGCTGCGGCCGACGGTGCGGCCGCAGCAAGGCGTGTTATTCGGTTTCCAGTTCGATGTCGATACCGAGCGAGCGGATCTCTTTGATCAACACGTTGAAGGACTCGGGCATGCCGGCCTCCATGCGGTGATCGCCGTCCACGATGTTCTTGTACATCTTGGTCCGGCCGTTCACGTCGTCCGACTTCACGGTCAGCATTTCCTGCAGGGTGTAGGCGGCGCCGTAGGCTTCCAGCGCCCAGACCTCCATCTCACCGAAGCGCTGACCACCGAACTGCGCCTTACCACCCAGCGGCTGCTGGGTAACCAGGCTGTAGGAACCGGTGGAACGGGCGTGCATCTTGTCGTCGACCAGGTGGTTCAGCTTGAGCATGTACATGTAGCCGACGGTGGTCGGACGCTCGAACTGGTTACCGGTACGGCCGTCGAACAGGCGCATCTGGCCGCTTTCCGGCAGATCGGCCAGCTTCAGCATGGCCTTGATCTCGCTTTCCTTGGCGCCGTCGAATACGGCAGTAGCCATCGGCACGCCGCCCTTCAGGTTCTTCGCCAGATCCAGAATCTCGGCATCGGAGAAGGTATCCAGGCTTTCCTGACGACCACCGATCTCGTTGTAGATCTCATTGAGGAACTTGCGCAGCTCGGCGATCTTGCGCTGCTCTTCGAGCATGCGGTTGATCTTCTCGCCCAGGCCCTTGGCCGCCAGGCCCAGGTGGGTTTCGAGAATCTGACCGACGTTCATACGCGACGGTACGCCCAGCGGGTTGAGGACGATGTCGACCGGAGTGCCATTGGCATCGTGCGGCATGTCTTCGACCGGCATGATCACCGAGACCACACCCTTGTTACCGTGACGACCGGCCATCTTGTCGCCCGGCTGGATGCGGCGCTTGATGGCCAGGTAGACCTTGACGATCTTCAGTACGCCCGGCGCCAGGTCGTCACCCTGCTGCAGCTTGCGCTTCTTGTCTTCGAACTTGTCGTCCAGCATCTGGCGACGGTCGCTGATGTAGGCCTGAGCCTTCTCCAGCTGCTCGTTCAGAGCATCGTCAGCCATGCGCAGCTTGAACCACTGACCACGTTCCAGACCGTCGAGGTAGGCGTCGTCGATCACGGTGCCTTTCTTCAGGCCGGCACCGCCTTCGGCTTTGGCGCCGACCAGAGCGGAACGCAGACGCTCGAAGGTGGCACCTTCGACGATGCGGAACTCTTCGTTCAGGTCCTTGCGGATCTCGTCGAGCTGCTGCTTCTCGATGGCAAGGGCGCGGCTGTCGCGCTCAACGCCGTCGCGGGTGAAGACCTGCACGTCGATGACGGTACCCTTGGTGCCGGTCGGCACGCGCAGGGAGGTGTCTTTAACGTCGGACGCCTTCTCACCGAAAATCGCACGCAGCAGTTTCTCTTCCGGAGTCAGCTGGGTCTCGCCTTTCGGAGTGACCTTGCCGACCAGGATGTCGCCGGCCAGCACTTCGGCGCCGACGTAGACGATACCGGCTTCGTCCAGCTTGTTCAGCGCAGCCTCACCCACGTTCGGGATGTCCGCGGTGATTTCCTCAGGGCCAAGCTTGGTGTCACGCGCCACACAGGTCAGCTCCTGGATGTGGATCGTGGTGAAGCGGTCTTCCTGGACCACGCGCTCGGACAGGCAGATGGAGTCTTCGAAGTTGAAGCCGTTCCACGGCATGAACGCTACGCGCATGTTCTGACCCAGCGCCAGTTCACCCATGTCGGTGGACGGGCCGTCGGCCATGATGTCGCCGCGCGAAACCTTGTCACCCTTGCTCACCAGTGGACGCTGGTTGATGCAGGTGTTCTGGTTGGAGCGGGTGTACTTGGTCAGGTTGTAGATGTCGACACCGGCTTCACCGGTTTCGACTTCGTCGTCGGCCACGCGTACCACGATGCGGCTGGCGTCGACGGAGTCGATCACGCCGCCACGACGGGCCACGACGCAGACACCGGAGTCACGGGCGACGTTGCGCTCCATGCCGGTACCCACCAACGGCTTGTCGGCACGCAGAGTCGGCACGGCCTGACGCTGCATGTTCGAGCCCATCAGTGCACGGTTGGCGTCGTCGTGCTCGAGGAACGGAATCAGCGAGGCAGCGACGGAAACGACCTGCTTCGGCGACACGTCCATCAGGGTCACGTCTTCCGGTGCCTTGACGGTGAACTCGTTGAGGTGACGCACGTTCACCAGTTCGTCGATCAGCTCGCCCTTGGCGTTCAGGGTGGCGGATGCCTGGGCGATGACGTGGTCGGCCTCTTCGATGGCGGAGAGGAACACGATTTCGTCGGTGACCTTGCCTTCCTTGACCACGCGGTACGGGCTTTCCAGGAAGCCGTACTGGTTGGTGCGGGCATAGGCGGCCAGGGAGTTGATCAGACCGATGTTCGGACCTTCAGGGGTCTCGATCGGGCACACGCGGCCGTAGTGGGTCGGGTGTACGTCGCGGACTTCGAAGCCGGCGCGCTCACGGGTCAGACCGCCCGGGCCGAGTGCGGAGACACGGCGCTTGTGGGTGATCTCGGAGAGCGGGTTGTTCTGGTCCATGAACTGCGAGAGCTGGCTGGAACCGAAGAACTCCTTCACCGCCGCCGCAACCGGCTTGGCGTTGATCAGGTCCTGCGGCATCAGGCCTTCGCTTTCGGCCATCGACAGACGCTCTTTGACAGCGCGCTCGACGCGCACCAGGCCGACGCGGAACTGGTTCTCGGCCATCTCGCCAACGCAACGTACGCGACGGTTACCCAGGTGGTCGATGTCGTCGACGATGCCCTTGCCGTTACGGATGTCGACCAGCGTCTTCAGTACGTCGACGATGTCCTCTTTGGACAGAACGCCGGAGCCTTCGATCTCGCTGCGACCGATACGACGGTTGAACTTCATGCGGCCCACGGCGGACAGGTCGTAACGCTCGGCACTGAAGAACAGGTTGTTGAACAGGGTCTCGGCGGCATCCTTGGTTGGCGGCTCGCCAGGACGCATCATGCGGTAGATCTCGACCAGGGCTTCCAGCTGGTTGCCGGTGGAGTCGATCTTCAGCGTGTCGGAGATGAACGGACCGCAGTCGATGTCGTTGGTGTACAGGGTCTCGATGCGAACTACCTGAGCCTTGACGATCTTCGCCAGCAGGTCGGTGGTCAGCTCGGAGTTGCACTCGGCAACGATCTCGCCGGTGGCCGGATGCACGATGGCCTTGGCGGTGGTGCGGCCCAGCACGTAGTCGAGCGGAACTTCCAGCTCCTTGATGCCGGCCTTGTCGATCTGGTTGATGTGGCGCGCGGTGATACGGCGGCCCTGCTCAACGATGACCTTGCCTTTCTCATCCTTGATGTCGAACGCGGCGATTTCGCCACGCAGACGCGACGGCACCAGTTCCAGGTTGAGGTTCTCACCCTTCACATGGAACACGTTGGTGTCGTAGAAGGCGTCCAGAACCTGCTCGGTGCTGTAACCCAGGGCGCGCAGCAGGACGGAAGCCGGCAGCTTGCGGCGACGGTCGATACGAACGAACACGCAGTCCTTCGGATCGAACTCGAAGTCCAGCCAGGAACCGCGGTAGGGGATGATGCGCGCGGAGTACAGCAGCTTGCCGGAGCTGTGGGTCTTGCCACGGTCGTGGTCGAAGAACACACCCGGGGAGCGGTGCAGCTGGGAAACGATCACTCGCTCGGTACCGTTGATGATGAAGGTACCGTTTTCGGTCATGAGCGGAATTTCGCCCATGTAGACTTCTTGCTCTTTGATGTCCTTGATCGCTTTGTTCGACGATTCTTTGTCGAAAATGATCAGACGGACCTTAACGCGCAGCGGTACGGCGAAAGTCACGCCACGCAGCACGCACTCCTTGACGTCGAACGCGGGCTCGCCCAGGCGATAGCCGACGTACTCCAGAGCGGCATTGCCGGAGTAGCTGATGATCGGGAATACGGACTTGAAGGCCGCATGCAGGCCAACGTCGCGGAACTGCTCCTTGCTCACTCCTTGCTGCAGGAATTCGCGATACGAATCCAGCTGGATGGCCAGGAGATACGGCACATCCATCACATCCGGCAACTTGCTAAAGTCCTTGCGGATACGTTTTTTCTCAGTGTATGAGTAAGCCATCAGCGTTCCCCAGCTTGGTCACCTGCTTGTTTGGCCACTGCCGGCGGCAATGACCAGAAAATCGTGCAAACCCTCGGTTTGCGCCGCCCTCGGGCGGGACTTTCACGCCATGGACAGGGCATTTCGGCCACTGCCCATAACGGAAAAAGGCCGGTGGCATTTGCCACCAGCCATCAGCCTTTTGCTTAACGCTCGGGCTGTAGACGCAAGGTGCGAGCTTACTTGAGCTCGACCTTGGCGCCAGCTTCTTCCAGCTTCTTCTTGGCGTCTTCGGCAGCTTCCTTGGACAGGCCTTCGGCGATGACCTGAGGAGCGGTGTCGACTTTTTCTTTGGCTTCTTTCAGGCCCAGACCGGTCAGTTCGCGAACAGCCTTGATCACGTTGACTTTCTTCTCGCCGGCGTCGGCCAGAACAACGTTGAACTCGGTTTGCTCTTCAACAGCGGCAGCAGCCGGGCCAGCAGCAGCAACGGTGGCAGCAGCGGCGGTAACGCCGAACTTCTCTTCCATTGCTTTGATCAGCTCAACAACTTCCAGAACGGTTTTCTGGCCGATGGCTTCGATGATTTGCTCGTTAGTCAGAGACATGACTTAAATCCTGTATTGGGGTGACAGCCTACGCAGCCATCAAATTAAACATGTGATTTGAAAGGGCTTTCGTTGCCTTAGGCAGCGGCGGCTTCTTTCTGGTCGCGAACGGCCGCCAGAGTACGAGCCAGCTTGCTGGTAGCGCCTTGGATCACGCTCATCAGCTGAGAAATGGCTTCGTCGTAGGTCGGCAGAGTTGCCAGTACGTCGATCTGGTTAGCTGCGAGGAACTTGCCCTCGAACGCAGCTGCCTTGATCTCGAACTTGTCGTTACCCTTGGCGAACTCTTTGAACAGACGGGCAGCAGCGCCCGGATGTTCGTTGGAGAACGCGATCAGGGTGGGGCCGGCGAACACGTCGTTGAGAACACTGAATTCAGTGTCGGCAACGGCGCGCTTGAGCAGGGTGTTACGTACGACTTTCACGTACACACCAGCTTCACGAGCCTCTTTACGGAGTCCGGTCATAGCGCCAACAGTCACGCCACGGGCATCAGCCACAACAGCGGACAGGGCAACTTTGGCAGCCTCGTTGACTTCAGCGACGATGGCCTTCTTGTCTTCGAGTTTAATTGCCACGGGTAAAACTCCTGCTTGTTACCGTTTCACCTGGCCGGAGCCGGGTGTCGTTTTGGTGTCTGATTCGGTAAGGAATCGGGAGCACCATCTGCGTAGGCTTAGAAACATCCCGGTTTAAGGCTTGCGCCGCCTACGGTCTTGGATAGCCCCCGCCAGGCAGGGACCCCAATCTTTCCAGCCGGCGGACGAATCCGCCGGCCATAACACTTACGCTTCCAGGGAAGCCTGATCGATCACCAGACCCGGGCCCATGGTGGTGCTCAGGGTCACGCGCTTGACGTACACACCTTTGGAGGTGGACGGCTTCAGGCGCTTCAGATCGCTCAGCAGGGCTTCCACGTTCTGCTTCAGCGCGGCGGCTTCGAAGCCGACCTTGCCAACGGAGGTGTGGATGATGCCGTTCTTGTCGGTACGGAAACGCACCTGACCAGCTTTGGCATTCTTCACAGCGGTAGCCACGTCCGGAGTTACGGTGCCGACTTTCGGGTTCGGCATCAGGCCACGCGGACCGAGAACCTGGCCCAGCTGGCCAACGACGCGCATGGCATCCGGGGAAGCGATGACCACGTCGTAGTTCAAATCGCCAGCCTTCATTTCGGCAGCCAGCTCATCCATACCGACCTTGTCGGCACCGGCAGCCAGAGCGGCTTCAGCAGCCGGGCCCTGAGTGAACACGGCCACGCGGACGGTTTTGCCGGTGCCGTTCGGCAGAACGGTGGCACCACGAACAACCTGGTCGGATTTACGCGGATCCACGCCCAGGTTCACGGAGATGTCGAAAGACTCGGTGAACTTGACGGTGGACAGCTCGGCCAGCAGCTTGGCGGCCTCTTCGAAGTTGTAAGCCTTGCCGGCTTCTACTTTCTCGGCGATAGCCTTCTGGCGCTTGGTCAGCTTAGCCATTACACACCCTCCACGTTCAGGCCCATGCTACGCGCGGAGCCGGCGATGGTACGCACGGCCGCATCCAGGTCAGCTGCAGTCAGATCGGCCTGCTTGGTCTTGGCGATCTCTTCCAGCTGAGCACGGGTAACGGTGCCCACTTTGACGGTGTTCGGACGAGCGGAACCGCTGGTCAGGCCGGCGGCCTTCTTCAGCAGCACCGAAGCCGGGGTGCTTTTGGTTTCAAAGGTGAAGCTGCGGTCGCTGTAAACGGTGATGATCACAGGAGTCGGCAGACCAGGTTCCATGCCCTGGGTCTTGGCGTTGAACGCCTTGCAGAATTCCATGATGTTCACACCGTGTTGACCCAGAGCGGGACCAACGGGCGGCGACGGGTTGGCCTGGCCGGCCTTTACTTGCAGCTTGATGTAAGCCTGAATCTTCTTAGCCATGAGCTACTCCAATATCGGGTCAGACGCCTCACTGAGGCTCCCCGGTTAGTACGCATTTATCCCAGTGACGACAAAACCCCGCAGCCAGCAGCTGCGGGGTTCGGGATGCATTGTTCAGTTATGCCTTCTCGACCTGACTGAACTCCAGCTCCACCGGCGTGGAGCGACCGAAAATGAGCACGGCCACTTGGATCCGGCTCTTCTCGTAGTTAACTTCTTCAACGACACCATTGAAGTCAGCGAACGGACCATCGATGACACGAACAGTCTCGCCCGGTTCGAACAGCGTCTTCGGCTTCGGTTTGTCACCGCTATCGGCTACACGACGCAGAATGGCATCGGCCTCTTTCTCGGTGATCGGCGCCGGCTTGTCGGCAGTACCACCAATGAAGCCCATGACGCGCGGCGTATCCTTGATCAGGTGCCAAGTCGCCTCGTTCATTTCCATCTGCACCAGCACATAGCCAGGGAAGAACTTACGCTCGCTCTTGCGTTTCTGGCCGTTACGCATTTCCACCACTTCTTCGGTGGGAACCAGAATTTCGCCGAACTCGTCTTCCATGCCAGCCAGCTTGACGCGCTCGATCAACGAGCGCATGACATGCTTCTCGTAACCCGAGTAAGCATGCACGACGTACCAACGCTTAGCCACGGGACACCCTTAACCGACAATCAACGAAACAAGCCAACCCAGCAGGCTGTCCAGGCCCCAGAGGACCAGCGACATCACCAGGACAACAGCAACCACGATCAAAGTGGTCTGCGTGGTTTCCTGACGAGTCGGCCAGACAACCTTGCGAATCTCGACGCGCGCTTCTTTTGCCAGAGCAAAGAACGCCTGACCTTTCACCGTCTGCAGCGCAACGAAGCCAGCCACGACAGCCAGCGCCAGCAGAGCCAGCACGCGATACAGAAGCGGTTCAGCCGAGAAGTACTGATTGCCGACCACAGCAGCGACGACCAGAGCGACTACAGCGAGCCACTTCAGCACATCAAAGCGGGAGTCTTTAGCTTCAGCCTTGGCATTCATGAGAAAAACCCTGTCGAAAGAAACGCCAGATCCACATCTAACCAGGAATCTGGCAGGCCAGGAGGGAATCGAACCCCCAACCTGCGGTTTTGGAGACCGCCGCTCTGCCAATTGAGCTACTGGCCTAAATCGAAGTAAGGCCGACCATTATGCCGGCCTTACCGAGACAGATCAACCGATTACTCGATGACCTTAGCAACCACGCCGGCACCAACGGTACGGCCGCCTTCGCGAATTGCGAAACGCAGGCCGTCGTCCATGGCGATCGGCTTGATCAGAGTGACAACCATTTTGATGTTGTCGCCCGGCATTACCATCTCAACGCCTTCCGGCAGTTCGCACGAACCGGTTACGTCGGTGGTACGGAAGTAGAACTGCGGACGGTAGCCCTTGAAGAACGGGGTGTGACGACCACCTTCTTCTTTGGACAGAACGTACACTTCAGCTTCGAACTTGGTGTGCGGCTTGATGGTGCCCGGCTTGGCCAGAACCTGACCACGCTCGACTTCATCACGCTTGGTGCCGCGCAGCAGCACGCCGCAGTTCTCGCCAGCACGACCTTCATCGAGCAGCTTGCGGAACATTTCCACGCCGGTGCAGGTGGTCTTGGTGGTCGGACGCAGACCGACGATCTCGATCTCTTCCTGAACCTTGACGATACCGCGCTCAACGCGACCGGTTACCACGGTGCCACGACCGGAGATCGAGAACACGTCCTCGATCGGCATCAGGAACGGCATGTCGATGGCACGAACCGGCTCAGGGATGTAGGCATCCAGAGTCTCGACCAGCTTCTTCACAGCGCTGGTACCCATCTCGTTGTCATCCTGGCCGTTCAGAGCCATCAGAGCGGAACCAATGATGATCGGAGTGTCGTCACCCGGGAAGTCATAGGTGGACAGCAGGTCGCGAACTTCCATCTCGACCAGTTCCAGCAGCTCGGCGTCATCAACCATGTCAGCCTTGTTCAGGAACACGACAATGTAAGGAACGCCTACCTGACGGGACAGCAGGATGTGCTCACGAGTTTGCGGCATCGGGCCATCGGCGGCCGAGCAAACCAGGATCGCACCGTCCATCTGAGCAGCACCGGTGATCATGTTCTTCACGTAGTCGGCGTGGCCCGGGCAGTCAACGTGCGCGTAGTGACGAACAGCCGAGTCGTACTCAACGTGAGCGGTGTTGATGGTGATACCGCGAGCCTTCTCTTCCGGAGCCGAGTCGATCTTGTCGAAGTCGACCTTGGCCGAACCGAATACTTCGGAGCAGACACGGGTCAGAGCAGCGGTCAGAGTGGTTTTACCGTGGTCAACGTGACCGATGGTGCCAACGTTGACGTGCGGTTTGTTACGCTCGAATTTTTCCTTAGCCATCTGACTCGTCTCCGAACTAGGAATTGAGAACTGACACTGCCATTAAAACAAAGGCAGATATCTGCATATCTGCCTTTGTAGAAGTGGAGCTCATGAGCGGATTTGAACCGCTGACCTCACCCTTACCAAGGGTGTGCTCTACCAGCTGAGCTACATGAGCGAAACACTTTGCATAAACAACAAACTTGGAGCGGGCAGCGGGAATCGAACCCGCATCATCAGCTTGGAAGGCTGAGGTTCTACCACTGAACTATGCCCGCGGAGCTTGTGGCTCACGCTTAAATCTGGTGGAGGGGGAAGGATTCGAACCTTCGAAGTCTATGACGTCAGATTTACAGTCTGATCCCTTTGGCCGCTCGGGAACCCCTCCAAAGTGGGCGGCATTTTAACCGCTGCCACCTGACTGTCAAGCATTTTCTCAATAAAAACTTGAGGTTAGCGCATTTCGACAGTCGCCTCAGGGGGCCTCCCCCTCAAGCGGGCGCCATTCTATGCAAACTACTGACCAGCTGCAACGCTTTCGCACGGCATTATTTGATGCTGCAGATCCTGGAAGTCCATGACCAGCTGCGGCATCACGTCATCCGCCAGACGCCGACTCTCCGGCGCGATGCGCACCCAGAAACTGCGCTGCGCCCGCGGCAACTCGCGCAGCAGCGGCTCATATCCCGCATCCCGCAGGCGCAGCATGACACTCTCGGCCGAATCGCTGCGCGGGAAGATACCCAGCGAGATACCGTTGGCCAGATCCCCCTGGGTAATGATGTAGCTATCGATCTTACGCGCCTGCAGCTCCTTCAACTGACGCAGGGATGCCTGACGAGAAGCCAGGGGAGCCAGATACACCCAGTAATCCAGGCCCGCCGCCGCGTCCACCGAGCGAATCTCGGCCTGGATATCCAGCGCCATCAGGCGCTGCTCGACCTGCCGCGCACCATCTTCCTGCTGAAAACTGCCCAGAAACAGACAGGTCTCATCGAGCGACCTGGAGGTTGACTGCGCAAGCTCGGGACGCACCTTAGCCCGATCCGTCGCATCAAGCAGCCGCAAACCTTGCTGGGCACCTTGATACAGCGCCATCGGCTCCACTTCCTTGACCCGCAGGGGAGCCTGCTGCTGATGCCAGACGTAATAGAAGAGATTCAGAACCAGTAGAAGCAGAAAGAACCAGCGCATTAGCGAACCCCAGGCAACGGACAGGCCAGCGCGAGCCCGACGAAGACCAAATCAGAGACCAGGCGCGCCCGCGGCAGCACTTCACTGACCAGAGCGGCGTCGCCCCCGGTGAGATAGACCGTGAAATCCTCCCCCCAACGCTCACGCGCGAGCTCGACCTGAGCCAGAGCAAAGCCGCGCAGCATGAGAGCACAGCCACGCTCGACAGCCTCTACAGTGGAGCGGCCCGGCTGCAGGCTATGCAACGCTCGCTCAGCCGAGATGTCGTCATAGCGAATGCGCCGGGTATGGGTGCGCAGCTGATTGCGCATCAGCGGTAGACCGGGACAGATATAACCGCCCAGGTGCTCACCGTTGGCAGCCACAAAATCAGCCGTTACCGCGGTTCCCAGATCCAACACCAGGCAGGCACCACCAGACAGCTGATAAGCACCAACCACCGCGAGCCAACGATCCAGCCCCAGGCGAGCATACTCATCGTAGCCGTTACGTACACCGCCGAGCACCTGCGTCGGCTGCGCGCACAACACGACAGCACCGAAACTGGACTGCAGCAGCTCGACCAGCGCGGCCGTCTCAGCATCGCTGCGCACGCTGACTAGACGACACCCGACCAGAGCAAGCCCCTCAACGGCATTCAACGCCTGCAGCAACGCCTCATCGGAGTCGACTACGCCGCCAGCGAGGCCCGCGCAGGACTCGACATTCAGCACGCGCCATTTGATCAGACTGTTGCCGCAGTCCAGCTCAAGAATCATTACGCAACCTCAGGCTAAGCTCGCCACCACTGAACTGCCGCTCCTGGCCTGCCACATCCAGACGCAACGCGCCAAGGGAATCCACCCCCAGGACAACGCCATCTATACGCTGCGGCCCAGCTAGCAAGCTGACCTCTTTACCCTGCCAGAGATGACAGGCCTCCCACTCCTCACGCAACGCAGCGAATCCGCCTTGCGCATGCAGGGACAGGTAATGCTCCAACCAGCGCCCGAGAGCCAGCGTCAGCGCCGTACGATCGACCAGGTGACCAATGCACTCACGCAGCGATGTCCAGGGCTGATCGATCACGACACGGGAGCCTGGCAACATATTCACATTCACGCCGATACCGATCACCACCTGGCACTCTCCGGCCGGATCACCAGAAAGCTCCAGCAGCACACCGGCAATCTTGCGCCCCGCGACCAGCAGATCGTTAGGCCACTTGAGCCCGGCCTCGACCACTCCCAGCTCACGCAAGCAACGCAATACCGCCAAGCCAACGGAGAGACTGAGCCCATCAAGCGAGAACACCCCACCCTCGAGGCGTAGCCCAAGGCTGTAATAGAGGTTCTCGGCAAACGGACTCACCCACTGCCGGCCACGACGACCGCGACCGTTATCCTGTCTTTCCGCCAGCACCAGGAAAGGCGCCGGAGCCCCTGCAGCCAGGCAGCGCAGAACCTCAGCATTGGTCGAGTCAATACTGTCAAGTATCTGAGCTTCCCACCCCTGCGCACGACAGGCAGCCACAATAGCCTCCGGTTCGAGCAGAGATAATGGGGAAGCCAGCTTGTAGCCGCGACCACGCACCCGGTGCATCTCGAGCCCCAGTTCGGCCTCGAGATGCTCCAGTCGCTTCCATACGGCCGCACGACTCACACCCAGCACCGCCCCCAGGGCCTCACCGGAATGGAACTGGCCATCTCGCAGCACTTGTAGCACTTCGCGCATCAAAATAACGCCCATGCAAAGAGGCAGGCATCATAACGATGCAGCCAGAGATTGCCTAGAAATGCGCACGGCAGGGAACAAGAACGAAGTAAGCCCCTAAAGATAAAAGCCACCCTTGCGGTGGCTTTTTAATACCTGGGCTTCATGCATGCGCCAGTTCGGCAGCAGCGCCTCTCGCCAACCAGGCCTTGACAACTTCTG
>NZ_BATI01000042.1 GCF_000467105.1 Aquipseudomonas alcaligenes NBRC 14159
AACGCGCTGCGAAGCGGCTGCCCCCCTCTCCCTAACCCTCTCCCCGCTGGGGAGAGGGGACTGGATCGCGCAAGTCATGGCCTCTGTGAACAACATTACTGCCGTGGCGGGGCTCTGCCGTGCCAGCCCGCCGCTCAGTTGCGCTGCAGGTTGCGGATCAGGAAGCTGATCGCCTTGGCCAGGTCGGCCGCGCCCTGATGGTCGCGCAGCACGGTGATCCAGGGGCTGCCGTCGGCCGGGTTGTTGAGTACGCAGGTGATGCCACTGGTCGGGCAGTCGTAGTGGATATAGGGATCGAGGCCGAACACCGACAGGCGCTGGTTGCTCACCGCCAGGTTGTTGGTCTGTTCGGCGCGGGTCTCCTGGCGCACCAGCAGTTCGCCGGGGCCCGAGACGCTCAGCTGGTAGCGCAGGTCGCTGCGCTGTGCCGGCGCCTTGCCCAGCTGGTAGCCGGCGCGCAGCGCATAGGTATCGAGCAGCGCATTGCTGTGCGCCAGCAGCGCCTTGCGCTCGTCCTTGGTCAGATACAGGCGTTTGAGCTCAGCCAGGTAACGCGCCTGCTCCTCACCGCTCAGCTGGGCCTCGCTGGCCTGCGCCGGGGCTCCGGCGCCCAGGCTCAGCATCAGCAACAACCCGCTCAGTCTTCTTGTCAGTCCCTGCCGCATGATGCACCCTTGGTCGACGTTGGTAGATGTAGCAGCCCTTAGCCTGCCCTCAGCGGCAGCATACTGGAAGCCCGTGGTTCGATGAAAAGCCATCCCGATGCCGCCAGCCGTTCGGCGGCCGAGGTTGTGACGCAGTTGCCTGTACCGTCACGCCTGGGCATGTTGCGCTTCGAACGTCTCAACGAGCCCAGCTGGAGTCTGCTGTTCCTCGACCCGGCCTGCGAGCGCCAGCTTGGCGTCAGCGCCGGCGAACTCTGCGCCCTGCTCGACTGCCCCTATGCCAGCCTGATGGAGCCCGAAGCGCGCTATCAGCTGCACGACGACATCCAGCGCCAGCTGGCCAGCACCCAGCACTATTCGGTGCGCTATCGCCTGCACACGCCCAACGGCGCCCTGCACCTGCTGGAGATCGGCGAAAGCTTCCAGCAGCGCGGGCGCTTTTTGCTGCGCGGCTATCTGCTGGTCACCGCCGAGGCCGGCGGAAACCTGGCCGAGCAGCGCCTGCTGGAGCTGGAAGAACAGAACAGCAAACTGCAGACCTCGCTGGAGCTGTACCAGCACGCCCAGGAAGAACATCTGCAGCACCTGATCCGCTCGCGCGCCCAGCAGAGTCTGATCGTACGCCTGGCGCGGCATCGCTACAGCGCGCTGGACCCGCTCAAGGAAGCCGCCGAGCTGATTACCCAGGCGGCCTGCGAAACCTACGACGTGGCCCGCGCCAGCATCTGGCACCTGATCGGCGATCATCTGGAACCGGTGGCCATGTACCGCCGCGACATCGACCGCCACGAGCTGCCGGCGCCCATGGATGCCAGTCGGTTCCCGCGCTACCTGGAAGCGCTGCACAGCGGTCGCGCCATCGACGCGCACAACGCCCAGCGCGACCCGCGTACCAGCGAACTGGCGCGCAGCTACCTCAAGCCGCTGGGCATCAGCACACTGCTCGATGCCAGCATCCGCCTCGGCGGTGAAGTGGTCGCGGTGCTGTGCCTGGAGCACATCGGCCCGGCGCGCACCTGGCAGGCCGACGAGATCGCCTTCGCCGGCGAACTGGCCGACCAGTTCGCCCAGGTCATGAGCAACCAGCAAAGGCGCGACGCCACCAGCGCATTGTTCCTGTTCCAGCGCGCCGTGGAGCAGAGCGCCAGCGCCTTCCTGCTGTTCGACCGCGACGGCCTGGTGCAGTACGTCAACCCGAGCTTCACCGCCATCACCCAGTACGGCGCCGAGGAAGTGCAGGGCCGGCGCATCTCCCAGCTGCCGGCCCTGGAGAACCTCGGCGATCTGCTGTTCGACGCCCAAACCGGGCTGGCCGAGCGCAACAGCTGGCAGGGCGAATTCCGCAGCCGGCGCAAGAACTTGGAACCGTACTGGGGCCAGCTGTCGATCTCCAAGGTGTACAACGACGACGGCGAGCTGACCCACTACATCGGCATCTACGAAGACATCACCCAGAGCAAGCTGGCCCAGCAGCGCATCGAGCGCCTGGCCTACAGTGACAACCTCACCGGCCTGGGCAACCGCCCCTACTTCATCCGCTGCCTGGAGGAGCGCTTCGCCCGCCGCGATAGTCAGGCCTTCAGCCTGCTGCTGGTGGACATCGACAACTTCAAGCGGATCAACGACAGCCTCGGCCACCAGACCGGCGACAAGCTGCTGGCCAACCTGGCCCGGCGCCTGCGCAACAGCCTCGGGCAGAACACCAGCCTGGCGCGCTTCGCCAGCAACGAGTTCGCCGTGCTGCTGGACGGTGCCGAAGAGCAGGCCGGCCTCAAGCTGGCCCAGGAGCTGCTGTCGACCCTGGACAAGCCGCTGTTCGTCGACAACCAGCTGATCAGCATCACCGGCTCGGTCGGCCTGGCCTGCGCGCCGCGCCACGGCGACGACCCGCACGTACTGATGAAGCACGCGGGCCTGGCTCTGCACAAGGCCAAGGCCAACGGCAAGCATCAGGTCCAGCTGTTTAACGAGGCGCTCAACGAAGAGGCCAACTACAAGCTGTTCGTCGAGAACAACCTGCGCCGCGCCCTGACCCAGAACGAGCTGGAGGTCTACTACCAGCCCAAGCTGTGCCTGAAGAGCGGCCAACTGGTAGGGCTGGAGGCGCTGCTGCGCTGGCACCACCCGGAAAAGGGCATGATCAGCCCCGAGCAGTTCATCAGCGTGGCCGAGGAAACCGGCCTGATCATCCCCATCGGCAAATGGGTGGTGCGCCAGGCCTGTCGCGCCAGCCTGGAGCTGGCCGCACTCGGCATGGGGCAGATCCAGGTAGCGATCAACCTCTCGGCCAAGCAGTTCACCGACCCTGACCTGGTCGGTTCGATTGCCACCATTCTCGCCGAGGAGCAGCTGCCCGCCCACCTGCTGGAAGTGGAGCTAACCGAAAGCCTGCTGCTGGAGGGCAACGCCGACACCCGTCAGCAGGTGGCACGCCTCAAGGCCCTCGGCCTGACCCTGGCGATGGACGATTTCGGCACCGGCTACTCCTCGCTGAGCTACCTGAAGAAGTTCCCGATCGACGTGATCAAGATCGACCGCAGCTTCATCAAGGACATCCCCGAGAACGAGGACGACATGGAGATCACCTCGGCGGTGATCGCCATGGCCCACAACCTCAAGCTCAAGGTGGTCGCCGAAGGCATCGAGACCGCCGCCCAGCTCGGCTTCCTCCGTCGCCAGCAGTGCGATGTCGGCCAGGGTTACCTGTTCGACCGGCCGATCCCTGGCCGCGACCTGGTGGGCAGCCTGCGCCGCTATCCCTGCCGCAAGGCCTGACCCTTCCCTCTGCCACCGGGAGAGGGAAGGGGGTGAGGGCGCTGTAATAGGCACTCAGTTTCGGCGTCTACCGATAACCCCAAAGGGGTAAGCTATCTCCCACCCTCACCGCCACCACGAGGAACAGATCATGGTCCTGCGCTCGCAAATCCTCGCCCATAAGCTCGAACTGCCCAGCGCCGAGCAGGCCCTGCCGGGCCGCGCCGCGCGCATGGCGGTGCCTGCCGCCCATTATGTCAACGGCAACCCGCTGCAGGGCCCCTTCCCCACCGACCTGCAGCAGGCCGTGTTCGCCCTCGGCTGCTTCTGGGGTGCCGAGCGGCGCTTCTGGCAGCAGCCGGGCGTGTGGAGCACCGCCGTCGGCTATGCCGGCGGCCATACAGCCAACCCGACCTATGAGGAAGTCTGCTCCGGCCTGACTGGCCATACCGAGGTGGTGCTGGTGGTGTTCGACCCGCAGCAAACCTCCTACGAGCAACTGCTGAAAGTCTTCTGGGAAGCGCACAACCCGACCCAGGGCATGCGCCAGGGTAACGATATCGGCACCCAGTACCGCTCGGCCATCTACTGCATGGATGACGCTCAGCTGCAGGCCGCCCAGGCCAGCCAGGCACAGTTCCAGCTGGAACTGGAGAAGGCCGGTTTCGGCGCCATCACCACCGAGATCGCCGCAGCCCCGCCCTTCTACTACGCTGAGGCTTATCACCAGCAGTACCTGGCGAAGAATCCCGGCGGTTATTGCGGCCTCGGCGGCACCGGGGTGTGCCTGCCAGGCTGAAGAAACTCAAGGAGCCCGGTCATGGAACTCAGCCCCCGGCAGATCTCCAGCCAGGCCGCCGCCCAGGCGTCGGCTCTGGCCTCACTGATGCTGCTGCGCAAGACCCTGGAGCTGCAGGCTGCCAGCACAGCCAACCTGATGCAGGCCGTGGCCCCCAGCGCACCCTCAAGCAATCCGGCAAATCTGGGCAACCGCATCGACGTGATGGTCTGAGGCCAACCCTCTAGCCGGCGACCTCCACCGTACCACCTGCCTGCGCGACAGGCTTCCAATCCTTCAGCAACTTGCCCACCTTGTAGCCCCGCCAACCCAGCATGCGCGTGGCCGTCAGCACGCCGGCCATCAGCGCGCCGCCGACGCCGGCGGTAACGGTGTCGGCACCGGTCAGGTAGAGGCCCTTGATCGGCGTCTGGCTGTGGATCCAGTGCTGATCGAAGCGCTGTACCGTGTGGTCGATGCCGTAGATCTCGCCCTGCTCGTTCCACTGGAACCACTCGGTGGACAGCGGCGTGGCCAGCTCGCAGAAATCCAGCGCGCCGCGCAGCTGCGGCTGATGGCGGTAGAGGGTCTCCAGCAGCTGCTCGGTGAGCTGCGCCTTGAATGCCTCGTAGTCGGCGCCGCGCTTGCCCCAGGTACTGCCCTTCCAGGGCGCGAACCACTGCGGCAGGGTCGGCGCGACGATCTCCACCGTCGCCTTGTGCGGATAGTGGGCGTCCCAGCTGGGGTCCTTGGCCGAGGGGAAACTGATGTAGATCAGCGGCATCGCCGGGTTCTGCCCACTCTCGAAGCTGCTGACGTTGTGGTCGTGGTCATGGGTCGGGTAGACCCAGTAGTTGGTCTTCGGCAGGCCCAGCTCGGCAGCGCTGCCCTTGAAGCCGGCGTACAGGCACAGGGTAGCGGCGGACAGCTCGACCTGCTTGAGCGGTGCCAGCAGCCCATGCGCCTCGGCCACCTGCGGCTCCAGCAGGCGGGTGTAAGTCGGCACCAGGCCGGCGCAGCTGACGATCTGCGGCGCGCGAATCTCGAAACCGTCCTTGTGCAGGCGCACGCCCACGGCGCGGCCGTCCTCCACCAGGATCTTGTCCACGCCGGCATAGGTGAAGACGTTGCCGCCCGCCGCCTCGATCAGCGGGATGATGGTCTCGGAAATCCTGATCGCGCCGCCCACCGGGTAGTTGCCACCGGTGATGTAGTGCTTGGCCACCATCGCATGCATGACGAAGGCCGCCTGCGCCGGCGGCAGGCCATAGTCGCCCCACTGGGCGGTGAGCACGCCGATCAGCTCCTGGTTGCTGGTCAGACCTTCCAGCACCTCGCGGGTGCTCTTGAAGAAATAGGCCGGCAGCCACAGGCGGCGCAGCCTGGCGTAGAGCATGCCAAGCGAGCGCGGCAGGGCCTGGCCGGCGAAGAAGCGCGGCACCCGTGCACTGACCTCGCTGAGCAGCTCGACATAGCGGTCGATGGCCACCGCCTCGGCGGGGAAATGGCGCTTCATCTCGGCCTTGAACTCGTCGCGACCAGCCACGTAGTCGTAGCTCTGCTCGCCAATCACGATGCGGTCGTAGTGCGCATCCATCGGCGCCCACTCCAGCCTGCCGTCGCTGATCACGTCGAACACCCGGCGGATCATCGACCAGGGTTTGTGCACCTCGCCGATGTAATGCACGCCCACATCCCATTCATAGCCTTCGCGCTCGTAGCTGTGGGTATAGCCGCCGGCCGTGTAGTGCTGTTCAAGCACGCACACGCGCTTGCCCAGCTTGCTCAGCAGGGCGGCGGTGGTGAGGCCGCCGATACCGGAGCCGATGACGATGGCGTCGTAATGATTGGCCGCCAGGCGCGGGCGGAAGCGGGTACCGGTGCGTTTCATGGGGAGTTCCTGCGTCATTGTTGTTATGCAAGTTTTTGCATACTAGCAGCGAATCGCGCCCCTGCAACTCTTTGCATAATCCGTATACTGCGGCGCACTGCCCTCGCCGAGTTCGTCCATGTCGCTCAAGCACGCCATCCTCATCCTCCTGGAAAGCGAGCCGGGCAGCGGCTACGACCTGCTCAAGCGCTTCAAGGAGGGCCTCGGCTACTTCTGGAACGCCAAGCATCAGCAGGTCTACCAGGAGCTGAAGAAGCTCAGCGAAGCCGGCTGGCTGGATTGCCAGGCGCAGGCGCAGGAAACCCGCCCGGACAAGAAGGTCTACCGCCTCACCCCCAGCGGCCACGCCGAGCTGCTGCGCTGGCTGGGCGAGCCGGTGCAGCCGAACAAGATCAACGATGCGCTGCTGGTGAAGCTGTTCGGCGGCGCGCACACCTCGGCCGCCAACCTGCGCGAGGAGATGCAGCGGCACGTGGCCGTGCACCGCAAGACCCTTGACAGCCTGCTGGCCATCGAGCGCGACTACCAGGCCCTGCCCGCCGACCAGCGCCAGGCCCTGCGCCTGCCCTACCTGACCCTGCGCCGCGGCATTCTCGGCGAACAGTCCTGGCTGGCCTGGGCGGCGGAAGTGCAGGCGGCACTGGACGCCGACTGACAGGGCTGCCAGACGCATGGCGAAGCGCTAGACTGCCAGCAAAAAGCCAGCACCCCGCGAGCCCGGCATGTCCGCCAGCACCCTGCATATTTCGCCCGACCAGCTCTGCGTGGGCCTCTACATCCACCTTGACCTGAGCTGGTGGGAGCACGACTTCGCCTTCAGCCACTTCAAGATCAAGGACGAAGGCCAGATCCAGGCCCTGCGTGCCCTCGGCCTCAAGCAGCTGCGCTACGATCCGGCGCGCAGCGACTGTCCGCCCTTGCCGCTGCCCACCGACACCCCACCCGCCGCAGCCGAGGCACCCGCCCCCGATCCCGAGGAGCAGGCTCGCCAGGCCCGCGCCGCCAAACTGGGCGCCCTGCGCAAGCGCCTGGCGGAAGTGGACCGCACCTTCATACAGGCCAGCCAGCGGGTCAAGTCACTCAACCAGACCCTGCGCAGCCAGCCGGAAGAGGCCATCAAGCAGGCCGGCGAAGTGGTGCGCGAACTGGTCAGCGCCCTCAGCGGCGAGGACGGCGCGGCCCTGCACAGCATCAACGGCAAGGCCGCCGAGGACGCCTATCTGCATCCGCTCAACGTCACCGTGCTGTCGGTGATGCTCGGCCGCCAGCTCGGCTTCGATGCCGAGGCCTGCCACAGCCTGGGCCTGGGCGCCCTGCTGCACGACATCGGCAAGCTGCAGATTCCCAGCAAGGTGCTGCTCAAGAGCGAGCCGCTGAACCGCCCGGAGCAACAGCTGCTGCAGCTGCACTGCGAGTTCGGCGTGCGCCACGGCCAGGAGCTGATGCTCGACGACGAAGTGCTGCGGATCATCCAGGAGCACCACGAATACTGCGACGGCAGCGGCTACCCGAAGGGCCTGCGCGAGGCCGCTATCGGCCGCCTGAGCCGGGTGGTGAGCCTGGTCAACGCGTTCGACGACCTGTGCAACCCGCTCGACCCGCGCCAGGCACTCAGCCCGCACGAAGCCCTGGCCCTGATGTTCAAGCAGCAGCGCGAGCGCTACGACGAGGTGGCGCTGAAGACCTTCATCCGCAGCATGGGCATCTACCCGCCCGGCAGCCTGGTGCAACTGGAAGACGAACGTTACGCCCTGGTCCTGGGCATGCACCCGAGCCTGCCGTTGCGGCCCACGCTGATCGTCTACGAACCCAGCATCCCCAAGGCCGAAGCGCTGATCGTCAACCTCGAGCAGGAACCGAAGCTGGCCATCGCCCGCAGCCTGCGCCCCGCGCAGCTGCCAGAAGAGGCCCTGGAATACCTCAATCCGCGGCAACAGCTCACCTATTACGTCGACCCGCGCCAGCGCGGAAAATAGCCGGCCGCACGCGGCCCGCCTAAACTCAGATGCGCCCACCCGAAGTAGATACGGCCACCATGCATCAGCTGCGTTTTTCCGACCTGCACGAGATTCCGCCCAGAGCCTTCAGCCCGGCCGCCATTGCCCTGCAGCTGCTGCCCTGCAGCTGCTGCCCTGGGTGCTGGTGGGGCTGGGCGCCTGGGGCGGGCTGCCGCTGTGGATCTGCCTATTCTGTGGCCTGTGCCTGAACCTCGGCCTGTTGCCGGCACTGGCCACCGCCACCCACTGGCGCGCGCTGATGCAGCCGCGCTCGAACCCGCCTGTGACACCCACCTGGGCGGCGCCGCTGGCTGCGCAACTGGACACATTGAGCGAGCAGCAACGGCAGTTGCTGGAGGCGCTTGAGGCGCAGTGGGCGGCCCTGGCGGACAGCCAGCAGCGACACTGGCAACAGCAGCATGAGCGGATCGGCCAGCACAGCGAGCAGGTGCATGCGGCGCTGTTGCCGATACAGCAGCAGGACAGCGCAGAGGCCATGCAACAGATTCAGCAGGCCATGCGCACGCTGAGCGCCGGGCAGCAGCGCGGCGAGCAGCAGGCCGCCACACAGGGCGAGCGGCTGCAGGTGGTCTCCGAACTGGTGCAGACCATCATGCGCGCCACCGACGACATGGACTCGATTGCCAAGCAGACCAACCTGCTGGCACTCAATGCCGCCATCGAAGCAGCACGGGCCGGCGACACGGGCCGCGGTTTCGCCGTGGTGGCCGACGAAGTCCGGGCGCTGTCCAACCGCTCGACCGAGTTCTCCCAGACCATCCGCAGCACACTGGCGAACATGCTCGACGCCCTGCAACAGGCGACCACTCAGGCCACCCCGCAGATGCAGGATGACGCGGACGCCCCCCAACAGCTGATCGAAACCCTGCTGCAGACGCTGGCGCAGCAGCAGGCCAGCAGCCGCGAGGCGGCCGCACAAACCCTGGGCCTGCTGCACGAGCTGCAGGCAGAACTGCCGCAAGCCTTAGCCGCTGTTCCACACAACCCGCTGAACGAACTGCATCAGCACCAGCAGGCGCTGGCAGAGCTGGCCACGCAGCTGAAGCGCAACAGCGCGCCCCACGACTGAGCGCCGGCAACTCGTGCCACGCGTCATTCGTCACAGCTCCGACAAGCGAAAGCTGCCGTATAGGCACCTATGCTGTAGTTTGCCGCCCGCTGTTTCAGCGGCGCCGGCAATGACGTCCATACGCACAATTACAGGCTGATCATGAACAAGACCCTTTCAGGCCTCTGAGCCCTGCTGCGCTGTTTCACCACTGCGAGCTTCGCCGAGGAAAAGACCTTCCTGATCAAGTTCTCCCATGTCGTGGCCGAGGACACCCCGAAAGGCCAGGGCGCCCTGCTGTTCAAGCAGAAGGTGGAAGAACGCCTGGCCGGCCGCGTGCAGGTCAAGATCTACCCCAATGCCAGCCTGTTCAACGACAGCGACGAGATGCAGGCATTGCTCGACGACAAGGTGCAGATGCTCGCGCCCTCACTGGCCAAGTTCAGCCCCTACACGCCCAAGCTGCAGGTGTTCGACCTGCCGTTCCTGTTCGACGACGAGGAAGCCGTCAGCCGCTTCCAGAAGAGCCCCAAGGGTCGCCAACTGCTCAGCGCCATGGTGCAGCAAGGCATCACCGGCCTGGCCTACTGGCAAAACGGCATGAAGCAGCTGGCGGCCACCCGCGCCCTGCAGCAGCCCAGCGATGCCGCGGGCCTGAGCTTCCGCATCCAGCCCTCGCCGGTGATCGAAAGCCAGTTCGCCAGGCTGGGCGCCAAAGCCGTCGGCATGCCCTTCGCGGATACCCCGAATGCGCTGCGCGCCGGCACCATCCAGGGCACGGAAAACACCTGGTCGAACATCCACAGCCAGAGCTATGTGGAACAGCTGCCGTACATCACCAAGACCTACCACGGCTCACTCAACTATATGCTGGTGACCAACAGCCGCTTCTGGTTCTCCATTCCCCATGAGACGCGCACGGAGCTGGAAAGCATCATCGACGAGGTGACCTTCGAGGTGAACCGCGCCGCCGAGCAACAGAATCAGGCGGACCGTGAACGCCTGCTGGCCGGCGGCAAGGCCCAGCTGACCAACCTCGACGCCGCCACGCGCGATGCCTGGCGCGAAGCCATGCGCCCGGTATGGCAGCAGTTCGAAGAGCAGATCGGCAAGGATGTCATCGGCGCCGCCGAACGAGCCATCCGCCGCAACCGCTGCGGGTTCAGTCGGCGATCAGCCAGTCCAGGCGGAAGTCGCCCTGGCTCTGCGCCAGCATGCTGGCCAGCCAGGGCAACAGCTGCTTGAGTTCGTCTTCCAGGCCCCAGGGCGCGTTGGCGATGGCCAGGCCGGAACCGGCCAGGCGGCTGGCGTCGTCCGCCGGATGGACGAACAGCTCGGCGCGCAGCAGCTTGGGCGCGCTGGATTTGCCCAACGCCTGGTAGAAACGCTTGAGCTGGCGCTCGTCCTTGATCGGGTACCAGATCGCCACCACCGTCTGGCGCATGCGCCCGATGGCCTCGTCCAGCGCAGTAACGCAACGCTCCAGCTCGTCGGCCTTTTCGAACGGCGGGTCGATCAGCAGCAGCGCGCGTTTCTCCGCCACCGGCAGCAAGGCGCGCGGCACGTGCCAGCCTTCGCCCAGGTGCACGGCCACGCGGCGGTCACCCTTCATGTTGTCCTTGAGCAGCTGGCCGTCTTCCGGGTGCTTCTCGTTAAGCAGCACGCGGTCCTGCTCGCGGGTCAGTTGGCGCGCCAGCTCGGGCGAGCCCGGGTAGTAGCGCAGTGCACCGTCCGGGTTGAGGTCGCGCAGCACGCCGAAATAATCGGCAGTGGCTTCGGGCAGGTCCGGCGCATCCCACAGGCGGCCGATGCCTTCCAGCCACTCGCCGGTACGGGTCGCCTGGTCGCCCTGCAGGTCATACAGGCCGACGCCGGCATGGCTGTCGAGGTAGGCGAGCGGCGCCTCCTTGCGCGACAGCAGGGCGATGATGCGGCTGATGACGAGGTGCTTGAGCACGTCGGCATGGTTGCCGGCATGGAAGGCGTGGCGGTAGTTCATGGGCGCATTACCTGGAGCAGGACCTGGAGCGGGGCGCGAATTGTAGCTCGAAGGGAGGACGCGAGCAGTTTCTAGTCCGGCATCAGGGCGATGAATCTTGCTAGGCGCGCTCTATTCACAACTCTAGACTCCGAAAAGATCCCACCGGAGACGCTCTTCATGTCCGAGTCCCTGCTCAGTTCCCGCAACCTGGCCTTCGAGCTCTACGAAGTGCTCGACGCCGAAGCCCTGACCCAGCGCGAGCGCTTCGCCGAGCACAACCGCGAGACCTTCGACGCGGCCATCGCCACCGCCCGCGGCATCGCCGAGGAGCTGTTCGCCCCGCACAACCGCAAGAACGACGAACACGAGCCACAGTACGTGGACGGCGCCGCGGTGCTGATTCCGGAAGTCGAGCCGGCGCTGCGCGCCTTCCACGAGGCCGGATTCCTCAACGCCACGCGCGACTTCGAACACGGCGGCATGCAGCTGCCCAACCTGCTGTCGCAGGCCTGCTTCGCCCACTTCCAGTCGGCCAACATCGCCACCAGCTCGTACTCGATGCTGACCATGGGCGTGGCCAACCTGATCGAAGCCTTCGGCAATGACGAGCAGAAGGCCCGCTACCTGCAACCGATCATAGACGGGCGCTTCTTCGGCACCATGTGCCTGACCGAGCCGCATGCCGGTTCCTCGCTGTCGGACATCCGCACCAAGGCCGAGCCCGCCGCCGACGGCAGCTACCGGATCAAGGGCAACAAGATCTTCATCTCCGGCGGCGACCAGCCGATCTCCGAGAACATCGTGCACATGGTGCTGGCCAAGCTGCCGGACGCCCCGCCCGGGGTGAAGGGCATCAGCCTGTTCCTGGTGCCCAAGTTCCATGTCAACGCCGACGGCAGCCTGGGCGCACGCAACGACGTGACCCTGGCCGGCCTGTTCCACAAGATGGGCTGGCGCGGCACCACCTCCACCGCGCTGAACTTCGGCGATAACGGCGAGTGCGTCGGCTACCTGGTGGGCAAGCCGCACCACGGCCTGTCCTACATGTTCCAGATGATGAACGAGGCGCGCATCGGCGTCGGCATGGGCGCGATCATGCTCGGCTACGCCGGCTACCTGTATTCGCTGGACTATGCGCGCAACCGCCCGCAAGGCCGCCACGCCGACGGCAAGGACCCGACCAGCCCGCAGATTTCCATCATCGAGCATGCCGACGTACGGCGCATGCTGCTGACCCAGAAGGCCTACGTCGAGGGCGCCTTCGACCTCGGCCTGTACGCCGCCCGCCTGTTCGACGACACCCAGACCCTGGCCACCGAGGAAGAACGCAGGAAAGCCCTGGAGCTGCTCGACCTGCTCACCCCGATCGTCAAATCCTGGCCCTCGGAGTTCTGCCTCAAGGCCAACGAGCTGGCCATCCAGATCCTCGGCGGCCACGGCTACACCCGCGAGTATCCGGTGGAGCAGTACTACCGCGACAACCGCCTCAACCCGATCCACGAAGGCACCCACGGCATCCAGTCGCTCGACCTGCTCGGGCGCAAGGTATCGATGAACAACGGTGCCGCGCTCAAGCAGCTGATGGCGCTGATCCAGGCCACCTGCCAGCGCGCCAGCCAGTTCGATTCGCTGGACCGCCTGCGCCAGCCGCTGGAGCAGCTGGTGCAACGCCTCGGTGGCGTGACCCTGGCCCTGCTCGGCGACCTGCTGGCCGGCAAGGTCAACCAGGGCCTGGCCAACTCTGCGCTGTACCTCAAGGCCTTCGGCCACGCGGTGATCGGCTGGCGCTGGCTGGAACAGGCGATCCGCGCCGAGGAAGGCCTGGCTAACGGCAACCCCGCCGATGCCGACTTCTATAAAGGCAAGCTGCAGGCCGCGCGCTACTTCCTGACCTGGGAAGTACCGAGCTGCCAGCACGAGCTGAATATTCTCGAAGCGCGCGACGACACCTGCCTGGGCATGCACGACGCCTGGTTCTAAGTCTCTGATTTGGCTGCGAAGAACGCCCCGCACATGCGGGGCGTTTTTCTTTGACAGGGCAGCGAAGGCAATGGTTAGAATCCGGCATGCCATCTGCATAGCCAGATGCCATCCACCCCTTTCCCCCACCCGGAGTACGCCTTGGACGCCAGCGCCATCAACAGCCTGTTTCTGATCGGTGCGCTGCTGGTGGGCATGAGCATCCTGGTCAGCGCCTTTGGCTCGCGCTTCGGCATCCCGATTCTGGTGGTGTTCCTCGCCGTCGGCATGCTGGCCGGCGTCGATGGCCCCGGCGGCATCCTCTTCAGCGACTATTCAACCGCCTACCTGGTGGGCAACCTGGCGCTGGCGGTAATCCTCCTCGACGGCGGCATGCGTACCCGCGTCTCCAGCTTCCGCGTGGCGCTTTGGCCTTCGCTGTCGCTGGCCACCCTCGGCGTACTGGTCACCGCGGGGCTGACCGGCGTGGCCGCCGCCTGGCTGTTCAACCTGCACTGGCTGGAAGGCCTGCTGATCGGCGCCATCGTCGGCTCCACCGACGCCGCGGCGGTGTTCTCCCTGCTCGGCGGACGCGGGCTCAACGAGCGGGTCAGCGCCACCCTGGAAATCGAGTCCGGCAGCAACGACCCGATGGCCGTGTTCCTCACCGTGACCCTGATCGACATGCTGGCCAAGGGCGAAGCCGGCCTGAGCTGGAGCTTCCTTGTCCACCTGCTGCAGCAGTTCGGCCTCGGCGGGCTGTTCGGCCTGGGCGGCGGCTGGCTGCTGCTGCAGCTGGTCAACCGCATGAATCTGGCGGGCGGCCTGTATCCATTGCTGGTGGTCAGCGGCGGCCTGATCATCTTCGCCATCACCAATGCCGTCGGCGGCAGCGGCATCCTCGCCATCTACCTGTGCGGCCTGCTGCTGGGCAACCAGCCGATCCGCTCGCGCCACGGCATCCTGCACATGCTCGACGGCCTTACCTGGCTGGCGCAGATCGGCATGTTCCTGGTGCTCGGTCTGCTGGTCACGCCGCACGAGCTGCTGCCGATCGTGCTGCCGGCGCTCGGCCTGGCGCTGTGGATGATCCTGTTCGCCCGCCCGCTGTCGATCTTCCTCGGCCTGCTGCCATTCCGCGCCTTCCACGACCGCGAGAAGATCTTCATCGCCTGGGTCGGCCTGCGCGGCGCGGTGCCGATCATCCTCGCGGTCTTCCCGCTGATGGCCGGACTGCCGAACGCCCAGCTGTTCTTCAACGTGGCCTTCTTCATCGTGCTGGTCTCGCTGCTGCTGCAGGGCACCAGCCTGCCGCTGGCCGCTCGCCTGCTTAAGGTCACCGTACCGCCGGACCCGGCGCCCATCTCCCGGGCCGGCCTGGAGATCCACCCCACCAGCCAGTGGGAGCTGTTCGTCTACCGCCTCGGCGCCGAAAAATGGTGCATCGGCGCGCCGCTACGCGAGCTGAAGATGCCCGAAGGCACCCGCGTGGCGGCACTGTTCCGCGGTACCGAACTGTTGCACCCATCCGGCAGTACTACCCTGGACGCCGGCGACATCCTCTGCGTGGTCGGTCATGAACACGACCTGCCGGCGCTTGGCAAACTGTTCAGCCAGGCACCACAGCGCGGCCTGGACCTGCGCTTCTTCGGCGACTTCGTGCTGGAAGGCGATGCGCAGCTGGGCCCGGTGGCGACGCTGTACGGCCTCAAGCTCGGCGAGGAGGATGGCAACCAGGCGCTGGGACGCTTCATGGCCCAGCAGATCGGTGGCCAACCGGTGGTCGGCGACCAGGTGGAATGGAACGGCCTGACCTGGACCGTGGCCCTGATGGAAGGGAACAAGGTGCGCAAGGTCGGCGTCAGATTCCCCGAAGGCCAGGGCAAACCCGGCCCCGGCCTGTTCCTCTGAGCGCCACCACGCGCCGGTAAAGCGCCCTGGTTGGCGGCATCGGCCGCCTGCCTGGCATATCATTAGCCCCATTCTTTTCTACGAGCCGCTGCCGCGACCATGTCTTTCCTGCGCCCTCTCCTTCTCGGACTGCTGCTTGGCTGCAGCTTCATAGCACCCGTCTCGGCTGCCGAGCCGCCTTCCGCCAAGGCCGTGCAACAGAGCCTCGACGCCCTGGCCGACCGCAACCTGCCGGAGGCCGAGCACAACGCACTGAAGACCCGCCTGGAACAGACCCTGGCCTTTCTGACCGACCGCGACGACAGCCAGCAGAAGCTGGAGGCGCTCAAGGTCCAGCTGCGTGATGCCCCGCGCCTGACCGGCGAGGCCCAGCGCGAGCTGAACCGCCTCAAGGCCACCGCGGCGGTGGACGTGACCAAGCGCTATGCCAGGTCCAGCGTGGCGCAGCTGGAGCAGCTGCTGAGCGAACGCGCTGCCCAGCTGAGCAACTGGCAACAGGAACTGGCCGAGGCCAGCAGCCTGATGATCACCGCGCAGACCCGCCCGGAGCGGGCCCAGGCGGAAATCAGCAGCAACCAGACGCGCACGCTGCAGATCAACAACCTGCTCAAGGTCGGCAAGGAGGCCGGCAAGCCGCTCTCCGCCGAGCGCCGTGACCAGCTCAACGCGGAGCTGGCGGCGATCGAGGCACAGACCGAACTGCGCCGCCAGGAACTGGCCGGCAACAGCCTACTGCAGGACCTCGGCAGCGCCCGCCACGAGCTGCTGCAGGAACGCATCCGCCGTCTCGACCAGGAAAGCCTGGACCTGCAGACGCTGATCAGCGACAAGCGCCGCGAAAGCTCGGAACAGACCGTTGCCGAACTGTCCCGCGAAGCCGAACAGGCCACCCCGGACAGCCTGCTGGCGCAGGAGAGCGCGACCAACCTGAAGATTTCCGACTACCTGCTGCGCGCCACCGAGCGCCTCAATCAGCTGACCCGGCAGAACCTGGAGACCAAGCAGCAACTCGACAGCGTGAGCCAGGCCGACCAGGCGCTGGACGAGCAGGTCAGCGTGCTGCGCGGCAGCCTGCTGCTGGCCAAGATCCTCTACCAGCAGAAACAGACCCTGCCACGCCTGCAGGTCGACGGCGGGCTGGCCGACGAGATCGCCGATATCCGTCTCTACCAGTTCGAGCTGAACCAGGAGCGCGACAAGCTCGGCGACCTCAATGCCTACGTCGATAGCCTGCTGGCCAGCCAGCCGGCCGAGCAGGTCACCCCCGAGCTGCGCAAGACCCTGCTGGAGCTGGTGACCACCCGCAGCCAGCTGCTCGAACACATGAACCGCGAACTGAATGCGCTGCTCAACGAGTCGATCACCCTGCAGCTCAATCAGAAGCAGTTGCAGGCGATGGTCAAGAGCCTGCGCAGCACCCTCGAAGAGCAGATGTTCTGGATTCCCAGCAACAAACCGCTGGACCTGGCCTGGCTGCAGCAGATGCCGACGCTGCTTGAACGCCAGCTGGCCGCCATGCCCTGGGGCTCGGGCATACGCGAGCTGGGCGCCGGCCTGGTCGATCGTCCCTGGCTGTTCATCCCCTTGCTGCTGCTGATCGGCGCGTTGGTCTGGCGCCGCGGCTGGCTGTTCGCCAAGTTGCAGCAACTGCACGAGGACATCGGCCACTACAAACGCGACAGCCAGCTGCATACGCCCCTGGCGATCCTGGTCAACCTGCTGTTGGCGCTGCCGGTGACCCTGCTGCTCGGCCTGGCCGGCGTCGCGCTGTTGATCGACGCCCGCGGACAGAACGCCACCCTCGGCAGTGCCCTGCTGGAAATGGCCCAGGCCTGGCTGCTGTTCTACACCCTCTACCGCATCCTCGCCCCAAGCGGCGTCGGCGAGCTGCACTTCCGCTGGCCGCGCTCGCGGGTCACCTATCTGCGCACCCAGGTGCGCCGCCTGGGCCTGGTGGTGCTGGCGCTGGTGGCCGTGGTGACGGTCGCCGAACACCAACCGGCGGTGCTCGCCGAGGACGTGATCGGCATCTTCGTGGTGCTCAGCGGTTTCGCCCTGATGGCCTGGCTGCTCAGCCGCCTGCTGCTGGCCGGGCCGATGCGCGAGAACAGCTCGCCGTTCCGCCTGCTGATCGGCCTGAGCTTCACGGCCCTGCCCATCGGCCTGTTCGTCGCCGTGTGCTTCGGTTACTACTACACGGCGCTCAAACTCACCGATCGACTGATCGATACCCTCTACCTGCTGATTCTCTGGCTGGTGCTGGAAGCCGCCTTCGAGCGTGGCCTGGCCGTCGCCGCCCGGCGCCTGGCCTATGCTCGCGCCCTGGCCAAGCGCCAGGCGCAGCCCAAGGAAGGCCCGGAAGGCGAGCCGGTGGTGGAAGAGCCGACCCTGGACATCGAGCAGGTCAACCAGCAGTCCCTGCGCCTGGTGCGCCTGGCGCTGATCGGCGGCTTCGTCGCCTGTCTGTACTGGGTCTGGGCCGACCTGATCACGGTGTTCACCTACCTGGACAACATCACCCTCTACGAATACAGCAGCGGCACCGGCGACGCCGCCACCCTGATGCCGATCAGCCTGCTCGACCTGCTCGGCAGCCTGATCATCCTCGGCCTGACCATCGCCCTGGCCAGCAACCTGCCCGGCCTGCTCGAAGTGCTGGTGCTGTCGCGCCTGAAACTGGCACAGGGCAGCGCCTACGCCACCACGACCCTGCTGACCTACGTGATCAGCGGCGCCGGCTTCGTCGCCACGCTGGGCGCCCTCGGCGTCAGCTGGGACAAGCTGCAGTGGCTGGTCGCGGCGCTCTCGGTGGGCATCGGTTTCGGCATGCAGGAGATCTTCGCCAACTTCATCTCCGGCCTGATCATCCTGTTCGAACGCCCGGTGCGCATCGGCGATGTGGTGACCATCGGCAACCTGTCCGGCACGGTCAGCCGCATCCGCATCCGCGCCACCACCATCACCGATTTCGACCGCAAGGAAATCATCGTTCCGAACAAGACCTTCATCACCGGCCAACTGGTGAACTGGTCGCTGACCGATACCGTCACCCGCGTCACCCTGCAGATCGGCGTCGGCTACGGTTCGGACCTGGAGCTGGTGCGCAAGCTGCTGCTGCAGGCAGCCAAGGAGAACCCGCGGGTGCTGCGCGAACCGGAGCCGCTGGTGTACTTCCTGAGCTTCGGCGAAAGCACGCTGAACCATGAACTGCGCATCCATGTGCGTGACCTCGGCGACCGCAACCCGGCCACCGACGAGATCAACCGCTTCATCGACCGCGAGTTCAAGAAGAACGGTATCGACATTTCTTTCCGCCAGCTCGACGTCCATGTGAAGAACCTCGAAGGCGGCGAGTACCACCTGATCCCCGGCAAGCCGCAGCCGAGCGACAAGGACAGCGGCACGGCCGCGCCCGAGGCATAAGGTCCGCTGGACGCCCCACGACAAGCCCGAGCACAATGCTCGGGCTTTTTCGTTGGAGCCTGCCGTTGAAAGCCCTCGCCGACCTCGTCTTCGATAACCGCTTCGCCCGCCTGGGCGAAGCCTTCTCCACGGCCGTGCTGCCCGAACCGCTGGACGAGCCGCGCCTGGTGGTAGCGAGCCCGGCCGCCATGGCCCTGCTCGACCTCGATCCGGCCGAGGCCGACAGCGAGCTGTTCGCCCAGCTGTTCTCCGGGCACAAGCTGTGGAGCGAAGCCGAGCCGCGCGCCATGGTCTATGCCGGGCACCAGTTCGGCGTCTACAACCCGCGCCTGGGCGACGGCCGCGGCCTGCTGCTGGGCGAGGTGGTCAACACCGCCGGCGAGCACTGGGACCTGCACCTCAAAGGCGCCGGGCAGACGCCCTACTCGCGCATGGGCGATGGCCGTGCGGTGCTGCGCTCGTCGATCCGCGAGTTCCTCGCCAGCGAGTACCTGCATGCGCTGGGCATCCCGACCTCACGCGCCCTGTGCGTCACCGGCTCCAGCACCCCGGTGTGGCGCGAACGCCAGGAGAGCGGCGCCATGCTGCTGCGCCTGGCACCGAGCCACGTACGCTTCGGCCACTTCGAATACTTCTACTACAGCAACCAGCACGAACGGCTGAGGGAGCTGGGCGAGCACGTGCTGGCCTGCCACTTCGCCGACTGCCTGGCGGCGGAGAACCCCTGGGCGGCGATGTTCCGCGAGATCGTCGAGCGCAATGCCGAGCTCATCGCCAAATGGCAGGCCTATGGCTTCTGCCACGGGGTGATGAACAGCGACAACATGTCGATCCTCGGCATCACCTTCGACTACGGCCCCTACGCCTTCCTCGACGACTTCGACGCCCGACATGTCTGCAACCACTCCGACGACAGCGGCCGCTACAGCTTCACCAACCAGGTGCCCATCGCCCACTGGAACCTGGCTGCCCTGGCCCAGGCGCTGACGCCCTTCGTCCCGGTCGAGCAGCTGCGCGAGACGCTGGGTCTGTTCCTGCCGCTCTACCAGGCCCACCACCTCGACCTGATGCGCCGCCGCCTGGGCCTGACCACGGCGGATGAGCGCGATGCGGCGCTGGTCGAGCGCCTGCTGGAACTGATGCAGGGCAGCGCGGTGGATTACTCGCTGTTCTTCCGCCGCCTCGGCGAACGGGCGGCAAACGACGCGCTGCTGCAGCTGCGCGAGGAGTTCGTCGACCTCGCCGGTTTTGACCAGTGGGGCCACGACTACCTGGCGCGCGTTGCCCAGGAAGGCGGTACGCAGCAGGAGCGCCAGGCGCGCATGCACGCGGTCAATCCACTCTATGTGCTGCGCAACTACCTGGCGCAGAACGCCATCAGCGCCGCCGAACAGGGCGACTACGCCCCGGTGCGCGAACTGCACGCCGTGCTCTCGCAGCCCTTCACGGAACAGCCCGGCATGCAGCGCTACACCGAGCGCCCACCGGAATGGGGCAAGCACCTGGAAATCAGCTGTTCGTCCTGATGCGGATCGGGCCTGGCCTGACGCGCGCTCACTCGCCCTACGCCTGCTCGTCCTCTTAACTCGCCATGGACCTCCCCCTCTCCCATTTATGGGAGAGGGCCGGGGAGAGGGAGGGCTCCTGTAGCCCGGATGAAATCCGGGAAACCCCACCTAGAACGAGAGGAAGCAGCCCGCGCCCTGCTCTGCGCAATTTTCTGCGCACACCTCACTCCTGGCGGCGCTGCAGGCCCCACTCTTCGCGGGCTAGCCCCTCTGCGCAAACCCCTGCACAGCCCTGCGCCAGTTGTTGCACAGACTTTGGTGACCCAGCGCACAGACGGGCAGGCAGGCCTTGGGCAACATGCCCAGAACCCCCGCCGTTACTGGCCTGCGCGCCCCTGGCACGCCCCTTGTACTGAGTCTGCCGCCCGGACCATTCCCGGTCCTCGTCTCAATGCAAAGGAGAGCACCATGCCAACACCCGCGTACCTGTCCCTCGAAGGCACCAAGCAAGGCCTGATCACCGCCGGCACCTTCACCGAGGACTCGGTCGGCAACATCTTCCAGGAAGGCCACGAGGACCAGATCCTGGTGCAGGCGTTCAGCCACCAGGTGATCATCCCGCGCGACCCGCAGTCCGGCCAGCCGACCGGCCAGCGCGTGCACAAGCCGCTGATGATCACCAAGGTGTTCGACAAGGCCTCGCCGCTGATCTTCAACTCGCTGACCTCCGGCGAACGCCTGAGCAAGTGCCGCCTGGAGTGGTACCGCACCTCCTCCACCGGTACCCAGGAGCACTACTTCACCATCGAACTGGAAGACGCCGTGATCGTCGACGTGCAGTCGCGCATGCCCAACTGCCAGGACCCGAACATGGCCCACTTCACTCACCTGGAAGACGTCTACTTCACCTACCGCAAGATCATCTGGACCCACGAAGTGTCCGGCACCTCCGGCTCCGACGACTGGCGTTCGCCGATCTCGGCCTAAGGCGAGCCACGCTCGGGCTGCGGCCTGAGCTCCCTCTCCCATTTAGGGGAGAGGGCTGGGGAGA
>NZ_BATI01000041.1 GCF_000467105.1 Aquipseudomonas alcaligenes NBRC 14159
CCTTAAGCGCTAGCATCGGGTAGTCGCCGTAGCGCTGCAACGGAAAGGACCTGGTCGACGGACCGGAGGCAATTATAAATACTGGCCCACTGCGGGTACCTCGCAGCTCGGCGAACGACTTGGCGATCACAGACTGCTCATCGGCGGTCATGCTTTACTCTCCCTAACATGGCACAGCGATACACTGGATATACCCGTTATCGAGCGGCTCTCTTGTTGCCGCACAGCCAATACCAAACTTATTGCGATGGGTAGCCAAGTGATCAACCAATCTGCATTGGGCTTGAACCACAAACCAATACCATCCGTCAGCAACGCCACACTGGAGAAACACCAAAGCGCCAAAAGCGCCCTCCCCATAACCTCCTGCCTATTCCGCCACCCCCTCCAGAATACGCCCCCCCAAAGCAGCAGAAACAGGAAAAGACCAGGCAGCCCCAAGCGAATGGACAAGTCGAGATAGAGATTATGGGGATGCTTATACGTATTACTGGCAGAGTGCACGACTATCTCGTAAGGATTGAAACCCAAGCCCAGTAGCCAATTCTGTTTAAGCAGTTCGAGCCCCCCAGCAATAAGTTCCGGACGATATGAAAGCCCTCTCTGCATCAATATCTCAGGAGCCTGCCAACAGACGAAGCTAACCATCCCCACGCCCACGAGCAGCACAGTCAAGCTGCTCCGTGAGGGGCGCGACAGCAGCAACGCCAACGACGTCACCATGACAGCCAACCAGACACCGCGGCTCTGGTTCAATCCGATAAACAGTACATACCCTACCGCCGCCACCGCGACTGCAAGCAAATACACAATACGGCGCGTGCTTACATCTCTAAAGAGCAAAAAGCCCAAAACCGCCAAAGCCCCAACAGCATGTGCAGCCATAATCGCTGTATCCCACAGACCAATAGCAATCAACCTCTGGAAAGGCGCATGCGGCCCTGTAAGCGAGAAATATTGAACCGACACCCAGGCTAAAAAACCACCCACCAAGATAGAGACACGCAGCTGTGCCTCTAAAGACCAGCGCACATCGCGAGCGGCCAGCACTATTCCCACCAGAGAAAGAAATACATAGATAGGCAGCTTTGCCTTGCTAGCTGGGTCACTCGCCCCCTTGAGCAGCAGAATAAGTAACATCCAGCCCGACAAAATGATGAATAACATCATCTCCGCCTGGAAAATCTGGCGCCGAAAGTCTCGCTCCAAGAGCAGCGCGAGGAGAGCAGGAAGCCAAAGTAGAACGATGATCAGCTGGTGGTAAAGCTTGTTGCTCGGCAGGAACCAAGGACCGCACAGAAGGACGAATAAACCGATCAGCGCCCAACGAGAGAGCACCATCCGGCTCGTCGGCAACTTCACCATTTCAGCGCCCCGACTGTCGCATCCGCCTCGCTACCCTCAATAGCTGCGCATGATCAGCATTCTGCCAACCGCCTTGCACGCAGTACTCTGCCGCCAAATAGCGCAGGAAATTCTCACGAATCCTGATATCCAGATGCCAGCCTGGGAAGGCATTGACCAGTGCAACCAACTCCTCAGCAGAGTCGGCATGCGCCACCAAACCCGGAATATTGAAAAACGCCTGCCCCAGTGTCAGGACCGGCTTATCAAGCAATATACTTTCCAAGCCTACCGTCGAATTGAGCGTAATGACGAACTGACTAGCCTGAATCAGTTCTTGCGTACTGTTGCCATTGGCAAATAACAGACGCTCGTGCGCACGAGCATGCAGTTCCGGATATGACTCTCGGCTGGAGGGATGCTCCTTGAAGACGACGGTCATACCAGTTTCGCGAGCCACTAGTTCCCCTAACGAAAACAATTGACGCATATCACTGACCCAAGGCGAGAACAGGCGAACTTGGGTGTCACGATCATCCTGAAAGGGAATAAAGATAAAGCTTTGCGGCAGCTTGATCGGGGCCTGCTCCGCATTGCGCGGCTTGCGTGGCACAAGAGTGAGCCGGGCCTCAGCCGCTCCCTCAGGCGCCACATAGCCACGATAGAAATCAGCATCTCGCGGTACCGAGTTGCGGTAGTTCACGCCCTTGGGATCCAAGGTCATGGTGTCCGGTAGCAAGCCATTCTCGAAAAAGAAGGTTCCGCAACCCTTGGGGCACAACGCAAGCAGCAGCTGACAGTAGCGATGTGAGCCGTTCCACACCGCTACATTGGAAGGTCGCTCTCGCGCCAGGAGTGCATCAATCCGCAGCGCCACCCAGGCCAACTCCAGGCGCAGTAACAGTCGATAGAGCACTCCCTCATACTTGCGCTTGACCCGTCGCTCCTGGCACTTCTCTTGAATCAGATGCGACCAATCAATCCGCTCAGCAATGCTGCGTAAACGCCAGGGACGCGGCCAGGGCATCTGGCGTGGCGCAACGACCTTGCCTTTCAGGTCGGTCTCATCAAGCAAGCGCTGAAAATAAATGCTCTGGTGCTTGGCCAGAGAGAAGAACAGGAACTGGGTCATCGTCATTTCCACGACTTGGAATTCGGGCCGTCACAACGGCGATCAATACGGTAAGGAATCAGACTGTGGCCGGCAACGTCACGACCTCGACCTCTGGCGGTAACGCTTCGCTACGCAACAGGCACTCGAGAGTCTGCTGGTTGAACGCCAACCCCCGCGAACCGTGAGCCAGGTGGAAGCAGCCGAAGGCCTGCGCTTCTGCTCGTGCCTGGTCATAGGCCTGCTCGATCCACTCAAGCCTATCGCCAATCTCGTCGACGCTGGCCAGCGCAGCACCGAAGAACGCCTCCTGATTGAAGATATCCGGCTCACCACTGAGGTTGACCGGCAACACCGGGCGCTGCGCCAGCCCGGCCTCGATCACCGCGTTGGACATGATGTTGACCACCACCGAAGCTTGCGCCAGCGCATCGGCCAGACCGCACTCGCAGGGCAATACACGGACGTTGTCCAGCGCGCCGGCAGCGTCCTGCCAGAACGGCACTTGGCTGCGCGGGTGAGCCTTGATCAGCACCTGGTAGTCCGGGTTCTGCTCCGACCAGTCGCGGAGCAGCTGGTAGGTGCGCTGGTAGCCGGGCTCCTTTTCCTTGTCCGGCCCCACGCCGAGCACCAGCAGCACGCGCCGAGCGGGGTCGGCAGGTGGCAGGTCGAAGGCCTGGTCGATCATATGCGAGCCGGCTAATACCGCGATCGAAGTGCCGAAGCGCAGCTCACGCGCCTGCAGGGCTTCCAGTGAGCTCTGGCCGAACAGGAAGTAGTAGTCGTAGTCGTTCATGCCCAGGCGGCGCGAGCCTTCCACCGTGGTGGCGTGGGCCAGGTGCACCAGCCGGCTGCCGCGGGCGTTCAGTGCCAGGCGCAGGAACGGCGCATACAGGCTGCCATTGCGGTCGTTGAGCAGGACCCGTGGCTGATGCTGCTCGACCAGCCACTCGGCGTAGGCGGCAATGCCGAAGTAGCGGGTCGGCACTGGATGGGGCGGACGCTTGAGCAGGCGCTCACGCAGGATGGCCTTGGGTTCCTGCAGCGCCGTCTCCACCAGGTTGTGGCCGCGGCCGCGCAGGCCTTCGATCAGCAGTTTCTTGCGCTGGAAGGCGATGACTTTCGGCGCCGATTGCAGCAGCAGGAAATCGCAAGGCTCGGCAGTGACCGACTCGGCCAGACGGGACTTGGCGCGCACGCCGAACCACCAGTCGCCCAGCGCCTCGCGGGCAAAGCGCAGGGCGCTGCCGAGCAGGCCGTGGCGCTCGCGCAGCAGCAGCCAGCGGTAGCGGTCCAGGGCGCGGGCCTTGGCGGCCCAGGGGTTGGCGACAGCATCCTGCATCGAGTCGACCTCAGCTCAGCATCGCACGCAGTGGCAGCGACCAGAAACGCTCGCGCACCACCGCGTCGGAGAAACGCTGCTGCAGGTGCGCCTGCAGGCGTTCGCGCAGCGCCGGCAGATCGCGGTTCTGTGCCTGGCGCTGCAGCGCGCCGGCCAGGGCGGCGGCATCGCCGAGCGGGAACAGCTCGCCGGCGCCCTGCACCACCTCGCGGCCACCGCCGCAGTCGGTGCCGATCACCGGCACGCCGGCGGCCATGGCCTCCAGCAGCACCATGCCGAACGGCTCGTGGTTGGAGCTCAGGGCGAACAGGTCGAAGGCCTTGAAGTAGCGCCGGCCGCCGGCCACCTGGCCGAGAAAACGCACGCTTTCAGTCACACCCAGCTCGGCGGCGAGGTGCTTGAGCGAAACCTCCAGCTTGCCGCTGCCCATGATCGCCAGCAGGCTGCCGGCAGGCAGCTGCGGCAGCGCCTGGGCGAAGCCGCGGATCAGGGTAGCCTGGTCCTTGTCCGGATGCAGGCGACCGACATTGCCGACCACCCAGGCACCCTGCGGCAGGCCCAGATGCGCGCGGGCCGCCTCGCGGGAGACCTGCTCGGCCTGCACGGCCGCGATGTCGATGCGGTTGTACAGCGTTTCGATGCGCTCGCCCGGCCAGGCAGGCAGGCACGCACGCATGTCATCGCGCACCGCATCGGACACCCCAAGCAGCGCCAGGCGCTTGCGGAAAAGATTGGCGAACAGCTGGCGAGTGCGGCGTTTGTAGTCACCAAAGGCATGGTGCACGCCGATCACCGGCAGCGGGCTGCCGAGCAAGGCGACATAGATGGGTTTGAAGCGGTGGGCGATGCAGACCGCGAAGTCGCGCGACGCGGCGATGCGCCGGAAGTCGGCGATGGCCTTGAGCTTCAGGCCCCGCACCTGGCGACTGGAATAGTCGAGGAAGATCACCTCGTCGGAGGCCGAACCGGCCTCGACCTCGGCGCTCGGCGCACCGGTCAGGTAGACGGTGCAGACCTTGTAACGCGTACCGGCAAACAGCGCGGCGTACTGCCGCGCGCAATCGAGGAAGGGGCCGTCATAGCCATGGCAGAACTGCAGTATCCACTGCTGCCCGGCCCCCATGACCTCAGATGTTGTCATACCAGTCCTTGCCGTCCTTGACCACGAGGATGTCTTCCATGATCAGGTACTGCAGGTCGGAGCCGTAGAACATGTTCAGCGCGTCGGTCGGCGAGCAGATCATCGGCTCGCCGCGGCGGTTGAGCGAGGTGTTCAGCGACACGCCGTTGCCGGTCAGTTTTTCCAGCTCCAGCATCAGGTCGTACCAGCGCGGGTTGTACTGGCGTTCCAGCACCTGGGCGCGCGAAGTGCCGTCCTCGTGCACTACCTCGCCGACGCGCTCCTTCCACTCTTCGTTGACCTCGAAGGTGAAGGTCATGAACGGGCTCGGATGGTCGACCTTGAGCATCTTCGGCGCCACGGTGTCGAGCATCGACGGGCAGAAGGGTCTCCAGCGCTCGCGGAACTTGATCTGTTCGTTGATGCGGTCGGCCACGCCCGGCACGCTCGGGCAGCCAATGATCGAACGGCCGCCGAGGGCGCGCGGACCGAACTCCATGCGGCCCTGGAACCAGGCCACCGGGTTGCCGTCGACCATGATCTTGGCGATGCGCTCGGGGGTATTGTCGATGCGCTTGAACACCGGCTTGCTCGGGTGGCGGGCGCAGGCGGCGATCACGTCTTCGTTGGAGTAGGACGGGCCGAGGTAGACGTGCTCCATCTTCTCCACCGGCACGCCGCGCTGGTGCGAGACATAGGCGGCGGCGCCGACGGCGGTGCCGGCGTCACCGGAAGCGGGCTGCACGAACAGCTCCTTGACGTCGTCGCGGGCGATGATCTTCTGGTTCAGCTTGACGTTCAGCGCGCAGCCGCCGGCAAAGGCAATCTTGCCGGTTTCCTTGAGGATGTCGCCGAGGTAGTACTCCATCATCTCCAGCGCCAGCTTCTCGAACAGGGCCTGCATGCTGGCGGCATAGTGGATATACGGGTCGTCGGCGATGTCGCCCTGGCGCTTCGGCCCCAGCCACTCGATCAGCTTGGGCGAGAAGTAGTAGCCCTTGCCGTTTTCCTTGTAGCGGCGGAAGCCGATGACGTTGGCGTAGTCGGTGTTGATGATCAGCTCACCGTTCTCGAACTTGGCCAGGCGCGAGAAATCGTACTTGGCCGCGTCGCCGTAGGGCGCCATGCCCATGACCTTGAACTCGCCGTCGAGCATTTCGAAGCCGAGGAATTCGGTGATCGCGCCGTACAGGCCGCCGAGCGAATCCGGATCGTAGAATTCCTTGATCTTGTGGATCTTGCCGTTCTCGCCCCAGCCGAAGAAGGTGGTGGCGTACTCGCCCTTGCCGTCGATGCCGAGGATCGCGGTTTTTTCCTTGAAGCCCGAGCAGTAGTAGGCGCTGGAAGCGTGGGCCAGGTGGTGCTCGACCGGCTCGATCTTGACCTTCTTCAGGTCGAAGCCCAGCTGTTCCAGGCACCACTGGATCTTCTTGTGGTAGCGCTTGTAGCGGCGATTGCCCATCAGGATGGCGTCGAGGGCGCGGTCCGGTGCGTACCAGTAACGCTTGGCGTACTGCCAGCGGGCCTTCTCGAAGATGCTGATGGGCGCGAACGGAATGGCCACCACGTCGACGTCGGAGGGCTTGATCCCGGCCTGTTCCAGGCAGAACTTGGCGGACTCGTAGGGCATGCGGTTCTTCGCATGCTTGTCGCGCACGAAGCGCTCTTCCTCGACCGCCGCGATCAGCTTGCCGTCGATGTACAGGGCGGCGGACGGGTCATGGCTGAGCGCGCCGGACAGGCCGAGAATGGTCAATGCCACGGGAAAGCCTCTTTGCAGCTACGGGCGGACGATGCCGCCGGGACAGGTGGAAGGGCGAAACAGCTTTCGCCCGAACAAAGGCGGGGATTATAGCGACAGACTCCGGCCGCGGGTATCGCCGGGTGCCGACCGCGCGGTCGCGTCACAGACGCGGCAGGCGCGCGTCCAGCAGGCGGTGCAGGGCGGATTCCGCCGGCCAGTTGCGCAGGAAGCGCGCGCGGTCGCGGGCGTAGGCGCGGGCGAAGCCACTCTGCCCAGCGTGCTGACGCATGGCGTCGAGGTCGATCAGGCTCCAGCGGCCGTCGTCCCAGAACAGGTTGTGGCCTTTGAAATCGCCGTGACTGATGCGCTCGCGGATCAGCGCGGCGAACAGCCGGTCCAGCGCCGCCAGCTCGGCTTCCGGCGGGCAGCCATCGACATGCGGCGTGAAGCGCGCGATCAGGTCCTCGCCGCCACAGTAGTCGGTCACCAGGTAGGCACGGCCGCGCAGCCAGCACCAGCGCCGCTCGAGCACCGCCAGCGGGCGCGGCGTGGCGATGCCCAGCAGCTCCAGGCGGTTGCCCTCGACCCAGCTGTGCCAGGCCCGGCTGGGGCGCCAGAAACGCTTGAGCCAGTGCAGCCAGCTTTTGATGTTGTAGCGCTTGACCACCAGCGGCCGACCATTCAGCTCGACCCGGGCAACGGTGGCCGCGCCGCCGGTCTTGTAGATATGCCCGGCATCGATGCGCGCGTCGATCTGGCCCAGCAGCGGCGCCAGCTCGGCGTCCTGCTCACGACGCACCACGCGCAGGCCGAAGGCACCGATTTTGGCCGCGAACAGACTGCAATCCCGGCCGACCTTCTTCAGGTAGTCGCGCAGGCGCCAGCGCCGCACCCTTGCCACTTCCCTGAGCAGGGCCTCCAGCGGCAGGGCATGCTCGCCGTTGGCCAGCAGGTAGTGCACCAGCAGTTCTTCGGTGAAGGGTTCCAGCTCGGCCGGAAGCTGGGCGAAGAACACCCCGAGGTTCTCCAGCACGCGCTGGCGCGACAGCGGCTGGCCGGCCGTCTCGACCTGCACACCGCCGCCATCGATGACGAACAGGCGACCATCGTGCCGCAGCAGGTTGTCCAGGTGCAGGTCGGCCTGCCACAGGCCCCTGGCATGCAGCTGGCCGATGACATTCAGCGCCTCGCCCAGCACCGCCTGCTGCGCGTCGGACAGCAGAGCCTCGCGCTCGACGGCGCGCCAGGCATCCCACAGGCTCTCGGCACCGTCCAGATAGTCGAACAGCAGCCAGCCGCCCTGCCCGACTACGAAGCCTTCGGCCAGCAGCTCGGGCGTGCACAGCCCCTGCTCGGCGAGCAGGCGCGCGCCAGCCAGCTCACGCTGAAAATGCCGTTCGGCCTTGCCGCCAACCAGCAGCTTGGCCAGCACCGCACGGCCGCGCCAGCGGGCCAGGCCGACATAGCGCTGCCCCGGCAGCACCCGCAACAGGCGCTCCAGTACCAGCGGCTCGCCATTCAGCACCAGCTGCAGAGGTAGTTCCGGCGCACGCCCGGCAAGCTGCAAATCGGCCAGCTGCATCAGCGCGACTCCTTGTGCCGGCGGCGCGCGCCGAGACGCTGGCTCCAGCGTTCGATGTCGCCCGCCTCGCCCAGGTAGGCGGCCAGCAACTGGCGCACCTCGGCCTCGCTCCAGACGCTGGCGCGGCGCAGCAGCGGCTCCAGGTCCCTGATCCGGTCGCGCTCGCCGAGCAACAGCGGACGGGTCTTCTCCAGGTCGATCAGCTGCGCCGCGAAGCCTTCGCCCTGCTCTTTCAGGAAGATGTGCTTGGGATAGAAGCAGCCGTGTACCTGGCCCGCCGCGTGCAGGCGCCGCGCCAGCGTGCCGCAGGCGTGCAGGATGGCCGCGCGGCGGGCGCCGTCCAACTGCGCCCAGCCCTGCAGCCAGTGATCCAGGTCCTGCCAGCCGTCCAGCGCGCGGGTCAGCAGGATGGCGCGGCGCTCACCGGGCAGTCGGCGCTCGGCGAAGAAGGCCGCCTGCAGCGCGGGAATGCCCAGCGCGGCATAGCGGCGGATATTGCGGAATTCGCGGGCGAAAGTCGGTTCGCCGAGCGGGCGCAGCAGGCTGTGGGTCAGGTGGTTGCTCTGGCGCTTGAGGTAATAGGCCGCCTCGCCCAGGTCGAGGCGATAGACGCTGCTCCAGCCTCCGCGCTCGGTGTTGGGTTCGTCCACCGCTTCCAGTTGCAGCGCCCACAGCGCGTCGTAATCGGCCAGTCCGTGGCGTTCGAGGATGGCGCGATCCTCGGCGGCGATGAAATCGCTCATTCCCTGCCCTCGAAGAATTTCACTATCTGCCGCACGCGGCGCTTGTCGCCGCTGGAGAGGCGCTCGCGCCCGCGGTACTGCAGGAAGAAGCGCAGACGCTGGCTGCGCGTCAGCACCTTGCTGGCGACCTTGTCCAGGCAGGCCAGGTCCTTGATCACCCGGTAGCGCAGGAACGGCCCCCACCAGAAGCTGCCGGTCGGGCAGTCGATCAGGAACAGCTCGGCCTGCTCGTTGACCAGCAGGTTGCGCCACTTCAGGTCGTTGTGGGCGAAATGATGGTCGTGCAGGGCGCGGGTCGCCCGGGCCAGCTGGCGACTGACACCATCCACCCAGCCAGCGTCGCGCAGGCGCTCGTCACCTTTCTTGGCCATCAGTGCCAGGTCGCGGGTGTGCTCCAGCTCGCGAGTGATCAGCGCACCACGCACGAAGGCGCCGCCCTTGCGCTCCAGGCCATAGGCGACGATGGGCGCGGTGGGAATGCCCCACTTGGCGAAATTCTTCAGGTTCTGCCACTCAGCCTTGACCCGTGGCCGGCCGATGTAGCGGCGCAGGCCCTTGCCGGCGCCCCAGTAGCGCTTGACGTAGTAGCGCACGCCGTCGCGCTCGATCAGCACCACCTCGGACAGCGGGTCGCGGGTCAGGCGCTTGCCTTCCAGGGCGAACACGCTGGCCAGGTCGCCAAACTCCGTACGCAACCCGGCGTAGGTCGGGTCCAGGAACCAGCCGGCCATCAGAGCGCATCCCCGTAGCGCTGCTTGCGCGCGTACAGCTTGTCTGCCTTGTGCTCCAGCCAGGCCAGCAGCCGCGCCTCGTCGCGCAGGATGTCGCGCAGCGGGCGCTGGAAGTAGGTACGCAGGAAGCGCAGCTTGTCCCGCCGCGTCAGGCCGATGTCCAGGGCGGAGAAATACAGCGCGGCCAGATCCTTGTTGCGCCAGCGCAGGGGTACGGCGCTGCGTACCTGGGCGCGGTGCAGGTCGATCACCGAGAGGCGGAAATCGTCCGCCGTTACAGGTTTTTCGGTGTGCAGCAGGAAGTGGCAGATATAGCAGTCGCGGTGATTGACCCCGGCGCGGTGCATGCCGCCGACCATTTTCGCCACTTCGGCGATCAGCGCGCGCTTGAGGCGCGCTTCGGGCGGCTGCTGGGCCCAGTTCAGGGTCAGCTGCTCAAGGTCGGTGGTCGGCGCCAGTTCCTCGGTGACGATGAAGGAGTGCTGCGCCGCCGGATTGCTACCGCGCTCGCCATAGGCCACGGCGGTCATGGTCGGCACACCGGCCTCGGTCAGACGCTGGATCGCCCGCCATTCCTGGCCGGCGCCGAGCACCGGCAGCTTGGCGCTGAGCAGGTTCTTGACGATCTCACCCCAGCCGATGCCGCGGTGGATCTTGACGAAGTAGCCGCGCCCGTCGACTTCGGTGCGCAGCGTGCGCCGCCCCTCCAACTCGCGGTAGACCTGGCCCTGCAGGGCCTCCACGGCGACGAAGGCATCCTGTCCGGCCCATAGCGACTTGAACGGCTCGACAAGAATCAGGCGCATACCGCCTCCGTAGGGTGGAAAACGGCCGCAGGCCTTTTCCACCGGTTGTCGGATCGGTGGATAAGCGCGTTGCGCGTTATCCACCCTACGCATGTCATCAGTTTCATGCGCGCTCCGCCAGGATCACGTCAGCCGCGCGCTGCGGCATCGAATACAGGTCGGCCGAGTCGGCGAAGGCCAGACCATTGGCGCTCCACTTGGCGCGCGCCGCGTCGTCGCCAAGCATCTCGGCGAGCATGCGGTTGAACACCTCCTGCTCGAACGGCGTCGGCACCACGCGCCCGGCCTCGGCTTCGGCGATGTAGTGGGCATAGCCGCAGACTGCGCTGACTAGCACCGGCAAGCCGGAGACCAGCGCCTCCAGCAGCACGGTACCGGTGTTCTCGTTGTAGGCCGGATGAACCAGCAGATCGGCGCCAAGCAGGAAGCGCGGAATATCGCTGCGCCCCTTGAGTATCTGCACCTGATCGGACAGCCCCAGCGCCTTGACCTGCAGCAGGAAGGGCTTGGGGTCGTCCTGGCCGATGGCAATCAGGCGGGTGCGTTTCTTCAGCTCGCGCGGCAGCGCGGCCAGGGCCTTGAGGCTGCGGTCCAGGCCCTTGGTCTTGAAGCCGGAGCCGATCTGCACCAGCAGCAGGTCGTCGTCGGCCAGCTGGAACTCGCGGCGGAACTCGGCGCGGATCTCGCCGGCATTGGCCGGCGCACGGCGATCGGCGGCGATGCCCGGCGGCAGCAGGTGGAAGCGCGCCTCCGGAGTCTGGTAATGCTTGATGAACAGCGGCTGCTGCACCTCGGAGATCATCAGGATCTCGGTCCTCGACTCCGGGGCGAACACCGCCCGCTCATAGTCGGCGAAATGCTTGTAGCGGCCCCAGCGCTTGTAGATCGGCGCGCGCAGGGTCTGCGCCTTGTCCTCGTAGCAGCCGTCGGCGGCGTAGTAGACGTCGAGGCCCGGCATCTTGTTGAAACCGACCACCCGATCCACCGGGTCGCGCGCCAGGTCGGCGGCCAGCCAGGCGCTGAATTTCTCGTTGCGGTGATGGTTGAAGAACGCCTTGATCGGCGCCACCCGCACGTCGAAACCGGCGGGCACTTCGCCCTCCCAGATCGGCGTGTAGACGCGAATGGCATGGCCGCGCGCCTGGCACTCCAGGGCGATGCGCATGAAATCGCGCTGCAGCCCGCCGAACGGGAAGTACTTGTAGAGCACGAAGGCCAGCTGCATCACACCGCCTCCTGCTGCGCCAGCAGCATGGCATTCAGCGCATCGCCGACGCGCTGGGCGTCGAGGCCGTCGAAGCAGGGCTTGTGCCGATCGCCCTGGCCGGCACCCGGCCCAGTGGCGCACAGGTGCACCTGGCCGCGCCCATAGGCACCGACCTTGCCCGGCAGGGTCGGGCCATACAGGGAAATGGTCGGCACATCGAGCGCCGCCGCCAGGTGGCCGAGGCCGGTGTCCACGGCGACGCAGGCGGTGGCGCCGGCGATCACCTTGGCCACGCCGGCCAGATTCAGCTTGGGCAGCACGGCGGCGTTGTCGATGCCGGCGACGATGCGCTGGGCGCGCTCACGCTCGCTCTCGTTGCCCCAGGGCAGGCGGATGGCCCAACCCTGCCCGGCCATGCGCTCGGCCAGGGCGCGCCAGTCGGCCTCCGGCCAGTGCTTGCTGGCCCAGGTGGTGCCATGCAGGAACAGCAGGTAGGGCTGGGCGGACGCATCGGCCATGGCCGCGCGATCCAGACCGTAGTCGCCGATCTGCGGCGGCAGCGGGTAACCCAGCGCCTGAGCGAACAGCTGGCGCGTGCGCTCCAGGGCATGCTGCTCCCTGGGCACCGCGTACAGGCGGTCGTAGAAACGGCAGGCCAGCGGCTCGCGCGCCGAGTCGCGGTCCAGTCCGGCCACCGGCGCCTTGCTGTAACGGCTCAGCACGGCGCTCTTGAACAGGCCCTGGGCGTCGATCACCAAGTCGTATTCGACCTCGCCCAGGCGCTGCTTGAAGCGTTTCCACTCGCCGCTTTTCCAGGTCTGCAGCAGGTGTTTGCGCCAGCGGCGGATGGCCACCGGGATCACCTGCGCCACGGCCGGATGCCAGGCGGGAATCTCGGCGAAGCCCTCCTCCACCACCCAGTCGAACTGGATGCCGGGAATGGCCCGCGCCGCATCGGTGAGCGCCGGCAGGGTATGAATCACGTCGCCCAGCGAAGAAGTCTTGATCAGCAGAACCCGCAAACTATTGCACCTCGACCGGGTCGGCGACCAGGCGGTCCAGCGCCTCGATCACCGGGCGCGGCTTGAGCTCGCGCAGGCAGTTGTAGTGACCGAAGCGGCAGGTACGCTCGAAGCAGGGGCTGCAGTCCAGGCCCAGACGGACGATTTCCACCTGGTCGGCCAGCGGCGGGGTGAACTGCGGCGAAGTCGAGCCGTACACCGCCACCAGCGGGCGATTCAGCGCAGCGGCCACGTGCATCAGGCCGGAGTCGTTGGATACCACAGCGGTGGCAGCAGAGAGCAGGTCGATGGCCTCAGCCAGGCTGGTCTCGCCGGCCAGGTTCACGCTTTCTTCGCGCAACCCCGGGATCAGGCGCTCGCGGATCGACTCGCAGCCGGGGTGGTCATTCTTCGAGCCGAACATCCATACCTGCCAGCCGGCGCGGATCTTGATCTCGGCGACCTTGGCGTAGTGCTCCACCGGCCAGCGCTTGGCCTCGCCGAACTCGGCGCCGGGACACAGCGCCAGCACCGGGCGGTCCAGGCTCAGGCCGAACTTGGCCAGGGCGGCGGTCCGGCTGGCCTCGTCGATCACCAGGCGCGGCTGCGGGTAGGGCTTGGGAAGCTCGGCGCCCGCTTCATAAGCCAGCGCCATGAAGCGCTCGATCATCAGCGGCAGGCGCTCTTTATCCAGCTTGCGCAGGTCGTTGAGCAGGCCGTAGCGCATCTCGCCCTTCCAGCCGGTGCGCTTGGGCACCTTGGCAAAGAACGGCACCAGCGCGGATTTGAGCGAGTTGGGCAGCAGGATCGCCTGATCGTACTGGCCGGCCAGCGACTGGCCGATCCTGCGCCGGGTGGCGAGGTCGAGCACACCATGGCCGAGCGGGAAGCTCAGCGCCGCGCGCACTTCGGGCATGCGTTCGAGGATCGGCCGACTCCACTCGGGCGCCAGCACGTCGATCTCGCAGCCGGGATGGCGCCGCTTGAGGCAGACGAACAGGGTCTGCGCCATCACCATGTCACCGACCCAGCTGGGCCCCACGATCAGTATTTTCATGCTTTTTCCAGAAACGATCGGGGAGGCCCAAAGCCTCCCCGTCATGTCCCTTGACGACTGCCTTACTTAACCAGCGTGCGCCACTCGGCGTGGGCGCTGGTCTTGCCGGTGACCAGATCGAAGTAGGCCTTCTGCAGCTTCTCGGTGACCGGGCCGCGACGGCCGGCGCCGATCTGGCGGCCATCCACTTCACGGATCGGCGTGACTTCGGCGGCGGTGCCGGTGAAGAAGGCCTCGTCGGCGATGTACACCTCGTCGCGGGTGATGCGCTTCTCCACCACCTTGATGCCGTGCTCGGCAGCCAGGGTGAGGATGGTGCTCCGGGTGATGCCGTTCAGGCAGGAGGTCACCTCCGGGGTGTACACCACGCCGTCCTTGACCAGGAAGATGTTCTCGCCCGAGCCTTCGGCCACGTAGCCTTCCGGGTCCAGCAGCATGGCCTCGTCGGCGCCGCCGGAAATGGCTTCCTGCAGGGCCAGCATCGAGTTGATGTAGTTGCCGTTGGCCTTGGCGCGGGTCATCGAGATGTTGACGTGGTGGCGGGTGTAGGAGCTGGTGCGCACCTTGATCCCGCTCTGCAGCGCTTCCTCGCCCATGTAGGCGCCCCAGTTCCAGGCGGCGACGATCACGTGCACCTTGAGGCCCGAGGCACGCAGGCCCATGCCTTCGCTGCCGAAGAACACCATCGGACGCAGGTAGGCACTTTCCAGGCCGTTCTCGCGTACCGCGGCGCGCTGCGCCTCGTTGATCTCTTCCTTGGAGAAGGGGATCTGCATGTTGAAGATGTGCGCCGAGTCGAACAGGCGGTCGGTGTGCGCCTGCAGGCGGAAGATGGCGGTGCCGTCCGGGGTGTTGTAGGCGCGCACCCCCTCGAACACGCCCATGCCGTAGTGCAGGGTGTGGGTCAGTACGTGGGTGGTGGCGTCGCGCCACTGCACCAGCTCGCCGTCGTACCAGATCACGCCATCACGGTCGGACATCGACATCTTTGCCACTCCTCAGGATTCGTTTCGTTCAGTTCAGGCCCAGCTCGCTCCACAGGCGCATCACGCTGCGCCGCTCCTCGGCGAACTGGTCGCCACCGACCTTGCCCGGCTGCTTCTGCAACGCCTGCCGGTGGGCGGCGGAGCGGTAGGCCTTGTAGGCCTCCTGCAGCAGCTCGACGTCCGCGGCGGGCAACAGCCCGACGTCGCGCAGGCCATCGAGAATGCGTATGTTGTCGGTGTAGCGGTGCAGCGTCGGATGCTGCCCCGACCACGCCAGGGCCGCGTATTGCACCATAAATTCAATATCGACGATACCTCCGGCATCCTGCTTCAGATCGAAGGAAGTCGCCGCATCGAAGGCGTTTTCCCCGGTGCCGGCGGCGGTTTCGCGGCTGCCCAGGTTGTCGCGCATCTTGGCGCGCATCTCACTAACCTCGGCCTGCAGCTTGGGCAGGTCGCGCGAGCGTTCAAGGATCGCCGCACGCACCCGCTCGAAGCCTTCGGCCACCCGACTGCAGCCGGCGAGCACGCGCGCGCGCACCAGCGCCTGGTGCTCCCAGGTCCAGGCTTCGTTCTCCTGGTAGCGCTGGAAGGCCGCCAGCGAGCTGACCAGCAGGCCCGCCGCCCCAGAGGGCCGCAGGCGCATATCCACCTCGTAGAGCTGGCCGGAGGTGGTCTGGGTGGTCAGCAGGTGGATGATGCGCTGGCCCAGACGGGCGAAAAACTGCGCGCCGTCGATGGGCTTGGCGCCGTCGGTCTCGGCCTGTGAGTCGCCGTCGTGGATGAATACCAGGTCCAGATCCGAGCCGTGCCCCAACTCCAGGCCGCCAACCTTGCCATAGCCAACGATGACGAAGTCCGGATCGCACAGGCTGCCATCGGCGCGGCGCGGATTGCCGTATTTGGCCACGGTCTGGCGCCAGGCCAGGGCCAGCACCTGGTCAAGGATGGCCTCGGCCAGCCACGTCAGGTAATCCGAGACCTTCATCAGCGGCAGGGTGCCGGCGATCTCCGAGGCGGCCACGCGCAGGCCGTGGGCCAGCTTGAAGTGGCGCAGGGCCTCCATCTGCTGTTCCAGGTCGTCCTCGGGAATGCGCGTCAGGCGTTCGCGCAGCTCGGCCGCCAGCTCCGGCGCCAGCGGCGGCTTGAACAGCCGGCCCTCGTTGAGCAGTTCGTCGAGCAGCAGCGGGAAGCGGGTGATCTGCTCGGCGATCCACGGACTGGCCGCGCACAGCGTCATCAGCCGCTGCAGGGCACCGGGATTCTCGGTGAGCAGCACCAGGTAGGCCGAACGCCGCGCCACCGCCTCCACCAGCGGCAACACGCGCTCCAGCACCAGGTCCGGATCGGCGTGCTCCACCGCCTGCGCCAGCAAGCGCGGGACGAAGGCATCCAGGCGCTCGCGCCCGAGGCGCTGCATGGTGCGTACCTGATTGCCGCCGCGCAGGTCGATCAGCCGTTTGAGGGCGGCCGCCGGTTCGCGGAAGCCCGCCTCGGCCAGCTGGCGCTCGGCCATGTCCGGCTCCAGCGCCTCTTCCCACAGCGGCAGCCACTCGCCACCGACGCAGGTTTCCGCCTCGCCACCCTCCTCTTCGTCCGGGTCGGCGATGACCTGGCGGAAATGCCACTCGATGCGCCCGCGCCAGTACATCAGCCGCTCATGGAAGCTCGCCCAGTCGGCAAAGCCCATGATGCAGGCCACCCGCGCGCGGTCGAGGTCGTTGTCCGGCAGCATCTGCGTCTGGCGGTCGCCGATGGCCTGCAGGGCGTGCTCGGTGTAGCGCAGGAACTCGTATCCTTCCTTCATCTCGGCGATGATCGGCGCCGGCAGGTAGCCCTGCCCCTCGAGGGTATCCAGCACCTTGAGCAGCGGCCGCTGCTGCAGGCTGAGGTCGCGCCCGCCGTGGATCAGCTGGAAGGCCTGGGCGATGAACTCCACCTCGCGGATGCCACCGGAGCCGAGCTTGACGTTGTCGCTCATGCCCTTGCGCCGCACTTCCTGCTGGATCAGCTGCTTCATCGCGCGCAGCGCCTCGATGGCAGAGAAGTCCAGGTAGCGGCGGTAGACGAAGGGCCGCAGCATTTCCAGCAGCTGCTTGCCGGCGGCCTGGTCACCGCCGACCACGCGCGCCTTGATCATGGCGTAGCGCTCCCAGTCGCGCCCCTGGTCCTGGTAGTACTGCTCCAGGGCGTTGAAGCTGAGCACCAGGGCGCCGGACGAGCCATAGGGGCGCAGGCGCATGTCGACGCGGAACACGAAACCCTCGACGGTGATGGCGTCCAGCGCCTTGATCAACCGCTGCCCCAGGCGGATGAAGAACTCCTGGTTGTCCAGCGAGCGTTTGACCCCCTCGGTTTCGCCACCCTCGGGGTAACCGAAGATCAGGTCGATGTCCGAGGACAGGTTCAGCTCGTGGGCACCAAGCTTGCCCATGCCGAGGATCACCAGATGCTGCGGCTGGCCGCTACGGCGGCCGATCGGCGTGCCGAACTGCTCGCAGTGGCGCGGGTAGAGCCACTGGTAGGCGCCGTCGATGCAGGCATCGGCGAGGTCGGAAAGGTCGCCGCAGGTCTCGGCCAGGCTGGCCTGGCGGTTCAGGTCGCGCCAGATGATGCGCACCTGCTGGCGATTACGGAAACGCCGCAGGCGCCGCCCCAGCTCGTCCTCGTCGGCACAGTCGGCCAGCAGGGCCTGCAACTGCCCAAGCAGCTCGCCGGCAGCGAAACGGCGCTCCAGGTCGCCGCTCGCGCCCAGCTCGGTCAGCAGCTGCGAGTCACGCATGGCCTGTTCGTGAACGAAGTCGCTGAGCGCGCAGCTGCGCCGCAGCGCCTCCGTACGTTCGGCCGGCCAGGCGGCGGGCAACAGCGCGGTAGCGCGTTCGGCAAGGGGCAGCAGGGGGGCCGGCAGGGCGGCCAGTGGCGGCAGGCTCATGGTCTATCCTTGGGGACGGGTAGCCCGCCCCGAATCCACCCAGGCGCCACTGCCCTTCCAGAGAAAACTGTAGTTTTACTACTAAAGAATGTGTCCCGGACTCTACAGGCGCCATCGAAATGTAGTAAAACTACAAAAGCGACCACGAGCACAGCGGTCGATCACGACTTCACGTAGCCCGCCCAAAAAGCGTGCACGAGCCCAGGCCTCCGATTCTGGAAGCCTTTCCGCCCTGGAGCAAGCCATGCAAGACCTCGATCCCGTCGAAACCCAGGAATGGCTGGACGCCCTCGAGTCCGTCCTCGACAAGGAGGGTGAGAACCGCGCCCACTACCTGCTGACCCGCATGGGCGAACTGGCCACCCGCAGCGGCACCCAGCTGCCCTATGCGATCACCACGCCCTACCGCAACACCATCCCGGTCGGCCATGAGGCACGCATGCCCGGCGACCTGTTCATGGAGCGGCGGATTCGCTCGCTGGTGCGCTGGAACGCACTGGCCATGGTGATGCGCACCAACCTGCAGGACCCCGACCTGGGCGGTCACATCTCCAGCTTCGCCTCCAGCGCGACCCTCTACGACATCGGCTTCAACTACTTCTTCCAGGCGCCGACCGAAGAGCATGGCGGCGACCTGATCTTCTTCCAGGGCCACGCCAGCCCCGGCATCTACGCCCGCGCCTTCCTCGAAGGCCGCATCAGCGAAGAGCAGATGAACAACTTCCGTCGCGAAGTCGACGGCAAGGGCCTGTCCTCCTACCCGCACCCCTGGCTGATGCCGGACTTCTGGCAGTTCCCCACCGTGTCCATGGGCCTCGGCCCGATCCAGGCGATCTACCAGGCGCGCTTCATGAAGTACCTGGAAAGCCGCGGCTACATTCCCGCTGGGAAGCAAAAAGTGTGGTGCTTCATGGGCGACGGCGAGTGCGACGAGCCGGAATCCCTCGGCGCCATCTCCCTGGCCGGCCGCGAGAAGCTGGACAACCTGATCTTCGTGATCAACTGCAACCTGCAGCGCCTGGACGGCCCGGTGCGCGGCAACGGCAAGATCATCCAGGAACTCGAAGGCGTGTTCCGCGGCGCCGAGTGGAACGTCAACAAGGTAGTCTGGGGCCGCTTCTGGGACCCGCTGCTGGCCAAAGACACCGACGGCCTGCTGCAGCGCCGCATGGACGAGGTGATCGACGGCGAGTACCAGAACTACAAGGCCAAGGACGGGGCCTACGTGCGTGAGCACTTCTTCAACAGCCCCGAGCTGAAGGAGATGGTCAAGGACCTCTCCGACCAGGAAATCTGGAACCTCAACCGCGGCGGCCATGACCCGTACAAGATGTACGCGGCCTACCACCAGGCGGTGAACCACAAGGGTCAGCCGACCGTGGTCCTGGCCAAGACCATCAAGGGCTACGGCACCGGCGCCGGTGAAGCGAAGAACACCGCGCACAACACCAAGAAAGTCGATATCGACAGCCTGAAGAAATTCCGCGACCGCTTCGACATCCCGGTCAAGGACGACGAGCTGGAGAGCCTGCCCTTCGTCAAGGCCGAGCCGGGCAGCCCGGAGTACAAGTATCTGCACGAGCGCCGCGCGGCCCTCGGCGGCTTCGTGCCGCAGCGCCGCACGCAGAGCTTCAGCATCCCGACCCCGCCACTGGATACCCTCAAGGCCATCCTCGACGGCACCGGCGACCGCGACATCTCCACCACCATGGCCTTCGTGCGCATCCTCTCGCAGCTGGTCAAGGACAAGGACCTGGGCGCGCGCATCGTGCCCATCGTGCCGGACGAGGCGCGTACCTTCGGCATGGAAGGCATGTTCCGCCAGCTCGGCATCTACTCCTCGGTCGGCCAGCTGTACGAGCCGGTCGACAAGGACCAGGTGATGTTCTACCGCGAGGACAAGAAGGGCCAGATCCTCGAGGAAGGCATCAACGAGGCCGGCGCCATGTCCAGCTGGATCGCCGCCGGTACTTCCTACTCCACGCACAACCAGCCGATGCTGCCGTTCTACATCTTCTACTCGATGTTCGGCTTCCAGCGTATCGGCGACCTGGCCTGGGCCGCCGGCGACAGCCGCGCCCGCGGCTTCCTGATCGGCGGTACCGCCGGGCGTACCACGCTGAACGGTGAAGGCCTGCAGCACGAGGACGGCCACAGCCACATCATGGCCGCGACCATCCCCAACTGCCGCACCTACGACCCGACCTACGGCTACGAGCTGGCGGTGATCATCCGCCACGGCATCAAGGAGATGATCGAGGAGCAGCAGAACGTCTTCTACTACATCACCGTGATGAACGAGTCCTACCAGCAGCCGGCCCTGCCGGCCGGCACCGAGGACGGCATCATCAAGGGCATGTACCTGCTCGAGGAAGACAAGAAGGAAGCCGCCCACCACGTGCAGCTGCTGGGCTCCGGCACCATCCTGCGCGAAGTGCGCGAGGCGGCGAAGATCCTCCGTGACGAGTTCAACATCGGCTCGGACGTGTGGAGCGTCACCAGCTTCAACGAACTGCGCCGCGACGGCCTGGCCGTGGAGCGCTGGAACCGCCTGCACCCGGGGCAGAAGCCCAAGCAGGCGTTCATCCAGGAATGCCTCACCGGCCGCAAGGGCCCGGTGGTTGCCTCGACCGACTACATGAAGCTGTTCGCCGAGCAGGTGCGCCAGTGGGTGCCCAGCAAGGAGTACAAGGTGCTCGGCACCGACGGCTTCGGCCGCAGCGACAGCCGCAAGAAGCTGCGTCACTTCTTCGAGGTAGATCGTTACTGGGTGGTCCTGGCCGCGCTCGAAGCGCTGGTCGACCGTGGCGAGATCGAAGCCAAGGTGCTGGCCGATGCCATCGCCAAGTTCGGCATCGACCCTGAAAAAGCCAATCCCCTGGACTGCTAAGGAGCGTAGCGATGAGTGAGTTGATTCGCGTACCCGACCTCGGCGGTGAAGGCGAGGTCATTGAACTGCTGGTCAAGGTCGGCGACCGCGTCGAGGCCGAGCAGAGCATCCTGACCCTGGAGTCCGACAAGGCCTCCATGGAAGTCCCCGTGCCCAAGGCCGGGATCATCAAGGAACTGAAGGTCAAGCTGGGCGACCGCCTCAAGGAAGGCGACGAGCTGCTGGTGCTGGAAGTCGAGGGCGCCGCCGCGACCGCCGAACCGGCTGCGGCCCCTGCTGCGGTCGAAGCGCCCAAGGCCGCCGAACCGGCCCCCGCGCCTGCCGCCACTCCCGCAGCGGCTCCGGCCGCCGCCAGCGTGCAGGACGTGCATGTGCCGGACATCGGCACCAGCGGCAAGGTCAAGGTCATCGAGGTACTGGTCAAGGCCGGCGACACCATCGAAGCCGACCAGTCGCTGATCACCCTGGAGTCGGACAAGGCCAGCATGGAAATCCCCGCGCCGGCCGCCGGCGTGGTGGAGGAAGTCGTGGTCAAGCTGGACGCCGAAGTCGGCACCGGTGACCTGATCCTCAAGCTGCGCGTGGCAGGCGGTGCCAACGAGGCTGCTGCAGCCCCTGCGGCCGCCCCGGCACCTACAAGCGAGCCGGTGCACCGCACTCCGCCGGGCGCCAAGCCCGAGGTGGCGGCCGAGGTTGGCGCCATCGCCGCGCTGGCCGCCGCCGCTGCCGCCGTGACGCCGCCCGTGCGTGACGGCAGCAAGGTACACGCCGGCCCGGCGGTGCGCATGACCGCCCGCGAGTTCGGCGTCGACCTGACCGCCGTGCCGGGCACCGGCCCGAAAGGCCGCATCCTCAAGGAAGACGTGCAGGCCTACGTCAAGGCCATGCTGCAGAAGGCCAAGGACGCCCCGGCCGCCGGTGCCGCCGGCGGTGCCGGCATCCCGCCGATCCCGGAAGTGGACTTCAGCAAGTTCGGCCCGGTCGAAGAAGTGCCGATGACCCGTCTGATGCAGGTCGGCGCCGCCAACCTGCACCGCAGCTGGCTCAACGTGCCGCACGTGACCCAGTTCGACAGCGCCGACATCACCGAGCTGGAAGCCTTCCGCGTGGCGCAGAAGGCGGTGGCCGAGAAGGCCGGGGTCAAGCTCACCGTGCTGCCGCTGCTGCTCAAGGCCTGCGCCCATCTGCTCAGGGAGCTGCCGGACTTCAACAGCTCGCTGGCCCCGTCCGGCAAGGCGCTGATCCGCAAGAAGTACGTGCACATCGGCTTCGCCGTGGATACCCCGGACGGCCTGCTGGTCCCGGTGATCCGCGACGTCGACCAGAAGAGCCTGCTGCAGCTGGCCGGCGAAGCCGCCGAGCTGGCCGAGAAGGCGCGCAGCAAGAAACTCTCGCCGGACGCCATGCAGGGCGCCTGTTTCACCATCTCCAGCCTCGGCCACATCGGCGGCACCGGTTTCACGCCGATCGTCAACGCGCCGGAAGTGGCGATCCTCGGGGTGAGCAAGGCGGCCATGCAGCCGGTATGGGACGGCAAGGCCTTCCAGCCGCGCCTGATGCTGCCGCTGTCGCTGTCCTACGACCACCGGGTGATCAACGGCGCCGCCGCCGCGCGCTTCACCAAGCGCCTGGGCGACGTGCTGGGGGATATCCGCACCCTGCTGCTGTAACGAACCAAGCTGTGCTTTGGAGGCATCGACGCCTCTCCCCCTCAGCCCCGCCATCTGGCGGGGCTTTTTTATTGGCAAAGAAAAGCCCCGCCATGGCAGTAAGGCTGTTCACATAGAGAGTGCTCGATTAGCTCCCCTCTCCCATGCATGGGAGAGGGGCTGGGGGAGAGGGCCGAACGCGCTGCGAAGCGGC
>NZ_BATI01000040.1 GCF_000467105.1 Aquipseudomonas alcaligenes NBRC 14159
CCCTTAATCGGCCGTCTGAGCAAGTTATGGCGCAGTCTGCCGCTGCGCAACATTACTGAAGTTTTCCTCGGCTGCCGCTAGAATGGCCGCTTTGCGAAGTATCTGGAGTTTCTGTTATGCGCACTTTCCGTCTGGTGATCGCCTGCCCGGACCGCGTGGGTATTGTGGCCAAGGTCAGTAGCTTTCTGGCGACCTACAATGGCTGGATAACCGAGGCCAGCCATCATTCGGACAACCAGAGCGGCTGGTTCTTCATGCGCCATGAGATTCGCGCGGATTCCCTGCCCTTCGATCTCGATGGCTTTCGCCAGGCTTTTGCGCCCATCGCTCGCGAGTTTTCCATGGAATGGCGCATCACCGATTCCGCGCAGAAGAAGCGGGTGGTGCTGATGGCCAGCCGCGAGTCGCACTGCCTGGCGGACCTGCTGCACCGCTGGCACAGCGACGAGCTGGACTGCGATATCCCTTGCGTGGTGTCCAACCACAATGACCTGCGCAGCATGGTCGAGTGGCATGGCATCCCCTTCCATCACGTGCCCGTCGATCCGAAGGACAAGGCGCCGGCTTTCGCCGAAGTGGCTCGACTGGTCGGCGAGTACCATGCCGATGTGGTGGTACTGGCGCGTTACATGCAGATACTGCCGCCGCAGCTGTGCCAGGAATATGCCGGGCGGGTGATCAACATCCACCACAGCTTCCTGCCGTCCTTCGTCGGCGCCAAGCCCTATCACCAAGCCTCTCTGCGCGGGGTGAAGCTGATCGGTGCCACCTGCCACTATGTCACCGAAGAGCTGGATGCCGGCCCGATCATCGAGCAGGACGTGGTGCGCGTGAGTCATCGCGACAGCGTCGAAGACATGGTGCGCCTGGGCAAGGACGTGGAGAAGATGGCGCTGGCCCGCGGCCTGCGCTATCACTTGGAAGACCGCGTGCTGGTGCACGACAACAAGACGGTAGTGTTCGACTGACCGCTCTGCGCGGGAGGAGGACGACATGCTCAGATCGATCAAGGTGCGCGACTACATGACCACGCACCTGCTGACCTTCAGGCCCGATACCGACCTTTACCGGGCGATCGGGTTGCTGCTCGAACACCGTCTGTCCGCCGCGCCGGTGGTGGACGAGGCGGGGCAGTTGCTCGGTCTGCTGGCCGAGACCGATTGCCTGCGCGGCATTCTCTCCGGTGCTTACTTCGAGCAGACCGGCGGGCTGGTGGGTTCCTGCATGAATTCCCAGGTCGACACCGTATCGCCCGATGCCAGCGTTATCGAGGTGGCCGAGCGCTTTCTGCAGGGCGGGCACCGACACCTGCCCGTGGTGGAGGCGGGGCGCCTGCTCGGCGAGCTCGGTTGCCATGAGGTGCTGCTGGCCGTGAAGGAGTTCGCCCAGCACGATCGAGGTCATATCGACCATGGCTGACAGGGCTCCCGGTACCGCTACACCGCCACCCACCCTCGGTGAGGGTTGCGTGCGTCGCTACGATCCCGAGGCGCTGAGCGAGCACGACGGCACCGAGTTTCCCGGTGCCGCCGAACTCTGGCAGAAGCTGCGGCAAGCACAGCCGCCTGCCGTCGAGGGGGCGCAGGAGGAGCCTGCGCCCGACTGAGGTCAGATGCGGAAGCTGTCGACCAGTTGCTTCAGGCGCGAGGCCTGCTGTTCCAGGTCGCCGCAAGCGCGCAGGGTCGCCTGCAGGTTCTCCACACCTTCCTGGTTGAGGGTGTTGATCTCGGTGATATCCATGTTGAGCGAGTCGACCACGGCGGTCTGCTCCTCGGTGGCGGTGGCGACCGACTGGTTCATGCCGTCGATCTCGCCGATGCGTTGGGTCACGCTGCCCAGACGTTCGCCGGCCTGATTGGCGATCTCCACACTTTCCTCGCTGTAGCGCTGGCTCTCGGTCATGGTGGTGACCGACTCGCGGGCACCGACCTGCAGCTCTTCGATCATCTTCTGGATTTCCTGCGCCGACTCCTGGGTGCGATGCGCCAGGTTGCGCACTTCGTCGGCCACCACGGCAAAGCCGCGGCCCGCTTCGCCGGCCCGCGCCGCTTCGATGGCGGCGTTGAGCGCCAGCAGGTTGGTCTGCTCGGAGATGCTCTTGATCACTTCGAGGATCTGGCCGATGTTCACCGTCTTGCTGTTCAGCGTCTCGATATTGCGGCAGGAGGCGCTGATCTTTTCCGACAGCTCGTTCATCGCGGCGATGGTCTTCTGCAGCACCTGGCTGCCGTCTTCGGCCAGATGACGGGCATCGGAAGCCTGGTGCGAGGCGTCGGCGGCGTTGCGCGCGATCTCCTGGGCGGCGGCGCCCAGTTCGTTGATCGCCGCGGCAACGCTGTTGGTGCGGCTGGCCTGTTCGTCGGAATTGGCCATCGACGAGTTGGAGGCATTGACCACCAGTTTGGCCACTTCGTTGAGCTGCTGGGTGGCCGAGGACACCTCGCGGATCGAGCCGTGGATACGCTCGACGAACTGGTTGAAGGAGGTCGCCAGCTCGCCGAATTCATCGCGGCTCTGCACGCTCAGACGCTTGGTCAGGTCACCCTCGCCCTGGGCGATGTCGCGCATGGCCTTGCCCATCACCAGCAGCGGCTGCATCAGCACGCGGATCAGCATGCCCAGCAGGAACATGATGATGACCACGGCAATGATGGTGGCGATGATGGCCGAGGCACGGAACTCGCTGAGGGTGGCGTAGGCCTTGTCTTTGTCGATGGACAGACCGACGTACCAGTTGACCGAGGGCAGGCCCTTGACCGGGGTGAAGGTGAGGATGCGTTCGACACCATCGAGTTCCGCTTCGGTCACACCAGCGCTGACGGTCGGCGTGTTCTGCGGATAGACCTCCTTGAGGGTTTTCATCACTAGGTCCTTGTTCGGATGGACCAGGATCTTGCCGTCGGCGCTGAGCAGGAAGGCATAGCCGATGCCGTCGAAATCCAGCGAGTTGATGATCTGCACTAGGGTATCGAGGCTCAGGTCACCGCCGACCACGCCGCTGCTGCCGGCCGGGGTGGCGATGGTGATGATCAGCTTGCTGGTGGCAGCATCCACGTAGGGTTCGGTCAGCGTCGAGCCGCCAGCGCTCATGGCGTCCTTGTACCAGGGACGGCTGCGCGGATCGTAGCCCTCCGGCATCTGCTCGTCCGGGCGCATAGTGAAGCTACCGTCGGCCGCGCCCAGGTAGGTGAAGTCGAAGGTCGAGGTCAGCACCTTGCTTTCCATTGTCTTGACCAGCGAGTCGGGGGTGCTGGTTTCGTCGATCGACTGGGCCACGTTCTCCACCAGCAGGATGCGTCCGGACAGCCAGTTCTGGATATTGCTGGCGGTTACCTGGCCAAGGCTCTCCAGTTCCTGTTCCAGATCTGTTCGGATGGCATTGCGCTGCAGGTAATCGTTGTACAGGGTGAACAGGGAGAAGGCTGCGATCACTACCAGCGAGGCGGCGAGCAGGATCTTGTGGCTGAACTTCAGGTTCTGGGTCATGGTTACTTGCTTCCGGTAAGGTCTGGCAGCAGTCTTATAGGTGGCCGCGCGGCGACGCAGCGGCCTTATGGGTAACACCATCTATAACGACATACTTGCAGTAAAGCTTTAGCCCGAGGGATGGCAAGATGCCTGTAACCGATACTTTTGTGCTGGGAGCCGATCCGCAGGGGCAGCCCGTGAGCCAGGCCCTGCGTCTGACCAATCGTCACGGCCTGGTGGCCGGTGCCACGGGGACCGGCAAGACGGTGACTCTGCAACGTCTCGCCGAACTGTTCAGTGATGCCGGCGTGGCCGTATTCGCCGCCGATATCAAGGGCGATCTCTGTGGCCTGGGCGCTGCGGGCAATCCTCAGGGCAAGGTGGCCGAACGTATCGCCGGCATGCCCTGGCTGAATCACCAGCCCCAGGCCTATCCGGTGACCCTGTGGGACGTGGCCGGGAAGAGCGGTCACCCGTTACGCACCACCCTGAGCGAGATGGGGCCGCTGCTGCTGAGCAATCTGCTGGAGCTGACCGACAGCCAGCAGGCCGCCCTGTATGCGGCCTTTCAGGTGGCCGACCGCGAGGGCCTGTTGCTGCTCGACCTGAAGGATCTCAAGGCCCTGCTCAATCACCTCAAGGACAATCCCGAGATGCTTGGTGAGGATCGAGCACTGTTTGCCGGCGCTTCCTCACAGGCCCTGTTGCGCCGCCTGGCGACCCTCGAACAGCAAGGCGCCGAGGCGCTGTTTGGCGAACCGGCGCTGCAGCTGGAAGATATTCTACGGCCCGATGCGGATGGCCGCGGGCGCATCCACCTGCTCGATGCCAGCCGCCTGGTGCATGAGGCGCCCAAGGTCTATGCGACTTTCCTGCTGTGGTTGCTGGCTGAACTGTTCGAGCAGCTGCCCGAGCGTGGCGATGCTGACAAGCCGGTGCTGGCGCTGTTCTTCGACGAGGCCCACCTGCTCTTTGCCGACACGCCCAAGGCCCTGCAGGAGCGCCTGCAGCAGGTGGTGCGACTGATCCGCTCCAAGGGCGTGGGGGTCTACTTCGTCACCCAGTCGCCCAGCGACTTGCCGGATGAAGTGCTGGCCCAGCTCGGCCTGCGTATCCAGCATGGCTTGCGCGCCTTCACCGCCAAGGAACAGAAGTCGCTGCGTGCGGTGGCCGATGGTTTCCGTCCCAATCCGGCGTTCGACAGCCTCAGCGTGCTCACCGAACTGGGCATCGGCGAAGCGCTGGTCGGTACCCTGGAGGAAAAGGGTACGCCGGCCATGGTCCAGCGCGTGGCCATCGCCCCGCCGCAGTCGCGCATCGGTCCGCTGAGCGACACGGAGCGGGCGGCACTGCTGCGCAGCTCGCCCCAGGCCGGTCGCTATGACAAGGCGGTGGACCGCGAGTCGGCGTATGAAATGCTTATGGCTCGTGCAGCCGAGGTGCCTGCACAGGCACCGGTCGGCAGGGGTTCGCCTGCGCCGGCAGAGCAGGGCGGGCTCGGTGGTATGGCGGGCGAGCTGCTGGGCAGCCTGGCCAGCCAGGTAATGAAGACCGCCGTGCGTCAGGCCGCCAACCAGATAGGTCGGCAGCTGGTGCGCGGGCTCATGGGGTCTCTGCTGGGTGGCGGTCGGCGCCGTTGAGGCGCCGATTCACTCGGCTTCGCGGGCCTGTTCGATTTTCTGCAGTTCCAGCTGAAATGCCTGGTCCAGCAGGCTGGGCTTCTTGCGCCAGGGTTTGCGCTCGGGGTCTGGCTGGGCCGCGTAAGTGAGTACCTCGCCGCCGTATACATCCTTGTAACGCTGCGCCTGGCGCTCCAGTTCGGCGCGCAGTTCGTCTTTCGTCACATGTTCACCCGTTGAGAGAAGTGCCGGAAGTGGCACCCGTCATCTGTATCAATACAGAATGTCTATAAGTAAGACGGTCGTGATTATAGCGATTGGCTCTTTAATTTTCATCGCTAATCAGTTTGTGCTTCTATTATTGGAAACCCTGTCGCACAAGGAGTTCAGTGAATCTGACTGCTTGGGCAAGTTGTTTCTGGCTAATCGTGTAGGCACAACTTTGCTTGCCGACTGGGAAATAACATTCCTGCAGCGGTAATGGTCTTGCTTCGATAACGAGCGTGCAGCCGCGCCGCAAAGCCGGTGTGACAATGCGGATTCAGGTTGGAGTGGGTCGAGCGGGGGGCTGCCCTGCTCGGTTGCTCAGGCCAGGAAACCCCGTTCGCGCAGCTGCTGGACTATCAGGTCAGCCGCTTCTTCGGCACTGTGCCTGAGCGTCTCGATGCGGATTTCCGGCTGCTCGGGTGCCTCATAAGGTGAGTCGATGCCGGTGAAATTCTTCAGTTCGCCGCGCCGGGCCTTCTTGTACAGCCCTTTGGGATCGCGTTTCTCCACTTCCGCCAGTGGCGTGTCGACGAACACTTCGATGAATTCGCCTTCGGCGACCAGATCCCTGGCCAGCTGACGTTCCGAGCGGAACGGCGAGATGAAGGCGGTGACCACCATCAGGCCGGCGTCCACCATCAGCTTGGCTACTTCGCCAATACGGCGAATATTCTCCACCCGATCGGCGGCGGTGAAGCCCAGGTCCTTGTTCAGACCGTGGCGTACGTTGTCGCCGTCGAGCAGGTAGGTGTGCACACCCAGGGCGTGGAGGCGGCGCTCCAGCAGGTTGGCGATGGTCGACTTGCCGGCGCCGGACAGGCCAGTCAGCCAGATCACGCAAGGTTTGTGACCGTTGAGGCGGGTGCGTGCCGCCTTGTCGACTTCCACGGCCTGCCAGTGGATGTTCTGCGAACGGCGCAGGGCGAAGTGCAGCATGCCGGCACCCACCGTCTGATGGGTGTAGCGGTCGATGACGATGAAGCTGCCCATGTCGCGGTTTTCCGCATAGGGGGCGAAGGGCGCGGAACGGTCCAGACTCAGGGTGCAGACGCCGATCTCGTTGAGGCCGAGGGTCTTGGCTGGCAGCTGGTCGAGGCTGTTGACGTCGACCTGGTACTTGGGCTGGCCGAGAGCGCCGCCGATGCTACTGGCACCGAGCTTGATCAGGTAGGGGCGGCCCGGCAGCATGGCCTCCTCGCTCATCCAGACCACGGTTGCCTCGAACTGGTCGGCCACCGCCGGCGGAGCATCAGCCGCGGCAATCACGTCGCCGCGGCTGATGTCGATCTCGTCGCTCAGGGTCAGGGTCACCGATTGACCGGTAATGGCCTGCGGCAGATCGCCATTCAGGGTGACGATGCGCTCGACCCGGCTGGTCTTGCCCGACGGCAGCACGCGGATGGCATCACCAGGGCGCACGCTGCCGCCGAGGATGCGCCCGGAGAAGCCACGGAAATCCAGGTTGGGACGGTTGACCCACTGCACCGGCATGCGCAACGGCGCATCTTCGCGGGCCTGTTCCAACTCCACCGTCTCGAGGAACTGCATCAGGCTCGGACCCTGGTACCAGGGCGTGTTAGGGCTGGGCTCGGTGATGTTGTCACCGCGCAGGGCAGACAGCGGGATGCTGTGGATATGTTCGATGCCGAGCCTGCTGGCGAAGGCGCGGTAGTCGGCGTCGATCTGCTCGAACACTTCCTGCGAGTAACCGACCATGTCCAGCTTGTTGATCGCCACTACCACCTGGCGGATGCCGATCAGCGATACCAGATAGCTGTGCCGGCGGGTCTGGGTCAGCACACCCTTGCGCGCGTCGATCAGGATCACGGCGACGTCGGCGGTGGAGGCGCCAGTGATCATGTTGCGGGTGTACTGCTCGTGGCCGGGAGTGTCGGCGACGATGAACTTGCGCTTCTCGGTGGCGAAGTAACGATAGGCCACGTCGATGGTGATGCCCTGTTCGCGCTCGGCGGACAGGCCGTCCACCAGCAGGGCGAAGTCCAGTTCGCCACCCTGGGTGCCGTGTTTCTTCGAGTCGTTCTCCAGGGCGCTGAGCTGGTCTTCCAGCAGCGCCTTGGATTCGTAGAGCAGGCGTCCGATCAGCGTACTTTTGCCGTCGTCGACGCTGCCGCAGGTGATGAAACGCAGCAGGGTCTTGCGCTGGTGAGCCTCGAGGTACTGCTCGATGTCCTCGTCGATGAGCTGGCGGTGGGCGTTCATCAGAAGTATCCCTCGACTTTCTTCTTCTCCATGGAGCCGGCGCTGTCGTGATCAATGACCCGCCCCTGGCGCTCGCTGGTGGTGGCCAGCAGCATTTCGCGGATGATCGCCGGCAGGCTGTCGGCTGCGGACTCCACCGCCCCGGTCAGCGGGTAGCAGCCCAGGGTGCGGAAGCGCACGCTCTTCAGTTCCGGCTGCTCGCCGGGACGCAGCGGCATGCGCTCGTCATCGACCATGATCAGCACGCCGTCGCGCTCCACCACCGGGCGCCGGTCGGCGAAGTACAGCGGCACGATCGGGATATTCTCCAGGTGGATGTACTGCCAGATGTCCAGCTCGGTCCAGTTCGACAGGGGGAAGGCACGAATGCTCTCGCCGGGCAGCTTGCGCGCGTTGTACAGGCGCCACAGCTCCGGGCGTTGGGCCTTGGGCTCCCAGCGGTGCTGGGCGCTGCGGAAGGAGAACACGCGCTCCTTGGCGCGCGACTTTTCCTCGTCGCGGCGTGCGCCGCCGAAGGCCAGGTCGAAGCCATGCTTGTCCAGTGCCTGCTTCAGGCCTTCGGTCTTCCACAGGTCGGTGTGCAGGGCCGAACCATGGGTGAAGGGATTGATGCCGCGGGCCCGGGCATCCTCGTTGTGGTGCACCAGCAACTCCATGCCCGACTCGCGGGCCATGCGCTCGCGCATCTCGTACATGGCGCGGAACTTCCAGGTGGTGTCCACGTGCAGCAGCGGGAAGGGCGGACGCGAGGGGAAGAAGGCCTTGCGCGCCAGGTGCAGCATCACCGCACTGTCCTTGCCGATGGAATAGAGCATCACCGGGTTTTCCGCCTCGGATACCGCTTCGCGGAAGATGTCGATGCTCTCCGCTTCCAGGCGTTCAAGATGGGTAAGGGGCATGTTCGGTGCCTCATGTGGCCAATGGGGTGCAGCTTACCGGTCGCCCGGGCGGGGCAACAGGGCTGGGGTCTGTGAGGCAGCGTGTAAGTTAGGGCGACGGGCGGGCTTAGTTGTTGTTCTTGAACTGGCTGGCGAAGTCCCAGGCCGCCTGGCTAGCGGAGAAGTTGCCGCCGAACAGCTTGCGGTTGCGCCGGCTGTCGCCGCCGGGCCAGACATGTTCGCCTCCGGGAATCAGTCGAAGTTGCAAAGGCGCCTTGCCCTGACAGTTCCAGCTGGTCAGCTCGGAACCATCCGGCAGTGCCTGCCCGCTCGGTGGCGTGTTGCAGCCATGGGCGTTGGCGATCATCTTCAGGGTCTCGGGCACGGAGCGGTGCTGCACACCTGCGATGGCGTTCTCCCCCATGCCTCCCTGGTACGGTACGTTGCTGTCCTTGCTGCCATGGATATGCAGCACCGCAACCCTGCTGGCGCCGGGGCAGCTGTTCAGCGCCAGCGTGCCCGAGACGGGAACAATGGCGGCGATATCCTGCGGCAGTTCGCAGGCCAGCCGGTAAGCCATCATCGCGCCATTGGAGATGCCGGTGGCGTAGATGCGTGAGTGATCGATGGCGTGGTGCCTGGCGACATCGGCGAGCATGGCCTGGATGAAGCCGACGTCGTCGATATTGCCTTCGACTGCCGGACCGCAGCATTTCCCGGCATTCCAGGTGCGGCGGTTGGGCATCAGGCGCATGCCGGTACCATTGGGGTAGGCGACCAGAAACCCGTTGCTCTGGGCCACACGGTTCATGCCGGTGGTGCGCTCGGTTTCATCGGCATTGCCCAGCCCGCCGTGCATCACGATCATCAGTGGCAGGGGCGCTTTGGGGGCGCCATCTGGCACGAACAGCTTATAGCTGCGTTCGGCACCGGCGAAGTTCAGTTGATGGGTTTCTCCCTCGCGGGCCTGTGCGCTAACGGCGAGCAGGCCGAGTACCAGGGCGACTCCACTTGCGATGCGCATGCGCCTCTCCTCAATAGCCTTCTTCTGCCTGTTGCACGCTGGCCACATCGAGGGCGGCGTCCTCGAGTTCGCGTACCACGGTGAGATCGCTGCGCAGCTCGGTCAACACCGCTTCCAGCCACTGGATGTCGGTCTCGATCTTCTGCCGGAACTTGCTGATTTCCTTCAGGCTGAGGTTCTCCGAGGGGCGTCCCTGGCCGTCGAACAGCAAGCGCACGCTGGCGGCGATCTCGCGGTTGCCGCTGAGGTGTGACAGTTCGCGATCCAGGTAGTGGCGCACACGACTGGCCTGCACGCGCTTCTGCAGATCGTCGCGCAACACCTGCAGGTGCGGGGGCAGTTCCGGGATCAGATCGCTCGGGGTGCTGATATGGCCCAGCCGGGTGCGGGTTGGCATGGCTCGTCTCGCTCAGTGGGAGTAGCCGAACTCCAGCGCCAGGCGCTGGACCTCGGGCTTCAGGCAGGCGCCATCCGGACGCCAGGGCAAGGGCGCGCGCAGCGGCGGCTGCTTCGGCTCATGCGGTTCGAATAGCGGATCGCGGAGGAAGTTCGGGTCGTTGCCGAACAGTGCGTTGATCGGTCCGACACTGGCAAAGGGGGACAGCTCCGGATGCAGCATGTCCTCCAATGCTTCGAAATCGTCGCGCAGGCCCAGCCAGCGGCAGATGCGCGGCAGGCATTGCAGCGGGTCGGCCATCACGTCTTCGCCGCGCACGTGCATCCTCTGTCGGGGCGGGATCTTCTCCAGCAGCTCCAGGATATTCAGATTGATGTCATGCCAGGCGATCTGTGGATCGACGAAGGCTTCGCCTTCGCCATAGTCGATGGAGTTGACCGACAGGGCGTAGTTGCCATCCTGAATCTTCATCACCGAGTGGCCCTGGTTGGTCGGGTGCCGCGTCAGGTGCAGGTAGAAAGCATCCGGATAGGCCTCGTAGATGCGCTGCAGGTAGACCGGGCTGACCACGTGGGCGGGGCTCTTGTCGATGGCCATCAGTGGCGATACCGCGTCGACGATCTCGCGAAACACCTGCATGCCGCTGCGATTCTGCCGTGCCGCGACCCAGTGGTTGGCCATCACCACGGCGGCGCTGCTCTGTTCGCCGGCGTAGATCTCTGCCACCGCACGCAGGATGCCGTGGCGCTGGAAACGCGACATGCCGGTCTTGTCCGGGCCGTCCTGCCACATCTCGATCAGTCGATCGACCGTGAACAGGTTCAGCTCCGGCAGGCCGTAGGTCTGCGGATGCTGGCCAAGCATGCCGGCGATCAGCGAGGTATAGGACCTCGGCAGCGCCAGGATGAACAGTGGCTGCGCCATCAGGCCTTGCCCGCGAAGCCTTCGACGAAGGGCACTTCGAAACACTTCTCGTGCATGATCGGGCCGTGGCCGAAATAGCCGTCCTCGCCGAACAGCTCGCCGTGGTCGGCGGTGATGATGAACCAGGTGTTCTCCGGTGCCTTTTCCATCAGTTTGCCGATCAGCCCGTCGACATACTCCACGCAGCGGATCTGCTGCTGGCGCAGCATCTCCATCTGTTCCTGATCGAAGAACGCCTCGCTGTCTGCCGCATTGTGCTGAGCCTCGCCACCCAGGCTCTTGAACACCCCGTGTACGCCGGAGATGCGCGGCAGGCTGTCGTCCTTGAGCATGTAGGGGTAGTGGGTCTCGCCCAGGTTGAGGAAGTAGTAGTGCGGCTCGTCCTCGGGGAAGGTCATCTCCTCGACCATGCCGGCGAAGTCGTTGTGGTTGCCCATCAGCTTGTAGTCATCGAAGTGCTGATTGATCGCCGTCTGCTGGTTGAGCACCGGCATCGACACCCGTGCCACGGTGCGATAGCCCAGCTGGCCCAGGACCTTGGGCAGCGACAGTTCCGGAATGAAGTCGCGGAACGACACATCGGCGATGCCGGTGCGCTCCACCCACTGGACGAACTCTTCCTTGTACACCTCCGAGGCATAAACCTCGCGCGGCGTGCTGTGCGGCAGCATGCCCATGGTGAAGGCGTAGTGCGACGGCGCGGTCCAGGAGGCATAGGAGTAGCGCTTTTCCACCTGGCCGACGCGCTCGATGTTCGGTGTGCTGGCGGCCATGCAGGAGTCGTAGCGGCAGCTGTCCATGATGATGAAGACGATGTGGTTGATGGGCGCGCTCATGGGGTTGTCCTCTCTGGGCGAATGCAGCGGTGGTCCGCACCGGGCGTTGCCGCAGGCGGTTGAACGTAGTGCGTGAACCCGGTGTGGCGGTGCGCTGTGATCAGGCTTGAGGCATCCATACCTTGTTCCTTGGGGGAGGGTTCCGATCACGCAAACGCTGTTCGCGGATTCGCATCAACCCTGCCGATGTTCGGTTCGAGACTCAGTGTCCCTGTTGTTATTTCCCGACACCCCCTCCCTTGGGTGGGGGGCAAAACCGTTGCGTGCTGATCTTATGGTTGGACGTATTTTTGACGTTATATGTTTTTTGGTCTGCTAATGGATGTATTTTTGACATTTTTTGGTGGCTGGTAGTAAATAGCCATCGAGATAGTTTCTGTTTCGTTGTGGTGTGTGTCTCACTGTGCCGTTACAGATGCGTAGTTACTCTTATAAATAAAGATCTGTATTTCTGCCTTCGCATCACCTTTCTGGCGTGAGGCGCTACCGGAGTAGCGCGATTTCGGATGGTTGCTGCGAGGGATTGCGGTGGGGACGATCGAGCCTTCAATGCGCCTTCCCGGGCTTTTGCCCGCGTCTTGCATCTGTGCTCAACAGGTAGTCGCTGCCAGCTAATCGGCCCCCGAGCCGGAGCGGACAGTCCGCGGCACGGGGTCTTTGGGCCCGGAAAAGAGCTACGTACCATGCAAGGCACTGGTCTTCGCAAGTTGCTGCTGTCGCCCCTTGGTTTTGACCACCCCGCCCTGGCGATAGCCGCTTCCCGTGCTGGCGGCACCGGGGTGCTGGACCTGGAGCTGAGTCGCGCTCCGGCCCTGGCTCAGCTACAGCTGCTGGCTCGCCAGGCCGGTAAGCAGGGCTTCGGCGTGCGTCTCGGTGGCTTCGATGGCGAGCTGGCTGAACAGCTCATTCAACTCCTGGATGCAGGCCTGAATCTGCTGATTCTCGGCCGTGAGCACTGGGCCGAATGGCAGGGCTGGCTGGCTGGCGCGGCGCTGACCGAGACGACCCTGCTGCTTGAGCTGAGCGACAATGACCCGCTCGATAGTGCCACTGCCTGCCGCGTGGACGGCCTGCTGCTCAAGGGGCACGAGGCCGCCGGCTTCGTCGGCGAGAGCAGCGCCTTCATCCTCATACAGCACTGGCGCGCGACCTGCGATTTGCCGCTGTACCTGCGCGGCGGCATCACTCCGCACACCGCTGCCGCCGCGGCCCTGGCCGGTTGCGCTGGCGTGGCGCTGGACAGCCAGGTGCTGTTGCTGCAGGAATCACCGCTGGCCACCGAGCTGCAGACGCACCTGCGCAGCCTCTCCGGCAGCGAGACGGTGGCCGCCGGCAACGGCGAGTTCGGGTGTTACTGTCGCATCCTCTCGCGTCCCGGCTTCGCCAAGGCCAAGGCCTTTATCGTCGCTGCCGAATCCCTGACACCCGAGCAGATACGCGAGCGCCTGCTGGCCGAGGTGGAGTGGCGCAATCCGCCTGCCGGCCTGCTGCCGCTGGGGCAGGACGTGGCCTTCGCCGCCGCCTGGCAGAAGCAGTACGGCAGCGTCGCCCAGCTGTTCCAGGCCATCGATGCGGCCGTGCAGCACAACCCGCAGCTCGCCCTGAACGCTCGTGCCCTGCGTGCCGAGCGCGCGCCCCTGGCTGATGCTCTGGGCCTGGGCCTGCCGCTGGTGCAGGGGCCGATGAGCCGGGTCTCGGACAAGGCCGAATTCGCGGCCGCGGTGGCCGAGGGTGGTGCGCTGCCGATGCTGGCCCTGGCTCTGCTCAAGGGCAAACCGCTGGCGGGCCTGCTGGAGAAGACCGCCGAGCTGCTGGCCGGTCGGCCCTGGGGTATCGGTCTGCTCGGCTTCGCCCCACAGACCCTGCTGGACGAACAGATCGCCACGGCCAAGCCGCATCAGCCGAGCTACGCCATCATCGCCGGCGGCCGTCCGGACCAGGCGGTGCGCCTGGAGCAGTCGGGCATTCCGTCCTTCTTGCATGTGCCGTCATCCAACCTGATCCCGATGTTCCTCAAGGAAGGCGCGCGGCGCTTCATCTTCGAGGGGCGCGAATGCGGCGGTCACGTCGGCCCGCTGAGCAGCTTCGTGCTGTGGAGCAGCATGATCGACCGTCTGCTGGAGGAGATCGCCCTGGGCGTGCCGGCGCACGAGATCCAGGTGCTGTTTGCCGGCGGCATCCATGACGCGCGCTCCTCGGCCATGGTCCAGGCCATGGCCGCACCGCTGCTGGCCAAGGGCGTCAAGGTCGGCCTGCTGATGGGCAGTGCCTACCTGTTCACCCGCGAGATCGTCGAGGCCGGCGCCATCGTCGAGGGCTTCCAGCAGCAGGCCATCGAGTGCGCACGCACGGTCAACCTGGAGTCCGGCACCGGCCATGCCAGCCGCTGCGCCTACACGCCCTTTGCCGCCGCCTTCTTCGCTCGGCGCAATGAACTCAAGCAGCAGGCGGTGCCGGCCGACGAGGCCCGCGAGCAACTCGACGACCTGATTCTCGGCCGCCTGCGCCTGGCCTCCAAGGGCAGCATGCGGGTGGGCGAGGAGGGCGTGCTCAAGGAATTCTCCGGCGCCGAACAGGTGGCCGACGGCATGTACATGATCGGCCAGGTCGCCACCCTGCGCGACGCCATCACCGATATCGCCAGCCTGCACCGCAGTGTCACCGAGGACTCCCTGGCCTTGCTGGAGGACTACCAGCAGGCCCAGCTCGAAGCGGTTGTCGAACCCGGCGAGCCGGCCGACATCGCCATCATCGGCATGGGCTCAATCCTGCCTGGCTCCAGCACCACCCGCGAGTATTGGCAGAACATCCTGGCCAAGGTCGACGCGATTACCGAGATCCCTTCGCACCGCTGGGACTGGCGCCTGTACTTCGACGAGAACCGCAGCGCACCGGACAAGATCTACTCGCGCTGGGGCGGCTTCATCGACGACCTGGTGTTCGACCCGACCCGCTACGGCATGCCGCCCAAGTCCATCGAGTCGGTCGACCCGATGCAGCTGATGGCCCTCGACATCGCCCGCCAGACCCTGGCCGACGCCGGCTATGAGCAGCGCGGCTTCAACCGCGAGAAGGCCTCGGTGATCATCGGTGCCAGCGGTGGTGCCGGCGACGTCGGCATGCAGTACGGCCTGCGCTCCGAGCTGCCGCGCTTCAAGGGCGACCTGCCGGGCGAGATCGCCGGGCGCCTGCCGCAATGGACCGAGGACACCTTCGCCGGCATCCTGATCAACGTGATGGCCGGGCGTATCGCCAACCGCCTGGACTTCGGCGGCGTCAACTTCGCCACCGACGCGGCCTGCGCCTCGTCCCTGGCAGCCATCTATCAGGGCATCAACGAGCTGCTCTCCGGGCGCAGTGACCTGGTCATCGCCGGCGGCGTGGACACGGTGCAGGGCCCGTTCGGCTACCTGTGCTTCAGCAAGACCCAGGCCTTGTCGCCGCGCGGCCGCTGCCGCACCTTCGACGAGTCGGCCGATGGCATCGTGATTTCCGAAGGCATCGCCATGCTGGCGCTGAAGCGCCTGAGCGATGCCGAGCGCGACGGCGACCGCGTCTACGCGGTGATCAAGGGCATGGCCGGCAGCAGCGATGGCAAGGCCAAGGGCCTTACTGCGCCGCTGCCCGCCGGCCAGCTGCGCGCCATGCGCCGCGCCTACCAGCAGGCCGGCTTCGGTCCGGACAGCGTCGGCCTGTTTGAGGCTCACGGCACTGGCACCGTGGCCGGCGACACCGCCGAGCTGGACAGCACCACTGCGCTGTTGCGCGAGGTTGGCAGCCGTCCGTCCCAGGCGGTAGTCGGCTCGGTAAAGACCATGATCGGCCACACCAAGGCCACCGCCGGCGTGGCCGGCATGATCAAGGCCGCCCTGGCCCTGCATCACAAGATACTGCCGCCGCACCTGGGCGTGCAGTCGCCCAACGCCGTGCTGAAGAAGGACGACAGCCCGCTCTGCGTGCTCGATGAGGCGCAGCCCTGGCTGACCGCCGCTCAGCAGCCGCGCCGTGCCGCAGTCAGTGCCTTTGGCTTCGGTGGGACCAACTTCCATGCGGTGCTCGAGGAGTATGCCGGCGAGTACCGCCCCTGGCTGATCCAGGGCGTCAGCGATGCCTGGAGCGCCGAGCTGCTGCTGTGGCGTGCCGGCAGCCGCGAGCAGCTGCAGAGCCAGGTGGCCCAGCTGCAGGCGCAGCTGGCGGCGCCGGGCAAGGTGGCGTTGCGCGATATCGCCTGTTACCTGAGCGACAACCTGGGCCAGGGCGAGCACAGCCTGGCGCTGGTGGTCGGCAGCCTGGACGAGCTGGCCGACAAGCTGGCCAAGGCCCAGCAGCGCCTGGCCGGCGAGATGCTGATCGACCCGACCATCGTGCTCGGCGACAGCCGCGTCGAGCCGGGCCAGGTGGCCCTGCTGTTCCCCGGCCAGGGTTCGCAGAACATCAATATGCTGCGCGAGCTGGCCGTGCTGTTCCCGGTGGTTGCCGACACCCTGGCCGAGGCCGACAGCCTGCTGGCCGCCGGCACCGAGCGTTTCGCCAGCAAGCCGCTGAGCCAGTTCATCCATCCGCGCGCCTGCTATGACGAAGCCTCCCGTCAGGCGGCGAGTGCGGCGCTGACCAGCACCGACGTGGCCCAGCCGGCCCTCGGTGCAGTAGAAGCCGGCCTGCTGCGTCTGCTGAGTGAACTGGGTGTTTCCGGAGATATGCTTGCCGGCCACAGCTACGGCGAGTTCGTCGCCCTGTTCGCTGCCGGGCAGATCGACTTCGCGACTCTGATGAGCCTGTCCGAGGCTCGTGGCCGATTTATCGTCGAGGCTGCCGCCAGCGCCGGCAGCGAGCTGGGCAGCATGGCCATGGTCCAGGCACCGCGTGCTCAGGTCGAACAGGCCATCGCCGCCATTCCGCAGCTGCTGGTCGCCAACCACAACGCCCCGGAGCAGAGCATTATCAGCGGCTCCAGCGCCGGCATCGCCCAGGCACTGGAGGTGCTGCAGCAGAGCGGCATCAATGCCAGCCCGATTCCGGTAGCCGCCGCCTTCCATTCGCCCTTCGTCGCTCCGGCCCAGGGCCTGCTCGCCGCCGCCATCGAGGCCGCGCGCTGGCAGGCCGGGCGTCTGCCGGTCTACTCCAACGCCAGTGCCGCCCTGCATGCCGCCGAGCCAGCGCTGGTCAAGCAGGCCATGGCCGAGCACCTGGTCAAGCCGGTGGAGTTCGTCGCCCAGATCGAGGCCATGCATGCAGCCGGTGCTCGGGTGTTCATCGAGGTCGGGCCCAAGGCCGTGCTCAGCCGTCTGGTCGGGCGAATTCTCGATGGCAAACCGCACCAGGCCGTGGCCCTGGACGAGCGCGGTGGTGGCCTCGCGAGCCTGCTGCTGGCCCTGGCGCGCCTGCATGGCCTCGGCGTGCCGTTCCAGTCCTCGCGCCTGTTTGCCGGTCGCGCCTGTCAGGCCAGCGCCAACGGTCGCCTCGAAGGGCTGTGGCGCGATGCCAGCCTGCCCAAGCAGGCCTGGCTGCTCAATGGCAGCGGTGCCCGCCGTGCCAGCGAGGCGCCGCGGCAGATCGGCGTACTGCAAGGCGAAGTACTGCCCGTTTCAAGTTCCATCACGGAATCGCACCCGGTGGTGGTTCCGCTCAATCGCAATCCCGCAACCCTGCCCCATAGCGCAGCCCCGGCTGCCACGCGACACAAGGAGAGGCTGGTCATGTCCGAACCCACGGCAATCCAAGGTGACGAGATGTCATCGGTGATGGCGGAATACTTCGCCACCATGCGCCAGTTCCTGGAAACCCAGGAGCGCGTGCTCAACGCCTTTATGGCCGGCGGCGCTGTGCCGGCTGCCATGCCGCGCAGCATGCCTGCCGCTGCACCGGCGCCGCGTCGCCCGGTCGTCGCCGCGCCGGCCGCTCGCGTGGCTCCGGCTCCCGTTGCGGCTCCTGTTGCCGCGCCAGCTCCGGTTGTTGCAGCTGCTCCAGCGCCTGTGCCGGTGGCTGCAGCACCCGTTGCCGCGCCGGCCCCGGTGGTTGCACCGGTAGCGGCCCCGGCGGCCCAGGTAGATGGCGGCAAGATCAAGGACATCCTGCTGTCCATCGTCGAGGAGCGCACCGGCTACCCGAGCGACATGGTCGGCCTGGAGCAGAACCTGGAGGCCGACCTCGGTATCGACTCGATCAAGCGCGTGGAAATCGTCGGCGCCTTGCTGCAGACCCTGCCGCCTGCCTACGGCAGCGCCCTGGGCGAGGCGCGCAGCCAGCTCAATACCCGAGCGACCCTGGCGGACATGCTGAAGATGCTCGAAGGGCTGGACGTCGGCGAGGTAGCCGTCCCTTTTGAGTCCGCCGAGGCGAGCCCGAAGACTGTGCCGGTAGCGGCCAGCCACTCGCCTCGGCACATAGTGGTACCCGAGGAGGAAGCCATCCCCGAACAGGCCCTGCGCCAGTTCGAGCCCGGCTACTTCATCCTCACCGCCGATGACCATGGCTTGGCCCTGCGCCTGCAGGAGTGGCTGGAGCAGCGCGGCTGCACGGTGTCGCTGCTGAGCCCGGGGCTGCTGGCCGACGAGGAGGGGCTAAGCGCCTGGTGTCGCGAGACGGCGGCCAACCCGGACAAGCAGGTCGCCGGCGTCATTCACCTGGCCGCCCTGGGCGCCCATGCCCTGCCGCTGGACGCCGAGCTGGAAGCCTGGCAGCGCGAGCTGCTGGTCAACGAGAAATCGCTGTACCTGATCCTCCACGCCCTGGCCGCGCAGCTGCGCAGCGATGCCCATGTGGTCGCCCTCAGCGCCCTCGGCGGTCTGTTCGCCCGCGGCGTCGACGAGCAACGCCAGGCCCTCAGCCTACAGGGTGGCGGCAGCGGCCTGATCAAGTCGCTGTGCGAGGAGCGGCCGGCCCTGCGCACCCGTGCCATCGATCTGGATCCGGCGCTGAGCGACGCCGAACAGCTGGCCATCATCACCGCCGAGCTGCAGCTGGTCGGCGGGCGCCAGGAAGTCGGCTATCCGGCCGGCCGTCGCACGGTGTTCCGTACCCAGGCCGATGAGATCACCGCCGAGGACCTGCTGCTGCCGCTGGAAAATGCCGTGGTGCTGGCCACCGGCGGCGCCCGCGGCATCACCGCCGAGGTGCTGCGCGAGATCGCCGGTCCCGGCAATGTGCTGGTGCTGACCGGGCGCAGCCCGCTGGCCGAAGAAGACGCCGCTACCGCCGGGTTGCTGGGCGAGCAGCAGCTGCGCCAGCACTTCATCGGCGAGGTGCGTGCCGGTCGTCTCAAGCTGACCCCGGCCGAGATGCAGAAGCGCATCGCCGCATTGGTCGGCCTGCGCGAGATGCACAGCAATATCGCCGACCTGCGCGCCCGCGGCGCGACGGTCGAATACCTGGCGGTGGATGCCACCGACGAGGTGGCGCTGGCTGCCGCCATCGACGGCATTCGCCAGCGCCATGGCAAGCTCAGCGGCGTGGTGCACGGCGCCGGAGTGATCGAAGACAAGCTGCTGGAAGACAAGACTCCCGACAGCTGGATGCGCGTGGTCGGCACCAAGGTGCTCGGCATGCTCCTGCTGCAGAAACTGGTGCACGTCGAGGAGCTGCAGTTCTTCTGCGTGTTCAGCTCGGTGGCCGGGCGCTACGGCAACAGCGGCCAGCTCGACTATGCCACCGCCAACGAGCTGATGAGTCGCCTGTGCAGCCAGCTGCAGAGCCTGTGGGGCAACAAGGTCAAGCTGCTGTCGCTGAACTGGGGCCCCTGGGGGCCGACTCTGTTCGGCGCCGGCATGGTCACCAGCGAAACCGAGAAGAAGTTCGCCGACAAGGGCGTGGCCCTGGTTGGCGCCGCCCAAGGCCGGCGCCTGTTCGACGAGGCCCTGCGCCTGAAGGCCGGCCACGCGGTGGAAGTGGTGGCCGGTGATGGTCCCTGGGAGCGTCATGAGGCGGAGGTCGGTCGCTGGCAGGAAGATGCCGGCGCCGCCCCGCAGAACGCCCGCCAGCCGTTGCTGACCCAGTGCCACATCGAGGATGGCGAAAAAGGCACGCAGGTCCTGCACTTCAACCTGGACGCCAGCCACGGCTACCTGCAGGAACACTGCATTGACGGCATCCCGGTGCTGCCGGCGGCCGTGGCCCTGGAGATCATCGCCGAGGCTGCCACCCTGATGTGGCCGGGCTGGATAGTCGCCGAAGTAGCCGAGCTACGCCTGCTCAAGGGCGTGCAACTGAGCGAGCCGACCCAGGCCCTGTCGGTGCTGATCAACCCGCCGACCTACGCCAGCAGCGAAGGCTTCGACGCCAGCATCAGCATCCGTTCCGGCAGCGGCAAGCAGCAGCGCATGCACTATCGCGCCGCAGTGAAGATGGCCCAGCAGCTGCCCGAGGCGCCGCGCCACTCGATAGGCGAGTACCGCGAGCGGGAGCTGCCGGTGGCCAAGGCCTACCAGGAGTGGCTGTTCCACGGCCCGCGCTTCCAGGTCATCCGTGGCATCAGCGGCCTGTCCAGTCAGGGGGCGGCGGCGCTGATGTGTTCGAGCTCGCCGCAACAATGGCTGGCCGGCGGGCGTGCCGAGCAGCAGTGGATCATCGATCCGGCGGTGCTCGACGCCGCGCCGCAGATGGCCCTGCTCTGGGCTCGCACCTTCCATGACGGCTCGGCGCTGCCGGCGCAGTTCGGCCGGGTGATCCGCTATGTCGAGCAACTGCCGGAGCGCTTCCACATGGACTTCCAGTGCCTGCCCGGCGAGGCCCAGCAGGTGCGCGCCAACGTGTTCTTCAGCGATGACGAGGGCCGCCTGCTGCTGCTGATCGAAGACCTGCAATGCATCGTCGATGCGCGCCTCAATCGCCTGGGCGGCACCCACCTGCGCAAGGAAACCGAGTGATGAGCAACGCGCCTATCGCCATCATCGGCATGGCCTGCATCTTCCCGCAGGCTCCGGACCTGGCCGGCTTCTGGCGCAACATCCTGGCCGGCCTTGATGCCGTCGGCGAGCCGCAGGACGAGTGGGAGGCCCGGCGCTACCTGGACTCGGGGCGCATCAACACCCAGCACGGCGGCTACCTGAACGACCTGTACCGTTTCGATCCGCGCGAGTTCGGCATCATGCCCAACTCGGTGGACGGCGGTGAGCCGGACCAGTTCCTCGCCCTCAAGGTGGCCTTCGATGCTCTGCAGGATGCCGGATACGCAGGTGACGGAGTCGACCATCGTGACACCGGCATCATCCTCGGCCACAGCACCTACCTGCACCGCGGCCAGGTCAGCCATATCCAGAACCACATCGTCCTCGACCAGACCCTGGAGCTGCTCAAGGCCGCCCAGCCGAGCCTGAGCGCGGACGACCTGTCGCGTCTGCGCACGGCCCTGCAGAAACAGCTGCCGCCGTCCAATACCGACATCGCCCCGGGCCTGGTGCCCAATGTGATGACCGGGCGCATCGCCAACCGCCTCAACCTCAAGGGGCCCAACTACATAGTCGACGCCGCCTGTTCGTCCTCGCTGCTGGCGGTCAACGCCGCCATGGACGAGCTGCGCAGCGGTCGCAGCCGCCTGATGATCGCTGGTGGGGTCAACGCCTCGCTGCCGGCCGAGGTCTCGGTGATCTTCACCCAGCTCGGCGCCTTGAGCGGGCGCGGCAAGGTACGCCCGTTCGAGCTGGGCAGCGACGGCACCCTGCTCGGCGAAGGCCTGGGCATGGTGGTGCTCAAGCGCCTGGATGACGCCCTGGCCGACGGCGACCGCATCTATGCCGTGCTGCGCGGTATCGGCCAGGCCAGCGATGGCCGCGGCACCGGCCTGCTGGCGCCGAGCGAGGAGGGCGAGGCCCTGTCGATCCGCCGCGCCTATGAGAGCAGCGGCGTCGATCCGGCCAGCATCTCCCTGGTCGAGGCCCATGGCACCGGTATCCCGCTCGGAGACAAGACCGAGATCGCCGCCCTGCGCAGTGTGCTCGGCGAGCGCCAGGGCCTGCTCGGCAGCGTGGCCATCGGCTCGGTGAAGTCGATGATCAGCCACTGCATCCCCGCCGCCGGCATCGCCGGGCTGATCAAGACCAGCCTGGCCCTGCACCACAAGGTGCTGCCGCCGACCCTGTGTGGCATGGTCAACCCGGCACTGGGCATCGGCGCCACGCCGCTGTACGTCAACACCGCCAGCAAGCCCTGGATCGCCAAGCCGCAGAATCCGCGCCGTGCCGGGATCAACTCGTTCGGCTTCGGCGGCATCAATACCCATGCGGTGCTGGAAGAGGCGCCGGCCGCCGCCCAGCGCCCATTGAGCTTCGCTCGTCGCGAGTGCGAACTGTGCGTGTTCGCCGCAGCCGACGAGGCTGCACTGCTGGCCCAGTTGCAGCAGGTGCAGGCTTATATAGAGAGCAACCCCGGCGTGGCGCTGCTGGACCTGGCCGCCACTCTGGCGGCCCGCGACTGTGCCGACAAGCCGGTACGCCTGGCCGTGCTGGCCGGCGATGTGGCCGAGCTGGCGAAGAAGCTGCAGCAGGCGGCGAAGAAGGTCGCCGAGGCCAAGAGCCCGCGCTGGATGACCCGCACCGGGCTGGTATTCAGCAGTCAGCCGCTACAGGGCAAGCTGGCCTTCCTGTTCCCCGGAGAGGGCTCGCAATACCTGAACATGCTGGCCGACCTGGCCCAGCAGTTCCCGGAAGTGCGCGAGTGGTTCGACTTCTGGCAGGGCCTGTATGACGAACAGCCCGGCTCGACCCGTACCGACATCCTGTTCCCGCCGGCCAGCGAGCTGGATGACCAGCTGCGCCGGCGCCTGGAAGCGCGCCTGTTCGATATGGACGTGGGCTCCGAGGCGGTGTTCGTCGCCAGCCAGGCCCTGTTCAGCCTGCTCGGCGCCCTGGGTGTGGAGCCGGATGCCATGCTCGGCCACAGCACCGGCGAGTCCTCGGCTCTGGCGGCCAGCGGCGCCATCGCCTTTAGCGACCGTGGCCAGCTGGCCGACTTTATCCGCGAGCTGAACAAGGTCTATCGTGGCGTACTGGACGGCGGTGGCATCGCCACCGGCGCGTTGCTCACCGTTGGTGCGCTCAAGCGCGAGGCGGTTGATCGGCATATCGCCGCGCGCAGCGAGCCGGTGGCGGTGGCCATGGACAACTGCCAGAACCAGCTGGTGCTGTTCTCCGATCGCGCCACCATCGAGGCCTTGCTGCAGCTGCTCAGCGAAGAGGGCGGCATCTGTTCGATCCTGCCTTTCGACCGCGCCTACCACACACCGCTGTTCGCCGCGGTGACCAGCGCCTTTCACCAGTACTACCACGCTGTCGGCCTGCAGGCGCCGAAGACACCGCTGTATTCCTGCGCCAGCGCCGGCCTGTTTCCGGCGGACTCTTCCGCAGTCTGCGAGCTGGCCGCGGCGCAGTGGTCGAACACCGTGCGCTTCCGCGAAACCATCGCCAACATGCACCGCGATGGCGTGCGCTACTTCGTCGAGGTCGGCCCGTCGGGCAACCTGACCGGCTTCGTCAACGACATCCTCGGCGGCGAGGAGTACCTGGCCATCGCCTCCAACGCGCGCAAGCGCAGCGGCGTGGAGCAGCTGTTCAACCTGCTCGGTAGCCTGTTCGTCAACGGCAAGGCGGTGGACCTCGGCAAGCTCTATCGCGGCATCGCCTGCCGCGTACTCGACCTCGACCAGCCGTTGCCACAGCTCAAGCGCGGCACACTGTTGAAGAACACCATGCCGGTGGTGCATGTGAATGAGTCGCTCGGTGAGCTGCTGCGCGAACTGTTCCAGCCGGTTGCGGCCGTACCCGCGCAGCCGCTCGCAGCCAGCCCGACGGCGCCGCTGCTGGTGGATATCCAGCGCCAGGGCGAGCGGCTCAGCGCCCAGTGCCCGCTGTGGTCCACCGACCGCTTCCTCGCCGACCACGTGCTGTCCGGCCCCAGTTCCTACCATCAGTCCGAGCTGCAAGGCCTGGCCTGCGTGGCGATGATGGCCAGCCTGGAAATCATGGCCGAGGCCTGTGCGGCGCTGGCCGGCAGCGTGGCGATCAACCTGATCGAGAACGTCCGCGCCTTCGACTGGGTGGCCCTTGATCGCGGCGAGCTGACCCTGCAAGTACAGGCCGAGCGCGTTGCCGACAACTACTACCGGGCCGAGCTGCACAACGCCGGCAGCCTGGTGATGAGCGCCGAATTCCGCTTCGCCGCGCCGCTCACCGGCACGCCGCTGGCTGAGCTGCAGGGCGGCGTCGGCTACCGCTGGCCGGACCACGAGCTGTACAGCACCGGCATGTTCCACGGCCCGCTGTTCCAGAGCATCGCCGGTATCCATGCCTGGGCGGAGGAGGGCATCGATGCCCAGCTCGCCAGCTGCTCGCTAGACGGCTTCGTGCATGACGGCGAGCCCTGTGCCCTGGTGCTCAACCCGGTTCTGCTGGACGCCCTCGGGCAGCTGGCCGCCTATTGGCTGGCGCAGCGGGTCGGTACCGATTTCAACAGCTTCCCCTCGCATATCGCCCGCATCGAGCTGCATGCGCCGGTCCCGGCCGACCTGTCCGGCGCCTGGCTGCGTGGTCGCCAGCGCCCGGTCGATGCGACCAACGGCGGCCTGGATGCACCGCGCACCTGGACTTTCGACTGCCTGCACGAGGGGCGCCTGCTGCTGCATGCCAGCGGTTTCGCCAACCTGTTCTTCCCGGTGCCAAACGCCTTCTACCAGCTACGCCGCGAGCCTATGAACGGCTGGCTCGGCGCGCCGCTGGCCAGTAGCGCTCCCGAGGTGCTGCTGTGGCAGCTGGAGCAGCTGCCCGAGGACTTCTGCAAGCAATCGGCGGCGATCTTCCTGCGCATTCTCGCCCACGCCGTACTGGCTGCGGAGGAGCGCGAGGAGTGGGAAGTGGTGCGCCAGACCCGCCGCGCCCGTGAGTGGCTGCACGGGCGCCTGTGCCTGAAGGAAGCGACCCGCTACTTCATCTACCAGCAGACCGGCGAGCTGCTGTGTCCTGCGGATGTGAGCGTGCATCACGACGCGCTGGGCGCGCCCTTCGTCGATGGCTGGTGGAACGGTCACTGGCTGGCCGCGCCGGGCGTCTCGCTGAGCCACGACCGCGACGGCTGCCTGGCGGCGCTGGTGCCGGTTGGCGCCGTGGGTGTGGATGCCGAGCGCCTGGACCGCCTGCAGCGTCCGGAGCTGGTGGCCGGCTCCTTCACCGCATACGAGCAGCAGGTGCTGGCCGCGGTGGACCCGGCCTGGCAGGGCGAGCTGACCCTGCGCACCTGGTGCGCCAAGGAGGCCGCCGCCAAGTACCTGGGCTGTGGCCTGCGCGGCGCGCCGCAGGATTTCGAGGTGCAGTTCGCCGAGACCGGCGAGCTGGCCCAAGTGAGTTTCGCCGGAGACGCCAGCCTGGCGCCGGCGTGCGTGAGTGTGGCCTTCGAGGTGTACGGCGATCGGCTGATCGCCCTGGCTGGGGCCGAAATGGAAGTAGCGGAATACGGAGTGGCCAATGGCTGAGAGCAAGAGCGCAATCGAGCAAACCCTGATCCATATCGTCGCCGACCTGACCCAGGACTGGGGCATCGAGCTGGACGAGCCGCTGAGCGCCGAGACCCGGCTGGTGGCGGACATGGAGTTCGCCTCGGTCGACATCATCCAGCTCATCGTCGCCATCGAAGAGCACTACAACCGCCCGAAGATGGGCTTCCAGGATCTGCTGATGAACGACGGCAGTTACGTCGACGATCTCTCCATCGGGCAGCTGATCGATTTCGTCCACGAAAAACTCTCAGGAGTGCCGGCATGACCACTCGTACCCTCTTCATCGGCATGGATGGCTGCACCTTCACCATCCTCGACGACCTCTGCGTGGAGAAGGACGGCCAGCCGGCCGTGATGCCCTTCCTCGGCGGCCTCATGGCCCGTGGTACTCGCGCCAAGCTGCGTTCGACGCCCAACCCGCTGACCCCGCCGGCCTGGGTCTCGCTGATGACCGGGCGCAGCCCGGGCAACCACGGCCTGCTGGATTTCATCCGCGCCGAGGAGCGTAACGGCGACGTGTTCTTCACCCTCTACGACTCGCGTGACAACCGCGCCGAGACCATCTGGTCGATCGCCAGCCGCCAGGATCGCCGCGTCGCCGTGCTCAACCTGCCGTTCACCGCGCCGCCGCCCAAGGACCTCAACGGTTTCATGGTGCCGGGCTTCATCCCGTGGCGACACCTGCGCCGCAACACCGTGCCGGCCAACTTCTACGATCGCCTCAAGGAAGAGCTGCCGGGCTTCGATCCGAAGGAGCTGGCCTGGGACTTCGAGCAGGAGAAGCAGGCGGTCAATGACCTCACCGACGAAGACCGCGAGAACTGGGTGCGTTACCACCTGCCGCGCGAGAAGCAGTGGTTCGAGATCGCCAAGTTCCTGCTCAAGGAAGAGGCGCCGGAGCTGATGGCGGTGATGTTCGACGGCGTCGACAAGCTGCAGCACCAGGCCTGGCTGTTCCTCGATCCGGCCCTGCAGCACGACGGCGTCAGCGACTACCACAGGCGCATGCGCAAGCTGTGCCTGGACTACTTCCGCCAGCTCGATGGCTTCATCGAGGAACTGGTGACCCTGGCTGGTCCGGACGTGCAGGTGTTCATGGCCTCCGACCACGGCTTCACCGCCACCACCGAAGTGGTGCGGATCAACGCCTGGCTGTTCGAGAAGGGCTACCTGCACTGGAAGGAAGTGCTCGATCCGGACTCCGAGGCTGCCAAGCGTCGCGAGGAGAGCATGTTCGCCAACCTCGACTGGAGCAAGACCACCGCCTACTGCCGTACGCCGTCGAGCAACGGCATCAACATCCGCGTGGCGCGCAATCCGGGCGAGACCGGGATCAAGCCGGAAGACTACGAGGTCTTCCGCGAGCAGCTGATCCTCGACATCAAGGAGCTCAAGGACCCGCTGACCGGCGAGAGCATCGTCGCCGAGATTCACCTGCGCGAGGAAGTCTTCGCCGGCCCGGCGATGATGGACGCGCCGGACCTGCTGCTGGTGCTGCGCGACTTCGGCTTCGTCTCGATCAAGAACAAGCTGCCGATCGTCGAGCCGCGCGAAGAACCGGCCGGTACCCACCACCCGGACGGCATCTTCATCGCCTGCGGCCCGGGCATCCGCAAGGGTGTGCAGATCGAGCGCCGGCACATCTGCGACGTCGGTGCGACCCTGCTCTACAGCCAGGGCCTGGAAGTGCCCGGCGACTTCGAGGGCAAGGTGGCCAACGACATGTTCATCAAGCCCTGGCTGATCCAGAACCCGATCCGCATCGGCGAGGCCACCCGCGGGGTGAGCAAGGACGCCAACGCCGAGGGCATGGCCGACGACGAGAAGGACAAGCTGATGGCGCAGCTGCAGATGCTCGGCTACATGGAGTAACGCGCAATGGCGATGGCCGAGGTCAACGGAGTCCGGCTGCACTACCAACAGCTGTCCTGCGAGCGCACGCAAGGCGAGGTCGAGGACGTGGTGCTGATCCACGGCCTCGCCGCCAACCTGGCGTTCTGGTATCTGCAGATCGGCCATGCGCTGGCACGCAATTATCGGGTGACCATGTACGACCTGCGCGGTCATGGTCGCTCGAGCATGCCGCAGCAGGGCTACACCCCGGCCGAACAGGCCGAGGACCTGCGTCAGTTGCTCGATCACCTGGGTATCGGTAGGGCGCATTTCATCGCCCACAGTTTCGGCGGCACCATCGCGCTGAACCTGGCCTGCGAGCAGCCGCAGCGCTTTCGCAGCCTGACCATCGCCGATACGCACATCGCCGCCATTCGCAACGTCGGTGCCGACTGGCGCTATGCCGACCACATCCAGCGCATCCTGGACGACAACGGCATTGCCCTGAACACCCGCGAACCTTACTTCGGCTACCGCCTGCTCAAGGAGGCGGCGACCCTGCAACTGAATCAGCGCGAGCTGCCGGAAGCGTTGCGCGAGCTGATCAACCCGCTGATGGGCGCTTCCGGCAAGCGCACTGCCGACCAGTGGGTGCGGCTGCTGGAAACCACCTCGGCGCAGGCCGAGCTGATGGGCGACGACGGCCTGGATGTGGAACGCCTGCGCCAGCTCGACTGCCCGATCCTGGCGATCTACGGCGAGCGTTCGCAGGCGGTGACCACTGGCGAGCTGCTGCTGAGCGTGTGGCCGCGCGCCGACTTCCGCCAGGTGCGCGGCGCCGGGCACTTCTTCCCGGCCTCGCGGCCGCAGAAGCTGATCCGTTCCTTCGAGTTCTTCCTGCGCCGCGCCAGTGGTCAGCGCCAGGGCCGTGCCGAGGATGACCAGACCAGGGCCTTCTTTCGCAGCGATCGCCTGTACAGCCGTGCCGAGCAGTGGTTCTACGCCACCCGCGAGGGCAAGGAGCAGGGGCCCTTCGGCGACTTCGACGAGGCCCTCGACCATCTCAACGCCTTCATCGCCGAGGTGCTGGCGCGCAAGGTGCGCGCCGGGTCGATGTTCAACCTGCCGAGCAAGATGCGCGTGCCGGCCGGGCTCAACGAGGACGATTTCCGTCTGATCGCGCGCAACGGTTTCGGCGACGGCATCAACGCTTATGCCCATGCCATGGCCTGGTTCAACGACCACCTGTATGTCGGTACCACGCGTGGCAACTTCCCGCTGATGAAGGCGCGCCTGCCGATCAGCATGGACCCCTGGCCGGTGGAATGTCCGGCCAACCCCTTCGATCTCGATCTGCACGCCGAGATCTGGCGCTACAACCCGCGCAAGGACGAGTGGAAACGGGTGTTCAAGGCGCCGACCATCGTCGGCAGCGACGGCTCGAAGATTCCCCGCGAGCTGGGCTTTCGCGGCATGTGCGTGTATCCCGGCAGCCCGGGGCACAAGCCGGCGCTGTTCGTCAGCACCTGGTCACCGGCCAAGGGACCGGGGCCGCTGTTGCTGCGCAGCGAGGACGGGCTGAACTTCACGCCCAGCTGCGAGCCGGGGCTGATGGGCCTGCCGGTAACCACCATCCGCACCATGGTCAGCTTCAAGGGGCGCATGTACACCACCCCGGCCGGCTCGCGTGGCGGCAACCCCAATGTCTCCTCGCACTCCATCGTCTACGAGAGCGCGGCGCCCGAGCTGGGACAGTGGGAGGCGGTCAGCGACTTCGGCTTCGGCGACGACGGCAACAAGACCATCTTCGAGATGTGTCCGTTCGGCGACCATCTGTACGTCGGCACCTTCAACCTGAGCGGCTACCAGGTGTGGCGCAGCACCTGCGAGAGCAAGCCCTACCACTGGGAGCAGGTGATCGCCGACGGCGCCGGCCGTGGTCCGCTCAACCAGTCGGTGCTGAGCATGTATCCCTTCAAGGGGGCGATGTACGTCGGCAGCGCCATCCAGGGCGGCGGCATCGACCGGCAGAACGGTGTGGGGCCGGCGCCGCCCGAGCTGATCCGCATCCACCCGGACAAACGCTGGGACCTGCTGGTGGGCGATGCACGGATGACCGACAGCGGCTGGAAGGAGCCGCTGTCGGGCTACATGGCCGGCTTCGACAACTTCTTCAACGGCTACTTCTGGCGCATGGCCGAGCACGAGGGCTGGCTGTACCTGTCGACCTTCGACTGGAGCGGCCTGCTCGGCTACGCCCGGCGCGACAGCTGGCCGGAGCCTTTCCTCAACATCGTCAACCATGTCGGCGAGCAGTTCATCTTCGAGCGCCAGTCGGGCTTCGACCTTTACCGCAGCTACGACGGCGAGAACTGGGTGCCGGTGACCACCGATGGCATGGGCAACCCCTACAACATCGGTATGCGCACCATCGTTTCCTCGCCCTACGGCCTGTTCCTCGGCGCTGCCAACCCCTTCGGTCCCAAGGTCTGGCCTCTGGGCGGGGACCGTTACATCGACAACCCGCGCGGCGGCTGCGAAGTGTTCTTCGCCCCGCGCAAACAGATGACCTCGGCCGCACCCAGCGCCGGTATCCGTGACCGGTCCACAGGAAGCCCCGTGCTATGAACGGCAATATCTCCGCGAAGAAAGAGTCCGATCTCGGCGATGCCCGCAAGATCGCCACGCCACTGCTGCTGCGCAAGGGGCTGCAGGTATTCCTGCGCAACGGCCGGCAGGAGCCGCTGTATGTGGTGCTCGACCCGGCCAACCAGCTGCAATGGGAGCTGGAAACCCGGCAATTCTTCATCCTCGAGATGATGCAGGTGGACGAGGAGTTCGTCGCCATCGCGGCCAGCTATGAGCGGCGCTTTGCACAGATGCTCAGCCGTGGCGAGCTGGATGCGATGCTGGTCAACCTGATCGATCAGCGCCTGCTGGGCCTGGCCGCCGCTGCCCATCCGCTGGTGGCGCAGTACCGCGAGCAGCTGCAGGAAGACCTGCAGCGCCTGCTGGAGGAAAAGGTTGCGCGCTTTCGTGACAAGGCCACCCCGCCGGCGCGGCGCGAGGCGGCCGCTCCGGCCCCGGCACCGATCAGCGCGGCACCGCTCAAGACGGCGTCGCCGAGCCATGCTGCTGCCGCCAGCGATGCCGGGCGAGGCGCTGGCGAGCCGCTGCAGGCTGGGGTACGCGATGCGGCGGGGATGGACGACACCTTGCAGATCCCGGTCTTGCACCTGTTCAATCCGCATGGCCTGCTCAAGTCCCTGCAGGGCTGGCTGGAGCCCCTGAGGTACGGCGTCTTCGTCCTGCCGCTGCTGTTCGGGTTGGCCCTGGGTATCCTGCTCAACAACTATGGCCAGGCGCATCAGGATGCCACGCGGCTGTTGTCGGGCTTTGGTGCCGTTGGCCAGGTGCTGTTCAGCCTGTTCACCGTCAACCTGCTATGCACCCTGACCCTGGCGCTCACCGCGCAGAAGTACCGCGGTACGGTGTACAGCCTGTCACTGGCCTTCATGCTCGGCTTCCTGCCGCGCTTCATGCCGCGCATCCGCCATCTGGTTGGCTTGAGCCGGCGCGAACGTCTGTGGCTGCATGGTGGTCCGGTGCTGATGCGCCTGGCGCTGTTCAGCCTGGGCGTGTTCACCTGGTACCTGAGCCGTGCCTCCAACGGTACATTGCCGGTTGCCGGCCTGGCCCTGGCGATGACCAGTGGGGTGGCGCTGCTGCTGACGCTCAATCCGCTGTCGAAGAGCAGTGGCTATCACCTGATCGCGGTGCTGGTGAACGAGCCGCAGCTGCGCGGCAAGGCGTTCAAGGCGCTGTTCGGCCGGATCAAGGGCGATGCCTATCGCGAAGCCAACGACACCGCCCTGGTGGCCTATGGCCTGGCCTCGATCCTGTACTCGGTGCTGCTGTTCGTCATTGCCCTGCTGCTGGTCGGCAGCTGGTTGCAGGTCAACTTCGGCGGCACCGGCGTGCTGGCCTGCACGGTGCTGATCGGCTACCTGAGCGTGCTGACCTATCGCAAGTTCAAGTCGGCCAACGAGATGTACGAGCGCGCCATCCAGTACGAGCGCTGGAAGCGCCGCCGTTTGCCGGAAAACGTCGAGCAGAAGGTTGGCGCCCGCCCGGACAACAAGCTGGCGCGCTACACCGGGCGGGTGTTTGCCCTGTCGCTGCTGATCTGCCTGTTCCTGCCCTATCCCTACGAGCCGGGCGGCTCCTTCGTGATTCTGCCGACCGAGCAGCAGCAGGTGGCCAGCGATATCGGCGGCATCGTCACCGAGGTGCTGGTGGAAGGCGGCGAGCAGGTTAAGGCCGGTCAGGTGCTGGCGCGCCTGGCCACCGGCGACTTGGCCGCGCAGGTGAAGATTGCCGAGGCGCGCATCGCCGAGGAGCAGGCGATAGTCGCCGAGCTGAAGGCGCGACCGCGGGCGGAAGAGGTGGACGTGGCCCGGCGTAGCCTGGACATGGCGCGCACCCAGACCCAGTTCAGCCTGACCAACCACCAGCGCCATATCACCCTGCTGGCCAAGGGCGGTGTCTCCGCCCAGCAGGCCGACCAGGCGCGTCGCCAGTACGAAGTGGATCTGATGGCGGTGAAGGTCGCCGAGGCCAACCTGGCGCTGGTCAGCAGTGGTGCCACCCCGGACTCCATCGCCGCCGCCGAGGCGCAGGTACAGCGCTGGCAGAGTGAACGCAACCTGTACCAGGCGAAGATCGAGCGTTCGCAGCTGCGTGCACCGATGGACGGCAAGCTGATCACCCTGCTGCTCAAGCAGAAGGTCGGCAAGTTCCAGCCGCCGGGCGAACCCTTCGCCGTGGTGGAGAAGGCTGAGCGGGTGTTCGCCGAGATCGAGGTACCGGAAACCGAGATCGGCTACGTGCAGCCGGGCGCGGTACTCAAGGTCAAGCCGCTGGCCTACTCGGACAGGCTGTTCGACGGCACCGTAACGCAGATCGATGCCAACGTGGTGGAGAAGACCGCCGGCAAGTACGTCAAGGTGCTGACCGTGATCGACAACCCGGGCGGCGAGCTGAAGTCCGGCATGACTGGCTATGCCAAGTCCGCTGGTGAGACCCTGCCGGTGTGGAAGGCCTTCACTCGGGCGATCTTCCGCTTTATCGATGTGGAGCTGTGGTCGTGGATTCCGTGATGGTGATCAATGCGTGATGGCTTTTGCTCCCTCTCCCGTTTACGGGAGAGGGCTGGGGAGAGGGCTGGGGAGGGAGGGTATGGGGGGGCTGTGACCCTCTTTACTGTGCTGGCTGCCTCGGTCGTTCTCCCACACGTGGGCGTGGGAGGCGCCGCCGTGTAGCCCGGATGCAATCCGGGAAACAGGCAGCTCCGCCCCCCGGATTGCATCCGGGCTACGAATGAAAACACCGGCCTTGGCCGGTGTCTTTCGTTTCGTAGGGGACTATCGCCAGGCTCAGGCTGCCGGTACCGGCAGCAGCTCCTTCAGCGGCCTGCTGTCGTCGGCCAGCTGCGCGTCTGTCACGGCAATGCCTTCGGCCACCAGGCGCTTGGCGGCGATGAAGTCCTGCGGGCGGTTCACCGTGTCGGCGGCCAGTACCTTGTCGCCCTTGAGGTAGAAGGCGCTGAAGCTGTCGGTTGCCGGGTCGCCGCGCAGTACCAGGCGTTCGAAGCCTTCGGCGAGGCCGACCATCTTCAGTTTCAGCTCGTACTGGTCGGACCAGAACCAGGGCACCGAGGCGTAGGTCTTGGCCTTGCCGGCCATGTTGGCGGCGGCCACCCGTGACTGTTCCAGGGCATTGGGCACCGACTCCAGGCGCAGGCGGCGACCGAGCAGGGCGTTGGGATGGTTGGTGCAATCGCCGGCGGCGTAGATGTGCGGGTCGCTGGTCTGCGCGTGTTCGTCGACCAGGATGCCGTTGTCCACTTGCAGCCCGGCCTCGGCGGCCAGCTCGGTGTTGGCCAGCAGGCCGATGCCGACCACCACCAGGTCGGCCGCCAGGCGGCTGCCGTCGGCGCAGAGCACGGCCGTGACCGTATCGCCCGTTACTTCCAGGTCGGCCACCTGCACGCCGGTACGGATATCCACCCCGGCCTCGCGGTGCTTGCGCTCGTAGTAGGCCGACAGCTCGGCGGCGGTAACCCGCTGCAGCACCCGTGGCAGGGCTTCCAGCACGGTGACCTGGAGGCCCTGGGCGATGGCCGAGGCCGCCACCTCCAGGCCGATGTAGCCGCCACCGACGATGGCCAGGCGCTTGCCCGGTGCCAGCTGGGCGCGGATCTGCTCGACATCATCCAGGGTGCGCAGGTAGTGGAGGTTGGCGCAGCGCTCGGCGACCGCGGCATTCGGCACGCTCAGCGGGCGTGGGCGGCCGCCGGTGGCGATGGCCAGCTTGTCGTAGGCCAGCTGCGAGCCGTCGGCCAGCTCCAGGCGCTGGTTGGCGCGGTCGATACGGCTGACGCGCACGCTGCCGATGAACTCCACATTGGCCTTGTCGTAAGCCATCTGCGGGCGGATCGACAGGCTGCTCTTCTCCACGCTGCCGGCCAGGTAGGCCTTGGACAGCGGCGGGCGGTGGTAGGGCAGGTGGGCTTCCTCACCGAGCAGCAGGATGCGGCCCTCCCAGCCCTCGTTGCGCAGGGCAATGGCCAGTTCGCCGCCGGCATGGCCGGCACCGATGATGATGGCGGTGGAGGATGCAGCGTCGGTCATGGCGGGCTCTCGGGCAGATGGCAATGCCCGCTAGTGTAAGCATCCGCGCCGGCCAAGTCCCGGCCGAAGATGCCAATCGTCATGCCAGACGCACGGCCAGTCGCGCAGTACGTGAGGCTGCCCCGACCCCAGCGGAGCTGGCGGTTGGCGCCGCGCTGACCTTCAGGGGCCGCCGACCAGCATGAACAGGAGTGATGGCAGGAACGTGAATCAGGTGAGCAGGCAGACAAGGGGTGTCGCGTTTTTCCGTCCCCGGACCTGTTGGGCTACGCGATAATGCCTCGGGCAGCCGCGCCGGGGCTTCTTTATTGACCCTGACGGCGCTTTTCTATATTTCAGACAGTGGGCCACAAGGCGGGCGGCGATATTCGATGAGTGCAGGCAACCATGAAGACAGCAGCCGTCGTCGCTGGTGGCAGAAGCCGGGCGTGCTGCCACTGGCCCGGGTCTTCGTGGTGCTGGTCTGCCTGTCGCTGCTTGCCACCGACGGCTGGCTGATGTGGAAAGCGCGCCAGGTCCAGCTGCGCGATGCCGAGATCGAGACGTCCAACCTGGCGGCGGCACTGGCCCGCCAGGCCAGTGACTCGTTGAAGAAGGCCGACACCGTCCTGCTCGATCTGGTCGAGCGTCTGCAGACCGATGGTCGCCAGCCCGCGCAGTTGCAACGCCTGGCGCAGCTGATGCGCATGCATGTCCACGAGCAGGGCGAGCTGCATGGACTGTTCGCCTATGACCGCGACGGTCGCTGGCTGGTCAACTCCTTCGGCGAGGTGCCGCCAGGGGCCAACAACGCCGACCGCGAATACTTCATCTACCACCGCGATCACCCCGATGACCACGGCCCCCGCGTCGGCCGGCCGATCCGCAGCCGCATGACCGGCGATTGGATCATCCCGCTGTCGCGGCGCCTGGAAGACGGCGCGGGCAACTTCGCCGGCGTGGCCCTGGCGACGCTGTCCATCGACTACTTCCGCCAGTTCTACGCCACCTTCGACATTCGCCAGCAGGGCACCATCAACCTGGTGCTGAATGATGGCACCCTGATCCTGCACAGCCCGTTTCGTGAGCCGATGATCGGCATGAGCGTGACCCACAGCCAGATCTTCAGCCGGCTGCTGCCGCAAAGCCCGAGCGGCACCGCGATGCTGCCCTCGATCAATGATGGCGTGGTACGGATCTACAGCTACCGGCAGGTCCAGGGTTACCCGCTGGTGATCATCGCTGCGCTGGCCAAGGACGACATCCTCGCCGACTGGCGCGATGATACCCTGCGTCAGGTGCTGATCGTCGCCCTGCTGATGGCCCTGCTGGGGCTGTTCGGCTTTCATCTGCTGCGCCTGATCAAGCAGGCCCAGCACACCGAGGTGGAGCTGATCGCCACCCGCGACGCCCTGCGTGCCTTCAATCAGCGTCTGGAGCAACAGGCGCTGGAAGACGAGCTGACGCGCCTGGCCAACCGCCGCCGTTTCATTCGGGCGCTGAGCGACGAGTTCGCCCGCGCCAATCGCTCGCAGCGACCCCTGGCGCTGGTGCTCTTCGATGTCGACTACTTCAAGCAGTACAACGATATCTACGGCCATTCGGCCGGCGACGAATGCCTGCGCCTGGTCGCCGAGGTGATTCGCGACGCGCAGAAGCGCCCAGCCGACCTGGCAGTGCGCTATGGCGGCGAGGAGTTCTGCCTGCTGTTGCCCGAGACCGACCGCGAGGGTGCCCTGCAGGTCGCCGAGCAGGTGCGCATGGCTTTGGAAGAGCGCGCCGTGGCTCACGCCGGCTCGCCCTGGCGGCGCCTGAGCCTGAGTGCCGGGGTCAATGTCTACTGGCCGGCGGAAGGCGTGGTGCTGGAAAAGGGACCGGAAGCGCTGATCCAGGGCGCCGACAAGGCGCTGTACGCGGCCAAGGCTGCCGGCCGCGATCGGGTGATGCTGTATGACGAGCGCATCGCGCAGCTGATCGGCTAGCTCAACGCCCGCTCGGCGGCCGCCTGCGCATGCAGCACGCAGGTGTCGAATAGCGGCACCTCGGCATCGTCGGCCCGTACCAGCAGGCCGATCTCGGTGCAGCCCAGAATCACCGCCTGGGCGCCACGCGCCACCAGGCGCGAGATGACCTGGCGGTATGCCTGCCGCGAGGCCTCGCTGACGACGCCCCGGCACAGCTCCTCGTAGATCACCCGATGCACCTCGGCGCGGTCCGGTTCGTCCGGTACCAGCACCTGAATGCCGTGACGATCCTCCAGGCGCTGGCGGTAGAAGGGCTGCTCCATGGTGAAACGGGTGCCGAGCAGGCCGACCCGCTGCAGGCCGGCCGCCTGGATGGCGGCAGCGGTCGGGTCGGCGATATGCAACAGCGGCAGAGCGCTGGCTGCCTCGATGGCATCCGCCACCTTGTGCATGGTGTTGGTGCACAGCAGCAGGAAGTCCGCGCCCGCACTTTCCAGGCGCCTGGCCGCATCGGCCAGCAGCGTGCCGGCGGCGGCCCAGTCGCCCTGGCGCTGCAGCGCTTCGATCTCATGGAAGTCCAGGCTGTAGAGCACCAGTCGTGCCGAATGCAGGCCGCCCAGGCGCTCGCGCACCGCTTCGTTGATATGGCGGTAGTAGGGCAGGGTGGACTCCCAGCTCATGCCACCGAGCAGGCCTATGGTCTTCATCGCGAACTCCTGGGTATCGGTCGCCGATCATGCGCCGCCGGCACCGTGACCCGACAGTGACAGCCAGGCGTGGATCGACCCCAACAGATGACCGGGGCGGCGTTTTTCCGCTGACTGCGGAATAATGCGCAGCCCCGTCGTCGAGCCCCTGTCATGTCGTTGCGCCCCCTGCACGTCCGCCCCAGTTTCCTGCACCTGCCGCCCGGTGACTGGGCAACCGTGCTCGACTGCCTGTGCGCGCGCTTCCCGCAGATCTCCCGGGAAACCTGGCTGCAGCGCATGGCCCGTGGCCTGGTGCTGGACGACCGCGACCAGCCGCTGGGCCCGCATGCCCCTTACCGCGAGGCGCTGCGCGTGCAGTACTTCCGCGAGATCGAGAACGAGCGGCAGATTCCGTTCCAGGCGCAGATCCTTCATCAGGACGCGCACCTGCTGGTGGCCGACAAACCGCACTTCCTGCCGGTGATGCCGGCCGGCGACTACGCCGAGGAAACCCTGCTCACCCGCCTGGTGCGCGAGACCGGCAACCCGCACCTGGCACCGCTGCACCGCATCGACCGGCACACCGCCGGGCTGGTGCTGTTCTCCACCGCACCGGCCAGCCGCGGCGCCTACCAGGCACTGTTCCGCGAACGGCGCATCGACAAGCGCTACCAGGCCATCGCCCCGGCACTGCCGCAATACGACTTCCCGCTGCGTCGGCACAGCCGCCTGGAGAAGGGCGAGCCGTTCTTCCGCATGCGTGAGGTGGCGGGCGAGCCGAACAGCGAGACCCTGCTGGAAGTGCTGGAGCGCCACGGCGAACAGTGGCGCTACCGCCTGTTCCCGGTGACCGGCAAGCAGCACCAGCTGCGCGTGCACATGGCCGCCCTCGGCGCGCCGATCGCCAATGACACCTTCTACCCCGAGCTGGTCGACGAGAAGGGCGTGGACGACTTCACCCGGCCGCTCAAGCTGCTGGCCCACAGCCTGGCCTTCGCCGACCCGCTGAGCGGCGAGCCGCGCAGCTTCGAGAGCCGTATCGAGCTCGACTGGTAGCGCTTCAGATCGCGCTGCGCAGCCGCGCCAGGTCGCGCACCGGTGGCTCGCCGAACAGGCGGCTGTATTCGCGGCTGAACTGCGACGGGCTTTCGTAGCCCACCCGGTAGCCGGCGCTCGATACATCCAGGTTCTCGCACAGCATCAGGCGTCGCGCCTCCTGCAGGCGCAGCTGCTTCTGGTACTGCAGCGGGCTCATGGCGGTCACCGCCTTGAAGCGGTGGTGCAGGGTGGAGGTGCTCAGGTTGGCCACGCGCGCCAGTTCGTCGATGCGCAGCGGCGCGTCGTAGTGCCGGTTCAGCCACTCGATGGCACGGTTGACCCGGTGCGCCTGGCTGTCCGCCGTGGCGATGTCGCGCAGCAGCTGGCCCTGCGGGCTGCACAGCAGGCGGTAAAGGATCTCGCGGCGCACCAGCGGGGCGAGCATGGCGATGTCGCGCGGCGCTTCCAGCAGGCGTAGCAGGCGCAGCACCGCGTCGAGCAGCGGCGCGTCCAGCTGGTCGACATGCAGGCCACGGCCGTTGCCGCGGCTGGGCACGCCGATGGGACCGGCGCTGGCGATCAGCTCACCCAGCTCGGCCGGGTCGATGTCCAAGCGCAGGCTCAGGTAGGGTTCGTCGGCCGTGGCCAGGGTCACTTCGCCGGTGACCGGCAAGGTCACCGAGGCCACCAGGTAGTGCAGCGGGTCGTAGCAGTAGCTCTCGCTCTCCAGGCGCACCACCTTCTGGCCCTGGGCCATGATGCACAGGGCCGGGCGGTACAGGGTGTGGATGATCGGCGAGGGCGCGCTGGCGCGATACAGCACCAGGCTGGCGATGTCGGTCTCGTGAGTGCCGTCCGCTGCGGCGAAACGGGCGATCAGCTCGGCCAGCTGCAGGCGCTGGCTGTCCACGGCGTTGGCGTCTGGCATGGGGCGTTCCTCCGGGGTGGCTCGCAGCTTACCCGGCACGCGGCGGGAAAGTCGGCCGTCCGGGTTATCTCGGCAGGATTAGGCAAGTCTCGGGCAGTATCGTGCAGGTTGTTCGCCTGCTCAGTGGGCGTAGTGGTCGTACAGCTGCCGGTAGCGGCCGTCGCGGTTCAGCTGGGCCAGGGCCGCGCGCCAGCGCGCCACCTCGCTGGCCGGCGTATCCAGGGACAGGGCGATGTAGCCATGGTCGTGGCCCAGTGACACCGCGCTGGGCGTCACCTCGGCCAGCTCCACGTCGGCCTCCGCCAGCTTGCTCGGCAGGTCGCTGTCGGCCGACGCGACCAGCAGCACGCGGCCGGCGGCAAGCATGCGAAAACAGCCGGCATAGGAGTTGGCGCGCTGCAGCTGGGTGAAGCCGTGTTCGGCCAGCAGGCTGTCATGGGAGCTGCCGTTGAGTACGCAGACCGGCAGGTCGGTAGCGTCGGCCAGGCTTCGGATGCCGGTGGGGCGCACGCTCAGTTCGTACAGGTAGTCGGTCTCGTGCAGGGTCGGGCCGACCCAGTGCACCAGATGCTCACGCTCTTCGGTGCGGCTGAGATTGAACAGCACCACATGGTTGCGTGACTGCACCAGCTTGAGGCCGCGCGCCAGTGGCACCTCGACAATGCTCTGCGGTTGTCCCAGCTCGCCGAGCAGGGCACGTACCAGTTCGACATAGAAAGCCCGCTTGCCGCCGTGTGGCTGGCCGCGCAGGCTGCCGTCAACAGTGCTGGCCTGGGCGCCGAGGCTGTGGGTATAGACCTGCCAGTCCGCGGCGGAGGCCGGCAGCGTGGCGAGCAGCAGGGCGAGCAGCAAGGGTCTCAAGGGCGGTCTCGGCGGGTGGCAGATGCTGGCAGAGTGCAATGTCCGGGCCGTCTGCGCAACTTTCTCGGCAGAATCAGGCAAATGCCGGACAGTATCCGGCTAACCCCTACGCTCCGCTCGGCCGCAGTCTCTGTGACCTGAGTGACAAGGGAGCGATGCCATGAAGCGAACGATAGTCAGCCTGGCCTGCTGCCAGGCGGCAGCGGGACAGGAGGCGATGCTGGAGCGGCGTCTCGGCGCGTTGCTGCAATGCGTGCGCGCCGACGCCGCCTGCCTGGGCTGTGAGCTGGAACGCCAGGGCCAGGAGTGGCAGCTGCGTGGCCACTGGGTGTCGCTGCAGGCGCTGGAGGCGCACCTGCAGCTGCCGCATATGCAGGTGCTTGGCCAACTGGTGAGTGACGGGCTGGTGCGGCGTCTGCAGATGAGCCTGACGCCTGTGATCAGCCGCAGCTCAGGCGGATGATGATGTCGTCATCGTCGATATCGATGTTCAAGCGTTGCGGGTTGTAGTCCATGGTCACCGGCTGGTTGGGGTGGGTGACCCGCAGTTGCGCGGCGCCGGACTCGATGCGCGCGCGCTCGGCCAGGTCGGTGGTGATGCGTTCTTCCAGCAGGTGCTGCACCGGCTCGGCGTTGCAGCGGCCGTCGCCCTTGGGCGCTTTGGCGCTGTCCTGCTGCGGGCTAGAGGCGCAGCCGGCGAGCAGGGCGCCGGCGAGCAGGGCGGAAAGGGGCAGGATTCGGTTCATGGTGGGCGTCCTTGTCTGAAACAGGGCTTCACCGTGCCACCGTCTGCCCCGTCAGGCAACCGTGGCGATCAGAGCACGCGGTAGACCTGGCCGGTCTGCCGGCCCTCGGCGCTCTTGGCGTAGGCCAGTGCCACCGTGGCCGCCGGCACTGCCTTGAAGCCGCGGAAGTAGGGGCCGTAGGCCGGCAGCGATTCTTCCAGGATGGTCGGGCTCACGCCGTTGATGCGCAGGCCGCGCGGCAGCTCGATGGCGGCGGCGCGGACGAAGCCGTCCAGCGCGGCGTTCACCGTGCTGACCGCCGCGCCGTAGCGGATCGGGTCTTCGCTGAGCACGCCGGAGGTGAGGGTGAAGGAGGCGCCGTCGTTGGCAAACTCGCGGCCGATCAGCACCAGATTGACCTGGCCCATCAGCTTGTCGTTTAGGCCCACGGCGAACTCCTTGGCGCTGAGCTCCTCCAGCGCGCCGAAGTGGGCGTTGCCGGCGGCGCTGATCAGCGCGTCGAACGGGCCGGTCTGCTCGAACAGGCGGCGGATCGACGCCGGGTCGGCGATGTTCACCTGCAGCTCGCCGCTGTTGCGGCCGACGCGGACGATGTCGTGGCGCTCGCGCAGTTCGCGGTCGATGGCCTGGCCGATGGTGCCGCTGGCACCGACGAGGATGATTTTCATGCTGTGGCTCCTGAGTGAGGGGTTGGTGGAGCCAGCTTAGGGTTGATTGGGTTGCCAATAATCCAGGCAATGTGAAACCTTTGGTTCTCATATGGAAACAATGAGTGCCGTGCCATGAGCGAGCTGGAAGACCTGGTCGCCTTCGCCCTGCTGGTCGAGGCCGGCAGTTTCACCGCCGCCGCCGAGCGCCTGGGCTGCAGCAAGGGCCAGTTGTCCAAGCGCATCAGCGGCCTGGAGCGCAGCCTCGGCAGCCAGCTGCTGCACCGCACCACGCGGCGCCTGCACCTGACCGCCGCCGGCGCCGCCCTGCTGCCCGAGGCCCAGGCGCTGCAGGCCCAGGCCCAGCGCGCGCGACAGACGGTGCGCAGCCTGCAGGACGAGGTGGCCGGCACGGTGCGCCTGACTGTGCCGGTGTCGCTCGGCGAGACCTTCTTCGATGCCCTGCTGCTGGATTTCGCCAGCCGCTACCCGCAGGTACAGGTCGAGCTGGACCTGGCCAACGCCTACCGCGACCTGCTGGCCGACGGCTTCGACCTGGCCATCCGCTCCGGCGTGGAGCAGGACGAGCGCCTGGTGGCGCGGCCGCTGTTCGCCCTGCAGGAAATCACCTGCGCCGCGCCGGCCTACCTGGCGCGCCACCCGGCGCCGCAGACGCCGGCCGAGCTGAGCCGCCACCAGTGCCTGCTGAATACCCACTACAGCGGCTTCGAGCAGTGGCTGTACCACCGCCAGCACCGCCTGGAGCGGGTGCCGGTGTCCGGGCAGCTGGCCAGCAACCACTACAGCCTGCTGAAGAAGGCGGCGCTGAGCGGCGCCGGCATCGCCCGCCTGCCGTCCTACATGGTCCAGGACGAGCTGGCCGATGGCCGCCTGCAATGGCTGCTGCGCGACTACCAGACGCGCAGCACCCCGGTGTTCCTTGTGCACCCCTGGCAGGGTGCCCTGCCGCGCCGCACCCAGGCGCTGGCGGACTACCTGCTTGGCTGGTTCGAGCGCAGCCGCCTGGCGCTGGACGGCCTCAGCGTCTGAGTTCGCTCGCTACCTGCTGGATCTGCTGGCGCAGCCAGCGGCGCAGGCGGTCGGCGTCGGTGCGCTCGTGCCAGATCTGCATCACTTCCACCTGCGGCAACTCCAGGCCCGCCGGCACGGGGTGCAACACCAGCGAGGCGTCGCGTGCCACCGCTTCCTCGGCCACCGAGCGCAGGCAGGTCAGCAACAGTTCGCTGCCGCGCACCAGGCGGCTCGGCGCGATGAAGCTGGACAGCCCGGCCGCCACCCGGCGCGTTTGCCCCTGGGCCTGCAGGGCGCGGTCGACCAGGCCGTTGAGGTCGCCGGTGAGGGTGGTCAGCAGGTGTTCGCAGGCCAGGTAGGCCGGCAGGTCGAGCCCCCCGGCCAGGCGCGGATGGTCGCGCGCGGCCAGCACCACGAAGTCCTCGGAGAGCAGGCGCTGCTGGCGGAAGGTGTCCGGCAGGTTGGCGTAGAAGCCGGCGATGGCCAGGTCGCAGGTGCCTTTCTCCAGCTCCTCGCGCGGCAACAGGCCACGGGTGTTGTGGGTGATCAGCAGCAGGTTGGGCGCCTGCTCGCGCAGGCGCGGCAGCAGGGCGGGCAGCAGGGTCTGCTCGATGTAGTCGGTGGTGTAGAGGTGGATGCGCTCGGCGCGCTGCAGGAAGTCGCGGCCCTCGCACTGGTCGTAGAAGGCCTCCAGCTCGGCCACCAGGCCCTGCACCAGCGGCGCCAGTTCATGGGCCCGCGGCGTTGGCGTGAGGCCGCGCGGGGCGCGCACGAACAGCGCATCGCCCAGCTCGTGGCGCAGCTTGTTCAGCTTGTGGCTCAGCGCCGGCTGGCTCAGCGCCATGCGCGCGGCGGCCAACGAGGCGTTGCGCTCCTGGTAGAGCACGTGGAAGACCAGCAGCAGGTTGAGGTCCTTGTTGGCGATATTCACTTTTTGGATACCAGAAATAAAAGCTTTCGAATTATCGAATCATAACCGCCCGCCTAAGATTCGCCTCATCCGAACGGCCCCACGTTCGCCTCATTCAACGGAGACCGCCCATGAAGACCTTCCACCCGTTGGCCCTGGCCGTGCTCGCCGGCCTCGCCGCCACCCCGGCTTTCGCCGCCGAGCCCAAGGGCCAGGTGCTGGTGCTGCTGTCCAGCGAGAACCAGCTGGTGCTCAAAGATGGCCAGCACTACGCCACCGGCTACTACCTCAACGAGTTCGGCGTGCCGGCCGACTGCCTGCTCAAGGCCGGCTACGAGCTGGTGCTGGTGACGCCCAGGGGCAATGCGCCGAGCGTGGATCAGAAGTCCGTCGACCCGCAGTACTTCGGCGGCGACGCCGCCGAGATGCAGCGCATCCAGCAGGTGGTGGCCGGGCTGCCGGGCATCGAAGACAGCCTGTCGCTCGACGAGGTGCTGGCCGGTGACCTGGGGCAGTACGAGGGGCTGTTCATCCCCGGTGGCCATGCGCCGCTGATCGACCTGGCCAACAATCCGCAGGTCGGCGCCCTGCTGCGCCATTTCCACCAGGCCGGCAAGCCCACCGCCGCCATCTGCCACGGCCCCATCGCGCTGCTGGCGGCGCAGGCCGACCCACAGGGCTACGAGGCGGCGCTGGTCAGCGGCGAACGGCCGGCGGCCAAGGACTGGACCTACCAGGGCTACCGCATGACCATCTTCTCCGACCCGGAGGAGGCGGTGTTCGAAGGCTCCCTGGATGGCGCGCGCATCCGCTACTACCCGGCCCCGGCAATGGCCGCTGCCGGTGGCGACATGCAGTACGCCAAGGCCTGGCAGCCGCACGTGGTGGTCGACCGCGAGCTGATCACCGGGCAGAACCCCTTCTCCGACAAGGCCCTGGCCGAGGCCCTGATCGACCAGCTGGAGGCGCGCTGAGCCAGCAGGCGCCTGTCCTGAAGGATGCGCCGGGCGCTTTTCAGCGGCTCGGCGAGCGGTGCCCGCCGCAGGTTGGCAGCCGGCTGGGCGATATCCGCTTTCTGGATGCGAGAAATATACCGGGCCATAGCGGCCGACCTACCCTCTACCCATAGCCATCGCAGCGGGCCCAGGCCCGAGGAGCTGACCATGAAGATTCTGCTGGTACTCACCTCCCACGACCAACTCGGCAACACCGGGCACAAGACCGGCTTCTGGCTGGAGGAATTCGCCTCGCCCTATTACGTGTTCAAGGATGCCGGGGCGCAGATCACCCTGGCCTCGCCCAAGGGCGGCCAGCCGCCGATCGACCCGAAGAGCGATGCCCCTGACGCGCAGACCGCCGCCACCCGGCGCTTTGCCGAGGACGCCGAGGCGCAGCAACTGCTGGCCACCAGCGTGCCGCTGACGCAGGTGCGCGCCGAAGACTTCGATGCGCTGTTCTACCCTGGCGGCCATGGCCCGCTCTGGGATCTGGCCGAGGACGCCACTTCCGTCGCCCTGATCGAGCGCTTCATCGCCCTCGGCAAGCCGGTAGGCGCGGTCTGTCACGCGCCGGGCGTGCTGCGCCATGTCAAGGCCGCGGACGGCACGCCGCTGGTGCGCGGCAAGCGCGTCACCGGCTTCAGCAACAGCGAGGAAGAGGCGGTTGCTTTGACCGACGTGGTGCCCTTCCTGGTCGAGGACATGCTCAAGGCCCACGGCGGCGTCTATGGCCGGGCGGCCGACTGGCACAGCCATGTCGAGGTCGACGGTCTGCTGGTCACCGGGCAGAATCCCGCTTCCTCGGACGCCAGTGCCGAGGCCCTGCTGACCCTTGTGGAACGGAACTGAGCGATGAAATACCTGCACACCATGGTGCGCGTCCGTGATCTGGACGCCTCCCTGCGCTTCTACCGCGATGCCCTCGGCCTGGAAGTACTCAAGCAGCGCGACTACCCCCAGGGCCGCTTCACCCTGGTCTACCTGGCTGCCCCGGGCGATGCGGATGCCCAGGTCGAGCTGACCTACAACTGGGACCCCGAGGACTACGGCAGCGCGCGCAACTTCGGCCACCTGGCCTATGCGGTGGACGACATCTACGCCGCCTGCCTGCGCCTGCAGGAACACGGCGTGACCATCAACCGCCCGCCGCGTGACGGCCACATGGCCTTCGTGCGCTCGCCGGACCAGATCTCCATCGAGCTGCTGCAGAAGGGCGAGCCGCTGGCGCCGGCCGAACCCTGGGTGTCCATGCCCAACGTCGGCAGCTGGTGAGCGCGCGGTGCGCCTGAACGCCGACTTCGCCCTGCCCGTGGTGATCCGCCCGGGCGATACGCCCTGGGTGGCCTCGCCGCTGGCCGGGGTGGAGCGGCGGATGCTCGACCGCATCGGCGAGGAGCTGGCGCGGGCCACCTCCATCGTGCGCTACGCGCCGGGCTCGCACTTCAGCGCGCACGGGCATCCGGGCGGTGAGGAATTCCTGGTGCTGGAGGGGGTGTTCTCCGACGAACGCGGCGACTATCCGGCCGGCACCTACGTGCGCAATCCCATCGGCAGCCGCCACGCGCCGTTCAGCCGCGAGGGCTGCACGATTTTCGTCAAGCTGATGCAGTTCGACGCGGCCGACCGCGCCGAAGTGGTGATCGACAGCCGCCGCGCCGAGTGGACGCCGGGGACGCTGCCCGGCCAGCGCGAGCTGGCCCTGCACGCGTTCGCCGCCGAGCAGGTGCGCCTGCAGCGCTGGGCGCCCGGCACCGCGCAAGCACTACAGGGCTATCCCGGCGGCGCCGAGTTGCTCGTGCTCGAAGGCAGCCTGCAGGACGAGCGTGGGACCTATCCTGCGGGCAGCTGGCTGCGCTACCCGGCGCAGTTCAGCCATAGCCCGGGCAGCAACGAGGGCTGCCTGCTCTGGTGCAAGAGCGGGCATCTCGCGCCCTAGGCGCTGGCCATCAGGCGCCGGTACTGACGGGCACGGCGGGCGGTCTTCAGCTGCTCGGCGAGCAGCGCGCGCAGCGGTGACACGCCGGGGTTGGGGCGCCGGCCCTGGCTGAGGCGGCGCAGCTGGTACTTCACCGCCGCCATATAGGCCAGCGACGCCAGCGCCTTGCGCTTCCAGCGGATCGGCGGCAGTTCGGCCGTGCTGTTCTGCCCGGCCTGCCACTGACGCGGCAGGGCCGGTTCGATGGCCAGCGCGGTGGCGATGCCGGCCATGGCCAGGCCGCTGTCGAGCACCTGCTGCACCACCGGCAGGCGACGGATGCCGCCGGTGACCATCACCGGCATGCGTGCCACCTGGGCGATCTCACGGGCGAATTCGAGGAAGTAGGCCTCGCGCGCCAGGGTGCGGCCGTCGCGGGCGTCGCCCTGCATGGCCGGTGCCTCGTAGCTGCCGCCGGACAGCTCGACCAGATCGACGTCCAGTTCATTGAGCATCTGCACCACGCGCTTGGCATCGCTGGCGTCGAAGCCGCCGCGCTGGAAGTCCGCTGAGTTCAGCTTGACCGCCACGCAGAAGCCTGGCGCCACCTGCGCGCGCACCGCCTTGACCACCTCCAGCAACAGGCGCGCGCGGTTCTCGATGGGGCCGCCCCAGCTGTCCGTGCGATGGTTGCTCAGCGGCGAGAGGAACTGGCTGAGCAGGTAACCGTGCGCGGCGTGGATCTGCACGCCGGTGAAGCCGGCCTGCTCGGCCAGTGCGGCGCTGCGGGCGAAGCGCTGGATCAGCTCGCCGATTTCCTCGTCGCTCAGCGGCCGCGGCAGCGGGAACATCTTGGAGAAGCTGCCCAGTTCCAGGGCCACGGCCGAGGGTGCCACGGTCGGCTGGCCGAGGTTGGCCTGCATCTGCCGGCCGGGGTGGTTGAGCTGCATCCAGAACTGCGCGCCCTGGGCGCGGCCGATGCGCGCCCAGTCGCGGAAGCGTTGCAGCAGGCGGTCGTCCTCCAGCACCACGCCGCCGGGGCCGGTCATGGCGCGGCGGTCGATCATCACGTTGCCGGTCAGCAGCAGGCCGGCGCCACCCTCGGCCCAGGCCTGGTACAGGCGCAGCAGTTCGGCCGAGGGGCCCTGGTCGAGGGCGGCCAGGTTTTCCTCCATCGCCGCCTTGGCGATGCGGTTGGGGATCTGGGTGCCGTTGGGCAGTAGCAGGGGCTGGAAGGCGTTCATGGAGGGCTCCGCGGTGGCGTGTGCGGCAAGACTAAGGTTAAAGTCAACTTCAAGGTCAATAGCCCGGAGGCATCGGCATGAAAATCGGCGAACTGGCCAGGCGCACCGGCCTGGCGCCCTCGCGCATCCGCTTCTACGAGGCCAGCGGGCTGATCGCCGCGCAGCGCCAGAGCAACGGCTATCGCGACTACCCAGCGGAGGCCGAGCAAACCCTGGCGGTGATCGCCTGTGCCCAGCAGTCGGGCTTCAGCCTGGAGGAAATCCGCCGCCTGCTGCCCGACCCGGTGGCCAAGAGTTGGCCGCACGACGAGCTGCTGGCCGCGCTCAGGGCCAAGGTCGGCGAGATCGAGGCGATGCAGGCGCGCCTGGCGCAGAACCGCGCGCAACTGCTGGCCACCATCGCCGACATCGAGAACAAGCCGGCGGGCATGCAGTGCGCGGAGAACGCCGAGCGCATGCTGGCCAGGCTGCACGAGCGCCAGTAGCCCGCACCTATACTCAGGAAGGACGGGCGCAGCGGCGCCATCTGCTCCCGCCCGCGGGCCCGGCATGGCGCGGGAGGCATCGAGATGCCCTGGCTGCGCCTGCTCCTCGCCGCGCCGCTGCTGGCGCTGGCGGCTTGCGCCTCGGCACCGCCGGTGCAGGTTTCCGCGCACACCTGGAGCCAGGTCGACCAGGCCATCGCTGCCGCCTCGCGCGAGGCCGAAGACCAGGCCCGCCAGTACGCGGTGGCGGCCATGGGGCGCTGGCTGCTGCTGGTGCAGCAGCAGACCGAGGAGGAGTTCATTCCCTGGTTCTCCGGCTACTGGACCCAGCAGTGGCTGGGCATCCGGGTGTCCTGGTACAAGCTCGGCGGCGACGAGGTGGAGCGGCTGGCCGCCTACCTGCAGGAGGAGTACCGCGAGCAGGTGCTGGAGCCGGTGGCCGAGGACATCTCGCCCGAGCGCATCCAGCGCGGCGCCCTGAGAATCTACATACGCCAGCTGGATATGCGCCTGCAGAGCATGGCGGCGCGTCATGGCGTACCGCAGCCACAGTTCGAGGCGCGCCTCGACGCACTGCCAGCCATCAGCGGCCCTCCCGATGCCTCGCTCCTGCAGCTGCTGCGTGCCGATCCGCTGGAACGCCTGCCGGCCTATGCGGTGCTGCTCGAACGGGTGCAGGTGAGCCCCGGTGGCGACTGGTCCAGCGATCCCGGCATCTCCCTGGTGGCCGCGCGTACCAGCGAGCGGCTGGTCGATGAGATGGCCACCAGTGGCGCCGCCAGCGCGCTATCGGCACTGCTCGGACGGGCTGCCGGCGGTGCGCTGTCGCTGGGCGTGACCCTGTTCACCGCCATCGCCCGGGCCAACGACCGGCCGCAGAGCGAGGCGCAGCTGCGCCTTGGCCTGCAGGCGACCCTGGAGCAGGAAACCCAGGCCCTGCTGCGCAGCCGCGAACACGGTGTGCTGGCCGGCGTCTGGCAACTGTCCGGGCAGATCGAGCGCGGGCTGGGGCAACCCTTCAGCTACCGCCCCTGAACTTGATTGTTTAGCGGATTCCTAACTGAAAGTGCAAAGAATCGGATTTAAACCCCGTTAGCCGCCGTGCGAGGCTGCGGAATCATGAATTTCCCTTCCTTTCCTATCGCCTGCGCGCGGCCCCTCTGGTGGGGGCGCCGTGGCTACCCCGTGCTGGCCTTCTGGGCCCTCTGGCACTGCCGTCACGCGCGGCCTCCGGATGCCAGTTTCGCCGCCTGAACCACGCAGCCGCTGTGCTGCTCCCCGCTTGCCTGCCGTGGCGCAGCGAGCGCTCCGTACAGAACAAGAATCGCCGGCCACGTACTGCCGGCCGCAGAGGAAAACACGATGAACGCCGCCACCCGCCCCGTGATCGCCGCCGCCGAGCGCGCCCCGTCCTACTACAGCGCCACGCTGAACGAGGAAACCAACTACCCGACCCTGCAGGGCCAGGTCAGCGTCGACGTCGCCATCATCGGCGGCGGATTCACCGGCGTCGCCACTGCCGTGGAGCTGGCCGAGCGCGGCCTCAAGGTGGCCATAGTCGAGACCCACAAGATCGGCTGGGGCGCCACCGGGCGCAACGGTGGCCAGGTCACTGGCAGCCTGTCCGGCGATGCGGCCATGCGCAAGCAGATGCGCAACACTCTGGGCGAGGAGGTCGACGACTTCATCTGGCACCTGCGCTGGCGCGGTCACGAGATCATCAAGAACCGGGTGGCTAAGTACGGCATCCAGTGCGACCTGCGCCACGGCCACCTGCATGCGGCGATGAAGCCCTCGCACATGGACGATTTGCAGGCCTCCTATGCCGAGGCCGTCGAGCGCGGCATGGGCGATGACGTCAGCCTGCTGGACGCCGCCGGCGTGCGCGAGCACCTGGCCAGCGACCTGTACCTGGGCGCGATCAAGAACACCCGCAACATGCACCTGCACCCGCTCAACCTGTGCATCGGCGAGGCCAAGGCCGCCGAGAGCCTGGGCGCGCTGATCTTCGAGCATTCCGAGGTGCTGGACATCATCCAGGGCGCCAACCCGGCGGTGATCACCGCTGGCGGCCGCATCGACGCCAAGCAGGTGCTGCTGGCCGGCGACGTCTACCACAAGCTGGCGCGCAAGCAGCTCAAGGGCATGATCTTCCCGGCCATGGGCGGCATCGTCACCACCGCGCCGCTGGGCGAGCTGGCCAAGGAACTCAACCCGCAGACCCTGGCCGTGTACGACTGCCGCTTCGTGCTCGACTACTACCGCATGACCGCCGACGGCCGCCTGCTGTTCGGCGGTGGCGCCAACTACTCGGGCCGCGACTCGCGCGACATCGCCGGCGAACTGCGCCCGTGCATCGAGCGCACCTTCCCGCAGCTCAAGGGGGTGGAGATCGAGTTCCAGTGGAGCTGCGCCATGGGCATCGTGATGAACCGCATCCCGCAGCTGGGCAAGCTGTCGCAGAACGTCTGGTACTGCCAGGGCTACTCCGGCCACGGCATCGCCACCACCCACATTATAGGCGAGATCATGGCCAACGCCCTGACCGGCACCCTCGGCCACTACGACACCTTCGCCGCCTGCAAGCACATCAAGGTGCCGATGGGCGACGTGTTCGGCAACCCGATGCTGGCCGCCGGCATGTGGTATTACCAGATGATGGAAAAGCTGCGCTGAGGCGCAGCTGCTCTGCTACTCGGGTGTATGGGCTGTACGTGTTCGAGGGCGCTTGCTGGGCGTTCTTGAACTATGGAAGGGCGTGCGGTTTGTATTACGCGAGAGAAACGAGGTTGTGACATGTCTGCTTCCGG
>NZ_BATI01000039.1 GCF_000467105.1 Aquipseudomonas alcaligenes NBRC 14159
GATTCAGGGCATGCAAACGATTCTCAGGCGACAGATGGAGCCCTGTGGGGCCGCGAGAGGCGGTCAGGTTTTACGAGGAGAGCGCTTATAAATCAATTGCCTGAGTCGCTTAAAACATAACAAGACTAAGCACCCGGACGATATTTCGATTCAGTATTTGTACTGATGGCACATTGACAATACTCCTCACACAGGGGAGCACAAAAACGTGCAGAGCTAAGTCAATGAAGTCTAACTCGGCCAATACCAACAACCAGCGCAAACCCGTTCTATTGTGGCTGGATCTAACCCACGACCGCTCCACCGAGGAGCTAATGGCACAGTTCCGCCTGGCTTGTGATTGCCGCCTGGCAAAGGAGTCCGGGGTCCCTGCACGCGATGCAGGACAGCAGCCGGACATGATCTGCATGCACTTCGACCGGCCCGATGCGCTTGGCCTGAACCTGCTGCTGGAGGTCAAGCGCACCGCGCCCTCCATCCCCATCACCATGTTCACCGTGCAACACTCCGAGGAACTGGCCGTCTGGGCCATGCGTTCAGGCGTATGGGAGTATCTGGTACTGCCGCTGTGCAGCCGGGACAGGAACCGCTATCTGCAGTCGCTACAGCAGCTCTGCCAGCTGCGCTGGCAGGAAGACAGCCATGCACGCAAGCCTCCTGTCGAGCGTTGCGACATCCTGCCCGAGAGCATTCGACTGACCAAGGAACACCAGAAGCATCAGGCCCTGCACAAGGCGATCGCCTATATCGACCAGCACTACCGCGAAGGTATCGATCAGAAGGATCTGGCCCAGCGCTGCGGCATGACGCCCTTCCGTTTCTCCCGGCTGTTCAAGGAAGTGTACGGACTCGGCTTCATGGAATACGTGCTGCGCAAACGCATGGACCTGGCCAAGGAGCTGCTGGGCAATAGCCAGATGCCAGTCACCAGTATTGGCTACGAGGCAGGCTTCAAGGACCCCTCCTACTTCGCCCGCGCGTTCAAGCAAGCCTTGGGCTGTACACCCAGCGAATATCGCGACGCCGGACGCAACCCATTACCGGCACTTTCCGGTGCCTCACTGCAGGAAGGGAGCCTGGAACTGCGTGCCAACTCCTGACAGGCCAACGAAATTTGAACCAGTCATCGCTGCGGGCACGTGCGTTTGCTCCGCAGCCACACCTTGGTTAATGTGACGCGGAGCCCGGTATTGGGCCGGGTCGTATTAAAAAGCCAAGGATGCTACATCATGCTGAAACGTATTCTGACTGCCACTGCCTTCGCCACCCTGCTGAGCGGCTGCGCCAACGGCCTGTCGCCGGTCGGTGTCGGCCTGATCACCGACGTGAAAGGCCCGATCACCGCTACCACCGCCCAGGGCGGCAAGCAGGGCACCTCCTGCGCCACCACCATCATCGGCCTGATCAACAAAGGTGACGCCTCCATCGAGGCCGCCAAGGCCAACGGCAGCATCTCCACCGTGGCTACCGCCGACTACCACACCAAGGGCTTCTACCCCTTCTACGGCAAGACCTGCGTCAACGTCACCGGTCAGTAATGGCCTGGGCCCCGGCATTCGCCGGGGCCTCCTCGCTCAGCGCCCGTAGCCGGCCAGCAGCGCCAGAAACTCCGCTTCGTCCATCACCTTCACGCCCAGCTCGTTGGCCTTGGCCAGCTTGGAGCCGGCACCCGGCCCCGCCACCACGCAGGCGGTCTTCGCCGATACCGAACCCGCCACCTTGGCACCCAGGCTCTCCAGCTTCTCCTTGCCGACATCGCGGCTCATAGCCTCCAGCGTGCCGGTCAGCACCCAGGTCTGTCCTGCCAAGGGCAAGCCCTCCACCACCTTCTTCTCGCTTGCCCAGTGCATGCCGAACTCACGCAGCTGAGCCTCGATAAGAGCGGCGCGCTCGGCATTGGCCGGGATGTCGAAGAAATCGCGCAGCGACTTGGCGGCTTTCTCGTTGAGGCGTTCGACCTGGCGCAGGTCCAGCCAGTCAGCCGAGATCACCCCCTGCAGGCTACCGAACCTGGCCGCCAGCTTCTCCGCGCCGGTGGCGGCGATGAAGGGGATGTTGAGCTTGTCGATGAAGCCCGCCAGGGTCGCGCAGGCGGAGAACTCGGGACTGAGGTCACCCTCCTCCTGCAGCTCGATGCCACGGGCCAGCAGGTCATCGATGACCTTGAGGTTGTGCGCGTCGTCGAAGAAGTTGCGGATCTCCGAGGCCACTTCCAGACCGACGTCCGGCAGGTAGGTCAGCACCTCCGGCAGCGCCACACGGATGCGCACCAGCGAGCCCAGCGCGCGGGCCAGCAGCTTGGCGGTTTCCTCGCCCACATCCGGGATGCCCAGGGCGTAGATGAAGCGCGCCAGAGTCGGCCTGGCGCTATCGCGGATTGCCGCCAGCAGGTTGCGCGTGGACAGGTCGGCGAAGCCTTCCAGCACCACCACCTGCTCGTAGGTCAGGGTGTAGAGATCGGCTGGCGAGGCCACCAGGCCGGTATCCACCAGTTGCTCGACGATCTTGTCGCCCAGGCCCTCGATGTCCAGGGCACGGCGCGAGGCGAAGTGGATGATCGCCTGCTTGAGCTGGGCAGCGCAGGACAGGCGACCGACGCAGCGGTAGACCGAACCCTCGCTGGTGGTCTCGCGGCCCTTGCTGCGCTTGACCAGCTGGGTGCGCTCGACGGCCGAGCCACACACCGGGCACTGCTCGGGCACATGCACCGGGCGGGCATCGGCCGGGCGACGCTCGGCCACCACCTGCATCACCTGCGGAATCACGTCGCCGGCGCGGCGGATGATCACGGTGTCGCCGATCATCAGCCCCAGGCGCGCGACCTCGTCCATGTTGTGCAGGGTGGCGTTGGAGACGGTGACGCCGGCCACCTTGACCGGCTTCAGGCGCGCCACCGGGGTGACGGCGCCGGTGCGGCCGACCTGGAACTCCACATCGAGCAGCTCGGTGAGCTCTTCCTGGGCGGGGAACTTGTGGGCCAGCGCCCAGTGCGGGGTGCGCGCACGGAAACCGAGCTGCTGCTGGTCCTCGATGTTGTTGACCTTGAATACCACGCCGTCGATGTCATAGGGCAGTGCCATGCGCCGCTCACCGATATCGCGGTAGTAGGCCAGGCACTGCTCGATGCCGCGCGCCAGCTTCAGCTCGCGGCTGATCGGCACGCCCCAGGCCTTGAGCTGTTCGAGCATGCCGACCTGGGTGGCCGGCAGCTCGCCGCTGACCTGACCGACCCCGTAGCAGCAGAACTCCAGCGGGCGGCTGGCGGTGATCTTCGGATCGAGCTGGCGCAGGCTGCCGGCGGCCGCATTGCGCGGGTTGGCGAAGCTCTTGGCACCGCTCTCGGCCTGGCGCGCATTCAGCTCGTCGAAGCCGGCCCTGGGCATGTAGACCTCGCCGCGTACTTCCAGAACAGCCGGCCAGCCCTCGCCCTTGAGCTTCAGCGGCACGTTGCGAATGGTGCGCACATTGGCGCTGATGTCCTCGCCGGTGCTGCCATCGCCACGGGTGGCACCGCGCACCAGCTGGCCGTCGCGGTACAGCAGGCTGACCGCCAGGCCATCGAGCTTGGGCTCGCAGCTGTATTCCACCTCGGCGCCGCCACCGAACAAGTCGCCGCCAGAGAGGCCGAGGCCACCCTGCACGCTGCGGTCGAAGGCGCGCAGGTCCTCCTCCTCGAAGCCATTGCCCAGGCTGAGCATGGGCACCTCGTGGCGCACCTCGCCGAAGGCGCTGAGCGCCTCGCCACCCACGCGCTGGGTCGGCGACTCCGGCGTCACCAGTTCGGGGTGTTCGGCTTCCAGTGCCTGCAGCTCGCGGAACAGGCGGTCGTACTCGGCATCCGGCACGCTGGGCTCGTCCAGTACATAATAGCGGTAGTTGTGCTCATCCAGTTCGGCACGAAGTGCGGCAATGCGTTGGGCGGCGTCGGTCATGCTGTGTGGGTCCTGGAAAACGACAAGAGCAGCCTAGGCTGCTCTTGGGATTGCGTAAGCTGGAGCGCTTAGCGTTTGCCGGCGAGCTGCTTCTTGCGCTCGAACTCGACGATACGCTGGCGATAGTGCTCGATGGTCTGCGCGGTCATCACGCTGCGCTGGTCGTCCTTCAGCTCACCATTGAGCTCATGAGCGAGCTTGCGCGCGGCGGCGATCATCACGTCGAAGGCCTGCTTCGGATGGCGCGGGCCCGGCAGGCCGAGGAAGAAACTCACCGCCGGGGTGTAGAACAGTTCGAAGTCGTCCAGATCGAAGGTGCCCGGTTTGACGCCGTTGGCCATGGAGAACAGCACTTCGCCGTTGCCGGCCATGCTCTCGTGGCGGTGGAAGATGTCCATCTCACCGAAACGCAGGCCGCTCTCCAGGATGTTCTGCAGCAGCGCCGGCCCCTTGAAGCCCTCGGCGTCGCGGGCGATCACGTTGATCACCAGCACTTCCTCGACCGGCAGTTGCTCCTTGCTCGATTTGGCGTTGTGCGGCTCGTCTTCGTCTTCGACCGGCGTCAGCAGGGTCGGCACCGGCTCGTCGGCATCCAGCCCCAGGTCACCCTGCTTCGGCTCGAGGTTGCGCTTGCGATTGAGCTCGCTGGCGCTGACGGTGGGCATATCGGCTTCGTTGAATTCGGGTTCGCGTTTGCGATCGATGACCCGCGACGGGCCCAGCAGGTCGGGATCGGAATCGTCGTCGGGCAGGTTGCTGAAGCTGTGGTCGAGCTTGAACTTCAGCTTGCCGCTACCGCCCCGCATGCGGCGCCAGCCGTCAAACAGAATGCCGACGATAACGATGACACCAATGACGATCAGCCAATAGCGCAGCTCCATGAAACTCCCAAACCCCTGAACGATGAAAATGTAATGAAAATAAGGGCTTCCTGCCCCTTTGGAACGCGAACAACTGTATGTTTTTACAGGTGATTTTCGCGTGTAACAAAAGTGAGGCCTAAGCTAGCACGACGAACGGTAAATGTGCACCGTCGCAAGGCATTTCCTGATTTTTCAGGCCTCCACCAGGGTCATCGCCTCCTCGACATCCACCGCCACCAGGCGCGAGCAACCCGGCTCGTGCATGGTCACACCCATCAGCTGATCGGCCATCTCCATGGCGATCTTGTTGTGGGTGATATAGATGAACTGCACCGTCTCCGACATTTCCTTGACCAGCCGGGCATAGCGGCCGACGTTGGCATCGTCGAGCGGCGCATCCACTTCGTCGAGCATGCAGAACGGCGCCGGATTCAGCTTGAAGATGGCGAACACCAGGGCCAGCGCGGTCAGCGCCTTCTCGCCGCCGGACAGCAGGTGGATGGTGCTGTTCTTCTTGCCCGGCGGGCGCGCCATGATCGCCACGCCGGTGTCCAGCAGGTCCTCGCCGGTCAGCTCCAGGTAGGCATGGCCGCCGCCGAAGACCTTTGGGAACAGCGCCTGCAGGCCGGCATTGATCTGATCGAAGGTCTCCTTGAAGCGGTTGCGGGTTTCCTTGTCGATCTTGCGGATGACGTTTTCCAGGGTCTCCAGCGCCTCCACCAGGTCGGCGTTCTGCGCATCCAGGTAGCGTTTGCGCTCGGACTGCTGCTGGTACTCGTCGATCGCCGCCAGGTTGATCGCGCCGAGACGGGCGATGCGCCCGGCCAGCTGTTCCAGCTGCTGGTCCCAGGCCGCCTCGCTGGCGTCGCTGGGCAGGGTGGCGAGCACCCCGTGCAGGTCGTAGCCGTCTTCCAGAAGCTGGTCCTGCAGGGCCTTGCGCCGCACGTTGAGGCCCTGCCAGTCCATGCGTTGCTGCTCCAGCTGGCCGCGCAGCAGTTGCGCCTGCTGCTCGGCCTGGCTGCGCCGCTTCTCGGCATCACGCAGCTCGCGGTCGGCATCTTCCAGGGCCAGACGGGCGAGCTTGAGCTCGTCCTCCACGCCCATGCGCTTCTCCAGCAGCTCTTCGAGCTTCATGCGCAGCTCTTCCAGCGGCGCGGCGCCCTCCTCCAGGTTCAGCGAGAGCTGCTCGCGGCGCTCGATGGCGCGCTCGAACTGCAGCTCCAGACGCTCCAGCGCCTGGCGCGTGGACTCGTGCTGGGCCTTGATCGAACCCAGGCGCACGGCCAGCTGGTGGGCGTGATCCTTGTGCTGGCGCGCCTCCTGGCGCACCCGGTCGAGCCGCTCGCGCAGCTGGTCACGAGTGGCCAGCAGCTGCTCGCGCTGCTCGGTATCGGTAGCCATGGCGTCCAGCGCGTCCTGCAGCACCAGACGCGCCTCGCCCAGTTGCTCCTGCTCCAGCTCGCGCTGCTCGGCGGCCTCGCCCTGCTCTTCGTCCAGACGGCGACGGCGCAGCGCCAATTGCTCAGCCTTGGCCTGGCCGGCGGAGAGTCTGGCCTTCAGCTCGCCCTGGCGACGTGCTTCGTCCTGGACCAGGCGGCGCTGTTGCTCACGCACCTCTTCCTGTTGGCGCTGGCCGGCCTGCAACTGCTGCAGGCGCTCGTCCAGATCGGCCAGGGCCGCCTCGCGTTCATCACGCTCGGCCTGCAGTCGTTCCAACTCCTGGCCACGCGCCAGCACGCCGCTCTCGGCCTCGCTGGCGCGCCGCACACGCAGGAACTGTCGGCCGACCCAGTAGCCATCGCGGCTGATCAGCGACTCGCCATCGCCCAGCTGCAGGCGCTGGGCCAGGGCCTGGTCCAGGTTCTCCACCGGGCGCACCTTGCCCAGCCAGGGCGCCAGGTCGATGCTGGCCTCGACCTTGTCCAGCAGACTGCCGGCAATGCGCGCGCCGCCGGCCTGCGGGTTGATCAGGCGCAGTTCGCCCTGATCGAAGCCGCCCAGGTTCAGGCCGTTGAAATCATCCAGCAGCACGGCCTGCAGATCGGCGCCCAACACCGTTTCCACCGCCAGCTCCCAGCCGCTCTCCACGCGCAGGCCTTCGGCCAGGCGCGGACGGTTGTTCAGCTGGTGTTCGCGCAACCAGTCGGCGGCGCCCTTGCCCGGGTTCAGCGCGGCCTGCTGCAGGGCCTCCAGCGAGGCGATGCGGCCATTCAGCCGCTGCAGTTCGCCCTGGGCCTGCTGCTGGGCCTGTGTGGCCTGCTGCAGCTCGCCACGCAACTGTTCGAGGCGTTCGGCCTGGCCTGCTTCGGCGGCATGCAGGTCTTCCAGCTGCAGCTCGCTGGCGGCCAGCTGTTCGGACAGCTCGAGAATCGCGGCGTCTTCCGGATCGGCTGCCAACTGGGCCAATTCGTCGGCCAGACGGCGCTGGCGCTCGGCCAGACGCTCCAGGCTCTGCTCCAGCTGGGCGATACGCGACTGCTGCACCTCGGCCTGGCGGCGCGGCTCGGCGCTGCGCTGGTTGAAGCCTTCCCACTGCTCCTGCCAGCCATGCATGGCGCTTTCAGCCTCTTCCAGGGCGGCAGCGGATTCCTCGGCAGCGGCGCTGGTCAGCTCCTGCTCGGGTTCGAGCATGGCCAGCTCTTCCGCCAGGGTCGCTAGCAGCGTGCGGTCATGGCCCAGGTGCGATTCGGTCTCCAGGCGCGCACGCTCGGCCTCGTTGAGGTCGTCCTGCAGCTGGCGCAAGCGCTGCTGGCCGTGCTGGATGCTCTGCTCGACCCGGGCGATATCGCCGCCCACCGAATAGAAGCGCGCCTGCACCTGGTTGAAGCGTTCGGACAGCTCGTGGTGACCGTCGCGCAGGCGCTCGATGCTCGCGTCGGCGCTGCGCTGCTCGGCCACCAGGGCCTCGTAGGCCACTTCCTGGTCGCCGATCACCTGCTCGCGGCTACCCACCTGCAGGTTCAGCGTCTGCCAACGCAGGGCCGCTAGCTGCGCCTTGAGCTGGCGCTCCTCGGCCTTGTATTCCTGGTACTTCTCGGCGGCCTGGGCCTGGCGGTGCAGGCGCTCGAGCTGGCGCTCCAGCTCCTCGCGCAGGTCGGTCAGGCGCGCCAGGTTCTCCTGGGTGCGACGAATGCGGCTCTCGGTCTCGCGGCGGCGCTCCTTGTACTTGGAGATGCCGGCGGCTTCCTCGATGAAATTCCGCAGATCCTCGGGCTTGGCCTCGATCAGCTTGGAGATCATGCCCTGCTCGATGATCGAGTAGCTGCGCGGCCCCAGGCCTGTTCCCAGGAAGATGTCGGTGATGTCGCGGCGACGGCACTTGGTGCCGTTGAGGAAGTAGGTGTTCTGTCCGTCGCGGGTCACCCGGCGGCGGATGGAGATCTCGGCGAACGCCGCGTACTCGCCGATCAGGCTGCCGTCGGAGTTGTCGAAGATCAGCTCGATGGAGGCCTGGGTCACCGGCTTGCGGGTGTTGGAGCCGTTGAAGATGACGTCGGTCATCGACTCGCCGCGAAGGTTCTTCGCCGAACTCTCGCCCATCACCCAGCGTACGGCGTCGATGATGTTGGACTTGCCGCAACCGTTGGGGCCGACCACCGCCGCCATGTTGCTGGGAAAGCTGACCGTGGTGGGGTCGACGAAGGACTTGAAGCCCGCCAGCTTGATGCACTTCAGGCGCATGCCGGGAACTCCGGACGGGAGCTGCGCAGAACGGGGCTGTCCGCTGCCATAAAGTGCATGGAAATCCTTGAGATAAGGGGTGAAACGGGAAGTCGCGCGAGTGTATCACAGGGTTTTTCGCGGCCAAGAGCATGCCGCGCTATGCTGGGCGCCCCGACTCTGGCGAGGTGAAGGATGCTCTCGGCAACAAGCTGGCAGGCGCTCTGGCAGGAACTCGGCGGCACGGCCCCGGCCGGTAGCTTTGCAGAACTGGACGCCGCCTATGGCGCCGCGGATCGCCACTACCACGGCGCCACGCATATCGAAGCCTGCCTGGCCCATCTGCAGCGCTGGCGCCACCTGGCCGTCGATGCCGCGCTGGTGGAACTGGCGCTGTGGAGCCACGACCTGGTCTACGACACCCGCCGCCAGGACAACGAGGCAGCCAGCGCCGCGCGTGCCTGCCAGTGGCTGGAAGACGCAGGCCTGGGCGAGCGGGCGCCGGCCCTGCGCGCGATGATCCTCGCCACCTGCCATCAGCAGCCACCGACGGGCAGCGACGCGGCGCTGGTGGTGGATATCGACCTGTCGATTCTGGCCAGCGCTGAGACCGTCTACGCCTGTTACGAAGCCGCCGTGCGCTGCGAATACGCCTGGGTGCCGGAGCCGCTGTTCCGCGCCGGCCGCGCCAAGCTGCTGCGCCAGCTGCTGGCCATGCCCGCGCTGTACCACCACGCGCCGCTGGCGGCGCTATGGGAGGCACCGGCACGGCGCAATCTGCAGGCGGCGTTGGCGCAGCTGGAAAGCTAGTTGCTGAAAGTGCGGCCCAGTCCGACCGGCACGCCGCTGCTGTCGGTGGGCTGCCAGGGGCCGCCGGGGTTGCTGGCCCAGGTCCAGCCGCGGTTCCAGCGGTAGTAGACGCGCTCGCGGTAGTACAGCTTGCTGCTGCCCTGGATCACGTACACGCCCAGCGCCGGGTCCCAGTAGGCGTTGCCGCCGGGCGGCGGCGCGTAGCGCGGATGGCTCTGCTGGCGCACCGGCTCGTCCGGCCTGGTAGCAATGCCGGGCTGCAGGGTACAGCCGCCGAGCGCCAGCAGCGTCAGAACCAGCCATGCACGGTTCACTGGGCCTGCTCCGGGCTGTCGATCAGCAGCGTCTGCGCATCACGGGTGGAGCTGGCAATCGGCTGACCACGGCCGACCCACTCGCCCTGGGTGGCCACGCCGCTGCGCGAAATGCGCGCGACCAGCTGTATTTCGGGGAAGCTGGACAGCTTGAGCTGCGCCATCATCGCGTCGGCATCGCTCAACTCGACCTGGGCCGGTAGGTCCGCCACCGTCAGGCGCTTGACCGCCAGCGGCATGGGCGGGCCGGAAGCGGCGCGGGCGAAGACGAACACCGCATCGCCCGGCTGCACCTTGGCCTTGACCTCGGGCGCCAGGTCGACGCTGACCCGAATCACCGCCATGGACTTGTTGACCACGGCCTCCGGCAGCGACTGCCCGGCCGCCTGCGCCTGCTCACGGGCCTGGGCGATGCCACTCTCGATCGAGCTGCGCGACGGATCATCCGCCGGCATCTGCGCCAGCAGGCGCTGCCAGTAGCCCACCGCATCGGCGAAACGCTGGTCCTCGAAGGCGGCAATGCCGAGCAGGCCGAGGCTGGTGACTTCGTTGGGGTCCTGGCGCAGGGCCTCGTCGGTCAGCGCCTGGAGCTGCGCGCTCCACTGCTTGCTGCCGGAGAAGTACAGGGCCTGAGCCCACTGCCCGAGCAGCTCGGGCTCGCGCCCGGCCACCCGGATGACCTGTTCGAAGGCCTTGGCCGCCTCGGCCGCACGGCCCTCGCCCATGTACAGACGCCCGAGGAAATACCAGGCCTCGGCCGAATCCGGGTTGTCCTTGACCGCCTGCTCCAGTCGAGCGGCCATCTGCTGCATCGACGGCTGCTCCTGCATGGCCGCCAGCTGCTGGCTGGCGCCCCAGTGCCAGTAAAGGCCGAAGGCCAGTACCGGCAGCGCCAGCGCCAGCAGCAGGGGCAACGCCTTGCCCAGGCGCAGCCCGCGGCCCGGGCCCGCACCCTCGGTATCGGCCAGCAGCTCGCGCGCCGCCTCGGCCTGCCCGGCGTCGAACTGCTCGACGGTCAGGGTGCCCGCCTCGCGCTGGGCAGTGAGCTCGGCCAGACGTTCCTGGTACAGGGCGACATTCAGCGCGGTGCGATCTTCCTCGGCCTGGGCGCGACGACCGCGCAGCACGGGAACCAGTAGAAAAGCCGTACCGACCAGCAGAAGCAGGCCGACGGCGAGCCAGAATTCGATCATCAGTCTTGGGTATCCCGGTTTTCTTTCAGCAGCGCGTCGAGGCGCTCACGTTCAGCCTTGCTCAGGGCGACCTGCGCGGGCGCCTTCTCTACCTTGCGGCGCCGCAGTACCAGCACGCACAGCACGATAGCGCCCAGGCCCAGCAGGCCGAAGGGGCCGTACCAGAGCAGCCAGGTGCGGCTGTCCAGCGGAGGCTTGTACATGACGAAATCGCCATAGCGCATCACCAGGAAATCGACGATTTCCTTGTCGCTACGGCCATCGTCGAGCATGCGGTAGATCTCGCGGCGCAGGTCGGTGGCGATCGGTGCGTTGGAGTCGGCGATGTTCTGGTTCTGGCACTTGGGGCAACGCAGTTCCTCGGTGAGGCTGCGGAAGCGCTCGCGCTCCACCTCGTCCTTGAACTCGTAGGTGTCGATGGCGGCACGGGCCACACCGACCAGGCTCAGGCCGAGCAGGCAGGCGATCAACAGGCGCTTCACGGTTTGCTCTCCAGCAGCGCCTGGTAGCGCGGCGCCAGTTCCTCGCGCCAGACGCGCTCATCGATGGCGCCGACGTACTTGTGGCGGATGATGCCCTGGGCATCGATCAGGAAAGTCTCGGGCGCGCCATACACGCCCAGGTTGATGCCCAGCGAGCCTTGCGGGTCGGCGACATTGACCTGGTAGGGATCGAGGTAGTCCTTGAGCCACTGACGCGCGGCCACGCTGTCGTCCTTGTAGTTGACGCCATGGATCACCACGCCGGCCTTGGCCAGCTGATTGAGCATCTGGTGCTCGGCCTTGCAGGTCGGACACCAGGTGGCCCAGACGTTGACCAGGGCCGGCCCCTTGAGCTCCTTCTCGGTGATCAGGCGCTGTTCGTCCTTCAGGTCCGGCAGGCTGAAGGCCGGCAACGGCTTGTCGATCAGTGCCGAAGGCAGCTCCTGCGGATTGAGGAACAGGCCGCGATAGAGGAATACCGCCACGCCGAGGAACAGCGCCAGCGGCAGCAGCAGGATCAGACGTTTCATGCAGCGGCCTCCTTCATGCCCAGCACATCGCGTACGCGGCTACGCACCTTGACCCGGTAGCGCGGGTCGAAGGCTGCCAGCAGGCCGCCCAGGCCCATCATCAGGCCGCCCAGCCAGATCCAGCGCACATAGGGCTTGATGTGCACGCGTACGGCCCAGGCCCCGTTCTCCAGCGGCTCGCCGAGGGCGACGTAGAGGTCACGGGTGAAGCCGGCGTCGATGCCCGCCTCGGTCATCGGCATCTGCTGCACGGTGTACAGACGCTTCTCCGGGTGCAGCACGGCGACTTCCTCGCCGTCCTCCAGCACCCGTACGGTGCCCTTATCCGAGGTGAAGTTGGGGCCTTCGAAATGCTCGGCGCCTTCGAAGACGAACCGATAGCCGCCCAGCTCCAGCGACTCGCCCGGCGCCAGGCGCAGGTCGCGCTCGGCGCTGCCATGGCTGACCAGCACCACACCGATGGCGCAGGCGGCAATGCCGAGGTGCGCCAGCTGCATGCCCCAGTAGCTGCTGGACAGGCTGCGCATGCCCTTGAACAGGCCCTTGTGGCGGCACTTGTCGAGCAGGTCGCGGACGCCGGCCAGCAGCACCCAGAAGGCCAGCAGGAACACCGCCAGCACGCTCCAGTGGAAATCGCCGAAGGCCCAGCTGGCGAGGAAGCCCAGCACCACCGCGCCGATCAGCACCGGAGTGAGCATGCCGGTCAGCCATTTCACCGGGGTGTCCTTCCAGCGCACCATCACGCCCACCGCCAGCACCAGCATCAGCAGGGCCATCAGCGGTACGAACAGGGCATTGAAGTAAGGCGGGCCGACCGACAGCTTGGCGCCGCTGAGGGCATCCAGCACCAGCGGATAGAGCGTGCCGAGCAGGATCATCGCGGCGGCCACCACCAGCACCAGGTTGTTGGCCAGCAGGAAGGTCTCGCGTGACCACAGGGCAAAGCCGACCTGGCTCTTGACCACCGGCGCACGCACGGCGAACAGCGCCAGCGAACTGCCGACCACAATCAGCAGGAACACCAGGATGAACACGCCGCGCTCAGGATCGTTGGCGAAGGCATGCACCGAGGTGAGCACGCCGGAGCGCACCAGGAAGGTACCGAGCAGGCTCAGGGAAAACGCGGCGATGGCCAGCAGCACGGTCCAGCTCTTGAACACGCCACGCTTCTCGGTGACCGCCAGCGAGTGGATCAGCGCGGTGCCGACCAGCCAGGGCATGAACGAGGCGTTCTCCACCGGGTCCCAGAACCACCAGCCGCCCCAGCCCAGTTCGTAGTAGGCCCACCAGGAGCCGAGGGCGATGCCGACGCCGAGGAAGGCCCAGGCGACGATGGTCCACGGCCGCGACCAGCGCGCCCAGGCGGCGTCCAACTTCCCGCCGAGCAAGGCGGCGATGGCGAAGGCGAAGGCCACCGAGAAGCCGACATAGCCCATGTACAGCATCGGCGGGTGGACGATCAGGCCGAAGTCCTGCAGCAGCGGGTTGAGGTCGCGGCCATCGGCCGGGCTGTTCGGCAGCAGGCGTTCGAAAGGGTTGGAGGTGACGATCAGGAACAGCAGGAAGCCGACACTGATCATGCCCATCACGGCCAGCACGCGGGCCAGCATCACTTCCGGCAGCTGGCGCGAGAAGATCGCCACGGCGAAGGTCCAGCCGCCGAGGATCAGTGCCCACAGCAGCAGCGAGCCCTCGTGGGCACCCCATACCGCACTGAACTTGTAATACCAGGGCAAGGCGCTGTTGGAGTTGTTGGCCACATAGGCGACGGAAAAGTCGTCGGCCATGAAGGCCCAGGTCAGGCAGGCGAAGGAGAACGCCAGCATGGCGAACTGGCCCCAGGCCGCCGGCTGGGCCAGGCCCATCCACTGACGGTCGCCCAGCCAGGCGCCCACCAGCGGCAGCGTGGCCTGTACCACGGCCAGGCACAGGGCGAGGATCAGGGCCAGGTGGCCCAACTCCGGAATCATCAGAGCGGCAGTCATGGCTTGACCTCAGCGTCGGCCGGCAGCTTGCCGCTCTCCTTGAGCGCCTTGGTCACTTCCGGCGGCATGTAGTTCTCGTCGTGCTTGGCCAGCACCTCGTCGGCCACCAGTACACCCTCGTCGTTCAGCTTGCCGAGGGCGACGATGCCCTGCTCCTCGCGGAACAGGTCCGGCAGGATGCCGCGGTAGCGGATGGTGAGTTTCTTGGCGAAGTCGGTGACCACGAACTCGACGTCCAGCGAGTCGGCGGAGCGCTTGACCGAACCCTTGGCCACCATGCCACCGGCGCGGATGCGGGTGTCCTTGGGCGCCTCGCCGTTGGCGATCTGGGTCGGGGTGTAGAACAGGTTGATGTTCTCCTGCAGGGCACTCAGGGCCAGGCCAACGGCAACGGAGACGCCGACCAGGATGGCCAGGACGATGTACAGGCGTTTCTTGCGGACCGCGTTCACTGTTGTTTCTCCCGGCGCAGACGGCGCGCCTCGTCTTGCAGATAACGTCGACGCGCGAGGATCGGCAGCACCACGTTCAGCGCCAGCACCGCCAGGCTGATGGCATAGGCCGACCACACGTAGGGCCCGTGATGGCCCATGGCGAGGAAATCGCCGAAGGATTCGAAGCTCATGCCCTGCCCTCCACCAGTCGCGCCACTTCGGCACGCACCCAGCTGCTGCGCGCCTCGCGCTTGAGCACCTCGGTGCGCATGCGATAGAGCAGCACGGCGCCGAGGAAGCAGTAGAAGCCGAGCACGCAGAGCAGCAGCGGCAGCCACATCTCCATGCTCATGCTGGCCTTGCCGGTGACCTTGAAGGTGGCCGGCTGGTGCAGGGTGTTCCACCACTCCACCGACTTCTGGATGATCGGGATGTTCACTGCGCCGACCAGCGCCAGCACGGCGCAGGCCTTGGCCGCGCTGTCGCGGTTGGAGATGGCATTGCCCAGGGCGATGACGCCGAAGTAGAGGAACAGCAGGATCAGCATCGAGGTCAGGCGTGCATCCCACACCCAGTAGGTGCCCCAGGTCGGCTTGCCCCAGATGGCGCCGGTGATCAGCGCGACGAAGCACAGCCAGGCGCCGATCGGCGCGGCCTGCTGCAGGGCCACGTCGGCCAGCTTCATTTTCCACACCAGACCGACCAGGCCGGCCACCGCCATCATCAGGTAGCAGGACTGGGCGAGAAATGCCGCCGGCACGTGAATGTAGATGATCCGGTAGCTGTTGCCCTGGTACTTCTCGGGCGGCGCAAAGGCCAGGCCCCAGACGATACCGACGGCCAGCAGCAGCACGGCAGCTGCGGCCAGCCAGGGCAGCCAGCGGCCGCTGCGCTCATAGAACCACTTGGGCGAACCCCATTGGTGAAACCAGGTCCAGTTCATCGCTCAACTCATCACTCAACGTAGCCCGGATGCGCTCCGGGAAGGCCGGGCCCGGAGTGCATCCGGGCTGCGGTCATGGTTCGCGGTTATTCGCCGATGCTGATCTTCAGCCCGGCGCCAATTGCAAAAGGTGTCAGGGTGACCGCCAGAGCGGTCAGGCTGGCCAGCCACAACAGGTGACCGGCTGCCGGCAATCCTTGCAGTGCCGCTTGCAATGCCCCGGTGCCGAGAATCAGCACCGGGATGTACAGCGGCAGAATCAGCAGCGCCAGCAGCAAGCCGCCGCGCTTGAGTCCGACAGTCAGGGCCGCGCCGACGGCGCCGAGCAGGCTCAGCACCGGGGTGCCCAGCAGCAGCGAGCCGAGCAGCACCGGCAGGCAACGCCCGGGCAAGCCGAGCATCAGTGCCAGCAGCGGCGCCAGCAACACCAGCGCCAGGCCAGAGAAAAGCCAGTGTGCCAGCACCTTGGCCAGCACCAGAAGAGGCAGCGGGTGCGACGAAAGGACCCACTGCTCGAGCGAACCATCCTCGAAATCACTGCGGAAAAGCCCGTCCAGCGAGAGCAGCACGGCCAACAGCGCAGCCACCCAGATCAGCCCCGGCGACAAGGTCTGTAACAGATTGGTCTCGGGACCGACCGCCAACGGGAACAGGGCAATGACGATGGCGAAGAACACCAGCGGGTTGGCCAGCTCGGCCGGGCGCCGGAACAGCAGGCGCGCCTCGCGGGCCAGCAGCAGAAGGAAGACGCTGTTCATGCGCGGCGCTGCCCCAGGTCAAGCACGCGATAGCCGGACGGCACCTGCTGCAGCGTGTGGTGAGTGGTCAGCACGACCAGGCCGCCGCGTTCGCAGTGCTGGGCCAGGTGGGCCTCCAGCTGCGCCACGCCCTGCTTGTCCAGTGCGGTGAAAGGCTCATCGAGGATCCACAGTGGCGGTGCATCCAGATACAGCCGGGCGAGCGCCACGCGGCGCTGCTGACCGGCCGACAGGGTATGGCAGGGCACATCCTCGAAGCCGCGCAGGCCGACCGCCGCCAGGGCCTGCCAGATCGCCTCACGGCTGGCAGGGCGATGCAGCGCACAGAGCCAGGCGAGGTTCTCCTCGGCGCTGAGCAGGCCCTTGATGCCGGCCGCATGGCCGATCCACAACAAGGTGCTACCCAGTTCGCCGCCCAGGCGGGCCAGCGGCTTGCCGTTGAGCATGATCTCGCCAGCGGTCGGCTGCATCAGCCCGGCCAACAGGCGCAGCAGGCTGGTCTTGCCACTGCCGTTGGGGCCGGCCACCTGCAACAGGGTACCGCTGCCCAGGTCCAGCTCCAGCCCCTCGAACAACAGGCGCCAGTCCCGCTCACAGGCAAGGGCAACGGCTTGGAGTCGCGGATTGGTCACTGCATGGCATCCCGGAGGGGTTCAAGTCGGAGGGGGGCTGGCCGCTATACTGGGGCAAGTTGACCGTACAGCCAGCCCGAACGGGGCGGCATTATACATGCCGGGCTTCGCCCCCCGAAGCCGGCTTTTTGACAGGGTGTGACCCGGCCATGGCAGAAATCAGCAGTCCTCGCCCGCTTCCCGCGACGCCGCCGGCCGTCCGCCCTGCCCAGGTCAGCGCCGCGGATCTGGCAGTGAAGCTGCTGCAGCCGCTGGAAGGCCTGCTCGCCGCCGGAGAAACCGCCAAGGCCGAGGTACTGGCGGCGAAGGAAACCGCACAGAGCTTCCAGCTGCTGCTCAAGCTGACCCTGGACAGCGGCAAGCAGACCACGCTGGAAGCCAGCAGCCCGCGCCCCCTGGCCCAGGGCACGGCACTCGCCGTTACCGCGCTCTCCGAGACGCGTCTGGCACTGGCCCTGCAGGGAGGAGATACACGCCTGCTGAGCAGCCTGGACCTAGAGCAGTTGCCGGTCGGCACCTTGCTGCAGGGCAAGGTCGAATCCCGCGAACTGATCGCCCAGCTCAAGGCTCAGCAAGCGCTCTATCGGGTGGTGGTCAGCCTGCTCAACACGCCCCTGGCCGGCAGCAAGCTGAGCATCGAAACCCCCCTGCCCCTGCCGCTGGGTAGCCTGCTTACCGCCCAGGTGCAGGGCAGCCAAAGCCTCGGATTCCTGCCGCTGAGTGGCCGCCTGGACCAACTGGTGCTGGGCCAGCAACTGGCGGCCCAGCAAGGTCGCCAGGGCTCGCTGGAGGGCCTGTTCAAGGGATTGCAGGGCATGGCCCAGCAGGACGGCCTGCCCGCCGAGTTGCGCAACAGCATCGACAAGCTGCTCGGCCTGCTGCCGGACGGCAAGCAGCTGGGCAGCTCCGACGGATTGGCCAAAGCGATGGAGCAGAGTGGCGTGTTTCTCGAAGCCAAGCTGCTGAGCGGGCAAACCCAGCAACTGCCACAGGACCTCAAGGCCAACCTGCTGCGCCTGGTCGCCCAGCTGCTGCCCAGCCTGCCTGGCGCAGCGGCACTGCCGGCGGCCAGCGCCGGTAACGCCCTGGCGCAAGCGCTGCCCGCCTTCGTCCGCAATGCCCTCGGCGCGCTCGGCCAGGCCAGCCTGCGCCAGCAAGCCATGAGCTTCCCCCTGCCCTCGCGCCTACTGCAGTCGATGGACGAGGAGGCCGATCTGGAGACGCTGCTCAAACTGGCTGCGGCCGCAGTGTCGCGCCTGCAAACGCACCAGTTGTCCAGCCTGGCACAAAGCCAGCTGACCCCGGAAGGCAACCTGCTGACGACCTGGCAGCTGGAGCTGCCGATGCGCAACCAGCAGGACGTCGTCCCCCTGCAAGTCAAGCTGCAACGCGAGGAGTCCGGTGCGGAAAACCGCAAGGAACAGAAGGAAGTCCTGTGGCGCATCGACCTGGCGTTCGACCTCGACCCGCTGGGACCACTGCAAGTACAGGCGCAGCTGCTGCGCGGCAGCCTGTCCAGCCAGCTGTGGGCTGAGCGTGCCGAAACCGCGCAGCTGATCGACCAGGAGCTGGACAACCTGCGCCAACGCCTGCTCGGTGCGGGCCTGGAAGTCGGCGAGCTGAGCTGCCGCCAGGGCATGCCGCCGCAGGGACCGAAAACCCATCTGGAACAGCGCTGGGTGGACGAAACCGCATGAAGCAGGACAAAAAGGCGCCCCGCCAGGCCATCGCCCTCTCCTACGACGGCGCCAGCGCCCCCAGCCTGACGGCCAGGGGCGACGACGAGCTGGCCGAAGCCATCCTGGCCATCGCCCGCGAGTACGAGGTGCCGATCTACGAGAATGCCGAGCTGGTACGCCTGCTGGCGCGCCTGGAACTGGGTGACGCGATTCCGGAGCCGCTGTACCGCACCATCGCCGAGATCATCGCCTTCGCCTGGTACCTCAAGGGCAAACGCCCGGAAGGCTTCGTCGAAGAGCCAGCGGAGCGCGACGTCAGTCCCGCGTCACCCCTGCAGCTGCTGCCGGCGCCCCGGGGTTGAAGGCGAGCATCTCGCCTGCACTGCCCTTGCCCTGCGGGAAGTCGAGCAGCTGCCAGGCGAAATAGCCGGAACGGAAGTAATAGACCTGCTGGAAGCCCCAGCCCACAGCGCGGCGTGCAGCCTCTGCACTGTGCGGGCAGACCTCGCTGTCGCAGTACAGGACCATCGGCATGGCGCGCGGCCAGTCGGGATTGGCCAGCTCATCAAAGCGCCGCTCCAGTGCCAGGTGCAGGGCTCCATGGACATGCCCCCAGCCCCACTCGCGGGCCGGCCGCACATCGATGAAGAGAACCCCGAACTCGTAGAGCTGACGTGCCTGCACGGCATTGATCGTCGTCGCGCCCTTGACCGACAGAGGCGCCTCGCTGGCGCCGACGCTGGGCACGCCCAGGCACAGCAGCAACATCAACGCAACACGCATGGCGGACCTCCTCGAGAAGCCATCCCCCTGTGTTCAGGTTAGGCACACTGAGGCCACGCGCTTGGAACGCTTAGCGCCGCACGGTCGAGAAGTGAGAACCGAAAGAAGTAAGGACTCAGGAGCGCTGCTTGGGCGCCTTGTGCAGGCGACTGACCAGCTCGGCCTCGGCCTGGGTCAGACCGCAGGAGTGCGTCAGGTCATCGACACTGGCGCCCATGCCCACCAGGCGTGCGGCCTGGGTGAAAGACAGGCTGGAAGGGTCGCGCTGCTCCATCTGATTGAGCTTGTCGGGCAACGGCGCCACCACCCGACGCAGTTCGTGCAACTCCTCGCCCATGCGGATGCTGCCGGTCAGGTAGGCATCCAGACGCTTGCCCAGCTCTCTCAGACGCTGATCGCGGAAGGCATCGCGCTCCTTCTGCAGCTCAGCCTGCTGGCGCAGCTTCAGCGCCAGCTGGTAGCTGAAGCCGCCAAGCAGCACGCAGAACAGGCCGAGCACGGCCACCGCGATCTCCAGCATGGGTCAGATGCTCTCCAGCTCGGACCACTCTTCCTCGCTCATCATCTTGTCCAGCTCGACCAGGATGAGCAGCTCGCCGTTCTTGTTGCACACGCCCTGGATGAACTTGGCCGACTCCTCGTTGCCCACGTTCGGCGCGGTTTCCACCTCGGACTGACGCAGGTAGACCACTTCGGCAACGCTGTCGACCAGGATGCCGACCACCTGCTTGTCCGCCTCGATGATGACGATACGGGTGTTGTCGGTCACCGGAGCCGACGACAGACCGAAGCGCTGGCGAGTATCGATCACGGTGACCACGTTACCGCGCAGGTTGATGATGCCCAGCACATAGGCCGGTGCACCCGGAACCGGAGCGATCTCGGTATAGCGCAGGACTTCCTGCACCTGCATCACGTTGATGCCGTAGGTCTCGTTATCCAGGCGGAAGGTCACCCACTGCAGGATAGGATCTTCGGAACCTTGCGCTGACGTTTTCTTCATGTCCCTAGCCTCGGTCTAGTGCCGCCTTCGGCGGCGTTCGCGGGTATGCCCGCTTGTCGTTAACTATAGAGCCCCCGCCGCATCAGTGCGGGCGGACGGCTCCGTTGCGCGTAGCGCCGCTGGCGATCAGCTCGGCCAGGGCCGAGACATCGAGCAACGCACACATGTGTTCGATCACCGTACCGGCCAGCCAGGGCCGCTGCGAGCGCTGGCTACGCCATTTGATCTCGCTCGGCTCCAGGCGGATCGAGCGGCTGACCTGATGCACGGCCAGCCCCCACTCGTAGCCTTGCACGGAGATTACATACTGCAGGCCTTCGCGGAAATCGTCGCGATAGCGCTCGGGCATTACCCAGCGCGCGGTATCCAGGACTTTCAGGTTGCCCGCCTGGCTCGGCAGTATGCCAAGGAACCAGTCGGGCTGGCCGAACAGCGGCGTGAGCTCCGCATCGGCCAGCGGGTAGATGGTCCCCAGGCACACCAGCGGCACCGCCAGGGTGAGGCCGGCAACGTCGAAGAGCAGGCACTCGAAAGGCTCATCGGCCCAGCTCGGGCGGCCATCCAGGCTCACCGCCGCCGGCGTGGGCGCAGGCTCGACCGCGACCACAACCTCCGGCGTGGCGACCACCACCGGCTGCGGTACGACGACTTCGGCCTGGGGCGGCACCTCCGGCAGGCGCAGATCGATGGTCGGCAGTACTTGCGGCTTGGCCTCGGCCAGCGCCAGTGGCCGGGTCAGTACCGGCTTGGCTTCCACTCGCCGGGCGTCACGCACCTGCTCTTCGAGGACGGCAGCCTCGAATTCGTCGAGCACACCGCTCTCCTCCAGCTCGACAGCCGCCTCCTGCAGCAGAGCATCCAGATAGGACTGCAGGGCCTGCTGGGGGCGCGTGACGGTGGTTGCGGTGCGACTCATAAGGTAATCCACGAAAGAAGTCTGTACAGCCTATCGGCAGGGCCCGTGCGGGACTTGAGCCTACCTACTCAGCATAGTCCGAACTCTCAGGCCACCTGGGTGGCCGGCTGGGCCGCCAGCAGGTGCTTGAGCAGCGCGCGGTAGGCGATCACCCCGCGGCTGTTGCCATCGAATTGCGAAGGCGTCAGCCCTGCCCGGCTGGCGTCACGCAGCCGTGTATCCACCGGCACATAGGCCTGCCAGAGGTGCTCGGGATAGGCGTTGCGCAGCACTCGCAGCGTACTCAGCGACGCCTGGGTACGGCGGTCGAACAGGGTTGGCACTATGGTGTAGGGCAATGGCTGCTTGCGCGAGCGATTGACCATGTTGAGGGTGCTGACCATACGTTCCAGCCCCTTCACCGCGAGAAACTCGGTCTGCACCGGGATCACCAACTGCTGGCTGGCGGCCAGGGCATTGACCATCAGCACGCCCAGCAGTGGCGGGCTATCGATGATGGCATGGTCGAACTTTTCCCACAGCTGCGCCAGGCTTTTGGCGATGACCAGCCCCAGGCCGTTCTGCCCTGGCGACTGGCGCTCGAGCGTGGCCAGTGCGGTACTGGACGGCAGCAGGAAGATGTTCTCATGGCTGGTAGGCAGCAGCAGGCTGGCCGGCAGCCCCTGCGGCACGTTGCCCTGATGCAGAAACAGGTCGAAATTGCTGTGCTCCAGGGTATCCGGATCGTGGCCGAAATAGCTGGTCATCGACCCGTGCGGGTCCAGGTCGACCACCACCACGCGCTTACCGGCATCAGCCAGCAGGCCTGCCAGAGCGATGGATGTGGTGGTCTTGCCGACTCCACCTTTTTGATTGGCTACTGCCCAGACTTTCATTTTCTTGGTCCTCCCGGCCTGGCCGCCCCCTGCCGAGAACTGGGTGACGCCTCAGGGTGCGGGCGTCGGAATATTGGCGGAACCAGCTGCAGGCGCCACCACTGGTTGTGCCGGTGCAGGTTGCGTGCCAGCACGCTGCAGCGCGGGGTCGGCCTTGGCGTTACTACTACCGACACCACTGATGCTACGGCGCACATCAAGATTACGCGACACCACCAGCACCACCCGGCGATTGCGTGCACGCCCCTCCGCGGTGGCATTGTCCGCCACCGGCTGGAACTCGCCATAGCCGACCGCTGCCATGCGCCCCGGGTTCACCCCATCCATCGCCAGCATGCGCACGATGCTGGCCGCCCGCGCCGAGGAAAGCTCCCAGTTGCTCGGGTACTGCGCGGTGTTGATCGGCAGGTTGTCGGTAAAGCCTTCGACATGTACCGGATTCTCGTAAGGCGCGAGGATCTTCGCCACCTTCTCGATCAGGGTGAAGGCCATTTCGTTCGGGACCGCGTCGCCGCTGGGAAACAGCAGGCTGGAGTTCAACTCAATCTCCACCCACAGTTCGTTACCGCGCACGGTCAGCTGTTCGGAAGCGATCAGGTCGCCGAAGGCATCGCGCATGCTGCTGGCGATCTGCTGCAGCGGGTCGCTCGGCTCAGCGCTGGAGGTGCTGCTGTTGGGATTGTCCTCGATCATCGAGCGGTCCGGCTCGGTGGTACGCGGCTTCTCGTCACCGATCGGAATCGGCTTGATCGCCCGCTCCGGCTCGCTGAATACCCCCACCAGACTCTCGGACAGGACTTTGTACTTGCCCTCGTTGATCGAGGAGATCGAGTACATCACCACGAAAAAGGCGAATAGCAGGGTGATGAAGTCCGCGTAGGACACCAGCCAGCGTTCGTGATTCTCATGCTCTTCGTGATTGCGCCGGCGGGCCATGGGTCAATCCATGAAGCCCTGCAGCTTCAGCTCGATGGAGCGTGGGTTCTCACCTTCGGCAATCGACAGAATGCCTTCCAGCAGCATCTCGCGATAACGCGACTGACGCATGGCGATGGCCTTGAGCTTGTTGCCGATCGGCAGCAGCAGCAGGTTGGCGAAGGCCACACCGTAGATGGTGGCGACGAAGGCCACGGCAATCCCGCTGCCCAGCTTGCTGGGGTCGGCCAGGTTGCCCATCACGTGAATCAGCCCCATCACCGCACCGATGATACCGATGGTCGGCGCGTAGCCACCCATGCTCTCGAATACCTTGGCCGCCTGGATGTCACGGGCTTCCTGGGTATAGAGGTCAACCTCCAGGATACTGCGAATGGCCTCGGGCTCGGCGCCATCGACCAGCAGCTGCAGGCCCTTGCGCGCATAGGGGTCGGCCTCGACATCGGCCACCGACTCCAGCCCCAGCAGGCCTTCCTTGCGTGCGGTCATGCTCCAGCCGACGACGCTGTTGATGCCGCCAACCAGATCGATACGCGGGGGAAAGACAATCCAGCCGAGGATCGCCAGGGCGCGCTTGAACACATTCATCGGCGCCTGGATGAAAGCGGCCCCCAGAGTGCCGCCAATCACGATCAGTGCCGCCGGGCCGTTGACCAGCGCCCCCGCATGCCCGCCTTCCAGGTAGTTGCCGCCGATGATGGCGACAAACGCCAGGATGACGCCGATGAGGCTCAGTACATCCATCAGATGCAGGCCTCGGCCAGATGCCGACCTATGTCATCGAGACCGTACACCGCATCGGCCAGATTGGCCTTCACCACGGCCATGGGCATGCCGTAGATCACACAGCTGGCCTCATCCTGGGCCCACACCTGGCTGCCGCTCTGCTTGAGCAGACGCGCGCCCTCACGCCCATCGGCGCCCATGCCGGTGAGCACCACGGCCAGGACCTTGTCGCTGAACGACTTGGCAGCCGAGCCGAAGGTGATATCGACACAGGGCTTGTAGTTGAGGCGCTCGTCGCCAGGGAGGATTTTCACTACCCCACGGGCGTCGACCATCATCTGCTTGCCGCCAGGGGCCAGCAGCGCCAGGCCGGGACGCAGCAGATCGCCGTCCTCGGCCTCCTTGACGGTGATCCGGCAGAGCTTGTCCAGGCGCTCGGCAAAGGCCTTGGTAAAGGCCGCCGGCATGTGCTGGATCAACACGATCGGCGCCGGAAAGCTGGCCGGCAACTGGGTCAACACCCGCTGCAGGGCCACCGGGCCGCCGGTGGAGGTGCCGATTGCCACCAGCTTGTATGACTTGCGCTTGGGCGCAGCCGCGCTGGATGTCGCCGCAGGCGAAGCCGGGCTCGGGCGGCTTGCCGGAGCAGGCGCGGCACCGCGGGCAGCCGGAGCGGCGGCGGTCGGAGCGCTTGGCGGGCTGAAGGTACTGAAACGACGGTTGCTGCGCGCGATGGTGTGGACCTTCTCGCACAGCAGCGCCTTGACCTTCTCCGGGTTGCGCGAGATGTCCTCGAAGTTCTTCGGCAGGTAATCGACCGCCCCCGCATCCAGCGCATCCAGGGTGACGCGGGCGCCCTCGTGGGTGAGGGAGGAGAACATCAGCACCGGCGTCGGGCAGGACTGCATGATGTTCCTGACCGCCGTGATGCCATCCATCATCGGCATCTCGTAGTCCATGGTGATGACGTCAGGCTTCAGTGCCTGGGCCTGATCGATGGCCTCGCGACCATTGGTGGCGGTACCTACGACCTGGATATCGGGATCAGCGGAGAGGATCTCCGAAACCCGGCGGCGGAAAAAGCCGGAATCATCCACCACCAGGACCTTGACTGCCATAAACACTCCAGAGCGGCCGGATTGACCGGCCGCGAACGATCAGATGCGACGCGCGTAGCGCTTGAGCATGCTCGGCACGTCGAGGATAAGGGCAATGCGCCCATCACCGGTAATGGTAGCGCCAGACATGCCGGGAGTACCCTGGAGCATCTTGCCCAGCGGCTTGATCACCACCTCCTCCTGGCCCACCAACTGGTCGACCACGAAGCCGATGCGCTGGCTACCGACGGTGAGAATCACCACATGCCCCTCGCGCTGCTGCTCATCGAAGCTGGCACCACTGACCAGCCAGCGCTTGAGGTAGAACAGCGGCAACGCCTTGTCACGCACGATGACCACTTCCTGACCATCCACCACGTTGGTGCGTGACAGGTCGAGGTGGAAGATCTCGTTGACGTTGACCAGCGGGAAGGCGAAGGCCTGGTTGCCCAGCATCACCATCAGCGTCGGCATGATCGCCAGAGTCAGCGGCACCTTGATGATGATCTTCGAGCCCTGACCCTTGGCCGAGTGCACGTCGATGATGCCATTGAGCTGGGAGATCTTGGTCTTCACCACATCCATGCCCACACCGCGGCCGGATACGTCGGAAATCTCGGTCTTGGTCGAGAAGCCCGGGGCGAAGATCAGGTTGAAGCACTCGGTCTCGCTCAGGCGATCCGCTGCGTCCTTGTCCATCAGGCCCTTCTCGACGGCCTTGGCGCGCAGAATCTCCGCATCCATCCCCTTACCGTCATCGGAAATCGACAGCAGGATATGGTCGCCCTCCTGCTCGGCGGAAAGCACCACACGGCCGGACCGTGCCTTGCCTGCAGCCTCGCGCTCTTCGGGCATCTCGATGCCGTGGTCGACCGCGTTGCGCACCAAGTGCACCAGCGGGTCGGCCAGGGCCTCGACCAGGTTCTTGTCGAGGTCGGTCTCTTCCCCGACCAGCTCCAGGTTGATCTCTTTCTTCAGCTGACGCGCCAGGTCGCGAACCAGTCGCGGGAAACGACCGAAGACTTTCTTGATCGGCTGCATGCGGGTCTTCATGACCGAAGTCTGCAGGTCCGCCGTCACCACATCGAGGTTGGAAACCGCCTTGGCCATGGCTTCGTCGCCACTGTTCAAGCCGAGGCGTACCAGACGGTTACGCACCAGCACCAGCTCGCCGACCATATTCATGATCTCGTCCAGGCGCGCGGTGTCGACCCGTACGGTGGTCTCCGCCTCGCTGGCAGCGGCAGGCCCGCCCGCGGCAGGCGCCGGGGCAGCCACGGCAGGCTTGGCCGGCTCGGGCTTGGCAGCCGGTTTTGCAGCCGGCTCGGCCTTCTTCGGCGGGGCCTTCGGTGCCGGTGCGGCAGCCGCAGGCTTGGCGGCAACAGGGGCGACCGCTTCTTCGGCAGGGCCGGTGAACTTGCCCTTGCCATGCAACTGATCGAGCAGGGCTTCGAACTCGTCGTCGGTGATGTCATCACCGCCGGTCGCCTGGGCCGGAGCCGGAGCCGGAGCCGCAGGTTTGACGACCGGAGCAGCCTCTTCGGCAGGGCCGGTGAACTTGCCCTTGCCATGCAGTTGGTCGAGCAGGGCTTCGAATTCGTCGTCGGTGATCTCGTCGCCGGCACCGGCGGCCGGGGCTGCAGCGGCTGGCTGGGCGGCCGGAGCAGCGACTTCCTCGGCGGGACCGGCGAACTTGCCCTTGCCGTGCAGCTGATCGAGCAGCGCCTCGAATTCGTCGTCGGTGATCTCGTCACCGCCGCTTGCTACCGGCGCCTCGGCCGCAGGTTGCTCACCAATGGCGTCCAGCAGCTGTTCGAACTCGTTGTCGGTGATGTCGTCATCGCCCGCCGCCGCTTCGGCGACCGGCTCAGGCTCGACGGCGCCAGCCAGCTCTTCCTCGCTCTCCGGCTCGGCCAGACGCGCAAGCGCCGCCAGCAGCTCGGGGGACGCTGGAGTGGGCTCGGTGCGTTCACGCACCTGGCTGAACATCTCGTTGACCGAGTCCAACGCCTGCAGGACCACATCCATCAGCTCGGCAGTCACGCGGCGCTCACCCTTGCGCAGGATGTCGAACACGTTTTCTGCGATGTGGCAGCACTCCACCAGCTCGTTGAGCTGCAGGAAGCCCGCGCCACCCTTGACGGTGTGGAAGCCGCGGAAAATGGCATTGAGCAAGTCCATGTCATCGGGTCGGCTTTCCAGCTCGACCAGTTGTTCGGACAACAACTCAAGAATTTCGCCGGCCTCTACCAGGAAGTCCTGGAGGATTTCTTCATCGGCGTCGAAGCTCATCGGTGCGCTCCAAAGGCTCTGTTAGAGCCCTAAAATCCAAGGCTGGACAGCAGATCGTCGACATCGTCCTGACTGGACGCGACGTCATCACGCTTATCGGCATGTATCTGCGGACCTTCACCCCTGGAAGGCTCTTTTTGTTGTTTTTGCTCGGCGCGCAGCGCATCCATGTCGTGCTGGATGCCGGCAAAGCGATCGACATGGCTGGCCATCAGCATCAACTTGAGCAGATCGCGCTCCACTTCGGTGACCAGTTGGGTCACGCGCTTGATCACCTGACCGGTGAGGTCCTGGAAGTCCTGCGCCAGCAAGATGTCGTTCAGCTGGCTGGACAGTTTCTGACTATCACGCTCGCTGCGCGCCAGAAACAGCTCAATACGCTTGGCCAGGTCACGGAAGGCGTCTGCGCCCATCTCGCGGCGCATGAACTTGCCCCACTCGACAGACAGCCCCTTGGCCTCATCGCCCAGGTCGTTGACCAGCGGCGCGCTCTGCTCGACCAGGTCCATGGTGCGGTTGGCCGCTTTCTCGGTCATCTGCACCACATAGGACAGACGCTCGGTGGCATCGGAAATCTGCGAAATTTCCTGGGCATGCGGGTTGTGCGGATCAACCTGGAAATTGACGATCGCGTTGTGCAACTCGCGGGTGAGCTTGCCGATCTCCTGATAGAGACCGTGGTCACGCGCCTTGTTGAGTTCGTGAATCAGGCCTACCGCCTCACCGAAACGACCTTTCTCAAGGCTGTCGACAAGTTGCGTGGCGTGTTGCTTCAGGGTCGATTCGAGTTCGCCCAGATGTGAATCATCGTGTGCCATAGCGCCCTCGCGGCGGACATCAGCCGTTAACCCGTTCGAAGATCTTCTCGATCTTCTCCTTCAGCACCTGGGCAGTGAACGGCTTGACTACATAACCGTTAACGCCAGCCTGGGCGGCCTCGATGATCTGTTCGCGCTTGGCCTCGGCGGTGACCATCAGCACCGGCAGGGTCTTCAGGCGCTCGTCGGCGCGCACCGCGCGCAGCAGGTCGATACCGGTCATGCCGGGCATGTTCCAGTCGGTCACCAGAAAATCGAAGCTGCCGCTCTGCAACATGGGCAGTGCCGTGTTGCCGTCGTCAGCCTCCGCCGTGTTGGTGAACCCCAGATCACGCAGGAGGTTCTTGATGATCCGTCGCATCGTCGAGAAATCGTCAACGATGAGGATTTTCATGTTCTTGTCCAAGTCGACCTCCGTACAGTCTAAACACCGCCGGTATCCCGACAGTGTCGCAAATCATGGAACCGGCTGGCTCTCAGCTGACCCGCCACTCACCCAGCCTGGCCCGCAGACGCGCGGCGCACTGGCTGTGCAACTGGCTGACCCGGGATTCGCTGACCCCCAAGACTTCGCCGATTTCCTTCAAATTCAATTCTTCGTCGTAGTACAGCGACAAAACCAGGCGCTCGCGCTCCGGCAGATGAGCGATGGCATCGGCCAGTGCCGCCTGGAATCGCTCATCCTCAAGACCATGCAGGGGCCCGCTGTGACTACTGCTGACATCCTCGCTCAGCCCCCCGTGCTCACCGTCCTGTACCAGATCGTCAAAGCTGAACAGGCGGCTACCCAGAGTATCGCCAAGGATGCCGTAGTAATCTTCGAGACTCAATTGGAGTTCGGCCGCAACCTCTTGATCTTTAGCGTCTCTTCCGGTGCGGGCCTCGATCGCGCGAATGGCATCGCTGACCATGCGGGTGTTGCGGTGTACCGAACGCGGTGCCCAGTCGCCCTTGCGCACCTCGTCGAGCATGGCGCCGCGGATGCGGATGCCGGCGTAGGTTTCGAAGCTGGCGCCCTTGCTGCCATCGTATTTTTTTGACGCTTCCAGCAGACCGATCATGCCCGCCTGGATCAGGTCGTCGACCTGAACACTGGCCGGCAGGCGTGCCAACAGATGATAGGCGATGCGCTTGACCAGCGGCGCATAGCGCTCGATCAACTGGTGCTGGGAATCCTGCGCCTGCGCCTTGTTGTACATGCGAAGTCCACTGGCTGCTGTCATACCGCCGTCCCCGCGATCGGCTGCTGCACCAGACGCTCGACGAAGAACTCCAGATGGCCGCGCGGGTTGGCCGGAAGCGGCCACGTGTCGACTTTCTGGGCGATCGCCTTGAACGCCAGTGCGCATTTCGAGCGCGGGAAGGCTTCATATACCGCGCGCTGCTTCTGCACGGCCTTGCGGACGGATTCGTCGTAGGGAACGGCGCCGACGTACTGCAGGGCCACATCGAGAAAACGGTCGGTTACCTTGGTCAGCTTAGCAAACAGATTGCGTCCTTCCTGCGGACTGTGAGCCATGTTGGCCAGCACGCGGAAGCGGCTCATGCCGTAGTCGCGGTTGAGCAGCTTGATCAGCGCGTAGGCGTCGGTGATCGAGGTCGGCTCGTCGCACACCACCACCAGCACTTCCTGGGCGGCGCGGACGAAGCTGACCACGCCGTCGCCGATGCCGGCGGCCGTATCGATCACCAGCACGTCGAGGTTGTCACTGATATCACTGAAGGCCTGGATCAGGCCGGCATGCTGCACCGGCGACAGCTGCACCATGCTCTGCGTACCGGACGCTGCGGGCACGATACGGATGCCGCCGGGCCCCTGCAGCAGCACGTCCTTAAGGTCGCATTCGCCATTGATCACATCGGCCAGGGTGCGCTTGGGGGTCAGGCCGAGCAGCACGTCAACATTGGCAAGACCAAGGTCGGCGTCCATCAGCATGACCCGGCGACCAAGGTCGGCCAGTGCCAGCGACAGATTCACCGACACGTTGGTCTTGCCGACGCCGCCCTTGCCGCCAGTCACCGCGATCACCTGTACGGGATGCATACTACCCATGTTCTTCTCTTTACCTTGTCTTGCCTGGTCTGGGCTGGTCGGGCAACTTCACCGACCCTTTCCTACACACTAGAACGCCTTGTCCGCCGACGCCTGCCCTACCCTGCACGGCGCGGATGATAGAAGCCCGCGAACATATCGGCCATGGCTTCTTCACTCGGATCTTCGGCAGCCTGCAGGCTCACGGCACGGCTCACCAGTTGGTGGCTGCGCGGCACCTGCAGATCGTCCGGAATCTTCGGCCCATCTGCCAGATAGGCTACCGGGAGATGCTGGCTGATAGCCAGCCCCAGAACCTCACCGAGATTGGCCGCCTCGTCCACCTTGCTCAGGATGGACCCGGCCAGGCCGCAGTGCTTGTAGCTGTGATAGGCCGCCTTGAGCACCTGAGCCTGGCTGGTGGCAGCCAGCACCAGATAATTCTTGGCCTTCAGGCCGCGCACGGCCAGGCTGTCCAGCTGCTGACGCAGGGCCGGATCATTGCCAGGCAGGCCGGCGGTGTCGATCAGGATCACCTTCTTGCGTGCCAGCGGCGCCAGCGCCTGGACCAGCGATTGCCCTGGCTCGACCTGGGTCACCGGCACGTTGAGGATGCGACCGAGGGTCTTGATCTGCTCCTGGGCGCCGATGCGGAAGCAGTCCATGCTGACTAGGGCGATGCTCTGCGAGCCGTACTTCAGCACGTAGCGAGCCGCCATCTTGGCCAGGGTGGTGGTCTTGCCCATACCGGCCGGCCCGACCAGGGCAATGACACCGCCCTCCTCCAGCGGCTCCACCGCCGGAGTTCTGATCGCGTGAGCCAGGTGAGCCAGCAGCATTCGCCAGGCCTGCTTCGGCTCGGCGACCTTGGCCACACGTTCCAGCAGGGCCTTGGACAGCTCGGCAGACAGGCCCATGCGCTGCAGGCGACGCCACAGGTTGGCCTGCTGCGGCTTGCGGTTCTGCAACTGGCCCCAGGCGATGGAGCCCAGCTGCACCTCGATCAGCTCGCGCAGGCCGTGCAGCTCGAAGCGCATGGCGTCGAGGGCATGCTGATCGACTGGCGCCGCCGCGGCGCGAGCCGGCTGCGGCTGGGCGGCGGCAACCGGACGCTGCACCTTGACTGCAGTAGCCGGCAGCTCGGGCGCGATCAGCGATTCGTTGGCGAACAGCTGGCGATCCTTGCGCTCGTCGGCCACGGCGCGGATGGTCAGCTCCGCCTGAGCGTTGGCGATTTTCGCCTGGGTCTTGCGCAGCTCGGCCTCCAGGGCCGGATTGGGCGTACGCGCCGGGGTAGCCGGCTGGTAATCCAGCGCCGCAGTCAGCTCCACGCCGCCGGCCACGCGGCGATTGCCGATGATGGCGGCATCGGCGCCCAGTTCGTCACGCACCAGCTTCATGGCGGTACGCATATCGGCGGCGAAGAAGCGTTTGACTTGCATGGCTTAGAACCCTCAGTTCTGGCCGACCGTGGCGACGATCGTGACCTGCTTGTTATCCGGTATTTCCTGGTAGGCCAGTACGTGCATGCTGGGTACGGCGAGCCGCGCAAAGCGCGAGAGCATCGCCCGGACCGGGCCGGCTACCAGCAGGATCACCGGTTTGCCGAGCATTTCCTGGCGCTGCGCCGCTTCCACCAGGGAGCGTTGCAGCTTCTCGGCCATGCCGGGTTCGAGGAGGATGCCATCCTCGGAGCCCTGACCGGCCTTCTGCAGGCTATTCAGCAATAACTGTTCCAACCTGGGTTCCAGGGTGATCACAGGCAGCTCCGGCTCTAGTCCCACAATGCTTTGCACGATTGCACGGGAAAGAGCGACGCGGACTGCAGCGACCATCGCGGCGGGATCTTGACTCTTGCTCGCGACGTTGGAGATCGCCTCGGCAATGCTGCGAATGTCGCGCACCGGTACCTGTTCGGCCAGCAGTGTCTGCAGCACCTTGAGCAGGGTCGACAGCGAGACCATGCCCGGCACCAGCTCTTCGGCCAGTTTCGGCGAGCTCTTGGCCAGCAGTTGCAGCAGCTGCTGCACTTCCTCATGACCGAGCAGCTCATGGGCGTGCTTGTGCAGCACCTGGTTGAGGTGAGTGGCAACCACGGTACTGGCGTCCACCACGGTGTAGCCCAGCGATTGCGCCTGGTCGCGCTGGGTCGGGTCGATCCACACCGCCTCCAGACCGAACGCCGGATCTTTGGCGGCGATGCCGTTGAGGGTACCGAATACCTGGCCGGGGTTGATCGCCAGCTCGCGCTCCGGGTAGACCTCCGCCTCCGCCACGCTGACGCCCATCAGGGTCAGGCGATAGGCATTGGGCAGCAGGTCGAGGTTGTCGCGGATATGTACCGACGGCATCAGGAAGCCCATCTCCTGCGACAGCTTCTTGCGCACGCCCTTGATCCGCGCGAGCAACTGGCCACCCTGGTTGCGATCGACCAGCGGGATCAGGCGGTAGCCGACCTCCAGGCCGACCATGTCCACCGGGGTCACGTCGTCCCAGCCCAGCTCCTTGACCTCCTGGGCCTTCTGCGCCGGCAGCAGCTCCTGCTGGCGCTTGACCTCCTTGACCTCCTCTTCCTTGACCTTGCGCTGCTTGTTGGCAATCCAGTACGCGGCACCGGCAGCCACCAGACCGAGGCTGATGAACGAGAAATGCGGCATGCCCGGCACCAGGCCCATGGCGATCATGATCGCGGCCGCCACGGCCAAAGCCTTGGGCGAGGCGAACATCTGCCGGCTGACCTGGGCCCCCATGTCCTCGGAAGTGGATACCCGGGTGACCATGATGGCGGCCGCAGTGGACAACAGCAGCGAAGGGATCTGCGCTACCAGACCGTCACCGATGGTCAGCAGGGTGTAAATTCGCCCGGCTTCGGAGAATGGCAGATCATGCTGGGCCACGCCGATGGCGATACCGCCAATCAGGTTGATGAAGAGAATCAGCAGGCCGGCAATGGCGTCGCCACGGACGAACTTCGAGGCACCGTCCATCGAGCCGTAGAAGTCGGCCTCCTGGGCCACCTCGGCACGCCGCTTCTTGGCCTCGGCCTGATCGATCAGACCGGCATTGAGGTCCGCGTCGATGGCCATCTGCTTGCCGGGCATGGCGTCGAGGGTGAAGCGCGCACTCACCTCGGAAATCCGCCCGGCGCCCTTGGTAACCACCACGAAGTTGATGATCATCAGGATGGCGAACACCACGGCACCCACCACGTAGTTGCCGCCGATCACCACTTCACCGAACGCCTGGATCACCTTGCCCGCGGCGTCGTGGCCCTCCTGGCCGTGCAGCAGCACCACGCGCGTGGAGGCCACGTTCAGCGCCAGGCGCAGCAGCGTCGCGGCCAGCAGGATGGTGGGGAACACGGCGAAGTCCAGCGGCCGCAGCGAGTAGATGGCGACCAGCAGGACCACGATGGACAGGGCAATACTGAAAGTGAACAGCACGTCGAGCAGGAACGGCGGGATCGGCAGCATGACCATGGCGAGCATGACCAGCAGCAGCAGCGGAATACCCAGATTGCCGTGGCGCAACCCGGCCAGGTTGCTGCGTACGTCACCGATGAGTTGAGCACGATCCACTGCCACTTGTTTTCCCCAGCCAATTCAATCTTTTGACGCGAACAGGCGCCTTGCAGGGGTATTGGCAAGAAGCATTCCAACTCGGCTCTGCCCCGTGTGGGCAGAGCCTTATTCGCTCAGGCCGCCTGGCGTTGCGCCTGACGCGGATCGCCCGGCAGATAGTGCCCCGTGACCTGCCGGTAGGCCTCGGAGGTCCGCTGCCCGGGGATACCGTCGACCTTGACGAAGACGCCGGGAAAACCGTTAAGCCAGTGCTGCAGAGCCACGACCTGCCGCTCCAGCGCGGGGTCACCAGGTTTCTGCATCGAGTAACCCGCCACCAGCGGGCCGCTGCTGGCGGCAGGACGCGGCTGATCGGCGAACTCGATCAGGCCACGCTCAGCCATGCGCCGCAACAGCACGGCGGCCCCGCACTGCTTGGTGACCGCGCTGTCGGACCAGGTACCGTCGGCCACATATTTGCCGCTGCTGTAATGGTTGGAAAAGCCCCACAGGTAGGGCGACAGCACATGCGGGTGGTACAGGCGATAGCCGAAGCCGTTGTAGCGCTCCAGCTGATACAGGGTACCCGCCAGGCCCCAGTCGGTGTCGGCACCGAGGCGCTTGAGCTGCAGCGCATCGGCGGCGCTCTGCTCCCAAGTGAAGGGCGGGCTGCCGTTCTTCGGTCGCCCTGGCGGCTGCTGCACGGTACGCGCCGTCAGCGGATCGCCGTTGTGCAGGTGCTTGTGGAAGCTCTGGCTGCTCTCCATGTTGTGGATCACCGCGATGAAGCTCCAGGGAATCCCCAGAGCCTCTGCAACCTTCTCGTAACGCGGCTGGTTGTTGAGCAGCTGTTTGACGAGGCTTTCCACATCGTCGCCCCGCTCGGGGCGGATCCGGCAGCTGTCAAAAAGATGTGCGTACTCGCCGCGCAAGGCGGGGGTTAGAACGACTCTGGCCATGGGCAAGGCTCCGTAGCTATGACTGACTCCGCTCAGGTGCAGTACCACGGCAACGGCAAGGCCATCCGCCCTTCTAGCAGGTGTAGGCGGCGCGCGGGGGCTGTCAAAGCCAGGCGACGAATGACGATGGCTACTCGTCGCGGCGCAGATCCGGCGGAATCGGCAGATCCGGCAGCGGCCCCGGGCGCTTGCCCTTGCCGGCACGGAACTGCTTGAGCTGGTAGACGTAAGCCAGCACCTGGGCCACGGCCAGGTAGAGGCCGGCGGGGATCTCTTGGTCCACCTCGGTGGAGTAGTACACCGCCCGCGCCAGGGCCGGCGACTCGAGCAGGGTCACCTTGTGCTCCTGGGCGATCTCGCGGATCTTCAGTGCCAGGAAGTCGCCACCCTTGGCCAGCATCACCGGCGCATTGCCCTTGGCCGGGTCGTATTTCAGCGCCACGGCGAAGTGGGTCGGGTTGGTAATCACCACATCGGCCTCGGGCACCTGCTGCATCATCCGCCGCTCGGCCATCTGCCGCTGCAACTGGCGGATCTTCGACTTGACCTCGGGCTTGCCCTCGCTGTCCTTGTACTCGTCCTTGACCTCCTGCTTGGTCATCATCAGCTTCTGCTTGGAATCCCAGAGCTGGAACGGTACATCCACCGCGGCGATGAGAATCAGCCCGCAAGCCATCCACAGCAGGCTCCAGCCTGTCACCAGCATGGAGTGCAGGATCGCCGACTCGACCGACTCGTTGGCGATGGCCAGCAGGTCGTCCTGGTCGGCCTTGAGCACCGCCAATGCCACCATCAGGATGATGATGAACTTGGCCATGGCCTTGAGCAGCTCCACCAGGGCATGGGCGGAGAACATGCGCTTGATCCCCTGCAAGGGGTTCATGCGACTGAACTTCGGCTGCAGGGCCTCGCCGGAAAACAGCCAGCCGCCCACGGCAACCGGGCCGATGATGGAGGCGATCAGCATGACGATGAAGAAAGGTTGCAGCGCCAGCAGCGCCTCCATGCCGGTACGCAGCAGGTAGCGGGCCATGGAGCCTTCGTCCAGCAGCACCTCACGCGACAACGCGAAGTTGCCCTGCATGAGGTCCAGCATCGCCCGTCCCATCTCGGCCCCGAAGATCAGCAGTGCCGCGGCGCCGCCGAATGTCACCGCCAGGGTGCCGAGCTCCTTGGAACGCGCGATCTGGCCCTTCTGGCGCGCCTCTTCCAGGCGCTTACTAGTGGGTTCCTCGCTCTTGTCGGCGCCGCTTTCGCTCTCTGCCATGGCGCCTCCTCAGCGTAACCGCGCCAGTTCGCGCAGCTGCTGCAGGGCGTCTGCGGAGAACTCCTGAAAGTGCGCCAGGAAATCTGCCAGTCCCACCCAGAAGATGAACAGACCAAGTACCAGGGTCAGCGGAAAACCGATGGAGAAGATGTTCAACTGCGGCGCCGCGCGGGTCATCACGCCGAACGCCAGGTTGACGACCAGCAGTGCAGTCACGATCGGCAGCGAGATAAGCAGGCCTGCAGCCACCACCCAGCTCAGCTTGCCGGCTATCGACCAGTAATGGTCGAGCAGCAGGCCCTCACCCACCGGCAAGGTGACGAAGCTCTCCGCCAGCACCTCGAGCACCACCAGGTGCCCATTCATGGCCAGAAACAGCAGGGTCACCAGCATCAGCAGGAACTGGCCGAGCACCGGCACCGAAACCCCGTTGGAGGGGTCGACCATGGAAGCGAAGCCCAGGCCCATCTGCACGGCAATGATCTGCCCGGCGACGGTAAACAGGTGGAAATAGAGCTGCAGCATGAAACCGAACATTACGCCGATCAGCACCTGCTCACCCACCAGCAACATGGACTGCAGGCTGACCGAATCCACCTGCGGCATCGGCGGCAGCGTCGGCGCCAACACGACACAGATAGCCAGGGCCAGATACAGGCGCACGCGCACGGGTACCAGCTGGGTGCCGATCACCGGCATTACCATCAGCATGGACGCGATACGAAATAGCGGCAGGAGGAACTGGCCCAGCCAGCCGCCGATCTGCGCATTGGTCAGTTCGAGCATCAGCCGATCAACAGTGGGATGTTCTGCACCAGCGTCTGGGTGTACTCCATCAGCTCGCGCACCAGCCAGGGCCCGGCCCAGATCAGGGTGAGCAGCATCACCAGCAGGCGCGGGATGAAACTCAGGGTCTGCTCGTTGATCTGCGTGGCGGCCTGGAACACCGCGACCAGCAGGCCCACCAGCAGGCTGGGCATCACCAGCAGGCCGACGATCAATGCGGTCAACCAGAGCGCTTCGCGGAACAGATCGACGGCGATTTCAGGAGTCATGTGCGGCGCCTCGCTATAACGTGCCGAAACTGCCGGCCAGGGTGCCCATGATCAGCGCCCAGCCATCGATCAGGACGAACAGCATGATCTTGAACGGCAACGAAATGATCAGTGGCGACAGCATCATCATACCCATCGCCATGAGGATGCTGGCGACCACCATGTCGATGATCAGGAACGGGATGAAGATCATGAAGCCGATCTGGAACGCCGTTTTCAGCTCGGAGGTGACGAAGGCCGGGATCAGGATGGTCAGCGGCGCCTGCTCGGGGCTGGCAATATCGGTACGCTTGGACAAGCGGACGAACAGCTCCAGGTCCGAGGCGCGGGTCTGGGCCAGCATGAACTCCTTGATCGGCACCTCGGCACGGGCAATCGCCTGCTGCGCCGGCAGCTGCTCGTTGAGGTAGGGCTGCAGGGCGTCCTGATTAATCCTGTCGAACACCGGGGCCATGATGAACATGGTCAGAAACAGCGCCAGGCCGATCAGGATCTGGTTCGACGGTGTCTGCTGCAGGCCCAGGGCCTGACGCAGAATCGAGAAGACGATGATGATCCGGGTGAAGCTGGTCATCAGCATGACGAACGCCGGGATGAAGCTCAGCGCCGTCATGATCAGCAGGATCTGCAGGCTGACCGAGTACTCCTGCTGCCCTTCGGCGTTGGTGCTCAGGGTAATGGCGGGAATCGACAACGGGTCGTCGGCGCCGAACGCCAGGGGCGCCGCGATGACCAGCAACAGCGCCAGCAGAATGCGCCAGGCGCTCATGGCTTGTCGTCCTTCTGGTCCTTGCCGAGCAACTCCATCAGGCGCTGGGCGAATTCGGGCGGCGCCGCTTCGGTTGCCGCTACCGGCACCGGCTCCTTGAGCACATGCAGCGGGGTGATGCGCCCGGCACTGATGCCAAGCAGGATCTGCTCGCCGCCGACCTGTACCAGTAGCAGGCGATCACGCGGACCGAGCACCTGACTGGCCACCAGTTTGATCGCCTGGTTGCCACGCGGGCCGATCTGCTGCACCCGGCGCAGCAGCCAGGCCAGCGCGAAGATCAGGCCGACCACCAGCAACAGACCGAACAGCAGCTGCACCAGTTGGCCGCCAATATCGCTGCCGGCCATGGGCGTGGTCGCGGCTTTGGCCACCGGCTCGGCGGCCAGCGCCGACAGGGGCGCCAGCAGAAGAAGACTGCAGAGTCCGCGCATCCTCACCTCAGCGCAGCTTCTTGATGCGTTCGCTGGGGCTGATCACGTCGGTCAGGCGGATGCCGAACTTCTCGTTGACCACCACCACTTCGCCGTGAGCGATCAGGGTACCGTTGACCAGCACGTCCAGCGGCTCGCCGGCCAGGCGATCGAGTTCCACCACCGAGCCCTGATTGAGCTGCAAGAGGTTGCGAATGCTGATCTCGGTACTGCCGACTTCCATGGAGATGGACACCGGAATATCGAGGATCACATCCAGATTCGGCCCCTCCAGCGCCACCGGGCCATTGCCTGGCTTGGGCGCGCTGCCAAACTCCTCCATGGCCATGCGCGGCGCGGCAGGGGCGGCTGCCCCGCCTCCACCCTGGGCCATCAGCGCATCGATATCTGCCTGACCAGCGTCATCGCCAGCCTCGGCCAATGCGGCGGCCCACTCATCGGCCAGGGCCTGCTCCTCTGGGCTGGTGCCTTCGTTTTCGTCTGCCATCGCTCTACCTCGGCTGGCTATCTATCGGGGGTGTATCGGCACAGCGGCGCTGACATGCCGCTGTCGCCGCTCAATCAGCGCAGACGCTCGACGGGTTCGAGAATCTGCAGGGCCAGGTTGCCCTTGTGCGCGCCCAGCTTGACCTTGAAGGCCGGTACGCCGTTGGCGCGCATGATCATCTGCTCCGGCAACTCCACGGGAATCACATCACCCGGCTGCATGTGCAGGATGTCGCGCAGCTTCAGCTCGCGCCGCGCCAGGGTAGCGCCGAGCGGCACATTGACGTCGAGGATGTCCTCGCGCAACGCCTTGATCCAGCGCTCGTCCTGATCGTCCACGTCGGACTGGAAACCGGCATCGAGCATCTCGCGAATCGGCTCGATCATCGAATAAGGCATGGTGATGTGCAGGTCGCCGCCGCCCCCATCGAGTTCGATGTGGAAGGTCGACACGACGACCACCTCGCTTGGGCTGACGATGTTGGCCAGCGCCGGGTTCACTTCCGAGTTGATGTACTCGAAGTTGACGTCCAGTACTGCGTGCCAGGCTTCCTTGAGGTCGATGAAGGCCTGGTCGATGACCATGCGCACCACGCGCAGCTCGGTGGGGGTGAACTCGCGCCCCTCGATCTTGGCGTGACGACCGTCGCCGCCGAAGAAGTTGTCCACCAGCTTGAACACCAGCTTGGCGTCGAGGATGAACAGGGCGGTGCCGCGCAGCGGCTTCATCTTCACCAGGTTGAGGCTGGTCGGCACATACAGCGAATGCACGTACTCGCCGAACTTCATCACCTGCACGCCGCCCACCGCCACGTCGGCGGAACGACGCAGCAGGTTGAACATGCTGATGCGGGTATAGCGGGCGAAACGCTCGTTGATCATCTCCAGGGTCGGCATGCGTCCGCGGACGATGCGATCCTGGCTGGTCAGGTCGTAACTTTTGACGCTGCCGGGCTCGGCATCGGCTTCGGTTTCGACCAGGCCATCGTCGACGCCATGCAGCAGCGCGTCGATCTCGTCCTGTGACAGCAGGTCTTGTACGGCCATGGCAGCTCCCGCTACTGCAGCACGATATTGGTGAACAGTACCTGTTCGACCACGGTTTTACCGGTTTCCTTCTGCGCCAGCTCCTGTACCACCGCGGTGGCCTGGCTGCGCAGCATCTCCTTGCCGACCGGCGTCATCAGGGTGCCGAAGTCCTGGCCGGAGAACAGCATGACCAGACGGTTGCGCACCAGCGGCATGTGGACCTTGAGGGCATCCAGCTCGGCCTGGTTGCGCGCCATCAGCGCCACGCTGACCTGCATGTAACGCTGCCGCCCCTGGTAGTTGTAGTTGGCGATGAACGCCGGGGCGATGGCCTCGTAGATGGCCGGCAGCTTGACCGGTGCGGCAGTGCTCTCGCTGGCGGCTTCTTCGGCCGGCTTCTCCTCCTCACCACCCTTGTCCTTACCGAGGAAGAACAGGGTCGCGCCCACCGAGCCGCCGATCGCCAGCAGCAGGATGACCACGATCAGGATGATGAGTTTGAGCTTGCTCTTGCCGCCGGCCTTCTCGCCGCCATCGGCTGCCGGCGGAGTGGGAGCTTGTTTCTTTGCCATGCCAGAAATCCGTCACCGTTCTGTGATTTGTCCAGAGTCAAAGGCTTAGGAGCAAGTGTTATGCCACCTTGTAAACAAGATAGTCTGTCCTGCGGCCCTCGATACAGGCTGCCGATATACCAAGGCCACGACCGCCTGTCATCCGAAAACGACTGCGCCCGGTGCTTTTGTCGGCACCGGGCGCAGCTTCCTGGTCAACGATCGACAGACGTCAGGCGTAGTAGTCCACCAGGCCACGTGGCGCGGCGCCGCTCGATGGCGTGCGGATCTCGCTGACACCACCGATCGCTTCCTCGTCGCGCGAGCCACCAAAGCCGCGGCCGGCGGAGCGACGCTGCCCCTCCTCGCCACCGCCCTGGGAACCCCGTGCCATGGACTGGTCGGAGACGTTGACGTCCAGCTGGTTCATGCCCTGCTGAGCGAACAGCTCGCGCAGACGGTGGGCCTGGCCTTCCAGCTGGTCACGCACGTTGGCGTTGGCGCTGACGAAAGTGACCTGGGCCGCCTGGTCCTTGTTCAGCTCGATACGCACCTCCAGCCGCCCCAGCTCGGCCGGATCCAGCTGGATCTCGGCAGACTTGAGATTCTGACTGGACAGCCACATGACCTTGTCGACCACCGCCTCGCTCATCCCTGGATGCCCCACCTGCACCGGCTGGCCAGGCACCAGCGGCAGGCGCTGGGCGGCGTTGGTCTGCTGGCTGATGGCCTGGCTCAGGGCGCTGAGCTTGCTGGCGAAGGCTTCGGCACGCGCATCGCTCTGGCCCTCGCGAAGATTCGGCACCGAGGTATCCAGAGCCTCGCCGAGCAACTCGCCCTCCAGCCCTTCGCTCGGCGCTTCCTCACTGGGCATGGCATCGCCGGCAAGGGCCGCGAGGGCGTTGGCGAAGCCCTGTGCCGGGTTGTTGGCACGCTCGGCCGCCACCGCGCCCGGGCTCAGTTGCTGCTGCGCAGCGGCTTGGTTCTGCGCACCTATTTCAAGGGCCAGCTTTACCCCGGACAGGCTGTTGAGCATGTCCAGCTCAGGATCATGGCTGGCCTCGGTCAGGGTGGCTGGCGCAGCGCTGGCCACTGTCGGTGCGCTGGCTTGCAACAACGGCTCGCCCTCGACCGCCTCGGCCGCGCCACTCAGGGCCGGATCGACCATTTCGGTCGCCGGCAACTGGCCGGTCATGGCCATCAGCAGCAGCGGATCGACCACTTCCTCCTCGCCACCGTCGACCACTTCCTCCGGCAAGGTATTGCCGCTTTCGGCAACTGCCTGCTGCTCGGCGGCAGCCTCTGCCGCTGGCTCTTCGGTCGTTTTGCTCTCGGCGGCACGCTCTTCGGCCGCCTTGCTACCGGCCTCCTTGCGTTCGGCGGCCTTGGCCTGGCGCTCCTTGGCATAGACCTCGGCAAAGCTGGAAGCCTCGCCCCTGCTGGGCTCCGGCGCCGTACTGGGGGCCTTGGCAGCAGGTGCCTTGGGGCGCACGTCAGGCGCGGACTGAAGAAGGAAATCGGGTGCAACGGACATGGGTACTCTCCGTCAGGATTGGATCGTACCTGGGCTAGAGCAAGCAGCGGGCCAACTTTGCCAAGGCGCCGGCGCAGACTCAGCGATAACGCTGGCGCTCGGTCTTGAGCAGGATGCGCACGATGGCGAATTCGCGGCCGATCTGCTCGATCAACGCCGGCGCCTCGTCCAGCAGCTCGCGCCGCGCGGCCTCCTCCAGCTGCTTGCACAGCCCCGCCAGCATCGGTGCGCCCATATTGCTGCAGCTGCCCTTGAAACTGTGCGCAGCCAGGCGCAGGGCCTGCGGATCGGCAGCGGCAAGCGCCTCATGGATATGGCGCTGGCGCTCATCCGAGTCGACCAGGAAGGTATCCAGCAACACGGGGTACTCTTCCCCCATGACATCCAGCAGGGAAGCCAACACATTCTGATCGAGGTGGATATCGGACACCGGCTCACTCCATGATCGGGGAAGTGGCGATTATGCCTCAGAAGCTGCTGGCGATCTGCTGTCTGTTGGCCATGGGCCAGCATCCACTCGACCGCCGGCCCCCTCAGGTCGACCAGCGGAACTCGACCACCGCGCCGCGCCCATCGCTCAGCCAGTGACACTGATCGGTCAACTGGCGGATCAGGCGCAGGCCGCGCCCGCTGAGGCCACCGCTATCCTGCTGTCGCGCCAGCGCGCTGGCCACATCGAAACCGGCGCCACTGTCCTGCACGCCAATGCGCAGGCGGCCGCCGCCGGCCTCCGGCAGCAGCTCCAGATCGAAGCGCACGAACCCCTCTGCCAGCGCCTGCAAGCGTTCGCCACGCTCACGGTAGTAGCGGGAAAAGCCCTTGGCGTCGGCCTTGAGCGCCGAATCCAGGCCCAGCACACCATGCTCCAGCGCGTTCGAGTACAGCTCAGCCAACACCGTGTACAGCGCCCCACCCTGGGCACGCAGGTCGCGCACCTCCATCAGCAGCTGTAGCAGGAACGGCAGCGGATTGAAACGTTTGAGCGCCTCGGCACGGAACTCGAAGCTGGCCGACCAGTCCAGCGGGCTGCTCTGCCCACTGTCGGAGAAAGCCAGCGGTGGACGGCTGAGCATGCCCTCCTCGACCATGCACAGCTCGATCATGCTGACGTCGTCCTGGGCCTCGCCTCGGAAGGCGGCGAGAGCACGCTGGATTTCGTCGAACAGGTTCTGCGGCGCGTGCCCGCCATCAAGCACCTGCAACAGGCGTTCCTCACCGAACAGCTGCCCGCGAGTATCACGCGTTTCCAGCACACCGTCAGAGAGCAGGAACACGCGGTCATTGGGCTGCAGCGGATGAACTTCGTAGGACTCGTTGAACGAGCCCGGCTCCAACACCCCCAATGGCAGATGGCGCGATACCAGCGGCACGCGCTCGCCCGTGCCCACCCGCAGCAGGTGGCCGTCCGGCAAGCCGCCGTTCCACACTTCCAGCACGCGCCGCTGGAAGCTCAGGTTGAGCATGGTGGCGCAGCAGAACACGCCAATCGGGAGGATGCGCTTGAGCTTGGCGTTCATCTCGCGAAGGATCTCCGCCATGGAGAAGCCCTTGGCGGTCATCCCGTAGAACACCTCGGCCAGCGGCATGGCGCCGATCGCCGCCGGCAGACCGTGGCCGGTAAAGTCGCCGAGCAGCACGTGCATGCCGCCGGAGGGCTTGAACGCGGCCAGCAGCAGGTCGCCATTGAACAGGGCGAAGGGCGACTGCAGATAGCGGATATTGGCCGCGCTGAGGCAGCCGGAGTGGGCCACCTTGTCGAACACCGCCTTGGCCACGCGCTGCTCGGTCATAAGGTGTTCATTGTGCTTGGCGATCAGATCGCGCTGTTGCACCACCGTCTGCTGCAGCCGGCGCAAACGGTCCATGGCGCGGATCTTGGCCTCGAGAATGATCGGGTTGTAAGGCTTGGCGAGGAAGTCGTCACCGACCTCCAGACAGCGCACCAGCGCCTCGTTCTCGGTCAGCGAGGTGAGGAAGATGATCGGCACCAGCGCTTCACCGGCCGCTTCCTTGATTCGCCGGGCGGCATCGAAGCCATCCATCACCGGCATCAGCGCATCCATCAGCACCAGCTGCGGGCGCTCCTGCTCGAACAGTCCGACCGCCTCCAGACCATTGCCGGCAGTCAGCACCCGGTGGCCCTGGCGGCTGACGATGGTCGACAGCAGCATGCGGTCGGCCGCGCTGTCCTCGGCGATCAGGATGGACAGGCGCCCGGGCATGGCAGTCAGCCGATCTGGAACAGCTGTTCGAAGTTGGAGATGGAGAGGATCTTGCGCACATCCGGGTTGCAGTTGACCAGGCTGATGCGCGCATGGTCGCCACCGGCGTGGTCGCGCAGCAGCAGAAGCATGCCCAGAGCCGAGCTGTCGAGGTAGGTGGCCCCCTTGAGATCGACCACATAGCGCTTGGGTGTGGCGCTCACCCGCTCATAGGCATCGCGGAATTCCTGATGCGCGGAGAAATCGAAGCGACCCTGGATATGGATGGTCAGTTCCTGTCCATCGCTCGAGGGCAGCGCGGTGATGGCCATGTAGCACTCCTTGTTTTTTCTTGTGCAGACACAGATTTAGCACCCGCGGATGAGCGCGGCAACCATGCGTTAGCCATCATCGCGCTGCGGCAGGCGCTGCGCCAGTTCATCGAGCAGTTTCTGCTCGCGCTTGTCGGCGGCGGCACGCGCCTCCTCCAGATAGCGCTGCACCAGCTTGCGCAGCCCCTCCACCCGCGCATACCGCTGCTGCCAGGCAGCCCTGGCCTTGTCGAGATTCTGCCGATGCCAGGCGATGCTCTGCAGCTGCTGGCCGATGGCGGTCTCCAACTGGCTGAGAAAGCGCTGGTAGTTCATCAGCCATTGGCCGGAGACGCCCTTGCTGCCTTCGCTGATCCACTGCTGCTGGTAGTCGGCGCGGTAGCGCTCCAGCTCGCCCAGCTGCGCCTCGGCCTTGCCCAGCAGGCCCTGACAGTGGGCGAGCTGGCGGGCCGCTTCGCGCTCGGCGCGCTCGGCCATCTCGATCACCGGCGCCAGGCGCACGGCACGGCTGTCAGCCATCTATCAGGCCTGCGCCTGCGGATTGAATACCTGCGCCAGCTGGGTCACGCTGTCAGCCATGGACTCGCTCTCGCCCAGGCTCTGACGCAGGTAGCGGGCCATGGCCGGCTGGCGCGCGATGGCCAGATCGGTGTCGGCATCGCCACCCGGCACATAGGCGCCGACGCTGATCAGGTCGCGGCTCTGCTGGTAGCGCGACCACAGCTGCTTGAAGCGCTGCGCCTGCTTGAGATGCTCGGGGCTGACCACCTGCGGCATGACCCGACTGATCGACGCCTCGATGTCGATGGCCGGGTAGTGCCCTTCCTCGGCCAGCCGGCGCGACAGCACGAAGTGGCCGTCGAGCACACCACGGGCGGCGTCGGCGATCGGGTCCTGCTGGTCGTCACCCTCGGAAAGCACGGTGTAGAAGGCGGTGATCGAGCCGCCGCCCGCCTCCGCATTGCCGGCGCGCTCGACCAGGCGCGGCAGCTTGGCGAATACCGAGGGCGGATAGCCCTTGGTCGCCGGCGGCTCGCCGATGGCCAGGGCGATCTCGCGCTGGGCCTGGGCGAAACGGGTCAGCGAATCCATCAGCAGCAGGACGTTCTTGCCCTTGTCGCGGAAGTATTCGGCGATGCGCGTGCAGTACATGGCGGCACGCAGGCGCATCAGCGGCGCGTCGTCGGCCGGCGAGGCGACCACCACCGAGCGCTTGATGCCCTCCTCGCCGAGGATCTCGTCGATGAACTCCTTGACCTCGCGACCGCGCTCGCCGATCAGGCCGACCACGATGATCTCGGCCTCGGTAAAGCGGGTCATCATGCCCAGCAGTACCGACTTGCCCACGCCGGTACCGGCGAACAGGCCCAGACGCTGGCCACGGCCGACGGTGAGCAGGCCGTTGATGCTACGGATGCCGACATCCAGCGGCTCACTGATCGGGTGGCGGTTGAGCGGGTTGATGCTCGGCCCGTCCATCGGCACCCAGTCCTCGGCCTTCATCCCGCCCTTGCCGTCCAGCGCACGACCGGCACCATCCAGCACACGGCCGAGCATCGACATGCCCATGGGCAAACGGCCGGTATCCGGCAGCGGCACCACGCGGGCGCCAGGGGCGATACCGGCCAGGCTGCCGACCGGCATCAGGTAGATCTTGCCGGCGGAGAAGCCCATCACCTCGGCCTCCACCTGCACCGGGTGATAGCTGTCGTCGTTGATCACCAGGCACCGGCTGCCCAGCGCCGCGCGCAGGCCCTCGGCCTCCAGCGTGAGGCCGACCATGCGCAGCAGGCGCCCCTCGACCACCGGCTGGCTGGGTAGATCGATCGCCTCGGCGTACCCGGCCAGGCGCTTGGCAAAGCTGGTGCGCTCAAGGCGCATCGGGGCTCTCCAGGTCGACCTGGATATCCGCCTCGGGCGGATTGGTGGCCTGTGCGCGCTGCTGCTCGAACAGCTGCTTGAGGGCCAGGGCCATGCGCGTCTCGACGCTGGCGTCGATGCGGCTTTGCTCAGTTTCGACGCGGCATCCACCGGGCTGCAGAGCGTCGTCTTCGAGGATGCGCCAGGTCTCCTCGTGGCGCTCGCGCAGCGCCTTGACCAGCTCGAAGTCCTGCGGGTGCACATGGATGCGGATGTTCTCCGCGCCCATCGGCAGCAGTTTGAGCGCCTCGCGCAGCACATGGCGGATCTGGCTGGAGTCGGTGGTCAGTTCCCGCTGGATCACCTGGCGGGTCATCTGGCTGACCAGATCGACCAGACTCTGCTCCAGCTCGCGGTCCTGGCTGGCGATGGGCTCCAGCAGATGCTCCATGAGCGCTTCCAGTTGCGCCAGCTTGGCGGCCAGCGCAGCGTCGGCCTCCTGCTTGGCCTTCAGCTGGCCAGCGTGGAAACCGTCTTTCTCGCCGGTGGCGAAGCCCTCGTTGTAGGCATCCTGGCGGATCGCCTCGACTTCCTCGAGCGTCAGCGGTTTGACGTCCTCGACCGCCACCTCCTCGATCTGCGGCTCAGGCTCGGGCTCGGCCGGTGCCTCCGGCGCGGGCGCCGGCTCCTCCACCTCGGGATCGAAGCTGGGGATCGCCCAGCGGTCGAAGACCGCCACGTCCTTGGCGCGGATCAGCTCGCTGGGCGCTTCCTTCGCGGCCATGGCTTAGATCATCGCCTCGCCGCCGGCACCGCCGAGGACGATCTCGCCGGACTCGGCCATGCGCCGGGCGATGGTGAGGATTTCCTTCTGCGCCGTTTCCACTTCGCTGACGCGCACCGGCCCCTTGGCTTCCAGATCGTCGCGCAGCAGTTCGGCGGCGCGCTTGGACATGTTCTTGAACACCTTTTCCTTGATGCCGTCGTCGGCGCCCTTGAGCGCCAGCACCAGCACATCGGAAGACACCTCGCGCAGCAGCGCCTGGATGCCACGGTCGTCGACGTCGGCCAGGTTATCGAAGACGAACATGAGGTCCTCGATCTGGCTGGACAGGTCCTCGTCGACCTCACGGATGGAGTCCATCAACTGGCCCTCCACCGAGCTGTCGAGGAAGTTCATGATGTCGGCAGCCCGCTTCACCCCGCCCAGGCTGGCGCGAGTGGTGTTGGCGCTGCCGGAGAACTGCTTCTCGAGAATCTGGTTGAGTTCCTTGAGCGCGGCCGGCTGCACGGTGTTCAGGGAGGAGACACGCAGGATGATGTCCAGGCGCACCTTGTGATCGAAATGGCTGAGCACCTCGCCCGCCTGGTCCGGGTCGAGGTAAGCCACGACGATGGCCTGGATCTGCGGGTGCTCGTAGCGGATCACATCGGCCACGGCGCGCGGCTCCATCCACTTGAGGCTGTCCAGGCCGCTGGTACTGCCACCCAGCAGGATGCGGTCGATCAGGTTGCCGGCCTTGTCCTCGCCCAGCGCCGCGGTGAGCATCTTGCGGATGTAGGCGTCGGAGCCGACGCCCAGGCTGGTCTGGTCGCCGACGATCTCGACGAACTCGCCCATCACCTGCTCGACCTGCTCGCGCTGCACATTGCGCATACCGGCCATGGCCACGCCGACCCTCTGCACTTCCTTCGGCCCGAGGTGGCGCAGCACCTGCGCCGCGTCGGTCTCGCCGAGGGACAGCAGGAGGATGGCGGCCTTGTCGACCCTGGTCAGCTTGGCAGGAGCACGATTGTCACTCATCGGCGTTGATCCACTCTTTGACTACCTGGGCCACGCGGCCCGGATCTTCCGCCACCAGACTCTTGATGGCGTTCAGTTGTGCATCATACCCCTCGGAGGGGCTCGGCAGCAGGATGCTTTGCGGGCCACCAAGGCTGACGCGGTCGGCGGACAGCTCGCCCTCCAGGCCACCCATGTCGCCCAATTCGATGTCGCCGTCGCCACCCTCGCCCGCAGAACCTTTGCCAGCGTTGGTGATGTTGTTGAGCACCGGGCGCAACACGCCGAAGACCAGCACCAGGATGAACAGCACGCCGAGAATCTGCTTGATGATGTCCCAGAACCAGGGCTGCGAGTAGAACGGGATCTCGATCATTTCCTCGCCGGTTTCGGCGGAGAACGGCGCGTTGATCACGCTGACGCTGTCGCCACGGCTGGCGTCGAAACCAACCGAGTCCTGCACCAGGCGGGTAAAGCGCGCCAGGTCCTCGGCGGCCCAGGGGCTGCGGGTGACTTCGCCGGTTTCGGCGTTGATGCTGACCTTGTCATCCAGCACCACGGCCACCGACAGGCGCTTGAGGCGACCCTGCTGCTGCTTGGTGTAGCTGATCGAACGGTCCAGCTCGAAGTTGCGCGTGGACTGCTCGCGCTTGTCGGCCGGGTACGGCGCCAGCATCGGCTGACCGGTGGCCGGGTCGGTGATCTGCGCGCCATTGGCGTCGAGCAGCGGCTGGCCAGGCTGCACCGGCCCCGGCGGCGCAGCCGGAGCGTTGGCCTGCTCGGGAGCGGCGGCCGCGCCGGGCGGCTGGTTGCTCAGCGCACCCGGCACGCCCTGCGGCGGCAGGCTGCTGGAACGTTGCTCGTTGACCTGCTGCTCGCTGCGCAGCGCCGGCTGGTCGGGGTTGAACATCTCGGAGGTAGATTCCACCGCACTGAAGTCGACGTCGGCAGACACTTCGGCCTTGTAGCGACCATTGCCCAGTACCGGCTGCAGGATGTTGTGCACACGCTGGGTGAACAGGCTTTCCATGCGCCGGGTGTAGTCGAACTGCTTGCCGGCCATGGTCAGCTCGGACAGCTCCTGCTGGTCGGACAGCAGGTTACCCTTCTGGTCGACCACGGTGACCTGCGACTTGGTCAGCTCGGGCACGGAGGTGGCCACCAGGTTGACAATCGCCATCACCTGGCTCGGCTCCAGGCTGCGCCCCGGATACAGCTCGACCAGCACCGAAGCGGTGGGCTTGCGCTCGTCACGCACGAACACCGAACTCTTCGGGATGGCCAGGTGGACGCGAGCGCCCTTGACGTTGTTCAGGCTGGAGATGGTGCGTGCCAGTTCGCCTTCCAGGCCGCGACGGTAACGGGTGGCCTCCATGAACTGGCTGGTGCCCAGGCTCTGCTCCTGGTCGAGTATCTCGAAACCGACGTTACCGTCGCTCGGCGCCACGCCGGCGGCAGCCAGCTTCATGCGCGCCCGGCCGAGGTCTTCGGACTTGACCAGCAGCGCACCGGAGTTCGGCTCCACGGTGTAGGCGATGTCGGCGGCGTTGAGCGCCTCCATCACCTGGTTGCTGTCCATACCGGCCAGATTGCCGAGCAACGGCTTGTAGTCCGGCTGCTGCGACCACAGCACCACGGCGAAGCCGATCGCCACGCTGGCAGCCAGACCGACCAGCAGGCCGATCTGCCGCAGCATGGACATCTCGGAGAGGTTCTCCAGGAAGGCCAGCCCGAACAGCGGCTTCTTCGCCTCGTCGGCGCCGGTGGTGGCGGGTACGTTTGCAGCGACTGCTTCAGCCATGTCTCAACTCCACCATTAAACCGGCATCTGCATGATGTCTTGGTAGGCCTGGACCAGCTTGTTGCGCACCTGGGTCATGGCCTGGAAGGATACGCTGGCCTTCTGCGAAGCGATCATCACATCAGTGATATCGACGCCGCCCTGCCCCATCTCGAAGGCAGTGGCCAACTGGCTGGAAGCCTGCTGCGTCTCGCTCACCTTGTTCACCGCCTGGCCAAGCATTTCCGAGAAGCTCGGGGCTCCCGGCTCCGGCGCGCTGACCTGTACAGGTTTGATCTTGGCCATGGCCTCCATCTGCATGGAGCGCATTTCCAACATCAGGCGATTGAATTCGACACCCTGGCTCATCTTTCCTCCGTCGGCCGCGGTTTTTTGACGCTTCGCGGCCTTTAGGAGGGTGTTTGCAAACGCAATGCCAGAAAACAAAGACCCGCACGAGGCGGGCCAATAGGGGAAAAGGAAACCTGTAAAAACTACCCATGGGGACGCTCGGCCCCCACTGTTCAGCTGGCGTAGAGGTAGGCCTCGACATCCATGCCGGCATCGCGCATCTGCGCCAGCTTGTAACGCAGGGTGCGCGGGCTGATGCCCAGACGCTCGGCGGCTTCCTTGCGGCGACCGCGCTCGGCGCGCAGGGTGTCGATGATCATCTGGAACTCGCGGCGACGCAGGTCTTCGCCCAGGGCGCCGGCGCCCTCGACCACCACGCCCGACTCATCCAGCGGCGGCACGTTGCCGATCGCCGCGGCGGCAGGCGGCGGATTCGCCGCCACCACACTCAGCACCGGCGTCGGCGCCATGCCGATGGGTGCGGTCAGACACAGATCATGCGGCTGGATCAGCCCGCCCTGCTGCAGGATCAGCGCGCGCTGGATGGCGTTATCCAGCTCGCGCACGTTGCCCGGCCAGGCATGCGCCACCAGGGCGGCACGGGCCTGAGGGGAAAGCTGCACGGCGGCATGGTTCATTTTTTTGACGTGCTTGGCCAACAGGCGCTCGGCCAACGGCAGAATATCGGCGGGACGCTCGCGCAACGCGCGCCAGGCCAGCGGGAACACCGACAGGCGATAGTAGAGGTCTTCACGGAAGCGCCCGGCCGCCACCTCGCCGGCCAGGTCGCGGTTGGTGGTGGCCAGCACGCGGATGTCCAGGTTGATCGGCTTGCGCGCGCCAACCCGCTCCACTTCACGCTCCTGCAGTACGCGCAGGAGCTTGGCCTGCAGTCCCAGCGGCATCTCGGAAATCTCGTCCAGCAGAATGGTGCCGCCATCGGCCAGCTCGAACTTGCCCGGCTGCGCGGCAATGGCACCGGTGAAGGCGCCCTTCTCATGGCCGAACAGGGTGGCCTCGAGCATGTTGTCGGGAATCGCCGCACAGTTGATGGCGATGAAGGGGCCGTCAGCGCGCTTGGACTGCTGATGGATGTAGCGGGCCAGCACTTCCTTGCCGGTGCCGGACTCGCCGGAAATCAGCACGGTGGAATCACTCCTGGCCACCCGTGCAGCCAGCTCCAGCAGCTGCTGACTGGCTGGCTCGCAGGCTACCGGCCCCTCACCCGCGTCAGCCTGGACGCGCCCCAGCGCATGACGCGCTACCAGATCCAGCAGGGTGCGCGGCTCGAACGGCTTGACTAGGTAATCGGCGGCGCCCTGGCGGATGGCATCGACGGCACGCTCGACGGCGCCATAGGCGGTCATCAGCAGCACCGGCAACTGCGGGTAGCGGGCGCGAATCAGGCCCAGCAACTGGTGACCGTCCATGCCCGGCATGTTGACGTCGCTGATCACCAGGCTGAACGCCTCTTCGCCCAGCGCGGCAACGGCATCCTCGGCGCATTCCACGGCACGGAACTCATGCCCGCCGATCATCAGCGTATCGGCAAGGGCCTCGCGCAGCGCGCGGTCGTCTTCGACCAGCAGAACCTTGGCAGTCATGGGCTTACTCCTGAGTATCCGGTTGCGCCGCAGTGATCAGCGGCAGTACAAGGGTGGCGCAGGTGCCGCGGCCGACGCGCGAGCGCAGGCGCAGCTCGCCACGATGGGCGCGCACCACCGCCTGGACCACCGCCAGGCCGAGGCCAGTACCGGTGGTCTTGGTGGTAAAGAAGGGTTCGCCAAGGCGCGCCACGGTTGCAGGCTCGATACCCGGGCCGTTGTCGCTGACACTCAGGCGCAGGCTGTTGTCGCGGGCATAGAGATGAATCTTCAGCTGCGCCTCGCGCCCACCGGCCTGAATGGCGTTCTCGATCAGATTGAGTACCGTGCCGACCAGGGTGTCGCGATTGCACAGCAATTCACCCAGGCGGGCGTCGCACTGCCAGCGCACGGTCATGCCCAGCACATGCGACTCGGCGGCGCTGCGCAGGGCAGCGAACAGCGCGCTCGGCGAGATGCGATCCGGCAGCGGCAGCTCGCCACGGGCGAACACCAGCATGTCGCGCACCTGGTGCTCCAGCTCGTGCAGGCGTTCCTTGATGCGCCCGGCGAAGCGCTGCTGCTGCTCGAACGGCAGCTCCTGCTCGGACAGATGACTGGCATACAGCAGCGCGGCAGATAGCGGCGTGCGGATCTGGTGGGCCAGCGAGGCGACCATGCGCCCGAGGGCGGACAGGCGCTCGTGGCGAGCCAGCTGATCCTGCAGACGACGGGTTTCCGTCAGGTCGGTCAGCAGTACCAGCTGTCCGGGCTCACCCTGCAGGGAACGGGTGGCGATGGACAGGCGACGCCCATCCTTCATGGAAATTTCGTGACCATCATCCTCGCGCGGCGCGAAGTTGCGCGCGATCACCTCGCGCCAGAGCATGCCCACCAGCGGCTTGCCGAGCATGCTGCGCGCCACCGGATTGGCTTCGCGCACCACGCCCTGGCCGTCGATGACGATCACGCCGCCAGGCAGCAGGTCGAGCAGGCTCTGCAGGCGGTTGGCCAGGCGCTCCTTCTCCGCCAGTTCCTGCATGCGCTGGGCACTGACCAGGGCCAACTGGCCCTTGAGCTCGCTGACCCGTGCCTCGAGCATGCTGTAGGAGCTGCTCAGCTGCGTGGACATCTGATTGAACAGGGCGAAGGCCTGCTCCAGGCTGGCACGGCTGGCCTGCTCGACAGGTGCGGCAGTGGCTTCAGGGATGGCGGGCGATGGGGCGGCTTGGCTCATGCTCTTCTCTCGGGTGTCGTACCGTCGGTAAACGGTCGGTCAAGAGAGTCTTAGCAATCCCCATGCCTAAAAAATAATTCTTATTTTTCAATCACTTAAAAAATTAAGCCGGAGCTTGCGTCAAAGCTCCGGCTTAATTGGGCAAGGCGAGAAGCCGATCAGTCCTCGTCGCCGCCCTCCTCGTCGCGACGGCTCATGCCGTACTTGCGCATCTTCTCCACCAGCGTGGTGCGGCGAATGCGCAGGCGTTCGGCGGCACGCGCCACCACGCCACCGGCATCGTCCAGCGCCTGCTGGATCAGGCCCTGCTCTAGGTTGCCCAGGTAGTCCTTCAGGTCCAGGCCTTCCGGCGGCAACATCGCGGCGTTGGCGATGCCCGGCAGGCCGGCGCCGATGACCGCGCGCTCGTCCAGCTCCTCGCGGATGCTGATGGCCAGCTGCTCGTCCTCGTCGTCGACATGACGGAACTTCTTCGGCAGCTCGCCGACGCCGATCACACCGTAGGGATGCATGATCGCCATGCGCTCGACCAGGTTGGCCAGTTCGCGCACGTTGCCCGGCCAGTCGTGGCGGCACAGCGACATGATGGCGGCGGAGTTGAAGCGGATAGAGCCGCGCTTCTCGAACTCCATGCGCGAGATCAGCTCGTTCATCAGCAGCGGGATGTCCTCCACGCGCTCGCGCAGCGGTGCCATCTCGATCGGGAAGACGTTGAGGCGGTAGTAGAGGTCCTCGCGGAAGGTCCCCTCCTCAATCATCTTCTCCAGGTTCTTGTGGGTCGCGGCGATGATGCGCACGTCGACCGATTGGGTCTTGTTGCTGCCCACTCGCTCGAAGGTGCGCTCCTGCAGCACGCGCAAAAGCTTGACCTGCATCGGCAGCGGCATGTCGCCGATTTCGTCGAGGAACAGGGTGCCGCCGTTGGCCAGCTCGAAACGCCCGGCGCGGCTGGTGATGGCGCCGGTGAAGGCGCCCTTCTCATGGCCGAACAGCTCGCTCTCCAGCAGCTCCGCCGGGATCGCCCCGCAGTTGACCGGCACGAACGGCGCCTCGCGGCGCTTGGAGTGGTAATGCAGGTTGCGCGCGACCACTTCCTTGCCGGTACCGGACTCGCCTAGGATCAGCACGCTGGCCTCGGTGTCGGCCACCTGCTGCATCATCTGGCGTACCTGATGGATGGCGCGGCTGGTACCAACGAGGCTGCGGAACAGGTTGGGCTCGCGCTGGCGACCACGCTCGCGGGCCTGGTCGTACATCTCGCGATAGACCTGGGCACGGTGCAGGGAGTCGAGCAGCTTGTTGTAGCTGGGCGGCATTTCCACACTGGCCAGTACGCGACGGCGCAGGTCTTCGGCCCAGTCGGCCGGAACCGGTTCGCCGATCACCCC
>NZ_BATI01000038.1 GCF_000467105.1 Aquipseudomonas alcaligenes NBRC 14159
CCGCACGACTGGCGCGGCAATGCCATGAAGATCAAACGCGTACGCCTGGCGATCAAGCATGTGCTGGATCAGTGGGGTAAAGACGCCGCTGAGGCCTTGGGCGACTATTCCGCAGGACAGGACAACGAACGGCTGGATGCCTTGCTGGAACTGGTCAAGCATCAGCATGAGTATTGAGTCCCGCAATATCACGGTCAGCGGTTTGACCGTGGAGGTCGTGCGCAAGCCGATCAAGAACCTGCATCTGGGCGTTTATCCGCCGCAAGGACGTGTGCGTGTGGCCGCGCCGTTGGCGGTAGATGACGAAGCCGTGCGCCTGGCAGTCGTAGGTAAGCTCGGCTGGATCAAACGCCAGCGTGCGAAGTTTCAGGCCCAGCCCCGGCAGTCCCAGCGGCGCATGGTCAGTGGTGAAAGCCATTATTTCTTTGGGCAGCGGTATCGCCTGCGCGTGCACGAGAGTAGTGGCGCAGCACTGCATATAGCGCTTCGCGGGAAGGCCTGCATGGATCTGTTTGTACGCCCGGAGACCACCGTCGAGCGACGCGAGCAGGTGCTACAGGACTTCTATCGCGCCGAATTGAAACGCCTGGTGCCAGAGCTACTGGAAAAGTGGCAGCCGAAGTTAGGTGTTGAAGTGCGCGCTTGGGGCATTAAGCGCATGAAGACCAAATGGGGCACCTGCAACATCGAAGCCCGGCGCATCTGGCTCAATCTGGAGTTGGCCAAGAAACCCGTTCAGTGCCTGGAGTACATCCTGGTGCATGAGCTGGCTCACCTGCATGAGCGGCATCACAATGACCGTTTCATCAGCCTACTGGATCAACACCTTCCTCAATGGGGTCAGCTCAGAGAGCTGCTGAATAACTCACATCTTGCTGAAGAGCGCTGGTAAGCCCCCTTAATAGAAAAGCCCGGTTAGCTAGCTTAACCGGGACTGATGTTTCAAACGGAATTGGCAATTACTGCATCGCAACAGATACCTGTACCAATCGTTTACGCACGAAAAGTCGACAGGTCGATCACTCCACAACATGCCGGTAGGGTCATCATTAACACGACCTGGAGGTGTTCGATGTGGATGTTCAGCTCAATTGATGCAGGATTGCTCGCAACAATCTTAGGCGGCGTCTTTTGGCTACTCGCCCGGATTGCCTACGGCCCAGCGGAATAACTCCCACGCCCTAGGAGTACAACCAAACGGCCAGTTCATCGAGATTGCTAACCACTATCTGTTGGGCGCTGGCCTTGGACTGCACCTTGTGCGGGTCGATCTGATAGCGCTGGAGCACGTACTGCACCAGGGCCCCACGAGTCGCCACTCTCAGCTGCCCAGTCTGCATCCCAAAGTCGACCTCGATAATGCTGCGCTGGTCGGATTTAAGCCGAGGGTCGGGTTCTATCACCACTTCGACCTCATTATTCCAACCGTCATCCGCATCACGGCCTTGATCGGACTCGCCCAGCACGTCCAGCTCCCCCCTGAAGCGACTCAAGACAAAGTCCCGATAGTCGCGGTTCTTTTCGCAGTAAGCCCGAACGTGCCAGCGCATTCCCGTGTAGACCAGGGTGTGCGGAGCAATCAGGCGAGTTTCGGCTACGGGATTAGCCAAAGAAACGTAGTCACACTCAAGTCGCAACCCCTCACGACAGGCACGCAACAGAGGGCGAAGAACTTCGGGCCTAACCGAGCGATCAGGCACATTCAAAACCTCGGTGTGCGCGTATGCCAGCGCTAAGCCCTCGATGTGGGGGGCCCGCTCGCTATTCTGATTCAGCAAGTGCAAATAGGCGCTGGCGCTGTCATCAATGAATAGCGGGCTGAATCGGCGACTGGGTACGTACCCTTTGATGTGCTTGTCGTAATCCAGGTTACCGGGCGCGTAGTCCGCCAGGTAACTGTTGATGTCTTTCGAGGCCTGTTGCCGACTGATGCCGAAGCTCTGCATCAAATGCCCCGTAGTAAGACGCCCTTCCCACAAGGCGATGGTCTCAATCAATCGGTAACGTAGTGCCAGATCCCAACGAACACTGGCTATGGATTGCTTGCGCTTCATACGGGGCATCCTGCTCAGAAAGTTTACCTGTTCATGTAACCAATATTTCTATGTCGCCAAACCTTACATAAGGTGTCACTGGCAGTTCAATCCGGGCGGCAACCTTCAACGGGAGACCACATGGATCAGTGGGTTTATGGAGAGCTAGCGGTGCTTTCCCTCATGGTTTTTGGCTTATTTGGCATTGCGATGGCGCAAAAGAACCGGGCAAACCAGGTGCTAATTGCCGGGCAAACCCAGATCAGCGAGCTACGTCGCCACACAATCATTCGACTGGAACACGAGAATGCCGAGCTGAAATCCATGCTCAGAGCCCATAAGGGCCAGTTAGCCCATCTCTCAAGGCTCCTTGAGTCCAAATGGTAGGTGTTGGCTGATCGGACAATTAATTAGTGCTCAGCTGGCTTTTTGCCTTTACCCACAAAGTCGGTCTGGATAATGTGACCAACGGCACAGGATTAAGCAGCGGTGGAGCGGTCAAGGCGCTACCGCTCCAAGACCATAAAAAGCTGAACTGTGTCGTCACGGAGTCGGAGTGGAAATGGATTGGGAATCGCTGTTAGACGAGCTTTGGCGCCATGCGGCATCAGATCCTAATGAGCTGGAAGCTAAAATTCGTGCATGCCTGAAAGGTCATTCCTCGGATGGCCTTCTTCAAGCCATTGCACTTCTGATTACCCAAGGCCAGCACGCCACAGCGCGAACGCTTCTCAGCGAATTTCTTAAAAGCCATCAGGCAGCGGATGACATACGACGCCGCCTTGAGCTCATTCTGCATTTCAAAAAAAGTCGAGCGCCCCAACCGCCTTCGCTCAAAAGCAAGCAACGTAGCAAAGAAACCCTACTCCACGAGGTCAATGACCTCGTTACCTCGGGCAAGCTTCAAGCAGCAGAGTCGCTCCTGCTAGAAGCCAATGAGTCTGCTGAGGAACCTGACTATCTAAATCTGCTTGGCCGCATATATATGCTGCAACATCGCCCGCTTGATGCGGCCAAGGCAAAGCAGCGGGAACTGCTGCTTAAGCGCCAACAGCAGGCCTTTGTTGAAACAGCTCCAGTAGAGTCAGAAGACGACGACCTACCAACAGCTAGCGACCTAGCATTTCTAAACGACTCAGCCACTTCATTGGCCACACTGGAACTCCCATCGGTGCCCAGTGCCCAGACCTCGACGGTGGCAGTCGACAACGAGCTCAGTTTCATTCAACAGGCTGCTGCCCAGCTCCCGCCCTTAAACCAGGACGGTTGGTGGGAAAACCATGTTGAACCCACCTCTATTGAAACGACTGACACGAGTGAGCTCACAGTTGCTGGCGAGGAGACCGGCGCTCTTGATGCATCCTCGGCGATTACAGAGGATGTGGAGGAGCAGGTAGGTGAAGACGAGGCCTTTTCGCCCCCCCCTAAAAAGCCCCTTCTCAAACTTGGCTTGCCAAGAAAACCCACTGAGCCCAGCGAATCGAAGGTCAGCGTCAAAGTATTCAATAAATCGGGGCGATCTCTAAGAATCATCCCTACATCACCGTTGAGCCCACCAGAACCAGACACTGATGAGCTACCTGAGCTGCCGGATACTGCTCCAGTTCCCGAAGAACCAGTCATCCCCTCCGAGGTTCGTGACGAGATCCTCGACGAGCACGATGACGATCTTCCTCAAGGTGAACTTGAGCTGGACGTACCTAGTCCGGTGCAAATGGGCCAGAGGCTTGAAGACCCTGAAGATGACATCGACTTCGATCATGACCTGCATGATCTGACCATCATCGAGCTGGGCAAAGAGCACGAAGAGGGTGCCAACTCTGATCTGGACGACTTCCGCGATCTAGATGATGACTACGCGGCTTATGCCTTTGACCCGGATGAAGTCTTTGACAATGAGGAGCCGGCAGCAGCCGAGCCCAATGATTGGCTGGCAGACAAACTTTCCCGTGAAGATCGCGCACTTCAGAAAGCTGCGGAGCTGATTGGTAAAGCCAACTGGCCACTCAGCACACTGCCCTTGGTTCAGCAGATTTTTGTCATGAGCGGCTGGGGGGCAACTCGTCTTGCATTGGAGAGAGAGATCGAAAAAGGGCTCACTCCTGAGGAGCTGATCCTTGCTGCGCACATCAAAGTGATCTGGGCCGAAAACGATATCTACTGGATCGCCTTCGATAAAACCGGCAGTAGTCGCCTGTCCTACTACGTTCTGTCCTGGCCGACAGCACTGCTGATCGTGCGCTCCTTCGAGTCGCTTCCCCAAGTAGAAGAGATCGAGGTCTTCCTCGAAAACCTATTTGCGTCCTGGTACGAAAACAGCACCTTGCGCCGTGCGTTTAAAGCCTTTGCGCGCTACCTATGGTTCAGGTTTGCCAGTCTAGAAGGTTGCCTACCGGCCAGCCAGCACTTTGATTTTCATGATCCTCGCGAGCTACCAGCTGAGGAATACAGTGATCTGGGACTTTGCGACACGCTAGAAATCGAGAAGACCCAGCGCCTGCGGGAATTTGGTGTTTTCCAAACAAAGCATCCCCAGGAGCCCAGTTGCTACTTCAGTGACAAATACCCAGTTAAAGAAAGGCCAATCTTCAATTCGCCCGAAGAACTAGCAAGGCGTGTAAAGGCCCAGTCCGTGTATGAAGAGCTTCAAGGTGAAGCTGACAACGAGAGCATTGACGATGAGGCTGGCGAAACAGTACCTCAATGGTCAGCTGCACCGCTCGCATCTGCCTTGCACACACAGAATATCGACCAACCTTCGCCAAACATTGAGCCGTAAGGATAAAGGACTAACCCATGAAGCCCCTCAAACTCTCCCACGTTCCTGGTTGCTGGGTCAGCCAGACTCTACCCAGCGGCCAGGGCGAACGCCGGGGCATCGTCAAAATGGCCATTGCTAAAGAAGCCGAAGATCAGATTCAGGTTCACTGGTTCAGTCCGGAGAAGAAACTGGCCTATGTCGATGCATCTGCTGTGCGCTCAGGCTTTCAAAATGGCATGGACGTGGTCGACGAAACCCCTGGTAGCGGTGTTCGCTCACTAGGGCAGGGCGTCATCATGCAGCAGCGTGCCTTGGCAGGCAGCGAGCAAGTGTTGGTCGATTTTCCTGAGCGCGGTGAGCGCCATTGGCTGCCCTATCAATATCTGCGTCAGGTAAAGGGCGTTAAGCATCGCTTTGTCACCGCCAGCAAAGGGGAAGCACACGATGCCGAGCGTATGCGCCTGCGCATGCTGGCCCATGCCATAAAAGTGTGGAATGAAAACACCGGTGCCCTTTCCCACCTAGAGATTGAGCCTCTGCCGCACCAGATTCACCTCGTACACCACATCCTCGCCTCCGGTAACTTCAACTGGCTGATCGCAGATGACGTGGGTTTGGGTAAAACCATCGAGACAGGGATGTTGCTACATGCCCTGCGGCAACGAGACCTGGTCAAGCGCATCCTGCTGATCACACCCGCAGGCCTGACCAAGCAATGGCAGGAAGAGCTATACCACAAGTTCAAGCTGGAAGACTTCGAGATCTACAACGAGGACTTCTTCATCAATGAGCCCCGCCAATGGAAGATGCACGATTGCGTCATCGGCTCGATGGATCGTCTGAAACAAGCAGATCACCTGGAAAGCCTGCTTCAGGCAGAGCCCTGGGATCTGGTGATTTTTGACGAGGGACATCGGCTCAGCCGCCGCCAGTATGGGCAAAAGCTGGATAGCTCTGAACGCTATGACCTGGCGAAAAACTTGCGCAGCCAAACCAAGCACATGCTGTTGCTGAGTGCGACCCCTCACCAGGGCATGCAAGACAAGTTTGTGGCACTACTAGAACTGCTTCGACCCGAGCGCCGTACCGAGCTCATGGCACTCAACGTCAAGCCAGAGATCCTGCACGATATGGTGTTCCGCAACCACAAGGCTGACGTCACAGATGCCGAAGGGAACTTCATTTTCCAGGGCAAAATAACGAAAGCTTTGCAGGTGCCCAGCAGCCCTGAATCCATAGAATTCGATAAAACGCTTCAGGGCTATCTGCGCAAAGGCTATGACGCGGGTGAAGCACTAGGCCGTACCGGTAACGCCATTGGGTTCGTGATGACGGTCTACCGCAAGCTGGCTGCCTCCAGCGCAGCAGCCATTCACCGGGCACTGTGCAATCGTCTTCAGCGTCTTCTCGATGATGAAGCCAACGGCATCTCAGAGGAAGAACCCAGAGATCAACGCTACTTAGGCGAGTGGGAAGAGCAATTCACCAGCGATGCCCGCGAATTCTTCGCTGGTGAAGTGCAGCTGCTTAAAGACCTGATTGCCGAAGCAGCTGCCCTGAAAGCAAACGACCTCAAACTGAAGCTGTTTATCGAAGACATCATCGGCAGGATCCACGCCGCCAATGCCGACGAGAAGGTGCTGATCTTTACCGAATACCGCACCACTCAAAACTACCTGCGCGAAGCACTAGCTGACCACTATGGCAGCGACCAAGTCGAGCTCATCAATGGCTCCATGCAACATGCTGAGCGACGTGAGGCCATCAAGCGTTTCGAGGAGCAAGGTCGCTTTCTGATTTCGACCGAGGCAGGCGGGGAAGGCATCAACCTTCAGAGCAAATGCCACGTCATGGTCAACTATGACCTGCCATGGAACCCAATGCGCCTTGTGCAGCGCATTGGCCGCCTGTATCGCTATGGCCAGAAAAAGAAGGTTGTCGTGTTCAACATCCAGCAGACCGACAGTCTGGATCAGAACATCGTCGACCTGATGTATGAGCGAATCGACAGCGTGGTGACCGACCTCGCCGAGGTGCAGCGGCATGAGTTCAACGAAGGTCTGAAGGATGAAATCCTCGGCGAGCTGGCCGAGCTAATCGACGTAGAAGACATCCTGCAACAGGCGACAAAACTCGGCATAGACCGTACCCGCGAGCGCATCGACGAAGCGCTGAAGCAGGCGCGTACTGCTGCCGCTAAACAACGAGAACTGTTTGCCCATGCGGCCACCAGCGACCCCAATGAACTACGCGATGAGCTCGAAATTACGGTCGATCACCTCTACAGCTTTGTCCTCGGGATGTTCGATCAACTGGGTATTGAGGTCGCAGAGCGCAGCCACAAAGAACGGTTGCTGCGTATTCGACTGTCCGAGCAGGTGATGCGCGACATGGGGCTATCCCCAAAGGCCTCACAGCGTATGGACGTGACCTTGGATCGCATGCTGGCCGCAAACCGCCCTGACACCCACATACTCGACCTCAACTCCAAGCTGATGCAGTACCTGCTGGGTAAAGCCTGCGAGCACGACTTCGGTGGTTTGGCTGCAATGCTCAAAGCGCCAGAACTCGGCGAGGGTGCACTACTTGGAGCCATGCTGCGCTGGCAAGGCCCACAGGGCAAACGCATGCGGCAGGAGTTTGTAGCCATTCAGGTTAACGACGGCAAAGCCAAACTGAACCCTGCAAAAGCCAGCCAATGGCTGCTGACAACTGCCGAGCACAGCACCCTGAGCCCAGATACTGAAGCCTCCAAATTGCTGTTCAAGACCGCAGAAGATATGGCTAACCAGCGACTGGCTGATGCCAGTAACCGCTACCTGATACCCGAGAATTTGGACTGGGCTGCCGCAGGCTGGACAGTCTCAAATTAAGGCTCCATGCAGGACAAGGATCATGTAATGGCAAAGCACGTCCCCTTCGCAAAAGCAGTTAACGCCGCAGAAGAGTGGGCATTTTCTCTGCTGAAAAACGCCCTCCCAGATCACTATTGGCTTCTGACCAATATCGAGTTGCTGACAGAAACCGGTCAGGCAATGGAAATTGATGCAGTAGTCGTCGGTGACTGGGGCGTGTATTTGATCGACGTGAAGGGCTACAGCGGGACGCTAGAAGCGGGGAAGGACGTTTGGCTACTGGATGGCCGCCCTGTAGATAACGCGTTGCGCAAGGCCAACCAGAACTCTCGTGTACTTGCAGGTCGTATCCGTAACCGAGCTGGAGTCGGTTTGTACGCGCCGTGGTGTCAGGGAGTGGTGCTGGTAACAGGGGATAAAGGTCATAGCATCTCGCTCGTTAAGGATGAGCCCTCATTACAGGTGTGGACTCCAGACTCAATCACCAAGGCGTTGACCAGTGCAGAGGGGCTTACAGCCACCAAAGCGTATGAGTTGATCGATGCTCAGCGTGAACTTGTCCTCGCCACTCTTGGGCAATTGCGTCAGCAGATAGCTGAAAACAATAGATTCCAGCAGTACCAAAAAACACAGTGCTTGCTCGATCAGAATGGTTTTGAGCTATGGATGGCCGAGTATCGCCTGGAGAACTGGAGCTCCAAATGGATGCTGAAAGTCGTGAACCGCCCCAACTGTGAGAGCCAGGAGCGGCGCGAACAGCTGCAAGCGCAACTGCGTGACGAGTTTCGGTTACTACAAGAACTGGCTGGGTTAACGGGTGTGACCTACAGCGCACCGCTGATTGATGATGGTGAGCTGATGGTTCTACCAATCAGCATGCCCAAGGGCAAACCTCTCTCGCTGGTTGATCTCTCTGCGTATTCCGAGGAGTCAGCTAGGTCGACGCTGATTTCTGCCTTAGCAGCGATCCAGGGAATCCATCGACGTGGCGCCACACTGGGTAAGGTTTCCGCAAACTCGATCTATCTCACCGACGCGGGTGAGGTTTGCTTCATCGATGTCCTGAACAACCATAGTGCTGACGAAGACATCGACCTCATCACCTCACTGTTTAAACCCTTGGCAGACACTCTTCGATTAGCAATCTCAGAAAGCAATGATGCAGAAGGGCAGGCGGCCTCAGAGTGCCTATCACAGTTGATAGCGAACCTTATGAACGTGGGCGCCTCAACTGCACTTGCCTCGTCAGACGCTCCTTTTGAGGCTGAGCCAGGCGCAATTCTCGACAATCGTTATGAATTGGTCGAACAGGTCGATGAAGATGCATTTTCAAGCATCTGGCGGTCTCGCCACGTAGCTGGACGCTTCGATTGCGCGGTTCAGATCTACGACGATGCAGATGAAGTTTGGGAGTTGGTAGCTGATCAATATCATCGGCTCGCCCAGATTTATCATCCTGCGCTGGAGCGGGTGTTCGATCTTGCTCGAATCCCGAACAGCGATGCTTACTTCATCAGTCGAGCATGGGCGAGTGGTGAGACGCTCTTTGACCAAGTGTCTATCAGTGCCGAAGAGTTCCAGCTGTGGCTGGAGCAATTACTCGCGGGCCTTGGCTACCTACACAGGCTTGGGTTCACCCACAGGAACATAACCCCCCTCAATATCCTAGTGGATGGCGTCAGGGCAACCTTGGTTGGCATGAGCTCCCTGCCAGCAGAGGATCGTCGAGTAGGTGATCTTCGATATAAGTTTCCAGGCGTTATCGAGCAGGGCTGGTCTGCTTTTGCAGATTTGTATGCGCTTTGGGCTTCATTGCTAGATGGCCTACAGCCCGGCGTATTGAAGCAAGCAGGGGGTGATCTTGAGCGAGCGCTACAGCAAATCACTCACCCTGCGCTTAATGATGCGCTGAAAGTCAAAGTAGCGAAGCTGCTTAACGAAGGCACTGCATTCCATGCTGATGACTACGTTGTATGGTTTGGGCTCGACATCACTGCCCAGCAAACCAAAGATCTACCCGACGCTTTTGCCAAAAAGTGGGGTATCAGCAAGGGCTACATGACGTTCTTGGTTGTGGACATGTTGAACGATCAACGACCACGCATTCGCAGCCAATGGGTTATTGATGCCTTGAGAACCAGGCGCATACCAGGAAACAGAACCAACAAAGCCTCTATGAATGCGACCTTCAGCAGAATGAAATCAGCCGGGATCGTTGAGGAGTACAAGACCAAGCATCGCCTGACTGTTGCCTTCTTGGCCGATTGGAACGCAGCCCAGTAGAGACCTCAGCTAAGCAAAAAAAGCCCCTGCGGACTCGCGCCAGCAGGGGCTTTTACTTTCAAGCTACAGGCAAATAACTTTGGCCGAACCGCTTAACTTTGGCCGAAGTGGCAAATAACTTTGCCCGCCTACATGGGGTCAGAAGTCCAGGTTCGACACCGCCAGGGCGTTGGACTCGATGAAGTCGCGGCGCGGCTCCACGGCATCGCCCATCAGGGTGTTGAAGATCTGGTCGGCGGCGATAGCGTCCTCGATGGTCACCTTGAGCATGCGGCGCACGGTCGGGTCCATGGTGGTTTCCCACAGCTGCTCCGGGTTCATCTCGCCGAGACCCTTATAGCGCTGGATGCTATGGCGCTTGGTGCTCTCGACCTTCAGCCACTCGAAGGCTTCCTTGAAGGTGCTGACCGCCTTCTTGCGCTCGCCACGCTGCACATAGGCACCGTCTTCCAGCAGGCTGTTTAGCTGGTCACCCAGCGCGGTGACCGCCTTGTAGTCGTTGCTGGCGAAGAAGTCGCGGTTGAAGGTGATGTAGCTGGACAGGCCGTGAGCCAGCACTTCGACTTCCGGCAGCCACAGATGGCGCTCGCGGTCCTCACGCAGGCTGGCGCTGTAGGTTTGGCCAGACTTCTCGGCGCCCTTCAGGCGTGCCTGGAAGGTTTGCAGCCAGGCCTGCATGGCGGCCTGGTCGGCCAGTTGCTCGACCGATACGCGCGGCAGGTAGACCATGTGCTCGGTGATGTCCTGCGGGTAGACGCGGGACAGGCGGCCGAGGGTCTTGATCACCGCGCGGTAGTCATTGACCAGTCGCTCCAGCGCTTCGCCGGACAGGCCCGGTGCATTCTCATTGACGTGCAGGCTGGCCTCTTCCAGGGCCGACTGGGTCATGTATTCGTCCATGGCCTCGTCGTCCTTGATGTACTGTTCCTGCTTGCCCTTCTTCACCTTGTACAGCGGCGGCTGAGCGATATAGATGTAGCCACGCTCGATCAGCTCCGGCAGCTGGCGGAAGAAGAAGGTCAGCAACAGGGTACGGATGTGCGAACCGTCAACGTCGGCATCGGTCATGATGATGATGTTGTGGTAACGCAGCTTGTCGATGTTGTACTCCTCGCGGCCGATGCCACAGCCGAGGGCGGTGATCAGGGTACCGACCTCCTGGGAGGAGAGCATCTTGTCGAAGCGCGCCTTCTCGACGTTGAGGATCTTGCCCTTGAGCGGCAGGATCGCCTGGGTCTTGCGGTTGCGGCCCTGCTTGGCAGAACCGCCCGCGGAGTCACCTTCCACGATGTAGAGTTCGGACAGCGCCGGGTCTTTTTCCTGGCAGTCAGCCAGCTTGCCGGGCAGGCCTGCAATATCCAGAGCGCCCTTGCGGCGGGTCATCTCGCGGGCCTTGCGCGCGGCTTCACGGGCACGGGCGGCGTCGATCATCTTGCCGACCACGGCCTTGGCCTCGTTGGGGTTCTCCAGCAGGAAGTCGCCGAAGTACTTGCCCATCTCCTGCTCGACGGCGGTCTTCACTTCGGAAGAGACCAGCTTGTCCTTGGTCTGCGAGCTGAACTTCGGGTCCGGCACCTTGACCGAGATGATCGCGGTCAGGCCTTCACGGGCGTCGTCGCCGGTGGTGGCGATCTTGAACTTCTTCGCCAGGCCTTCCTGCTCGATGTAGTTGTTCAGATGGCGGGTGAGGGCGGAGCGGAAGCCCGCCAGGTGGGTACCACCGTCACGCTGCGGGATGTTGTTGGTGAAGCAGAGGATGTTTTCGTTGAAGCTGTCGTTCCACTGCAGCGCCACTTCCACGCCGACGCCGTCTTCCTCGCGCTGGCAGTTGAAGTGGAACACCTGGTTAACCGCAGTCTTGTTGGTGTTCAGGTACTCGACGAAGGCTTTCAGACCACCCTCGTACTTGAACAGCTCTTCCTTGCCGCTACGCTCGTCACGCAGGACGATGCCCACGCCGGAGTTGAGGAAGGACAGCTCGCGGATCCGCTTGGCCAGGATGTCCCAGCTGAAATGGATGTTCTTGAAAGTATCGTCGGACGGCTTGAAGTGAATCTGCGTACCGGTACCTTCGCTGTCGCCGACCGGAGCGAGGGGGGCCTGGGGGACGCCATGCACATAGGTCTGTTCCCAGATCTTGCCGCTGCGGCGGATGGTCAGGACCAGCTCCTTGGACAGCGCGTTAACCACCGAAACACCCACGCCGTGCAGGCCGCCGGACACCTTGTAGCTGTTGTCGTCGAACTTACCGCCGGCGTGCAGCACGGTCATGATGACTTCGGCTGCGGAGACACCTTCTTCCTTGTGGGTGTCCACCGGGATGCCGCGACCGTTGTCGCGCACGGTGATGGATTCGTCGGGATGGATGGTGATGCTGATCTCGGAGCAGTAGCCGGCCAGCGCTTCGTCAATGGAGTTGTCCACCACCTCGAACACCATATGGTGCAGACCGGTGCCGTCATCGGTATCGCCGATGTACATACCCGGACGCTTGCGTACGGCATCCAGACCTTTGAGTACCTTGATACTCGAGGAGTCGTACGTGTTGTTCTCGTCGCTCATGCGTTCACTCCCGATGCGGTGATCACTCCATGTTCCACGTGGAACATGGCGACCGGCGTGTCCGTGCGCCAGCCATCCTTCAAATATTCATGGTCGACACAGGTGATGAACACCTGGCACTGCAAATCGTCCAGCAGGCGGCACAGGGCCTGTCGATGTCGCTCATCCAGCTCCGACGGCAGGTCGTCCACCAGATAGATGCATTGGCCTTGTTTGGCCTGATTCAGCAGATGCCCCTGGGCGATGCGCAAGGCACACACCACCAGCTTCTGCTGACCGCGGGACAGAATCTCCGCGGCATTGTTCACCCCCAGCCGCAGGCGCAGATCGGCGCGTTGCGGGCCAGCCTGGGTATGTCCCAGCTGCTGGTCACGGGGCAGGGTGGTGGCCAGTACATCGGCCAGCGATTTGTCCTTGTCCCAGCCGCGGTAGTAGCTGAGGGTCAGCCCCTCGATCTCCACCAGCTCGCCCAGCACCTGCTCGAACACCGGCTTCAGGGCCTGGATATAGGCACGCCGATAGCCGTCCAGCTCGTCGCTGGCCAGGCACAGTTCCCGGTCCCAGGCCGCTTGCGACGCGGCGTCCAGTGTACCATGCCGCAGCCACGAGTTCCGCTGCCGCAGGGCCTTCTGCAGGCGCTGCCAGGCCGGCAGGAAGCGTGGTTCCACGTGGAACACTCCCCAATCGAGGAACTGCCGACGGACCTTGGGTGCCCCTTCGAGCAGACGGAAGCTGTCCGGATTGATCACCTGCAACGGCAGAATCTCGGCCAGCTGCGCAGTACTCCGTGCGTTCTGTCCATCGATGCGAATCTGCAGCTCGCCCTGACGGTCACGGGAGATACCCAGGTTGCTGTGCACGCCATCCTCGCGCTGCACCTGACCGAACACGGTACAGGCCGGCTGCTCGTACTGGATCATCGGCTGCAATTTGTTGCTGCGGAACGAGCGGGCGAGGCCAAGCAGATGGATGGCTTCCAGCAGGCTGGTCTTGCCGCTGCCATTGGCGCCGTGAAGGATATTGATGCGGGGGGAGGGGGAGAGCGTCACCGGGTGCAGGTTTCGCACCGCGGTGACGGTGACGCGGGAAAGGGACATTCAGCGGATATTACAGACGCATCGGCATAACGACGTAAGAGGAGTCGTCATTGCCGGCTTCCTGCACCAGGGCGCTGCTGTTGGCATCGGAGAGGATCAGGCGTACCTGTTCGGTGGTCATTACGCCCAGCACGTCGAGCAGATAGCTTACGTTGAAGCCGATCTCCAGGGAGCCGCCGTTGTAGTCGACCACCACTTCCTCTTCCGCCTCTTCCTGCTCCGGGTTGTTGGCCTGGATCTTCAGCAGGCCGCTGGCCAGCTGCAGACGGATGCCACGGTACTTCTCGTTGGACAGGATCGCGGTACGGCTGAAGGCTTCGCGCAGGGCCTGGCGATCGCCGATCACCAGCTTGTCGCCACCACGCGGCAGCACACGCTCGTAGTCCGGGAACTTGCCGTCGACCAGCTTGGAGGTGAAGGTGAACTCGCCGGTGGTAGCACGGATATGGTTCGCACCGAGCACAATGGAGACTTCGCCGTCCTGCTCGGTGAGCAGACGAGCCAGCTCGAGGATGCCCTTGCGCGGCACGATCACCTGATGCTTCTCGGTGTGCTCGATGGCAGCTTCCATGGCGCACATGGCCAGGCGGTGACCGTCGGTGGCGACGGCGCGCAGCACCCCGGTCTGCACCTCGATCAGCATGCCATTGAGGTAGTAGCGTACGTCCTGCTGGGCCATGGCGAAGCTGGTGCGGTCGATCAGGCGACGCAGCTTGCTCTGCACCAGGTTGAAGGTCAGCGAGCCCGGGCCTTCCTCCACGGTGGGGAAGTCGTTGGCCGGCAGGGTCGACAGGGTGAAGCGGCTGCGCCCGGCCTTGACCACCAGCTTCTGCTCGTCGACACGGATGTCGATCAGAGCATCGCTCGGCAGGCTCTTGCAGATGTCCATCAGCTTGCGCGCCGGTACGGTGATCTCACCCGGCTCGGCACTGTCTTCCAGGGTCACGCGCCCAACCAGCTCGACTTCCAGGTCGGTACCGGTCAGCGACAGTTGCTGGCCTTCGACCACCAGCAGCACGTTCGACAGGACCGGCAGGGTCTGGCGGCGTTCGACGACGCCGGCGACCAGTTGCAGGGGTTTCAACAGGGCTTCGCGTTGAATGGTGAAATGCATGGTCTAGTCCCTTGCCTCGTGGGCTGCGATCAGGTGGTCAGGGTGCGCAGCAGGTTCTTGTAGTCCTCGCGGATATCCGCGTCGGCTTCGCGCAATTCCGCAATCTTACGACAGGCGTGCAGCACTGTGGTGTGGTCTCTTCCGCCAAAAGCATCACCGATTTCCGGCAGGCTGTGGTTGGTCAGTTCCTTGGACAGAGCCATGGCCACCTGACGCGGGCGCGCCACCGAACGGGAACGACGCTTGGAGAGCAGATCGGCGATCTTGATCTTGTAGTACTCGGCCACCGTGCGCTGAATATTGTCGACGCTGACCAGCTTGTCCTGCAGGGCCAGCAGGTCCTTCAGCGACTCGCGGATCAGCTCGATACTGATCGGCTGGTTGGTGAAGTGCGAGTGGGCGATCACCCGTTTCAGCGCACCTTCCAGTTCACGCACATTGGAGCGGATACGCTGGGCGATGAAGAAGGCGGCATCGTGCGGCAGATCGACCTTGGTCTGCTCGGCCTTCTTCATCAGGATGGCCACGCGGGTCTCCAGCTCAGGCGGCTCCACCGCCACCGTCAGGCCCCAGCCGAAACGCGATTTCAGACGCTCTTCCAGGCCCTCGATCTCCTTCGGGTAGCGGTCGCTGGTGAGGATCACCTGCTGGCCGCCCTCAAGGAGTGCATTGAAGGTATGGAAGAACTCTTCCTGAGAACGCTCCTTCTTGGCGAAGAACTGGATGTCGTCGATCAGCAGCGCATCCACCGAGCGGTAGAAACGCTTGAACTCGTTGATCGCATTGAGCTGCAGCGCCTTGACCATGTCGGCGACGAAGCGCTCGGAATGCAGGTACACCACCTTGGCATTGGGGTTCTTCTTCAGCAGGTGGTTGCCCACCGCATGCATCAGGTGGGTCTTGCCCAGACCGACGCCGCCATAAAGGAACAGCGGGTTGTAGCCGTGCTTGAGGTTGTCCGCCACCTGCCAGGCCGCTGCACGGGCCATCTGGTTGGACTTGCCCTCGACGAAGTTCTCGAAGGTGAAGGTGCGGTTCAGGTAACTGGTGTGCTTGAGCGCACCTTCCACCTGCACGGTGCGCTCGACCGGCCGGCTGGCGGCCGGCTGTGGCGCCGCCACGATCAGGGGATCGCTGCTGGGCGACTCATCCGCGACGGCAGCCGGAGCCGACGCAACCGGCGCACTATTAATAGAAGGCGACGGCGTCGGGGCAGCCATGCGCGGGGCGGGACTGCGCTTGCTGCCGATCAGCAGCGACAGCGCCGGTGCCAGACCATTGGCACGCTCGGCCAGCAGCTCGAGCAGGCGCACCATGTACTTTTCGTTGACCCAGTCGAGCACGAAGCGATTCGGCGCATAGACGCGCAGCTCGTCGCCGGCCGACTCCACCTGCAATGGGCGGATCCAGGTATTGAATTGCTGGGCGGGCAACTCGTCGCGAAGCAGCTCCACACACTGCTGCCAAAGTTCTACGGACACTGAAATCCCCTGGGATCGCTACGGTTGCGATGCAAAAAAACAGCCTGCATTGTAGCCCTGAGGGGCAGAGTTATCCACACGAATCGACGCGATCAGCCGAATAGAATCAAGGATTTATTGGTGTTTCCCGCGTTCACAGCAAGATCCGTAAAGTCTGTGGATAAATGTAACTGAAGGCTGGGCAAAAGCCTGGGGGTAACGCACGGGAAAAGCCCTCTGTGGGTAAATGGACCTTTCCTGCACAGGCGGTGCACCGGCTGCGAACAGTCGGCACACCGCTTTCGGACAAGCTTATCCTTCTCGCCAAGGCCCGAAATGCTAGGCTTCCAGCGACTTTTCCACAGCACGCTTGAGGGCTATTAAGTTTTACTAGAACAAGCTCTTTAAAGATTTTCTTTCCTTTTATCTTTCTTTACGGATTCCAGGCTGGTTGGAAATTGACCTGGCGCTGCGGTTTCACTAGAATCGCCGGTCTCTTTAAACGGGGGCCATCCAGGCCCGTATGGACCACCCAGGTAGATCAGCATGAAACGTACTTTCCAACCCAGCACCCTCAAGCGCGCTCGCGTTCACGGTTTCCGCGCTCGCATGGCCACCAAGAACGGCCGTGCCGTCCTGTCGCGTCGTCGCGCCAAGGGCCGCAAGCGTCTAACCGTCTGATTACTCGGAACGGGTGGTGAGTCGAGACTACGGTCGGGAAAAGCGTCTGCTGACCCCCCGACAATTCAAGGCAGTCTTCGACTCACCGAGCGGCAAGGCACCAGGCAAGAACGTCCTCCTCCTCGCACGTGCCAACGATCTCGAACACCCTCGTCTGGGGTTGGTGATCGGCAAGAAAAGCGTCAAGCTCTCCGTCGAGCGCAACCGCCTGAAACGTCTGATCCGGGATTCCTTCCGGCACCATCAGGAGTTGCTGGCAGGTCTGGACATTGTTGTGGTGGCACGCAAAGGTCTTGGCGATCTAGACAACCCAGAACTGCATCAGCAGTTCGGCAAACTCTGGAAGCGCCTGGCCAAACAGCGTCCCACAGCCGCACCTCCCGGGGTAGGCGACAGCCCCCATGCGTAAACTGGTCATTCTACCGATCCAGTTCTACCGCTACGCCATCAGCCCCTTGATGGCCAGTCACTGTCGCTTCTATCCCAGCTGCTCCTGCTACACCCAGCAAGCCATCGAAACCCATGGCGTGCTGCGTGGCGGTTGGCTCGGCCTACGCCGCCTGAGTCGCTGCCATCCCTGGAACCCCGGTGGTTACGATCCGGTTCCGCCTCCCTCCTCACCTTCGATGACCGAGTAATCCATGGACATCCAACGCTCGATCCTGCTCGTCGCCCTGGCCATCGTGTCCTACCTGATGGTTCTGCAGTGGAACGAGGACTACGGCCAAGCCGCCATTCCGGCGACCGCCAGCACCACCGTCAGTGGCAACCAGGCAGCGAGCCTGCCGGATGTTCCGGCCAGCAATGCCGCCGATGACGTGCCGACCGCCAATACCGAGGCCAACCCGCAGCTGGCGGCTCCGGCAGCGGTCAGCGACGAGCTGATACGGGTGAAGACCGATGTGCTCGAACTGGCGATCGATCCCAAGGGCGGCGATATCGTCCAGCTGACGCTGCCGCAGTACCCGCGTCGCCAGGATCGCCCGGACGTGCCGTTCCAGCTGTTCGACAACGGCGGCGAGCGTACCTACCTGGCGCAGAGCGGCCTGATTGGTACCAACGCACCGGACAAGTCCAGCGGTCGCGCCCTGTGGAGCAGCGCTCAGCGCAGCTACGCTATGGCCGATGGTCAGGACCAGCTGGTGGTGGAGCTGAACTACGCCGAAGCCGGGGTCAACTACGTCAAGCGCTTCAGCTTCGAGCGTGGTCAGTATGATCTGAAGGTCGATTACAAGATCGACAACCAGAGCGGCCAGGCCTGGAGCGGCAACTTCTACGCCCAGCTCAAGCGTGACAACAGCGCCGATCCGTCTTCCACCACCGCCACCGGTACCGCGACCTACCTGGGCGCCGCCCTGTGGACGGCCGAGGAGCCGTACAAGAAGGTGAAGATGGGCGACATGGACGAGAAGAGCCTGCGCGAAACCGTGCAGGGCGGCTGGGTCGCCTGGCTGCAGCACTACTTCGTCACCGCCTGGGTCGCCAACAAGGACGACAACAACAGTGTGCAGACCCGCAAGGACAGCCAGGGTAACTACATCATCGGCTTCACCGGTCCGCAGCTGAGTGTCGCCGCCGGCGCCAGCGCCGAAACCGGTGCCGTGCTGTATGCCGGTCCGAAGATCCAGGAACACCTGAAGCAGCTGTCCCCTGGTCTGGAACTGACCGTCGACTACGGCATCCTGTGGTTCATCGCCCAACCGATCTTCTGGCTGCTGGAACATATCCACAACCTGCTCGGTAACTGGGGCTGGTCGATCATCGTCCTGACCATCATCATCAAACTGGCCTTCTTCCCGCTGTCGGCTGCCAGCTATCGCTCCATGGCCCGTATGCGCGCCGTGTCGCCCAAGCTGCAGGCGCTGAAGGAACAGTTCGGCGATGATCGCCAGAAGATGTCCCAGGCGATGATGGAGCTGTACAAGAAGGAGAAGATCAACCCGCTCGGTGGCTGCCTGCCGATTCTGGTGCAGATGCCGGTGTTCCTCGCGCTCTACTGGGTACTCCTGGAAAGCGTCGAGATGCGCCAGGCGCCGTGGATGTTCTGGATCACCGACCTGTCGATCAAGGACCCGTTCTTCCTGCTGCCGATCATCATGGGCGCGACCATGTTCATCCAGCAGCACCTCAACCCGACTCCGCCGGACCCCATGCAGGCCAAGGTGATGAAGATGATGCCGATCATCTTCACCTTCTTCTTCCTCTGGTTCCCGGCCGGTCTGGTGCTGTACTGGGTGGTCAACAACGTCCTGTCCATTGCCCAGCAGTGGTACATTACCCGCCAGATCGAAGCGGCCGCGGCCAAGGCCTGAACCCGCTAAGCTGCACAAGACGCCCCCTCGTGGGGCGTTTTGCTATCTGTCAGATATCCACAGCCGAGAACACCAGCATGACCAGCGCCCGTGAAACCATAGCCGCCGTCGCCACTGCCCAGGGTCGCGGGGGCGTCGGCATCGTGCGCGTGTCCGGCCCTCGTGCGCGCGCCATCGGCATCAGCCTGTCTGGCCTGGAGCCCAAGCCGCGCCACGCCCACTACGGCCCCTGGCACGACGACGATGGCGAAGTGATCGACCAGGGCCTGCTGCTGTTCTTCCCCGGCCCGCATTCGTTCACCGGCGAGGACGTACTGGAGCTGCAGGGCCACGGTGGCCCGGTGGTGCTGGATATGCTGCTGCAGCGCTGCCTGCAGCTCGGCGCGCGGCAGGCCCGCCCGGGCGAATTCAGCGAGCGTGCCTTCCTCAACGACAAGCTCGATCTGGCCCAGGCCGAAGCCATCGCCGACCTGATCGAGGCCAGCTCGACCCAGGCCGCGCGCAACGCCCTGCGCTCGCTGCAGGGCGAGTTTTCACGGCGGGTGCACGAACTGACCGAACGCCTGATCCAGCTGCGCATCTACGTCGAAGCCGCGATCGACTTCCCCGAGGAAGAGATCGACTTCCTCGCCGACGGCCATGTACTGAGTCAGCTCGATGCGGTGCGCGAGTACTTATCCACAGTGCTGCGCGAAGCCGGTCAGGGCGCGCTGCTGCGTGACGGTATGAACGTGGTCATCGCCGGTCGGCCCAACGCCGGTAAGTCCAGCCTGCTCAATGCCCTGGCCGGGCGTGAGGCGGCCATCGTCACCGATATCGCCGGCACCACTCGCGATGTGCTGCGCGAACATATCCACATTGATGGCATGCCGCTGCACGTGGTTGACACCGCCGGCCTGCGCGACACCGACGACCAGGTGGAGCGAATCGGCGTAGAGCGCGCGCTCAAGGCCATCGGCGAGGCCGACCGGGTGCTGCTGGTGGTGGACTCCACGGCGCCGGAAGCCGCCGATCCCTTCGCCCTGTGGCCGGAGTTTCTCGAAAGCAAGCCTGATCCGGCACGGGTCACCCTGATCCGCAACAAAGCCGATCTGTCGGGCGAGCCCGTCGCCCTGGAAACCTGTAACGACGGCCACGTGACCATCGCCCTGTCGGCCAAGTCAGCTGCCGGACTGGACCTGCTGCGCGAGCATCTGAAGGCATGCATGGGCTTCGAACAGACCGCCGAAAGCGGCTTCAGCGCCCGTCGTCGTCACCTGGAGGCCCTGAGCCAGGCCCAGGCCAGCCTGGAGCATGGCCGCAACCAGCTGACCCTGATGGGCGCCGGCGAGCTGCTGGCCGAGGACCTGCGTCAGGCCCAGCAGGCGTTGGGTGAGATCACCGGTGCCTTCAGCTCCGACGATCTGCTCGGGCGCATCTTTTCCAGCTTCTGCATCGGCAAATAGCCACGCTCCAGGGAGTACCAGTGGTCATCGGGAACCCTGTGGAAAACCCGGCCTGAGCACGGTCGATAAGCCGGCTTGAATACTGAAGATAACCTGGCCTGTGCATAAAAGACCTTTCCATCCACAGCTGGCCCGCAGCTTGCCCCCCGGAAAGTGGCAGGAACGCCACAGGGTTATCATTCGCTACAGCCCATGAGCAACAAGCCTTCTGGCAATCTATCCACAGAAACGGCCGGCACCATACATAAGAATAAAAATAAGGCTTTATATAAATTCATTCTTTTTATTCTCTATAAGCCTAAGAGCCGACCAGCTGGCTATTTTTTGTGCAGAAGGCTTCATTCACCCCGGCTAAGTCCCTATACTTGCGCCCCTTCTCTATTCCCCCTTTTTCTACAGGCACGAGGTGCGTGGTGGACTTCCCTTCCCGTTTTGACGTGATCGTGATCGGCGGCGGTCATGCCGGCACCGAGGCTGCGCTGGCAGCCGCACGCATGGGCGTGAAGACCCTGCTGTTGACCCACAACGTGGAAACCCTCGGCCAGATGAGCTGTAACCCGGCCATCGGCGGTATCGGCAAGAGCCACCTGGTCAAGGAAATCGATGCCCTGGGCGGCGCCATGGCGCTGGCCACCGACAAGGGCGGTATCCAGTTCCGCGTGCTCAACAGCCGCAAGGGCCCGGCCGTACGCGCCACTCGCGCCCAGGCCGACCGCGTGCTGTACAAGGCGGCGATCCGCGAGATCCTGGAGAACCAGGCCAACCTGTGGATATTCCAGCAGGCCGCCGACGACCTGATCGTCGAGCAGGACCAGGTCAAGGGCGTGGTCACCCAGATGGGCCTGCGCTTCATGGCCGACAACGTGGTATTGACCACCGGCACCTTCCTCGGCGGACTTATCCACATCGGCCTGCAGAACTACTCCGGCGGCCGTGCCGGCGATCCGCCCTCGATCGCCCTGGCCAAACGCCTGCGCGAGCTGCCGCTGCGTGTCGGCCGCCTGAAGACCGGCACCCCGCCGCGTATCGATGGCCGCTCGGTGGATTTCTCGGTGATGACCGAGCAGCCTGGCGACACCCCGACCCCGGTGATGTCCTTCCTCGGCAATCAGGCCATGCATCCGCGCCAGATCAGCTGCTGGATGACCCACACCAACGCGCGCACTCACGAGATCATCGCCAGCAACTTGGATCGCTCGCCGATGTACTCGGGCGTGATCGAAGGTATCGGCCCGCGCTACTGCCCGTCGATCGAAGACAAGATCCACCGCTTCGCCGACAAGGACAGCCACCAGGTGTTCATCGAGCCGGAAGGCCTGACCACCCATGAGCTGTATCCCAACGGCATCTCCACTTCGCTGCCGTTCGACGTGCAGTTGGAGATCGTGCGCTCCATTCGCGGCATGGAGAACGCCCATATCGTGCGTCCCGGCTACGCCATCGAGTACGACTACTTCGATCCGCGCGACCTCAAGTACAGCCTGGAGACCAAGGTCATCGGCGGCCTGTTCTTCGCCGGCCAGATCAACGGCACCACCGGCTATGAAGAAGCCGGTGCCCAGGGCCTGCTGGCCGGGGCCAACGCCGCGCTGCGCGCCCAGGGCAAGGATGCCTGGTGTCCGCGCCGTGACGAGGCCTACATCGGCGTGCTGGTCGACGACCTGATCACCCTGGGCACCCAGGAGCCCTACCGCATGTTCACTTCGCGCGCCGAGTACCGGCTGATCCTGCGCGAGGACAACGCCGACCTGCGCCTGACAGAGAAAGGTCGCGAGCTGGGGCTGATCGACGACAGCCGTTGGGCTGCGTTCGAGGCCAAGCGCGAGGGCATCGCCCAGGAAGAACAGCGCCTGAAGAGCACCTGGGTGCGCCCCGGCACGCTGCAGGGCGATGCCATAGTCGCGCGCTTCGGTACGCCGCTGGCCCATGAATACAACCTGCTCAACCTGCTGGCCCGTCCGGAAATCGACTACGCCGCCCTGGCCGAAGTGACCGAGGCCCCGGCCGTGGATGCCCAGGTTGCCGAGCAGGTGGAGATCAAGACCAAGTACGCCGGCTACATCGACCGCCAGCAGGAAGAGATCGAGCGTCTGCGCGCCAGCGAGGACACCAAGCTGCCGGCCGATATCGACTACGCCAGCATCTCCGGCCTGTCCAAGGAAATTCAGGGCAAGCTGGGCAAGATCCGCCCCGAGACCCTCGGCCAAGCCGGGCGTATCCCGGGCGTGACCCCGGCGGCCATCTCCCTGCTGCTGATCCACCTGAAGAAGCGCAGCGCCGGCCAGACTCTGGAGGCCAGCGCCTGATGTCCCAGGTCACCCAACGCCATGCCGATGAACTCGCGCAGGGCGCGCAGACGCTCGGCGTGGCGCTCAGCCCTCTGCAGCAGGAACAGCTGCTGGCCTATCTGGCCCTGCTGATCAAGTGGAACAAGGCCTACAACCTCACTGCCGTGCGCAACCCGGACGAGATGGTCTCGCGTCATCTGCTCGACAGCCTCAGCGTGGTGCCCTTCGTGGCCCAATACGGTGACAACTGGCTGGACGTCGGCAGTGGCGGCGGCATGCCCGGTATTCCCCTGGCGATCCTGTTTCCCGAGCGGCGTTTCACCCTGCTCGATTCCAACGGCAAGAAGACGCGCTTTCTGACCCAGGTGAAGCTGGAGCTCAAGCTGGCCAACCTGGAAGTTATCCACAGCCGGGTCGAGGAGTTCCGTCCGCAAGTTCCGTTCAGCGGCATCTGCTCGCGCGCCTTCAGCTCGCTGCAGGACTTCACCGACTGGACCCGTCATCTGGGCAACGGCGATACCCACTGGCTGGCGATGAAGGGCGTGCAGCCGGACGACGAGCTGCAGGCGCTGCCGGCGGACTTCCGCCTGCAAAGCTGCGACGTGCTCAAGGTTCCCGGTTGCCAAGGCCAGCGTCACCTGTTGATACTGCGACGCTCGGTCTAGGGGGAAGCACAGATGGCCAAGGTATTCGCGATCGCCAATCAGAAAGGCGGGGTCGGCAAGACCACCACCTGCATCAACCTGGCCGCCTCGCTGGTCGCCACCAAGCGCCGCGTGCTGCTGATCGACCTCGATCCACAGGGCAACGCCACCATGGGCAGCGGTGTGGATAAGCAGGCCCTGGAGCACTCCATCTACGACGTGCTGATCGGCGAGAGCACCGTCGGCGAGGCCATGCAGTTCTCCGAGCACGGCGGCTACCAGCTGCTGCCGGCCAACCGCGACCTGACCGCCGCCGAAGTGGCCCTGCTCGAGATGAAGATGAAGGAGAGCCGCCTGCGTTACGCACTGGCGCCGATCCGCGAGAACTACGACTACATCCTCATCGACTGCCCACCGGCGCTGTCGATGCTCACGGTCAACGCCCTGGTCGCCGCCGACGGCGTGATCATCCCCATGCAGTGCGAGTACTACGCGCTGGAGGGCCTGACCGACCTGATGAACAGCATTCAGCGCATCGGTGCGCTGCTCAACCCGAGCCTGAAGATCGAAGGCCTGCTGCGCACCATGTATGACCCGCGCATCAGCCTGACCAACGACGTCAGCGCCCAGCTCAAGGAGCACTTCGGCGAGCAGCTGTACGACGTGGTTATCCCGCGCAACGTGCGCCTGGCCGAGGCGCCCAGCTTCGGCATGCCGGCGCTGGCCTATGACAAGCAATCACGCGGCGCCATCGCCTACCTGGCGCTGGCCGGCGAACTGGTGCGCCGTCAGCGCGCCGCCGCGAAAACCGCAACCGCATAAAGGAATCTCATGGCCATCAAGAAACGCGGACTTGGCCGCGGACTGGACGCCCTGCTCGGCGGCAGCACCGCCGCTACCCTGGAAGAAGAAGCGGTCAAGGTCGACAGCCGCGAGCTGCAGCACCTGCCGCTGGACCTGATCCAGCGCGGCAAGTACCAGCCGCGCCGCGACATGGACCCCTCTGCCCTGGAAGAGCTGGCCAACTCGATCAAGGTCCAGGGCGTGATGCAGCCGATCGTGGTGCGCCCCATCGGCGGTGGTCGCTTCGAGATCATCGCCGGTGAACGCCGCTGGCGTGCCAGCCAGCAGGCCGGCCTGGACAAGATCCCGGCCATGGTTCGTGAAGTGCCGGACGAAGCCGCCATCGCCATGGCGCTGATCGAGAACATCCAGCGCGAAGACCTCAACCCGATCGAGGAAGCCGTGGCCCTGCAGCGCCTGCAGCAGGAGTTCGAGCTGACCCAGCAGCAGGTCGCCGATGCGGTCGGCAAGTCGCGGGTGACCATCACCAACCTGCTGCGCCTGATCGCCCTGCCGGAAGAGATCAAGACCCTGCTCGCCCATGGCGATCTGGAGATGGGCCATGCCCGTGCCCTGCTCGGTCTGCCGCTGGAACAGCAGGTGGAAGGCGCGCGACATGTTGTCGCACGCGGCCTCACCGTGCGCCAAACCGAAGCACTGGTGCGCCAGTGGCTGAACAGCAAGGACAAGCCCGCCGAGAAGGCCAAGGCCGACCCGGACATCAACCGCCTGGAACAGCGCCTGGCCGAGAAGCTAGGGGCTCCGGTGCAGATCAAGCATGGTGCCAAGGGCAAGGGGCAACTGGTGATCCGCTACAGTTCGCTGGACGAACTGCAGGGTGTACTGGCCCACATTCGCTGAAACAATTGCTCATCGTTGCCCGTGTAGCGGGCGGTCGGAATTCACTACCGGCCAGTTGAACAGGGGGGGAACCCCCCCTATACTCTGCGCGCATTTTGTCGGCACAAAGTATGCCAAGTTGTTGATTTAACGTGCCGACCCAGAGGAACAGCAAGAGATGGATGCCCGCACGCCGAACCGCCTGCCCTTCCATCGTTTACCGGTGTTTCCGGTACTGCTGGCCCAACTGGCCGTGATTCTGCTGGCCGCTGCCGCCCTGTTCGGCTGGCGCGGTGCAGTGAGTGGCTACTCGGGACTCTGCGGGGGGCTTATTGCCTGGCTCCCCAATCTGTATTTCGCCCACAAGGCGTTCCGTTTCAGCGGGGCGCGGGCGGCCCAGAGCATCGTCCGGTCTTTCTATGCCGGCGAAGCGGGCAAGCTGATTCTGACGGCAGTGCTGTTTGCACTGGCGTTTGTAGTGGTGAAACCCCTGGAGGCGCCGGCGCTGTTCGGCATCTTCGTGCTGGCGCTCAGCGTCGGCTGGTTCGCCCCGCTGCTGATGAGAACAAGACTTTCGAGACCTTAGAGCGTTTGAGGCAAACATGGCAGAACAAACCGCTTCGGGCTACATCCAGCACCACCTGCAGAACCTGACCTTCGGGCAACTGCCGAATGGTGACTGGGGCTTCGCCCACACCGCGCAAGAAGCAAAGGAAATGGGCTTCTGGGCCTTCCACGTCGATACTCTCGGCTGGTCCGTTTTCCTTGGCCTGATCTTCATCCTGCTGTTCCGCATGGCCGCCAAGCGCGCCACCAGCGGCCAGCCAGGTGCCCTGCAGAACTTCGTTGAAGTCATGGTCGAGTTCGTTGACGGCAGCGTCAAGGACACCTTCCACGGCCGCAACGCCCTGATCGCTCCGCTGGCCCTGACCATCTTCGTCTGGATCTTCCTGATGAACCTGATGGACCTGGTGCCGGTCGACTTCCTGCCGGTCCTGGCCGCCAAGATCACCGGCAACGAGCATCTGTTCTTCCGCGTGGTGCCGACCACTGACCCGAACGCCACCCTGGGCCTGGCCCTGTCGGTGTTCGCCCTGATCGTGTTCTACAGCATCAAGGTCAAGGGCATCGGCGGCTTCCTCGGCGAGCTGACCCTGCACCCGTTCAGCAGCAGCAACATCGTTGTGCAGATCCTGCTGATCCCGGTCAACTTCCTGCTCGAGTTCGTCACCCTGATCGCCAAGCCGATTTCCCTGGCTCTGCGTCTGTTCGGCAACATGTATGCCGGCGAACTGATCTTCATCCTGATCGCCGTGATGTTCGGCAGCGGCCTGTTCCTGCTGAGCACTCTGGGCGTGGCGCTGAACTGGGCGTGGGCCGTGTTCCACATCCTGATCATCACCCTGCAGGCCTTCATCTTCATGATGTTGACCATCGTCTATCTGTCGATGGCGCACGAAGACAACCACTAAGAGGCGCTCGCCTCTTGGGGTAAACGAAAACCGCTTTATCGCTTCAACCTAAACCAATACGACGTAAAAGTCGGGAGGAAAAATGGAAACTGTAGTTGGTCTCACCGCGATTGCTGTTGCCCTGCTGATCGGTCTGGGCGCTCTGGGTACTGCCATTGGCTTCGGTCTGCTGGGCGGCAAGTTCCTGGAAGGCGCTGCTCGTCAGCCGGAAATGGTTCCGATGCTGCAGGTGAAAATGTTCATCGTCGCCGGTCTGCTGGACGCCGTGACCATGATCGGCGTTGGTATCGCTCTGTTCTTCACCTTCGCGAACCCCTTCGTTGGTCAGATCGCCGGCTAATCACTCGCTTGCGAGTTGATTGGTTTGACGAAACAACGAACAGCGAGGTACTGGCGTGAACATTAATGCAACCCTGATTGGCCAGGCCGTTGCGTTCTTCATTTTCGTGCTGTTCTGCATGAAGTTCGTATGGCCTCCGGTCATCACGGCTCTGCGCGAACGCCAAAAGAAGATCGCCGATGGTCTGGACGCCGCCAACCGTGCGGCTCGCGATCTGGAACTGGCCCACGAGAAAGTGGCTCAGCAACTGCGCGAAGCCAAAACCCAGGCTGCTGAAATCATCGAGCAGGCCAAGAAGCGCGCGACCCAGATCGTCGACGAAGCCCGTGATCAGGCTCGTGTCGAAGCTGACCGTGTGAAGGCTCAGGCTCAGGCCGAGATCGAACAGGAACTGAACAGCGTCAAAGACGCCCTGCGTGCCCAAGTGGGTGCCCTGGCTGTTGGCGGTGCCGAGAAGATCCTGGGTGCATCCATCGATCAAAACGCGCATGCGGAGCTGGTTAACAAACTGGCTGCCGAAATCTAAGCGAGGGCGATCATGGCAGAACTGACCACGCTGGCCCGACCTTACGCCAAGGCAGCTTTCGAGCACGCTCAGGCCCACCAGCAACTGGCCTCCTGGTCAGCCATGCTCGGCCTGGCTGCGGCGGTGTCGCAAGACGACACCATGCAGCGCGTGCTCAAGGCCCCGCGTCTGACGAGCGCAGAGAAGGCCACCACTTTCAACGAAGTGTGTGGTGACAAGTTCGACGCCCAGGCACGCAACTTCATTTCCGTGGTAGCCGAAAACGGTCGTCTCGATCTGTTGCCGGAAATCGCCGCCCAGTTCGAGCTGTACAAGGCCGAGCAGGAAAAGTCGGTGGACGTGGAAGTGACCAGTGCCTTCGCATTGAGCACAGAACAGCAAGACAAACTCGCCAAGGTTCTCAACGCACGGCTCAGCCGAGAAGTGCGTCTGCATGTGACGGAAGACGCCGCCCTCATCGGTGGTGTGGTTATCCGCGCAGGCGACCTGGTTATCGATGGCTCGGTTCGCGGCAAAATCGCGAAACTGGCCGAAGCGTTGAAATCTTGAGTTTGAAGGGGCAGCAGAGCAATGCAGCAACTCAATCCTTCCGAAATTAGTGAAATCATCAAGGGACGTATCGAGAAACTCGACGTCTCTTCCCAAGCCCGCAACGAAGGTACCGTGGTATCCGTTTCCGACGGTATCGTGCGTATCTACGGTCTGGCCGACGTCATGTACGGCGAAATGATCGAGTTCCCGGGTGGTGTCTACGGTATGGCGCTGAACCTGGAGCAAGACTCCGTTGGTGCCGTTGTGCTGGGTGCATACACCAGCCTCGCCGAAGGCATGAGCGCCAAGTGCACCGGCCGCATCCTGGAAGTCCCGGTTGGTCCGGAACTGCTGGGTCGCGTAGTCGACGCACTGGGCAACCCGATCGACGGCAAAGGCCCGATCAATGCTCAGGCCACCGACGCCGTTGAAAAAGTTGCACCGGGCGTGATCTGGCGTAAGTCGGTCGACCAGCCGGTACAGACCGGTTACAAGTCGGTTGACGCCATGATCCCGGTAGGCCGTGGTCAGCGCGAGCTGATCATCGGTGACCGTCAGATCGGTAAGACCGCTCTGGCCGTCGACGCCATCATCAACCAGAAGAACAGCGGTATCCGCTGCGTCTACGTTGCCATCGGTCAGAAGCAATCGACCATCGCCAACGTAGTGCGCAAGCTGGAAGAAGCTGGCGCCCTGGCCAACACCATCGTGGTAGCCGCTAGCGCTTCCGAGTCGGCTGCTCTGCAGTTCCTGGCTCCGTACGCCGGTTGCACCATGGGCGAATACTTCCGCGACCGCGGTGAAGACGCCCTGATCGTGTACGACGACCTGTCCAAACAGGCTGTTGCCTACCGCCAGATCTCCCTGCTGCTGCGCCGTCCGCCGGGCCGCGAAGCTTATCCGGGCGACGTGTTCTATCTCCACAGCCGTCTGCTGGAGCGCGCTTCCCGCGTTTCCGAAGAGTACGTCGAGAAGTTCACCAATGGCGCCGTGACTGGCAAGACCGGTTCCCTGACCGCTCTGCCGATCATCGAAACCCAGGCTGGTGACGTTTCCGCGTTCGTTCCTACCAACGTGATCTCCATCACCGACGGTCAGATCTTCCTGGAATCGGCCATGTTCAACTCGGGTATCCGTCCGGCCGTCAACGCCGGTATCTCGGTTTCCCGCGTGGGTGGTGCCGCTCAGACCAAGATCATCAAGAAGCTGTCCGGTGGTATCCGTACCGCTCTGGCTCAGTACCGTGAACTGGCGGCTTTCGCCCAGTTCGCTTCTGACCTGGACGAGGCTACCCGCAAGCAGCTGGATCACGGTCAGCGCGTTACCGAGCTGATGAAGCAGAAGCAGTACGCGCCGATGTCCATCGCCGACATGTCGGTGAGCCTGTATGCCGCCGAGCGTGGTTTCCTGGCCGACGTCGAAGTCGCCAAGATCATCAGCTTCGAGCAGGCCCTGATCGCCTTCTTCAACCGTGAGAACGCCGCACTGATGGCGAAGATCAACGAGAAGGGCGACTTCAATGACGACATCGATGGCCAGCTGAAAGCCGGTATCGAGAAGTTCAAGGCCACCCAAACCTGGTAAGCCGCAGTGGGGGCCGCGAGGTCCCCGCTTGCTAACCTGATAGGTGTTACATGGCAGGCGCAAAAGAGATTCGCAGCAAGATTGCGAGCATCAAAAGCACGCAGAAGATCACCAGCGCCATGGAGAAGGTGGCGACCAGCAAGATGCGCAGGGCTCAACAGCGCATGGCTGCCAGTCGTCCCTACGCGGAGCGTATCCGCCAGGTGATTGGTCATCTGGCCAACGCCAACCCGGAATATCGTCACCCGTTCATGATCGAGCGTGAAGTCAAGCGCGTCGGTTACGTGGTGGTGAGTTCGGACCGTGGTCTGTGCGGTGGTCTGAATACCAACCTGTTCAAGGCTCTGGTCAAGGACATGACGAGCAATCGCGAGCAAGGCGTGGAGATCGATCTCTGCGTGATTGGCAGCAAGGGTGCGGCGTTCTTCCGCAACTTTGGTGGCAATGTCGTTGCTGCGATCAGTCACCTGGGCGAAGAACCCTCGATCAACGATCTGATCGGTTCCGTCAAGGTCATGCTCGATGCTTACCTGGAAGGTCGCATCGATCGTCTGTCCGTGGTCTCGAACAAGTTCGTCAATACCATGACGCAAAAGCCGACAGTGGAGCAGCTCGTTCCCCTGGTGGCGACTCCGGATGAAGGTCTCAAGCACCACTGGGACTACCTGTACGAACCCGACGCCAAACAGCTGCTCGACGGTCTGATGGTGCGTTATGTGGAGTCGCAGGTGTACCAGGCGGTGGTCGAGAACGCTGCTGCTGAACAGGCGGCACGGATGATCGCAATGAAGAACGCCACCGACAACGCTGGCGATCTGATCAAAGACCTGCAGCTGATTTACAACAAGGCGCGTCAGGCAGCGATCACCCAGGAAATTTCGGAAATCGTCGGCGGCGCTGCCGCGGTTTAAGAACGGTTCAAATATTCAGAGGAACCAAAGATGAGTAGCGGACGTATCGTTCAAATCATCGGCGCCGTTATCGACGTGGAATTCCCGCGTGATCAAGTGCCGAGTGTTTATGAAGCGCTGAAAGTAGTTGGCGCCGAAACCACCCTGGAAGTTCAGCAGCAGCTGGGCGACGGTGTGGTGCGTTCCATCGCCATGGGCTCGACCGAAGGTCTGAAGCGTGGCCTGGACGTCACCCGTACTGGCAAGGCCATCTCCGTACCGGTCGGTAAAGCGACCCTGGGCCGGATCATGGACGTGCTGGGCAATCCGATTGACGAAGCTGGCCCGATCGGCGAAGAAGAGCAGTGGGAAATCCACCGCGCTGCGCCGTCGTACGCCGAGCAAGCGGGCGGCAACGACCTGCTGGAAACCGGTATCAAGGTAATCGACCTGGTCTGCCCGTTCGCCAAGGGCGGTAAGGTCGGTCTGTTCGGTGGCGCCGGCGTCGGCAAGACCGTGAACATGATGGAACTGATCCGTAACATCGCCATGGAACACAGCGGTTATTCCGTGTTCGCTGGTGTGGGTGAGCGTACTCGTGAGGGTAACGACTTCTACCACGAGATGAAGGACTCCAACGTTCTCGACAAAGTGGCCCTGGTCTACGGCCAGATGAACGAGCCGCCAGGCAACCGTTTGCGCGTGGCACTGACCGGCCTGACCATGGCCGAGAAGTTCCGTGACGAAGGTCGTGACGTTCTGCTGTTCGTCGACAACATCTACCGTTACACCCTCGCCGGTACCGAAGTATCCGCACTGCTGGGCCGTATGCCTTCCGCAGTAGGTTACCAGCCGACTCTGGCCGAAGAGATGGGCGTTCTGCAGGAGCGTATTACCTCCACCAAGAACGGCTCGATCACCTCGGTACAGGCCGTATACGTACCCGCGGACGACCTGACCGACCCGAGCCCGGCAACCACCTTCGCCCACTTGGACGCCACCGTCGTACTGTCGCGTGACATCGCCTCCCTGGGTATCTACCCGGCTGTGGATCCGCTGGACTCCACCTCCCGTCAGCTCGATCCGCTGGTGGTTGGTCAGGAGCACTACGAGACCGCGCGTGGCGTGCAGTACGTACTGCAGCGCTACAAGGAACTGAAGGACATCATCGCGATCCTCGGTATGGACGAGCTGTCCGAAGCGGACAAGCAACTGGTAGCCCGTGCTCGTAAGATCCAGCGCTTCCTGTCCCAGCCGTTCTTCGTGGCTGAAGTCTTCACCGGCTCCCCGGGCAAGTACGTTTCCCTGAAGGACACCATCGCTGGTTTCAGCGGCATCCTGAAAGGTGACTACGATCACCTGCCGGAGCAGGCGTTCTACATGGTTGGCAGCATCGACGAAGCCATCGAGAAAGCCAAGAAACTGTAATCCCCTGTGCGCCCGGCAACGGGCGCTCGTGAGGCAAGCGTATGGCCATTACTGTCCATTGCGACATCGTCAGTGCCGAAGCGGAGATCTTCTCCGGTCTGGTCGAGATGGTGATCGCGCACGGCAACCTGGGCGATCTCGGTATCGCTCCGGGCCACGCCCCGCTGATCACCGACCTGAAGCCGGGCCCCATCCGCCTGGTCAAGCAGGGTGGCGAGCATGAGGTGTTCTACATCTCGGGTGGTTTCCTCGAAGTGCAGCCGAACATGGTGAAGGTCCTGGCCGACACCGTGACTCGTGCCGGCGACATCGACGAAGCTGCTGCTCAGGAGGCCCTCAAGGCCGCCGAGAAAGCGCTCAACGAGAAAGGCTCGGAATTCAACTATGGTTCCGCCGCCGCTCACCTGGCCGAAGTGGCAGCTCAGCTGCGCACCGTCCAGCAGATGCGCAAGAAGTACTGAGGCTCGTCCTCCGGCTTCCAGCGTCAGCGAGTAAAAGGGTAGCCTTGGCTACCCTTTTTCTTTTTCTGCCGGAATATATCCCCCTCTCCCCCCGGGAGAAGGGCTAGGGCGAGGGAGTGAGCTCCCTTGTCTATCGGCGGCCTTCCATGGGCTCGCATCCGGGCAATACAGTTACAGGATCTGCCTCTATGTCCCTCGATATCGTCATTCTCGCCGCCGGCCAGGGCACCCGCATGCGTTCGGCTCTGCCCAAGGTCCTGCACCCGGTGGCCGGCAAGCCCATGCTCGGCCACGTCATCGACACCGCCCGCGCGCTTGCGCCGCGCAAGATCCACGTGGTGATCGGCCACGGTGCCGAACGGGTGCGCGAGCGCCTGGCGGCCGACGATGTTCACTTCGTGCTGCAGGCAGAGCAGCTGGGCACCGGCCATGCCGTGGCGCAGGCCGTGCCGGGCATCGATGCCGAGCGAGTCCTGGTGCTCTACGGCGATGTGCCATTGATCCAGGCCGATACCCTGCGCCGTCTGCTGGAGCGCTCCAGCGTGGACCAGGCGGCGCTGCTCAGCGTGGTGATGCAGGACCCCACCGGCTACGGCCGCATCCTGCGCGATGATGCCGGGCGCGTGCTGGGCATCGTCGAGCAGAAGGACGCCACGCCGGAACAGCGGGCGATCAAGGAGGGCAACACCGGCATCTTCGCCCTGCCAGGCAAGCGCCTGGGCGATTGGCTGAGCCGGTTGTCCAACAACAACGCCCAGGGCGAGTACTACCTGACCGACGTGGTGGCGCTGGCGGTGGCGGACGGTATTCCGGTGGTCACCGAACACCCGCAGGACGAACTGGAAGTGCTCGGTGCCAACGACCGTTTGCAGCTGGCGCAACTCGAGCGCTACTACCAGCAGCGCGCTGCCCGCGGCCTGATGGCCCAAGGCGTGACCCTGCTGGACCCGGCACGCTTCGACCTGCGGGGTGAGGCAACGGTGGGCCGCGATGTGCTGATCGACGTCAACGTGATCCTCGAAGGCAAGGTGGTCATCGAGGACGACGTGCAGATCGGCCCGAACTGCGTAATCAAGGACTCGGTGCTGCGCCGCGGCGCCATCGTCAAAGCCAACAGCCACCTGGAAGGTGCCGAACTGGGCGAGGGCGCCGATTGCGGTCCGTTTGCCCGTCTGCGTCCGGGCGCCAGGCTGGGCGCCAAGGCCCATGTCGGCAACTTCGTCGAGCTGAAGAACGCCGTGCTGGGCGACGGTGCCAAGGCCGGGCACCTGAGCTACCTGGGCGACGCCGAGATCGGCGCGCGCACCAACATCGGCGCCGGCACCATCACTTGCAACTACGACGGCGCCAACAAGCACCGCACCGTGATGGGCGAAGACGTGTTCATCGGTTCCAATAGCTCCATCGTCGCCCCCGTGACCCTGGGCAATGGCGCCACCACCGGTGCCGGCTCTACCGTGACCCAGGATGTACCGGCGGCCGCCCTGGCCGTTGGGCGTGCCAAGCAGCGCAATATCGAAGGCTGGAAGCGCCCGCAGAAGGCGCCGAAGTAGCAGGCCTGCCATTGTGCTGAAAGGCGGCTCAGGCCGCCTTTCGTCAATCTGGCGCTTGACCTGACGCTTTCGTTAGGTTTTGATTCGCGCACTTATCTTTCGAATCGAAACTTAAATGTCGAAACGCAACACGCCCCAGCGCCGCCACGCAATCCTGGCCTTGCTCAACGAGCAGGGCGAGGTAGTCGTAGATGCCTTGGCGCAGCATTTCGCCACTTCCGAAGTTACGATCCGAAAGGACCTGGCCGAACTGGAGAAGAACGGTCTGCTGCTGCGTCGTTACGGCGGTGCGGTGCCCATGCCGCAGGAGCTGATCGGCGAGCCGGCCCAGCCCATTTCCCGCCACAAGCAGGCCATTGCCCGCGCGGCGGTCGGCCTGATCCGCGAGCACGCGCGCATCATCATCGACAGTGGTAGTACCACCGCGGCGATGATCCCGCAGCTTGGCCGCCAGCCGGGCCTGGTGGTGATGACCAACTCGCTGAACGTGGCCAACGCCTTGCGCGATATCGAGCACGAACCGGTGCTGCTGATGACCGGCGGCACCTGGGACCCGCACTCGGAGTCCTTCCAGGGCCAGGTCGCCGAACAGGTGCTGCGCTCCTATGATTTCGACCAGCTGTTCATCGGTGCCGATGGCATTGACCTGGAGCGCGGCACTACCACCTTCAACGAGCTGCTGGGTCTGTCGCGGGTCATGGCCGAAGTGGCCCGCGAGGTCATCGTCATGGTCGAGAGCGACAAGGTCGGCCGGCGTATTCCCAATCTGGAGCTGCCCTGGAGCAGCGTCCATACCCTGATCACCGACGACCGCCTGGATAGCCAGGTGGCCGAACAGATACGCGCGCGCGGGGTCCAGCTGATCCTCGCCGCCGCTTCCTGAGGAGAACCCCTATGTGTGGCATCGTTGGCGCCGTCGCCGAACGCAACATCACCCCGATCCTGGTCGAAGGCCTCAAGCGCCTGGAGTACCGCGGCTATGACAGCGCCGGCGTAGCGGTCTTCACCCAGGCCGGTACGCTGCAGCGTCGTCGCCGCGTCGGCAAGGTCGCCGAGCTGGAACAGGCCCTAGCCGCTGAGCCGCTGACCGGCAACCTGGGCATCGCCCACACCCGCTGGGCCACCCACGGCGCGCCGAGCGAGCGCAACGCCCACCCGCATTTCTCCGGGGAAGAATTGGCCGTGGTGCACAACGGCATCATTGAGAACCACGAGGAGCTGCGCGAGCGCCTCAAAGGCCTTGGCTATGTCTTCACCTCCGACACCGACACCGAGACCATCGTCCACCTGCTGCAGCACAAGCTGCAGCAGCTCGGCGACCTCACTGCTGCGCTCAAGGCCGCGATTCCCGAGCTGCATGGCGCCTACGGCCTGGCGGTGATCAGCGCCAAGCAGCCGGACCGCATCCTCGCCGCGCGCAGCGGCAGCCCCCTGGTGATCGGCCTGGGCCTGGGCGAGAACTTCCTCGCCTCCGACCAGCTCGCATTGAGACAAGTGACGGACCGCTTTATGTACCTGGAGGAGGGCGATATCGCCGAGATCCGTCGCGACAGCGTGCAGATCTGGGACGTTGCTGGCCAACCGGTACAGCGTGAGTCGGTGCAGTACCACGAGGGCGCCGAGGCCGCCGACAAGGGCGAGTACCGCCACTTCATGCTCAAGGAAATCCACGAGCAGCCCAAGGTCGTGCAGCGCACCCTGGAAGGCCGCCTGGGCGGCGATCACGTGCTGGTCCAGGCCTTCGGCCCGCAAGCCGCCGAACTGTTCGCCAAGGTGCGCAACGTGCAGATCGTCGCCTGCGGTACCAGCTACCACGCCGGCATGGTCGCTCGTTACTGGCTGGAGGCGCTGACCGGCATTCCCTGCCAGATCGAAGTGGCCAGCGAATTCCGCTACCGCCAGGTGGCCGTGCAGCCGGACAGCCTGTTCATCACCATCTCCCAGTCCGGCGAGACTGCCGACACCCTGGCCGCCCTGCGCAATGCCAAACAAGCCGGGTATCTGGCCAGCCTGACCATCTGCAATGTCGGCACCAGCTCCCTGGTGCGCGAGTCCGACCTGTGCCTGCTGACCCAGGCTGGTCCGGAAATCGGCGTCGCCTCGACCAAGGCCTTCACCACCCAGCTGGTCTCCCTGCTGCTGCTGACCCTGGCCCTCGGCCAGGTGCGCGGCACCCTGCAGGCCGGTGTCGCTGCCGAGCTGGTGGAAGAGCTGCGTCGCCTGCCGACTCGCCTGGGCGAGGCGCTGGCCATGGACAAGACCGTGGAGAAGGTCGCCGAGCTGTTCGCCGAGAAGCACCACACCCTGTTCCTCGGCCGCGGTGCCCAATACCCGGTGGCCATGGAAGGTGCGCTCAAGCTCAAGGAAATCTCCTACATCCACGCCGAGGCCTACCCGGCCGGCGAACTCAAGCACGGCCCGCTGGCCCTGGTCGACGCCGACATGCCGGTGGTCACCGTGGCACCGAACAACGAGCTGCTGGAGAAGCTCAAGTCCAACCTGCAGGAAGTCCGCGCCCGTGGCGGCCAGCTGATCGTCTTCGCCGACGGCGCCGCCGGCCTGGGCAATGGCGAAGGCACGCACGTCATCAATATGCCGCACATCCACGACGTGTTGGCGCCGATCCTCTACACCGTGCCGCTGCAGCTGCTGTCTTACTACGTGGCCGTGCTCAAGGGCACCGACGTGGACCAGCCGCGTAACCTGGCCAAGTCGGTGACGGTGGAATAAGCCGAAAGCGAAACGAGAAAGCGGGTGTGGGATGCAAATAAAGTTTCATCCGTTTTAATAAAGTATCATCCTTGCAAATAAAGTTTCATCCTGAGCCTGTATCTGCTATGTTGAGGTCATCGACACAGGGGGTGCAGGCTTTCTCATGTCTGGAACATTCAAGGGGCTGACCCAGGCCCAGATCGATAGAAGGCTCAAGGACGGGCGTGGCCAAGGCCAGGGATCAGACTACAAGCCGTTCATCTACACTAGGGACGTGTCCTCGCTGGGGCGCTCCCACCGCCTGCCTGGCAGCAAGACCCGGCGTTTACACCATCTTCTATCCGATCTTGAACTGGCCATCTTCCTGACCTTGGATCGGTCTCCCCATGTCACCGATATCCGTGAACAGTTTCCGATGCGGGTCGAAGATACGGTGCGCATCGCCGAGGAGCTTGGCTTGCCCCACGGGCGTTACAAGGGCACCCCGCAGGTACTGACCAGCGACTTTCTGGTGGATTTCGAAGATCCTCAGCGCCCGAGCATCGCGATTCAGGCCAAGTACAGTACCGACCTGCAGAAGCCTGAAGTTACCGAGAGGCTTGAGCTTGAAAGGCGCTACTGGCAGGAAAAAGGTATTCCCTGGGCCATCGTCACGGAGCGCGAGGTATCCAAGGTGGCATTTGCCAATATCCAATGGCTCTATCCTGCCCATGCTGAAGACGACATCGCTCAGGACGATCTCGCCCATTACCAGCAGCTGTTTCTGCTCGAGTTTCAGCGTCACCCAGACCGGAAGGTGACCGCTATTGCCCAAGGACTGGATACCTCCGGCCAGCTGGAGGCCGGTCAGGCGCTCTATTGGCTACGCCAGTTGTTGGCCCGGCACTGTTTCTTGTTCGATCTTGACACTCCTTACCGGGAGCTGAAGCCGAAAGACCTGGTTGCCAACGCTCATCAAATGCATCAGGAGCTGAGCAGTGTTTCCCGTTAATCAGGTGTTCCGGATAGGGGAACTGCGAAAGCGCCTGCTGTGGTCCGGCACCGAGCAGGCCATCTGGATCGATATCGATTCGGACACGGCGTTGCCCGAACCGATATCGGTTGCAGAGCTGGAGCGTCTGCTCATGGAGCGGGAGCTGGAGAGCATTGCCGATCCCTTCGAGGAGACAGTCCTACGGGAGGTTGAGGAAGGTTCTCTTGATCAGCAGAAGCGTGATGAAGCTTGGGCAATGCTGGCGGATTTTGTGCACGATCCCCAGCTTTTCGTGCGGCGCCCCAGAGGGCTCATTGTCAGAGGCATCATGGAGCGCCATGGTGTCACTAATCAGACGGTGTATAGGTTACTGAGGCGCTACTGGCAGCGAGGCATGTGCAGGAACGCCCTTTTGCCGGACTATGTCAACTCGGGCGCCCGTGGCAAGCGCAGAAAGCCGAGCCAGGCCAAGCTGGGCAGGCCCAGAGTGGTGATGGAGGGGAAAGGGAGCAATGTCACGCCGGACATCGAGCGCATTTTTCGCCGGGTCATCGAGGAACGCTTGCTCAAGGAAAAACATCCGTCCATTCCGGATGCCTACTCCTCCGGGCTGAACCTGCTCCGTGCTGTTCTGCCGGAGCTGCCGACCTCCGAACTGCCTACATTGGGGCAGTTCCGTTACTTCTATGGGCGCGAATATCACTTCACCGACACCTTGCCATGCAGGGTGTCCGCAGTGGATTTTGCCAAGGACTTTCGACCGCTCAGCAGTACATCGACGACCGAGGCACTGGGGCCCGGATACCGCTACCAGATCGATGCCACCATCGCCGATATCTATCTGGTTTCAGAACATGATCGCAGCCTTATCGTCGGCAGGCCTGTCGTTTACATGGTAATCGACGTGTTCAGCCGCATGGTCGTTGGTATGTACGTCGGATTCGAGGGGCCTTCCTGGGTCAGTGCCATGGTGGCATTGGCCAACACGGTCGCCGACAAGGTTGAGTATTGCCGCCAGTATGGCGTGGAGATCGATGCCAGCGACTGGCCGGTCAAAGGCTTGCCGGATGTGGTGCTGGCCGATAAGGGCGAACTGAATGGCACCAAGGTGGAAGCATTTTCCCAAGCCTTCGGCGTTCGCATCGAGAATGCACCTGCCAGGCGAGGAGATGCCAAGGGGATCGTCGAGCGTTATTTCCGGACGGTGCAGGAGCGTTTCAAGCCCTATGCCAGCGGTGTGGTCGAGGACACCACCAGCCGGAAGCGGGGTGGCCACGACTACAGACTTGATGCCAGTCTGACCTTGCCCGAGTTCACCCAGATCATCATTGCCGGCATCCTCTACCACAACAACTTTCATACCTTGAGCAAATACGACAGGACCTCTGGTATGCCGGGCGATCTGCCAGCCATCCCGGTCATGCTGTGGAACTGGGGCTTGGCTAACCTGACCGGCCGGTTACGTACTGCGCCCGAGGAGCTGGTGCGGATCAATCTTTTGCCCCATGAGTCGGCCACGGTTTCGGAGCTGGGAATCAGGCTGTTCGGCTGCTTCTACACCTGCCAGGAAGCAATCAGGGAGGGTTGGTTTCACCGAGGCCAGGGGCGCCGGCCAACAGGGGTAACGGTCGCATACGATCCACGTAGCGCCGACCACATCTATCTGCGGCCGTCCAATAGTCTCAAGGACTACTGGGTTTGCGATCTTGCCGACCGCAGTCGACGCTTCAGGGGGATGACCTTCTGGGATGTCTGGCTGCTGTCCAGAGAGGAACGGCGTAGCGATACCAACGCGGCGGCGGAAGCTTTGGTAGAGAGAGGCAATCTTCTGAAGCAGATCGAGTCCATCGTTGCTCAGGCAGAGGATGCCAGTCCGGTCAATACGGGTATGACCACGAAGGATCTGGGAACCCAGATCCGCGAGAACAAGCAGCAGGAAAAGCGCCAGGAACGCCAGAAAACAGCATTCAAACCGGAGAAAGTACAGCAGGAAAAGCCAGCCGAGGTGATCCCACTGCGGGGCGAGAAGCAGGAAGATTATGCCTTTCCAGATCTCAGTGACCTGATATTCAAGGAGGAAGAGGATGACTGAAGAATTCCAGCGCGGAGTCATTCCCCTGGCGCGTTACCAGGAGCAGCAGCTTCCCGAGTATCAGGACAATCCGCTCATCAGCGCATTACCTCCGATTCCTGATCTGCAGGAGGTGGTCGGTCTATTGCAGCAGCTTCCCGGTTTCGAGCCGCAGGAGGCGCTTCTGGATGGTCGGCTCAGGGCACATGCGATTGCCCGCCTGTTGCACGGCTTCTTCCAGCCGCTGAGCCATCATTTGGAGCTGGAGAGCAAGATCAGCCTGATGATCCGTCAAGGGTACATCGGTCGGAATCCGGCCAGCGGTGCCTGGTATGCGCACCTGCAGAATGGCTATCGCCGTGTCGAGGAGGAGGATCTGGATGCGGCGGTGTACCAGAGTGTCTCCTCTACGGCCAACAGCCTGTCGCTGTTCGGCTGCTCCGGTTGCGGCAAGACGCGCACGCTGGAGCGAATTCTGGGCATGTACCCCCAAGCTCTCTATCACCCTGATTACAACATCACCCAATTGGTCTACCTGAAGATCGACTGCCCAATTGACGGTGACTTGGATGAGCTGTGCCTGAGCTTCTTCAACGAAGTAGACAAGATCCTGGGTACCCACTACAGCCGTAGCCACGGGCGCAAGAAGCTGGGTACCAAACGTCTGCTGGCATCCATGTGCCAGGTGGCCAATCTGCACGCGCTCGGAGCGCTGATCATCGACGAGGTTCAGAACCTCAACGAGGCACGCTCCGGTGGTGCCGAGAAAATGCACAATTTCTTCGTATCGCTGGTGAACACCATCGGTGTTCCGATCATTCAGGTCGGCACCCACCGGGCTAGCAAGTTCTTCCAGCGCACGTTCCGGGCTGCTCGGCGGGTCTCCGGGTTGGGCAGCATCCGCTGGGATAGGTTGCCTCGGGACGAGCATTGGAAGCGCCTGTTGAAGCGGCTCTGGAAGTACCAGTGGCTGCGAAATGCAGCACCGCTGGATGACGAGCTAGAATCGACCATGTACGACCTCACCCAAGGGGTCATGGACATCATCATCAAGCTGTTCGCGCTGGCGCAGATCCGGGCGATAGTGACAGGCGTCGAGTGCATCAAGCCGCTGTTGCTGCGCAAGGTTTTCGAGGACGAGTTCAAACCGGTCCATCCGATGCTGGCGGCCTTGCGGAGCGGTAGGCCCGAACTGATCGCCAAATATGACGACCTGCTGATGCCAGAGATCGAGGGACGGTTGCTGACCCTGACGCGCGCTCTGGATAACGTCCCCCAACCGAAACCGCCGGCCCCTCCGGCTGATGACAAGGCAAAGCGGCTGGCCGCCCTGCTCGAAGGTATGGAAATCCCGAGGGACATCGCCATTCCCATGGCCGATGAATTGTTGGCGGAGAATCCGGACATCCCGCTGGCGGCCCTGATTCACAAGGCCACGGCCTACCTCGCGCAGGACGCTCCCAAGAGGCCCGGCATTTCCAGAGTTAAGAGGACGGATTGGGGGTGCCTATCCGAGGAGGATCTGCGCCGACATTATGCCGATGGGCCTGAAAGCGAGGCCTATGACAGATTCAAGCAGGCTGGCTTGATCCTCGATCTGCGGCCTCTGCTGAGAGCGAGCTGACATGTACTTCCCCAGGCTCTACCCGGACGAACTGCTTTACAGCGGTATTGCCCGGTGCCGGGTACATCTGGGGATAGGCAACCACAAGACCTTGCTGCACATGCTGTTCGGTGACAGCAAGGTCGCTGCGATCACCGATCTGCCCACACACCTGACTGCGTTGGCGAACAACACGGGCTTGGATGCGGAAGGCATGATCCTGAATCACACGCTGTTCCCGCTCTATGCCCCTTTCATTCCGCCGGAGCGTCGTACCGAACTTTTTCAGGCCATGCTCGCTTCCGACCGGCCGACGATTGGCCTGTCTGGGGCATCGACGGCCTTGGTCAAATGGCCCGAGTGGCTGCGTTACTGCCCGGTCTGCTTCGAGGACATGGCGGATCGTTTCGGTGAGCCCTACTGGCAGCGTAGCTGGCAGATCCAAGGGATAGATGCCTGCCCAGAGCATGGCTGCCAGCTCTTGGACTCACCCATCCCGTTTCGTCGAGCGCAGCGGCATGAGTTTCATCCAGCCTCCCCACTGTTTTTGCCTCGTGATCTTCGTGCGAGTCCTGCGAGCGAAGAGGCTATCAGGATCGCCACGGCCGCTACGCAACTGCTGGCGCTCGAAGAGGTGCAATCGCCTGGCTACGGGCGCTGGACCAACCTGTATCGGTACCTGGCAACAGAGTGCGGTGCCCGGCGCGGTCGGCAGGTCTGGGCTGAATTCATCTGGGAGAAGATCCTGGCATCCCATCGCAGGGACTGGCTTGCTGCGAACGGTCTGCTGACATCAGGGGAGCCTCCGCCCTGGCTGTTGGCGATGTTCAGGAAACATCGCAAGGGATTCAGTGCGCTGCAGCATCTTATCGTCTGGACCAGCCTGCGCCCCGGCCAGCATGCTGGTGAGCTGATCGGTGAGGTGAATACTCGCCAGGTCGACCTTGCCTCCGACCGGTCAGCGCAGCTGCTCCCCGCTGAGTTTGAGCAAAAGCAGCAATACCGAGCCGTTTGGCTGCAAGCACTGGATAATCACGGTGGAGCCAAGGCAGCCAGGAAAAACGGAGGGGAGGCATGTTACGGCTGGCTCTATCGTCATGACCGACACTGGCTGATGGCTGCGAACCAGGCCAGGCAGCGCCGACAGGGCAACAACAGCCACATCGACTGGGGAGCGCGTGACAGAAGGTTGGTGCGCCTGCTGATCCGGATTGGTAGAGGTAGCGAAGAAGACCTAGGCCTTCCGCGCAGGAGTCGCAACTGGTTCCTGCAGCAACTACCCCATCGGGCATCAGTCGAGCACCATCTCGATCAACTGCCTCTGTGCCGCACCTTCCTGGATCGCTATGCCGAGTCAGTCGGCGAGTATCAGATCCGTCGCCTGACTGCAGCGATGCTGGAGGATGTACAGACAGGCATAACGTCCAGGCGCTGGGAGCTGGAAAGGCGTTGTGGATTGGGAAAAAGCAGGGTGGCACCGCTGACCACTGCGTTCATTCGATTGATAGGAATGATGGATTGAATAGGACAGTATTTCGTCAGATCCCGAACGGATCCAGGTTGCTGGCCGTTGGAAATTTTTTCAGGGCCCCGACTCCGGCAGCTGAGTGGCGCTTGGCGGCTCTCTTTGAGCGTAACGGTCAGTTGCAGTTGCAGCGGTTCGCACAGGAGATGTCGTGTGTCTTGGCCGTTGGTCGCGAGTTTCTTGGCGAAGAAGGGGCTCCTTATCGTCCCAGTGGTTTCAAGAAGACGGTGGTGCTTCCTGCAATAGATACCTGGTGGGAACGGCAGTTGGGTGAGTGCCCACGTCTGGCCAGAAGGCTTGCTGCAAATCCTGAGATATCTGGACAGCGATGCTTTGTGTTCGAGATCGATGGTCTGACCGTTTGGTTACCGAAATTCGAGCTAGCGCGGAAAATGTTCTTCCACGCTGCCTTCATCGTCCGTGCAGGCTTCGCACCGAATGGCTTGGATATGGCATTCACGCTCTACAGAGTGGGCGATGCTGTTCATATCCATACGCCCCCGAAGACAGGTGCGCCAAGTCAGCTTCTCAAAATCAAGGGATATAGAGACCATTTCAGTTGGCTTCTGCTGAATCAGGATGTGAAGCGATCCTTCGAGTCAATCTGGCAAAGCCTCAATCAAAGGCAAGAGCAGGTACCGCAAGAGTCGGCGTATGCCAGGTGGCAGTTCGACTTTCAAGTACCCCCTTCCCTCGAAGGTACCACCATGGATGTGCGAGGCCCCTTTGATCCGGAAAGCAACGAATTGCTGGTCTGGGAGATCGAAAAGCTTCAGGGGCTCCGGTTTAGCCATCGCGGAGAAATTTTTTTCCACCATCCTGCTCTCAAGTTACCCGTCAGGGGAGATAGCACAGGCTGTGTATCCGTGCTGTCGGGAGCCAAGGAGTTGGAGGTGGATGCTGACGAAGAGCCGACTGCTGCCAAGGATCAGAGGTTGATTCACCTGCCCGTTGAGGGCGTCACGTTTGATGCTCAGCTGCGCACCAAGATCGCCTACAACGGGGAGCGTGCCAACGGTCACGGCAAGAAGGTCGACGACGAGCAATGCCCGAGCAGAGAAAGCCAACTCTTCTGCGTGGCTGATCCTGTGAGCGAGGGCAGCATAGCGTCAGGAGAGTTCCAACAATTAGGTGAGGGAGAGGGTAATGGGGACGAGCATGAACGGCTTGCAGATCGCTTCTCGCTGCTCCGAGAGATTCTTGAACAAATCACCCAAGAGTCTGGAGTTGCGTTGGTATCACTGGAGGTGAGACCGCTGCCGCCCGTTCCACGTTGCAGCTACCACATGATCGACCACGAAAAATCACGCTGCTATCTGCTGGCAAGGTTCAAATTGCAAAACGGCGATCAACGCTACCTTCTAGAAATAGATACCTCAGACAACCGGAAGACCATGTCAACGCGGATCATGGGCTTCAAAGCAGGTGTTGAAGCCGAGAAATGCATCGACAAGATCCTGAGGCAGACAGTGAAAGGTTCGTTGCGCTGGCCGCGCACTATGACGGGCTTCTGTGAGCCTTTGCACTCTGTAAATCACCCCAAAGAAGGTTTATCTGGCACCAACCATGCTGGGTTTTATGGCTGGAAGCAGCGTATACGTGATGCCCTAGGCTGAACGCCGAACCGCTTGGAATCACCTTAGTGCGGCCAATATGCTTGCCAAGGATTGAATAATGTTGGGTGCTCGAATCAGCTTGGCATGAGTATGAGAGTGCTGATCCTTACTGGCGCACATCGGGGCTCCCGAAGCATTGAGCTAGGCTTTCATCAAGGCTGAAGGGTGGAGTCCATCCGAGCAATGCGGTCGTGCTGCTCATGTCAACTTGCAGCGAGCCGGTAAGCCGTCTGGCCATGCTTTTTTTACCTACAAGACTAGCGACAGCACGAAGAACCGTTGTGGGGACGGGGATCAGGCGGGCGGGTTTGCCCATCGCTCGTGCGACGCGGCGCAGCAAATCGGGGGTGGAAACATCCTCCCCATCTGAGGCCAGTAGTACCTTGCCTGCTGCACGGGGGTGATCGAGACAGACCAAGATAAGGTCGACGAGGTTGGCGACGCTGATCAGTGATCGCCGGTTATCGACAGCCCCTAGGGGGAGAGGTATACCGCTGGAAACCCAGCCTACCATTCTGGCGAAGTTGCCCGGAGCCTCCCGACCGTAGATTAGTGGTGGGCGAATGATGACTAGCTCCATATCACGAGCTTGGCATAGATTCACCAGCCCACGCTCCGCTTCGATCTTAGAAATGGCGTATGGCTCCTCCGGTGCGGGCACGTCGCATACAGTGAATGGCCGGTCGCTGGTAACACCATGAACGCCGATTGAGCTGATGTAGATGAAGCGTTTCACCTGACTCTGTACGCATTGCCGGGCGAGGTTGAGCGTGAAATCTACATTGACCTTCCGGTACTCGGCGAGCGGATCGGCTGCGGTCTCATTCAAGACGTGGGCTCGTGCTGCGGTATGGACAACAACATCAACGCCGCTGAGAAGGTCCAGGAAGTTCGCAGTAGAGAAGCACTGATTGAGGGTGCTGGAGTCGAGGACGTCAGGGAGTTCCTTTTTCCTTGAAAGCGTTACGACCTGAAGCCCCTGCGTTGCCCGAAGACGGGCCAGTAACGAACGGGCCATAAAGCCTGAAGCACCAGTAACCAATACCTTCACGACTACCCCTCAAACCCTGTCGTTATTGGGGTGCTCAAGCCCCCTGATTTTGCGCATGAAGGCCCTGGCGGTCTTTGCGATGTCTGGAGACACTGCTGTGAGCAGGATCGACGCCAGCGCAATCCACCAAGCCAGGCGGCCATAGTTGAAGACGTACTTGTTCAGCCAAATCTTTCGGTACCGCGCTTTACGGCCATATGGATCAAGTTCTCCAGCAGCCTTCAGCTCACTGGCCGTGTAGACCGTTTTCAGCGAGTAGCCGGTTTTGCGGAAGCGCTCAGGGAAATCCACCTCGCTGGTTTCCCAGTCGAGCACGGTGAAGTTCTCTGCCAGCAGCTTGTCAGACAGCCTCACAAGCTCAGGGGAAATTTCCCCCGGGGTTTCCAGGCTGATGTCGAAACCCTTCTTGGCCATAAAACCGAGCATCAAGCACTGCTCAGGGGTCATCCGCATCGCGCTGTAGCCGACAAAATTCCCGATAGGGTTTTTGTATGGCTCCTTGGCGAACACCTCATGCTGAAGCCTGAGGCGTTGGCCCCAAAACTCAAGCATGTCTTCCCTGGCGCCGAACTGAACAAGGTCTGAGAGGTGAAACAGCAGCGGCACTTTTGCCGGATTGCGGATAAACAGAGTGGTGACTGTTATTGGCTGTCGAAGCAAGCGATCAGGCGCCGGCACCAGTGAGTCATAGGCGCCCATCACGGCGATTTGCGAGCCCGTCAGGATATGATCAGATCGCAGCTTCAAGACGTGCTTGCGTGAGGCTGCGCGTATCCCTGTTAGGGTCGATACGATCTGGCGGTTTGTGTTGTGCCGGTTGCTGTTGAAGTCCAGCAGCACGCCTGGATCGGCGGAAGTCACAACAATATCGGCCTCTATTCCCTCCAGATCCTCATCAACCCAAGTGGAGACGATAATTTCCGCGTGGGGCAGATGTGCCCGAACGGACGATATACAGGCGTCGATTCCCCTGGCTGGGGCCAGTGATCGGTGAAGAGGGCCTTGAATAACTACTGAAATTAACTCAGAAGGAACTTGTGTCCGCCACGACTGCATACGTTCAGGCTCTTAATTGCAAAAGTTGAAGTAACTTCGAAACAACCGTTTCGACAGTCTGGATATTCGTGTCGACCTTCAGTTCGGGCTGAAGAGGCGGCTCATAGGCAGAGTCGATGCCGGTAAAATTGCTTATCAAGCCTTGACGTGCCTTGCTATATAGTCCCTTCGGATCGCGGCGCTCACATACTTGGAGATCAGTAGCAACATAAACCTCCAGGAACCGTGACTCACTGAAAAGCCTTCGCACCAAGGCTCTATCTCTTTCATATGGTGAAATAAATGCACAGGGTACAATGAGGCCAGAGTCAGCCATCAATTTTGCTACTTCACCTGCGCGACGAATGTTCTCTCTGCGGTCAGATTCGGTCATGCCTAGGTCGCTGCATAGCCCGTGGCGCAGGTTGTCACCATCCAGTAAAAACGTTTTCATGCCCATGGAGACAAGCTGAACATCCAGCGCATTAGCGAGAGTTGACTTTCCAGAGCCAGAGAGCCCTGTGAACCAGACGCAGGCACCGTTTTGGCCCATGTTTTTGGATCGCATCTCTATGCTGACTGAGTTATCGTGCCATCTCACGTCCGACAAGGATTGCTGCTGAGTTTTCATAATCTGGCTCCCAATGGCTAAATAGCGTCTTTCTCTTTACGAAACAAAGGAAATACCTCGAACCATCAGGCCAAGATTTCGATTGTCATTGGATAGCCCTATCAGTGATGGATTGCGTGGGTTTTCGATCACAACCCTTACAGTTATCGACGGGGACAACTGCTCAAAGCGCTCTATGTTGAAAATAAAGAGATTAGTGCTGCCATTTGACTTCCCAACCAGGATAGAGGATTTACCTAGAAGTGTATCGTCTAGGTAAATATGGAATCGAGTAGGTTCATCTTGGATTTCAATCAACCAGGAAACATCAAGCATCACTGCAAACGGCCCTGATAGTGGCTCGTCAGGAGTGAAGCAGAGAACGCTTTCGCCCCCGTGAGTCCAAGAACCTTCAGCTTCTGCAGGATAGAAGCCTCTCTGGATGTACTTCCACCCGTTACCGGATGCTTTTAAGGATATCGTTTCACTCTTTTGCAGCGGGAAGCCAACCATTCGGCCCTTTTCCAGAGTTACCGAATACGAGCCAATCCAGTTCTCCAGATCGAAAAGTCGATTGATAGCACAAAACACACGACTACCTGTTGGATGCTCTAGGAAATCAGGCATCGGATGCGTTGCGGGTGCTCGAAGACCGCTTAAATCAAAGTCTGATGTGACACCCAAGAACGAGGCTACCTGCTTTGCCTGTTCGTGGTTCGATTGACCATCAAAAGACTCGTAGAGCAGGCACATAAAATTTGGTGTGCGATAGTTTTCGATGGCGTAGTTAAGCGATGTTAGCCAGTCGCAAAAAGCATGCTCCGGATCATCTACACAAACTGTGTCACCTTTTACAACATAAGAGTTCACAACTGCAATCGGGTGCCGAGTTATATGAATTTGCTTTCGCTCTAGGCCTGAAGGGTATTGATCGGTATCGTACTTGTGTAGGTTCGGACATTTTGTGCCGATGACAGGGGTGTTCTTTTTAAAAACACAGCTGAAAATGGATTTAACAATTGGGAGTAAGTCACGCTCAGCGCAAAGAATTGACTGAAATAGCCCCTCCTCAGCCTCGTGCGCAATGTGCAAACTCTCATTTCGAAATAGTAAATTTATCGGACCGAAAAGGTCGCGTGGCAAATGCTCATGTAGGAGAGAAATATCGCTGCTTTTGTTAAGCTCCGCTCCGAGCGCTGTTGTACCACTTCGAGGGCATCCAGATATATTTAACCAAGTTGTATTCTGCATTTGTGCAAGATCCCAATAAATATCACGCCGACATAAATCGCCGATAAATGAACATCATCAGTCGATTCAGGCGGATCAAAGGCGCCGAAAGCAGCGGGAGGCTGACAAACACACGTTCGATCTTAGTAGATAACAGCAGCATCCCAACCTGCCCAGACTGGGCAACTGCAATTGGGCTGGAGGGGAGACTGTTGAATGACTCGTTAAGCGTTCTGGCAAAAAACGCGAGGTACATACTGGGCACCGAGAAAACAACACTTTTTGTACGCAGTGTCGGCGTCATGTAGTTGTAACGAGCCAGCTTTCGCACAAAATCGAGGCATGTCGCCTGGTCGTTCTGACCGAATTCGAACAGCACCCATTCGGCGGTCAGCGCCCTGAGCTTGGTCGCTATCTGGTTTGCATCAACCATCATCACCCCATCCGCGATGCTCCCCTTGTCGTGAAGAAAATCATCGAGGTGGTATGAGGTGTTCGCCACTGGCGCATCATCCATCAACACCTGGTCAAGGTTATAGCGATCATCCACCACGATCACCGGCGATGCCTTGCCATGCTGCAGCGTGATCCGCGAAAGTTGTTTAACGAGCTGATCAGCCGTTGCCTGGCCACCGTTTGAGACAACGTAGATTTTCACTTGGATTTCTCCACGTACGAACTGAAGGGAGTCGAGTTGTAGATGGCCTTTACAGCTGCAAACAAACTTTCGAAGTAAAAAACCTTGCCGTTGCCGGCGTACGCCCTGACAGCGGAAATGACGATGCCGGGCAGCGAAAGCCAGTTGTGGTGAAAATAATCTCCCAGGCATTGATAGAACCAGCTCTGATAAGGTCGCTGGTAGAGCATGTTGCGAATTTCGCTGCTGCTGGTGATCAGGGTTTGTTTAGCCGCAACAGGATCAACCAAGAACTGAAGTGAGAGCGTGTCTTGCTGAATGTTCGGCAGCTGATCCAAGAGAACCAGCTTCTCGTAATCCGCGATGAACTTGCGCACCGACTCAATGTCGTTCTCGAAGGTAGACTGCTGGACCACCAGGTTGACCAGCTCTACCCAGTCACGGGCGGGCATTTTCTTGGCACCAGTAGGGATGCTAAAGCCCTCGTGGCTCGCGACATACTCATTGGCGAAGGTGCGTAATTTGCTAAGCGCGAGCGCCGTAGAAACCTTGAACAGAGGTTTTTTGTTGAGGATCGAGAAATAATTCGGGCTGGTATGGCCAAGCTTCCCATTTGCCATTTCGACAGGCGAACGCACCCCGAGCAACGCCCTAGAAGTGACAGACTGGGTAATGCCGAATGGATTAACCCGGCTCGGAACGCCAGCTTTGCCAGCGCGGAGACCCTGTTCAATGTCTTCAAACTCAACCCAGAACAAGGCCTCATCCAAGGGGAAGGCGTTCCAGACTTCTTTACGGCACACATAGAGGCTGCCTGTGGGGTAGCTCATGTCTTTGGTGAAACGCATTGGGCTGGCGAAACAGAAGCCCGTGCGCTCGATTTCGGTGAAGATCGAAGGGGCGATGCTCACAGCAGCGCTGGAGGTGCGATGCAAGCCCTGTAGGCCCTGTGCAATTTCGCCCATCGCCAGGCCGTAATCCGAGTAGCGACGAGGGTGCATGGATACTCGGTTATCAAAGAACATGCTTTGCAGGGTCATCAACGGATAGCGCGGGCCAAAGCGGCGCACCATTTCACCGAAGTGCTTAGGCAGGAAAACCCGGTCGTGGAGGATCACCAGGTTGTTGTACTTAGCCTCAATCGCCAGGCGATTTTTTTTCTTGCAGATTTGTACCGGCGGTGCGGTGATGTCCTCACCGACGATTCGGACCTGATCGAAGTAGGCGAAGTTTTTCCCCGGACTCCCGCACAGGATGATTTCCTTGTTGGGGATGTCGATCTCCAGAATGCGCTTGACCACGGCATTGAGCACCGTGGCATCTTCAGGCCCTACCGGAATGCCGAAGGTCCAGCTATCGAGATCGTCATCGCCCTCGGCCGGCAGCTTGGCTACTTTTTCGTAGGTGACCACTGTAGGCGTGCGGGACACAGCAACAAGCCCGGCGCAGAAGTAATCCCTGTCGAGGTAGCAAGCCACTGCGGTGTCTTCGATCACCGTCAGCTTTTGACCAACCGACAAGAAGTGAGCAGCATCCCAGAGCAGCAAGGGCGCAAGCGGGGAGTCGCTCTGGATGCCGAAGAAACAGTATGACCCTTCCCCAAACATGCTGATCGGGCGCACGGCGGCGTGCAGATTTTTGATCACTTCACCGGACTTGGTATTGCTGCTGCCTCGGAAGGTAACTAGGTTCGAGCATTCGTGCGGCAGCTGAAGATCGACCGGGAGCTCAGAGAGCTTGCGGGTCGAGAGATAGCCGAGAGATTTGTGATGCTTGAGGAGGGTCGTTTTCATCGGTTATTCGCCAACAACATACTTATCGTCAAGAGCACCAGGCACCTTCACCACAACAGTTGTGGCATCGGTGATGGCCTCGAAAGCAGTAATGTCCCCTGGTTCGAGGACGATAATGTCGCCCTCACACCAGGTCTGGCCGCGCATGGAAACGCTGCCGGACAAGACCAGCGTTATTTCAGTTGCGATCTTGTGGTAATGGGCAGCTTCGCTGTCGCCAGCCTTGTAGGCTTTGACGCCAACCTCGCAGGCTTCGGTGCTGAAGGCGGTCGGCTTGAAGCCGCCGACAAACCAGCCTTTGACCATATCGCCCAGCTTGGCAGAATTCATACGCGGCTCTCCTGTGTTTCATAGGCGTGGATTTGAGACTGGTTTTTGAGCGGCCGGTACTGGTTTGGCTCAACGCGATAGGAGCCGATTTTCTTGTTAAGAAGGATCAGTTCATTGAGCGCCGGCGCGATGTAGAAGGAGTCGTTGACCTTGGCATCCTTGCGGATCATGTTCTTAACCGCCTCAACGAACATTGCACCGCTCTTGAACCAGTACATGCCGACTACAGCGTGTGGGCTGATCGGATTTTTCTCGGCTGCCTCTACAACATCGCCTGCATCAGTGAGACGAACGAAGGCGTATCGCGGGTGTAGCGACTTGAAAATAACGACTCCAGCGTCCCGGCCCTGAGTGCGGAATTGGTTGACGATAGTCTCAAATGAAACATCCAAGATCTCGTTGGCACCGAGGATTACCAGTTCGCAATCTGTGTCGATAATTGCGCTGGAGAGCAGCGCTGTACAGGCAGCGCCTTTGGTGGCGTCATGAACTGGATGCGCAACCGCTGCAGGGTGCATCTGCGCAACCATGTTGCGCAGGTGATACTTGTTCATGTCTGCATGGGGCAACATGCAGATAATTTTGGAGGGGTTGAGGTTGGCGCATTTGTCCACGAGCGACTGGATGAGCGGAGTACCATCGAACTCGCTCAAATAACGCGGAAATTCGCCCTCAGGACGAGATTCGTCGACCTTGGATCCAGCCAGGATGATGATGTTTCGGGTCGCGTTCACTGGGCGATCTCCTTAGCGGCCTGCTGGGCGTTGATTTCGGCGATCTTGTTGAGAATGTTGTCGAGGTTGACATCAGATGTCTCCGCGACTTCTAGGACGTGGGCACCCGAAGCGCGGGCAGCACGAATGCCGTTCTCGTTGTCTTCGACAATCAGGCATTGGTGGGGCAGCAGGCCGAGATCCTGAATGGCCTTGATGTAGATATCCGGCGAGGGCTTGCCTTTGGCAACATCTTGGTTGGATAGCTTCAGATCCAGGTACTTATCCAGGCACGATTTCTCCATCATGACTTCAACCGTATTGCGGATGGAGTTGGAGGCCACGGCCAGCTTGTAGCCCTGGTTTTTCAGGGAGGACAGCGCGTACTGATGAACGAAAGTGGGCTTGCATTGGGCGTATACGATTTCCATCGTGTAGGACTGCTTCATCTCGTTGATGAAGGGGTGCAGTGCTTTCGGGAGGCCGTGCTCAACGCTCAGCATTTCCAGCTTGTGAGAAGTCGGCAAGCCGTCATAACTGGTCAGATGGTCATGGCGGCTGATGTTGTAGCCAAACAGATTCAGTGCCTTGTTCAGGGCGTCGTAGTGCCAGTCTTTGGCTTCGATTAGGACGCCATCCATATCGAAAATAACAGCTTTAATCATCGTTTAATCCCTTACGAATGGCCGCTTTACGAGCCTTATTGAAAAACGCATGAGCCTGCTCTGGCCTGTCGGTGCAAAGCGTAAGCCCAGGTAGATCATTGAGCAGACGTAGGGAATCCCAAGCGTGGGTAACATCGCGGCCATGCAGCTCAGGTGAAACCACGCAGACCTTTTTCCCTTGGTTCAGGTGCTTTACGATTTCACGATTTGGGTGGTAACCCGACTCAAAATGATCAAGCCAGACACCGGCGCACGGCTCCAACCACGCTGGCGAGGGCTCTACATCACTGTATCGCGTGTAGGTACTGACGCCCTCAGCGAGATAGCTGCGCATGTCCGGCACTGCCATGTCGAAAACAAACCAGTTGGTATGGCCACGCTCGGTGAACTTGGCTGCAATAGCCTTGGCCAGGCCGTCTGCCTTGATGTTGATCGCAAGCGGCAAATTCCGATCCCCCATGATGTCCAGAAGGTCATCCAGGGTCATTTCATCGCCTGCAGGCATGTCATGGGAGATTAGAAGGCGCCCAGCGCAGTCGCGAACATCGGTTTCAGTACCAAACCCCAAGTCGAATGAACGATGGAAAGCGATAGGCTGATTCCGTTCATGCAGTTCAAGCCAGTAGCCTCGATGGCTAATGATTTCCATATCAGCAAACCTTCCCAGCAGTTGCCTGCAGGCTGATAGGTTGAGCGAGGAAGTAATCGAGGTCTGCCGGGATGCCAAGGCCGTACATGCCCTGGCCTTCGGAGCCTACGGTGTAGTGGATGATCCTGGCGCCTTTCTCGATGATCTCGTTATAGGCTGGAGCGACATAGAATTCGCCGTTGACGCGCAGATCCTTCTGGAACATCTGCTCGATGGCCTCGATCAGCTGATGACCGCTGCGGAAGTTGTAAATACCCACGGTTGCCTCGTCGGAAATAACCTCTTTCTCGACTACGCGGTTGATCGTGCCCATTTCATTGAAGCCAACGAAGGACCACTTAGGATCGTCAGCCTTCATGGTCATAATGATGCCGTCAGCAGCTGCGTTATCCATCGCGGCTAGGTAATCGTCGATATCCAGGTCAACATACTGATCGCTGTTGGCGATCATTACCGGGTGCTCGTTGTCTATCAGGGCCTTGGCTGCATGAACGGTGCAGGCTGCGCCATCGGTCACGCCGTTGAGTTCTACGATCTCGCAACCCGGCGCCCAAGTGCTGAGTTTTTCGCGCAAACCATAAGTTGCAACATGCGCGGCCTGGCAGATAAAGATGAATTTGTGGTCACGTTGGGGGGTGAGGTTGTCGATCACAACCTTGATCATCGGCACGCCATGCACAGGGATGAGCGGCTTGGGATCTTTGTAGCCTGCTACTGCGAAACGGCTGCCGGCGCCAGCCATAGGTACGATAATTTGGAGCATAGAGTCACCTCTAGTTGGTCTATGTGTTTGCCTGATGGCGTGTCTGTGTCGCGTTCGTCGATTACTGAGCGCTAGAAGCAGCCCTCATCGATAGCGCGCCCCTTTTCAAGATGCAGGAACCGCTGGCAGAACCGCTGACCCTGCTCTTTTGAATGGGTCACCAGAATCAAAGCCATACCGTCTTCCTGCATATGGCGAATGCGCTGATAGCACTTGTCTTGGAAATCTTGGTCACCTACCGCCAGAACCTCATCAGCCAGCAGTATCTGCGGCTCAACATGTACGGCCACAGAGAAGCCCAGGCGCATGTACATGCCTGACGAGTAGTTTTTGACGGGCGTATCAATGAAGTCTCCAAGCCCGGAGAAATCAGCGATGTCGTTGAAACGAGCGCGGGTTTCTTTGTTTCTCAGCCCATAGAGGCTGGCATTCAAGTAGATATTTTCCTCTCCGGTCAGCTCCGGGTGGAAGCCGACCCCAAGCTCGATCAAAGGTGCCACTCGACCGAAAGACTGAACCGAACCGCTGCTCGGCAGGAGAATTCCGCTGACCAGCTGGAGTAGCGTGCTTTTCCCTGAGCCGTTGTGGCCGATAAGCGAAAGAGATTCGCCCTTGCATAGGGTGAAGGAGACATCGTTTACGGCGCGGAGTGTTTCGATGCGCTCCTGGAAGCGCGGATTAAATAGCCCGGCAAGCTTGTGTTTCATGCCGCCGTGGTTGTGACGGATGGTGAAGTCTTTGACTAGGCTTTCGACCTTGAGGATGACCTTGCTCATAAAAGTTCGACCACCTTGTCTGCACGCTTAAACACCAGTAGCCCGGTGATGATTGAGGCTAACCCTATCCCCCAGCACAGGGCGAGGTCTCGCAAGGATGGCTGCACGCTCTCGTGCAAAATCGCCGTGAAGCTGTTGAAGAATGGTGCAAGCGGGTTGAATGAAACGATCTTAGCGATATCGTGCGGCAGTGCCGAGGTAACCCAAACTATGGGGGTGAGCCAGAACAGAAGAGGTACAAACACCTCGGTGACATGCTTTATGTCGCGCCAAGTGATTTGCAAAACACTGATGGCCAAGGCAAGGCCCATAATCATCAGGACATAGGGCATTAGCACCAGGGGGTACCACTGCAACGCACTACCTGGATAACCGCCGAGGAACTTGTAGAGAGCTGCATAGACCGCAATAGCTACCAGCCAGAACGCGCCGACAGTCAGGGCACCTGACAGTGGTAGCAATATCCTAGGGAAACTAAGCTTGCGAATCAGGCTATTATTGCCGATAAGCCAATCGCTACTTTGCAGGATTATCTGACTGAAGAGCATCCAGTGGACTACCCCAGTCACAAGATGCAAGGCGAATCTGTCCTGATTACTAGGCAGTATGTAGGTGAACACCATGTAGTAGGTGAGGGTGACGACGAGTGGGTTACCCAGTGACCATGCAAAGCCTAGTGCGGCCCCCATATAGCGGATCTTGATTTCCTTCGCGACAAGATTGAACACTAAGTCTCGCCACTTGCATAAATCAATAAATCTTCGGATCAGCATAGTGCTAGAAGCCTTAAGAATGGTCTGAAAAAACTAGGGAGGCGCTTAATTAATCGCCCCCAAATCTCCGATGACTGAATCGCTCATCGAAACCTAAGGTTTCCCTAAGCAGTTCCGTCGTTATAACGCGCAATCAGCGTATTTTGCCCTTCGGCGGTAGCCGCAAGGCCAAATCGTTGCGATGGGGCAACGTTGGGGGCATTTTCAGATTTACTAATCGAGTCATACGCGAACAGCTTGAGTCAGAGCCGCCCCGAGTTTTTTGCTGAAATGACAGACGGTTTAAGTGAGCTGAATCGGTGCGGGACGGATCATCCTTAACTCCAGTTGAGGTGTGCATCACAAATTTCAGGGTTATCATACCAATCTGTGGCATCAATTGAATCGCACTGATTTTCGTGGAGGCCGTTTCGTTTAAGTCAGGCCGCCATTGCCAGCCTCCGATCCTGAAGGAGGCCCTCTTTGTTCGTAGGGTCGCTCAGCGACTCGCGTCGATAGCATCTGGCTCGCCACCGAGCCCTTGGACATGCGTTCCGGCACTGAAACCGCGTTGGCCCGCGTGGTGGGACACACCGAAGGTCGGCGCTACGACGTAACTCAGCCCTGGGACTTGAACGGACATTCACAAGGCAGAGGTCAATCGAGCTTGCCCAGTACCTATGCGTTGCTCCTCCTTTGTTCTGCATGATTGTCCTCATGGTCGACATCTCCGGGGTCGCCAAGGAGATCTCCATGGAGGATATCCACCGATCAGGCATCAACTGAGGCCGGCGGTACTTCGTAATGCATGCAAGATCAGGATGAAACTTTATTTTCACGGTTTACACCCCTTTTGGCTGTATGCCATTTCTTAGGATGAAACTTTAAGCACCTTTGCTAATCATTGCCCCTCGTAAAATGGGCGTTTCGTGAGGTTATTAGGATGAATCTTTATTTTTATCCCACAGCGGGCCAATGGCCCGCTCTTTCTTTGTTGATTAGGGGAGTGGAGGCGCTTCGTATTCCAGCATCTCCAGGTCCGCCTTGCCCTGGTAGGTCACGCGAAATACATGATCCTCGATGCCCGTATCGGCGATGCTCTCCAACAGGCTATAGCCGCCGAACTCGGGTGTGATCTCATACAGCGGCTTATCGTTCGCCTCGAACATCCGATAGAAGCGCACCGAGCTGTCGCCCAGGCTCATCAGCACTTCCCGCTCGCTATCGGCGATTTCCACCGACGGAAATGGCCCGCCCAACGAGCCACCGAGCTTGTAGGCGTAAGTTGCCGAGCAGGCAGTTCCGCAACCGAAAGTCAGTAGGAATACACCTGCTTCATAGCTTGCCGATACCGGGGCTGCTGGGTAGTCGAGTACTTTCTCTTCCTGCGTGCCATCGCTAACAGAGATAGCGCACTGCGTCGCCTTGCTCACGGTTGAGCACTGAGTGTCGACGCGCCATTGGCTGTCGGGAATCTCGATGCTTTCGGTAAATTCCGTCGCTAGGCAAATAGAAGCACTGCAGACCGCTAGGGAAA
>NZ_BATI01000037.1 GCF_000467105.1 Aquipseudomonas alcaligenes NBRC 14159
CCGAGAGGACTGCACCGGAAGAGGCGCGCATTATAAGGACCTTGAACGGGCCGTCAAGCCCATTCCAAGAACTTTTACTCAGCCTTGAGGCTGATGCGCGCGAAAGCCTTCTTGCCCGCCTGGCAGACATGCACGGAACCCAGCTTAAAGATGAAGGTGCGGTCGACCACCTCGCCATCCACCTTCACGCTACCCGCATTGAGCAGATCACGAGCAGCCGCAGCATTCTTCACCAGACCAGCTTTATTAAGGACAGACGAGATCGGCATATCCTCGGCAGAGAGCAGCTCCACTTCCGGCAGATCGTCAGGCAGCTCACCATCCTTGAGGCGATTGCCCGCCGAGCGATGCGCATTGGCGGCAGCCTCTTCACCATGGAAGCGCGCAACGATCTCCTCAGCCAGCTTGATCTTGATATCGCGAGGGTTGGCGCCGGCGGCCACATCCTGCTTGAACTGCTCGATCTCCTCCATGGAGCGGAAGCTCAGCAGCTCGAAGTAACGCCACATCAGCGCGTCAGGCATGGAGACCAGCTTGTTGTACATGACACCCGGCGCTTCCTGGATGCCCACGTAGTTACCCAAGGACTTGGACATCTTCTTCACACCATCCAGCCCTTCGAGCAGCGGCATGGTGACGATGCATTGCGACGGCTGACCATAGGCACGCTGCAGTTCGCGTCCCATCAGCAGATTGAACTTCTGGTCAGTACCACCCAGCTCGACGTCAGCACGCAGCGCCACCGAGTCGTAGCCCTGCACCAAGGGATAGAGGAACTCATGAATGGCGATCGGCTGGTTGCCTTCATAGCGCTTCTGGAAATCATCGCGCTCGAGCATGCGCGCCACGGTGTACTGAGAGGCCAGGCGAATGAAGTCGGCCGGCGTCAGCTGATCCATCCAGGTGGAGTTGAACGCCACCTCGGTCTTGGCCGGATCGAGAATCTTGAACACCTGCGCCTTGTAGGTCTCGGCGTTATCCAGCACCTGCTCACGGGTCAGAGGAGGACGAGTCGCGCTCTTGCCACTGGGATCACCGATCATCCCGGTGAAGTCGCCGATCAGAAAGACCACCTGATGCCCCAGCTCCTGGAACTGGCGCAGCTTATTAATAAGCACGGTATGCCCCAGGTGCAGGTCGGGCGCCGTCGGATCGAAACCAGCCTTGATACGCAGCGGCTCGCCACGCTTCAGCTTCTCTACCAGTTCAGACTCAACCAGAACCTCTTCCGCACCGCGCTTGATCAGCGCCAGCTGCTCTTCAACCGACTTCATGACAGAACTCACGCTACCCACAGACCAAAAGGGAACCAACCATACAAGATCACTGACCAATTACAAGCTTTGCCCCCAGGGCCGGCCACTCGGCCGATAGGTCAGCCACAGGGTTGCCTATAGGGAATTTTGATTATATTTTAGACAGTTAATGCATTCTTCCAAGAAACACCCTTAGCCATGACGCATTCTGTACCCAAAGCCCCGCCCTACCCGAGGAGCCATCTGCTGGCAGCCAGCGGTGTAGCGGCGCTGCTGAGCCTGGCCCTGCTGGTGTTCCCCTCCCGCGAAGTCGAGGCGAAGAAGACCTACCTGAGCCTGGAGCTGGAGAACGGCTCCGAGCAGATCGTCCAGGAAAAGGACGATCTCCGACCCGGCCAGGCCGCCGGGGATGGAGGCGCATCGCCTTTTGCCGATGCAGGCCTCAGCGACAACAAGAACAGCGCCCAAGCAGACGCGGATAAAAACAACCAAGCCAGTCTTCCCACCGATCCGCTACAGAAAAGCGTCACTGTTGCCAGTGGCGACACACTGTCGACCGTGTTCTCGCGGGTCGGTCTGGATGCCAACGCGCTACACGAAGCCATTGGCAGCAGCAAGGAAGCCAAACGCTTCGGTCGTCTGCATGTTGGCCAGGTACTGGAGTTCAAGCTGACTGCCGACGGCAAGCTGGAACGCCTGGGCAGCAAGCTGAGCGACCTCGAAAGCATCTCCCTGACGCGCAGCGACAACGGTTTCTCCTTCAAGCGCGAGCTGGTCAAGCCGGACGTACGCACCACCTACGCTCACGGCGTGATCAACAGCTCACTGTTCCTCTCTGCCAAACGTGCCGGTCTGTCGCACAGCCTGACCATGGATCTGGCCAACGTGTTCGGCTACGACATCGACTTCGCCCAGGACATCCGTGAGGGCGACGAGTTCGAAGTCATCTATGAGGAGCACGTGGTCGGCAACAAACAGGTTGGCAGCGGCAACATCCTCTCTGCGCGCTTCACCAACCGCGGCAAGACCTATACCGCCGTGCGCTACACCAGCAAGCAGGGCGTGACCAGCTACTACAACGCCGACGGCATGAGCATGCGCAAGGCGTTCATCCGCACCCCGGTAGACTTCGCGCGCATCAGCTCGAAGTTCTCCATGGGCCGTCGCCACCCGATTCTGAACAAGATCCGCGCCCACAAGGGCGTCGATTACGCCGCGCCGCGTGGCACGCCGATCAAGGCCGCCGGCGACGGACGCGTCATGCTGGCCGGACGACGTGGCGGCTACGGCAACACCGTGATCATCCAGCACGGCAACAGCTACCGCACGCTCTACGGACACATGCAGGGCTTTGCCAAGGGCATCCGCAACGGCGTGGGCGTGAAACAGGGTCAGATCATCGGCTATATCGGCACCACCGGTCTTTCTACCGGGCCGCACCTGCACTACGAGTTCCAGGTCAACGGCCGTCACGTCGACCCGCTCAGCCAGAAGCTGCCGATGGCCGATCCCATCGCTCGCAACGAGAAGCAGCGCTTCCTGCAGCAGAGCAAGCCGCTGATGGCCCGCATGGATCAGGAAAAGGCCACCCTGCTGGCCGCCAACAAGCAGCCCTGATATGCCGCACTACCTGGGGGTGATGTCCGGTACCAGTCTCGACGGACTGGACATCGCCCTGGTCCGCCAGGAAGACCGCCCCACCCTACTCGCCCACCACTACCTGCCCATGCCGGCCGCGCTGCGTGCCGAGCTGCTGGCCTTGTGCGCCTCCGGGCCAGACGAACTGGCGCGCGCGGCAACAGCCGAGCAGCAATGGGTCGAGCTGGCCGCTGAAGGCATACACAAACTGCTGAAACGCGAGCAGCTGAGCCCGGATGACATCCGCGCCATCGGCAGCCACGGCCAGACCGTGCGGCACGAGCCGGCACGCGGTTTCACGGTACAGATCGGCAACCCCGCCCTGCTGGCCGAACTGACCGGTATCGAGGTGGTCGCCGACTTCCGCCGTCGCGACGTCGCGGCTGGGGGGCAGGGCGCCCCCCTGGTCCCCGCCTTCCACGAGGCGCTATTCGATACTCAGGACAGCCCCTGCGCCGTGCTCAATGTCGGCGGCTTCAGCAATCTGAGCCTGATCGATCCGGGCCGGGAGGTGCGCGGCTTTGACTGTGGCCCGGGCAACGTCCTGCTGGACGCCTGGATCGGCAAGGTACGCGGCGAGACCTTCGACCGCGACGGTGCCTGGGCCGCCAGCGGCCTGCTGAACGAAGCCCTGCTGTTGCGCCTGATGAGCGATCCCTACTTCGCCGGGCGCGGCCCGAAGAGCACCGGCCGCGAGCTGTTCAACCTGCCCTGGCTGGAAAGCCATCTCGCTGCCCTGCCGCCGCTGCCAGCAGCCGATGTACAGCGCACCCTGCTGGAACTGACCGCGCGCAGCATCATCGATTCGCTGCGGCAGGCCCAAAGCGATACCGCCGAACTGCTGGTGTGCGGCGGTGGCGCACACAACGGCGCGCTGATGCAGCGCCTGCAGGCACTGCTGCCGAGCTGCCGGGTCGCCAGCACCGCAACTCGGGGCGTGCCACCGGACTGGGTCGAAGCCATGGCCTTCGCCTGGCTGGCACACTGCTGCCTGGAGCGCATCCCTGCCAACCGCCCCAGCGTGACCGGCGCCAGAGGGCTGCGCGTATTGGGCGCCATCTACCCCGCCTGACGGCGCCCGAGCCGAAACGAAAAAGCCGCGCATCAGCGCGGCTTTTCCTGTCCAGCAGACTTAGATCGAGAAGGACGATCCGCAGCCGCAAGTGGTCGTGGCATTGGGGTTGTTGATCACGAAGCGGGAACCCTCCAGGCCTTCCTGGTAGTCCACCTCGGCACCCGCCAGGTACTGGAAGCTCATCGGATCAACCACCAGGCTGACACCCTCGCGCTCGACAATGGTGTCGTCGTCGGCCACATCCTCATCGAAGGTGAAACCGTACTGGAAGCCCGAGCAGCCGCCACCGGTGACGAACACGCGCAGCTTCAGGCGCGGGTTGCCTTCTTCATCGACCAGGCTCTTCACCTTGTTCGCCGCGCCCTGGGTGAAGATCAGGGGGGTTGGAGTGAAGGTCTCGACGCTCATCTTGCTGCTCTCCCGGCGCCAGGCGCCAACTTACATACCACACGGGTGGCGATTATCCGCTTACCCGAGCAAATCGGTCAATTATTCCGCACCAAGGTTGGCGCGGAGCCTGCCCGCGCAGGCTCCACGTGGATCAGGGCAGCAGTGCGGCGTGAGCCAGGCCCAGGCGCTCGTCCAGACCGAAGAGGATGTTCATGTTCTGCAGCGCCTGGCCCGACGCGCCCTTGACCAGGTTGTCGATGGCCGACAGCACCACCACCAGTTCGCCGCCCTGCGGACGGTGCACGGCGATGCGGCAGACGTTGGCGCCACGCACACTGCGGGTTTCCGGATGGCTACCGGCCGGCATCACATCAACGAAGGGTTCGTTGGCGTAGCGCTGCTCGAACAGCGCCTGCAGGTCCACGCCACGATCGGCGACAGTGGCGTACAGGGTCGCGTGGATGCCGCGGATCATCGGCGCCAGGTGCGGCACGAAGGTCAGGCCGACCGGGCCATTGGCGGCACGACGCAGGCCCTGACTGATCTCCGGCAGGTGGCGGTGCCCCTTGACCGAGTAGGCCATCATGCTTTCGCTGGCCTCGCACAGCAGCGAGCCGACCTTGGCCCCACGGCCCGCGCCGCTGACGCCGGAGGCACAGTTGGCGATCAGGCGGCTCGGGTCGGCCAGGCCGGCTTCGAGCAGCGGGATCAGGCCGAGCTGGGTCGCCGTCGGGTAGCAACCTGGTACGGCGATCAGGCGGGCGCCCTTGATCGCCTCGCGATTGACTTCCGGCAGGCCGTAGACCGCTTCCGGCAGCAGATCCGGCGCGCCGTGCGGCTGGCCGTACCACTGGGCCCACTCCTGCGCATCCTGCAGACGAAAGTCGGCCGACAGGTCGATGACCTTGGTGCCGGCCGCCAGCAGCTCACCGGCCAGGGCATGGGCCACGCCGTGCGGGGTGGCGAAGAACACCACGTCGCAGGCGCCCAGGGTCGCCACGTCCGGCACGCTGAACGCCAGATCGTCGTAGTGACCACGCAGGTTGGGGTACATGTCGGCGACCTTGACTCCAGCCTCGGAGCGCGAGGTGATCACCGCCACCTCGGCCTGCGGGTGCTGAGCCAGCAGGCGCAGCAGCTCCACTCCGGTGTAACCCGTGCCGCCGACGATTCCGACCTTGACCATTGCATACCCCCGCTGCGAGACCGTTGAGAAAGGCTGCGATGATAAGGCCCGTGGCCGCGCCGGCCAACCTCGAACGGCGAGAGGATGACGGGCAGGCGCGGCTTTCTCTACTATCGCAGGCAACTCTTCAGCTGGACGCCGTCAATGCTCTATCTCTGGATCAAGGCCCTGCACATCATCGCCATCGTCTGCTGGTTCGCCGGCCTGTTCTATCTGCCGCGCCTGTTCGTCTATCACGCCATGGCCGAGGACCAGATCAGCCGCGAGCGCTTCTGCGTGATGGAGCGCAAGCTGTATCGCGGCATCATGAACCCGTCGATGATCGCCACCCTAGCCTTCGGCGCCTGGCTGCTCTACCTCAATCCGGCCTGGCTGAAGATGGGCTGGCTGCACGCCAAGCTGCTGCTGGTGGTCCTGCTGGTCGGCTACCACCATGTCTGCGGTGCCCAGCTCAAACGCTTCGCGCGCGGCGAAAACGCCCGCGGCCATGTGTTCTACCGCTGGTTCAACGAGGTGCCGGTGCTGTTCCTGCTGGGCATCGTGATCCTCGTGGTGGTCAAACCCTTCTGATTACAAGAGGAAAGTCTCATGTCCCTGCCCGCCCTGCTCGACCAGCGCCTGCGCCTGCCCGTGGTGGCCGCGCCGATGTTCCTGGTGTCCAACCCGCAACTCGTGCTGGCCTGCTGCCACAGCGGCGTGCTGGGCAGCTTCCCCGCCCTCAACCAGCGCGAGAGCAGTGGTTTCAAGGCCTGGCTGGAAGAAATCGAGGCCGGCCTCAAGACCGACTCCGCCCCCTATGCGGTCAATCTCATCGTGCATGGCAGCAATCCGCGCCTGCAGGCGGACCTGGCCATCTGCGTCGAACACAAGGTGCCGGTGGTGATCACCAGCCTGGGCGCGGTCAAGGAAGTGGTGGACGCGGTGCACAGCTACGGCGGCCTGGTGTTCCACGACGTGACCACCCGCCGTCATGCCGAGAAGGCCGCCGAGGCCGGAGTGGACGGCCTGATCGCGGTAGCTGCCGGCGCCGGTGGGCATGCCGGCACCTGGAGCCCGTTTGCCCTGATTGCAGAGATCCGCCAGTTCTTCGACAAGACGCTGTTGCTCTCCGGCTGCCTCAACCATGGCCATGAAGTGCTGGCCGCGCAGCTGCTCGGCGCCGACCTGGCCTATATGGGCACCCGTTTCATCGCCACCCGCGAGAGCAACGCCGACGCCGACTACAAGCAGATGATCCTCAACGCCCGCGCCGCCGATATCGTGCATACCCCGGCGGTGTCCGGCGTGCCGGCCAGCTTCATGCGCCAGAGCCTGGAGAAGGCCGGCTATGACCTGGCACGCCTGCAGGACAAGGGTGACGTCAACTACGGCGAGAAGCTCAAACCGATCAGCGACGAGGCCAAGGCCTGGAAGACCGTGTGGTCGGCCGGCCAGGGCGTCGGCGGCATCGCCGATGTACCCTCGGTGGCCGAACTGGTGGCACGCCTGGATGCCGAATACCGCGCCGCCCAGGGACGTTCCTCGCAGCTCAGCCAGCATTGGCCGCGCTGAGCAGGAATTTGCGCAGCCGTCGCTTGTCCGCCCTCGGCAAAGCCCCTAGGCTCTAGACATTTTAATAACGCAGACAGGGATGCACGCATGACAGAAGCTCGCTACAAGATCGTCTTCGACGGCCAACTGATGCCGGAGATGACGCTCGAAACGGTCAAGGACAACCTGGCTCGCCTGTTCAAGAGCGACCCGAGCAAGATCGACGCACTGTTCAGCGGCTCGCCGGTGGCGCTCAAGCGCGACCTGGCCGAGACCGAGGCGGACAAGTACCTGGCCGCTCTGCAGCAGGCCGGCGCCCAGGCCCGCAAGGAGCAGGAAGCGGTCGCGCTGAGCCTGGTTGAAACCACTCCGGAGCCGGCAACGGCACCCGCGCACGCCATGACTTGCCCCAAGTGTGGCCATCAGCAGGACAAGGCAGCCGAGTGCGCAGCGTGCGGCATCATCATCGACAAGTACCTGGCGCGCCAGGCGCAGCAGGCCGAGAGCGCTCCGGCGTCGGCCACGCTCGGCGCACCATCGCCCTACAGCCCACCGCGCTCTGAAGTCGGCGACAGCCTGCCGGAATACGGCACGCTGAAGGTCTTCACCACGGATGGGCGGATCGGCCGCGTGCGCTATCTGGGCTGGTCCATGGGCATGATGCTCCTGGCCATGCTGGCCTATGGCATCTCGGCCGGTCTGATGCTCGCCTCGCCCATCCTGGGCGGCATTCTGATGATCCCGCTGGTGATTGCCGCCGTGGTGATCAGCGTGATGATCGGCGTGCAGCGCCTGCACGATATCGGCTGGTCCGGCTGGCTGTGGCTGGTCAACTTCGTTCCGGTGGTCGGCAGCGTATTCGCCATCCTGATGCTGGTAGTACCCGGCACCCAGGGCGCCAACCGTTACGGCGCACCGCCGCCGCCGAACAGCCGCGGCGTCATCGCCCTGGCCTGGTGCGCACTCCTGGTGCCCATCATCGGTATTGTCGCGGCCATCTCGATTCCGGCCTATCAGGACTATGTCGATGCGGCCCAGGGCATGGAGCAGGTGGCGCCCGCAGACGCCGCCGAGCCCTACGTGAGCCCGGACTTCGAGGAGTAAGCCTTGAGCGGTTACGCCCTGATCACCGGAGCCTCCAGCGGCCTCGGCCTGGCCCTGGCCGAGGCGCTGGCCCGGCGCGGGCGCAACCTGATCCTGGTGGCGCGCCAGCGCGACGCGCTGGAGAGCATTGCCTGCGAGCTGAGCCAGCGCTTCGGCATCGAGGCGCTGCTACGCATCTGTGACCTGACCGAACCCCTGCAGCTCACCGGGCTGATCCAGGAACTGGAACAGGGCGAGCGCCACATCGACCTGCTGGTGAACAATGCCGGCATCGGCAGCGCCGGGTTGTTCGTCGACCAGGACTGGGGGCAGGAACAGGACCTGATCGAGCTCAACATGCTGGCCGTCGCCCGCCTCTGCCATGCCCTGGGTGCGGACATGAAGCGGCGCGGCGGCGGGCAGATTCTCAATGTCGCGTCCGTGGCGGCCTTCCAGCCCGGGCCGCTGATGAGCAATTACTTCGCCAGCAAGGCCTACGTGCTGCACCTGTCCGAGGCCCTGCGCTGCGAACTGGCGCCTTTCGGCGTCAAGGTCTCGGTGCTGTGCCCCGGGCCGGTGGCCACCGCCTTCTTCCGTCGCGCCGGCCTCTACAGCGGCGGGCTGGAGCGGCACCAGCAACTGGCCAGCCCCGAGCAGGTCGCCCTGGCCGCCATGCGAGGTCTGGAGAAGAATCGCGCCATCATCATTCCCGGATGGCGCAACCGCCTGCTGCCCCAGTTGCTGCGCCTGACCCCGCGCGCGCTGGTGCGCCGCATTGCCATGCGCATGGTGCGCCCGCTGCTGCCGCGAACGCCGGACGGCGAGCAGGCCCGCGCGCTCGACTAGCCGGCGTTTACCGTGCGGCCATCCGCCCAGGCGCGCAGGGCGGCCAGGTCCTCGGCCATCACCACCGACAGCGGCGCCGTGCCCTGGATATTGCTCAGCAGCAACGCCTGATCCACGGGCTGCTGGCGGGCTTGCGCGGCATACAGGGCGCTGACCACCACCTGCTCGATCTCGGCCCCGGAGAAACCGTCACAGGCTGCTGCCAGCGCGGCCAGATCGAACTGCTCGGGCTCCAGCTCGCGGCGCCGCAGATGGATGGCGAAGATCTCCGCGCGCACCGCCGCATCCGGCAGGTCGACGAAGAACAGCTCGTCGAAGCGGCCCTTGCGCACCAGTTCCGGCGGCAGACGGTGAATGGCGTTGGCGGTGGCCACCATGAACACCGGCGCCTTGCGCTCGGCCATCCAGGTCAGCAGGGTGCCCAGTACGCGCTGGCTCACGCCGTCGTCGTTGTCGGCAGTGGCCAGGCCCTTCTCCAGCTCGTCCATCCACAGCACGCAGGGTGCCATCTGCTCGGCCAGCTTGAGCGCCTCGCGCAGGTTGCGTTCGGTCTCGCCGAAGAACTTGTTGTACAGGCTGGCAAAGTCTAGGCGCAGCAGCGGCAGGCCCCAGAGCCCGGCCACGGCCTTGGCCGCCAGGCTCTTGCCGCCGCCCTGCACGCCGACCAGCAACATGCCCTTGGGCATGTCCGCCCCCTTGCCGTTGAGGAAGATGTCCTGGCGCTCGCCCAGCCAGCGCTTGAGGTTGGCCAGGCCGCCGACTTCGGCGAAGCGCGCGGTGTCGTGTTCGAAGCTGAGCACGCCATCCAGGTCGAGCAGCTGGAACTTGGCCTTGTTCAGCTCCGGCAGGTCTTCCTGGGTGATGGCGCCGTCGTCGCAGATCAGGTTGCGCGCCAGCGCCCGCGCCTCCGCATGGCTCATGCCACGCAGGTTCTTCACCACCTGCTGCAGGGTGCGGTTGTCGGTGCGCACCCGCGCGCCACGGTTGCGCTCGCTCCAGCGCGTGGCTTCCTCGCGCACGATCGCCAGCAGCTCCTCCTCGGTCGGCAGCGCCAGGCTGAAGCGTGCGGCGTAGCGCTGTACCTCGGCCGGCAGTTTGACCGCATGCGACACCAGCACCAGGGTCGGCTTGTGCGGCGCCTCGTTCATGGCGATTTCCTTGAGCAGGCGCACCAGCTTGGGGTCGTCGACCAGGAACGGATGCAGGTCGCACATCACGTAGAGGTTGGGCGTCGGATCGGCCTTAATCAGGCGCAGCGCCTGCTCCGGCTCACGACTGTCCTGCTCGCCCACCGGCTCGCCACCAAAGGCCAGGCGCTGCAGGCCTTCGGTGACCGCCCAGGTGTAGATGCCGAGGCCGCGCTTGATCGCCAGCGAGGTGAGGGTTTCCAGCACTCGCGGTTCATCCCAGGACTCGATCACCACCAGCTTGACGCGCGACTCCAGCACCAGCCCGAGATCGTGAATATCGTTCTTCAACACGCACTCCTTGTGCAGCCTGCCAACACGATTAAACTCGCAGAATACCCAAAGTCACCGAGGGAAAGCGCATGGACTGCCTGTTCTGCCGCATCGTCGCCGGCGAGATACCGGCCCGCACGCTGTATGAGGACGACCAGGTGCTGGCCTTCCATGACATCGGCCCACAGGCGCCGGTGCATTTCCTGGTAATCCCCAAGCGCCACATTCCCCGCCTCGACCAGCTCACCGAAGATGACCGGGCCCTGGCCGGGCACATCCTCTACACAGCCCAGCGCCTGGCCATGCAGGAGGGATGCGCGGAAGGTTTCCGCGTGGTGATGAACTGCAATGACCTGGGCGGGCAGACCGTGCATCACATCCACATGCACGTGCTCGGCCAGCGCCAGCTGCACTGGCCGCCGGGCTGAGCGGCGCACTGCGGCCTCTTGTCACCGGTCATTTTTCTGTCCGGCCCTTCAGGTAAACTGACTGCATGCTTTCCGTGGAGTTGGCCATGAGCAACGAACGCCAGTTTTCCCCCGTCGACCGTCTGCTGATGCAGGCCGATGCCGCCATGCGCACGCTGCTGCCCTTCAGTGGCGCCCCTGCGCGCCCCTCGCCGGCGATCCTGCAGAACGAGTCGGCGCTGAGCGACGACGAGGCCCGCCATGTCGCCGGCCTGATGCGCATCAACCACACCGGCGAGGTCTGCGCCCAGGCGCTCTATCAGGGCCAGGCGCTGACCGCCAAGCTGCCGCAGGTACGCAAGGCCATGGAACATGCCGCCGACGAGGAGATCGATCACCTGGCCTGGTGCGAGCAGCGCATCCGCGAACTGGGCAGCCACCCGAGCGTGCTCAACCCACTGTTCTACGGCCTGTCGTTTGGCGTCGGCGCAGTGGCCGGGCTGATCGGCGACCGCGTCAGCCTGGGCTTCGTCGCCGCCACCGAGGATCAGGTGGTCAAGCATCTGGACGAGCACCTGGAACAGATCCCGGCGGACGATGCCAAGACCCGCGCCATTCTCGAGCAGATGCGCGAGGACGAAGAGCAGCATGCCACCAGCGCCCTGGACGCAGGCGGGCTGCGCTTCCCGGCGCCTGTGAAGCTGGGCATGAGCCTGCTGTCCAAGGTGATGACCAAGAGCACCTATCGCATATAACGCGGTAGCCACGAAAAAGGGCGCCAATCGGCGCCCTTTTTCATTGCAGGAGCATCAGCGCGGCATGTTGCGCGCGTAGAAGATCTCCAGCATCTCGTGGCGCACGCGCTCTTCCACCTGCTTGCGCTGTTCGGCGGTGAGGTTGCGGGTCGCGTCACCGAACAGGTAGTTGTCCAGATCGAACTGCTTGAGCAGCATCTTGGTGTGGAACAGGTTCTCCTGGTACACGTTGACGTCCGTCATCTGATAAGCGTCCCGGGTGTCGTCGGAGAGGTATTTCTGGATCGAGTTGATCTCGTGATCGATGAAGTGCTTCTTGCCTTCCACGTCGCGGGTAAAGCCCCGCACGCGGTAGTCGACGGTGACGATGTCCGAGTCGAACTGGTGGATCAGGTAGTTGAGCGCCTTCAGCGGCGAAATCACGCCACAGGTCGACACGTCGATGTCCACGCGGAAAGTCGCGATGCCCTCGACCGGATGGATCTCCGGGTAGGTGTGCACGGTGATGTGACTCTTGTCCAGGTGCGCCAGGATGGTCTCCGGCAACGGCCCCGGGGACTCCTCGATCTGGCTGGCGGTGGGTTCCACCGGCTGCTCGGAGATCAGGATGGTCACGCTGGCGCCTTGCGGGTCGTAGTCCTGACGGGCGATGTTCAGAATATTGGCGCCGATGATGTCGACAACATCGGTGAGGATCTGCGTCAGGCGCTCGGCGTCGTACTCTTCATCGATGTACTGGACGTAGGCCTGCTGGTCTTCCGGCGTTTCCGCGTAGCAGATGTCGTAGATGTTGAAGCTCAAGGTCTTCGTCAGGTTGTTGAACCCGTGGAGCTTGAGTTTGCTTTTCACCGTTTGGAACTCTCTATGTGGATGCGGCCCTGCCGCGTGATCGAGCATGCCCGTCAGCTGGGAACGACTCAGCTGCGTAGGACGGTTAACACCTCTTCGCGATGGCGATTGTGGTTTGGGGTTGCGGGCATGAGCCCGCGAAAAGGCGCGCATTATGCAGAGCCGGGACCGGCTCCGCCAGAGCATGCGCGCGCGGCATGACGAACGTGGCTCAGCCCAGTTCGACGATTTCGTAGTCGTGGGTGATCTCGACGCCGGCGCGGCCGAGCATGATCGAGGCCGAGCAGTACTTCTCCGCCGACAGTTCCACGGCGCGCTTGACCTGGGGTTCCTTGAGGCCGCGGCCCTTGACCACGAAGTGCAGGTGGATCTTGGTGAATACCTTGGGATCTTCGTCGGCACGCTCGGCCTCGAGGAAGGCTTCGCAGCTCTCGACCGGCTGACGCGCCTTCTTCAGGATGCTGACCACGTCGAAGTTGCTGCAACCGCCCAGGCCGATCAGCACCATTTCCATCGGGCGCACGCCGAGGTTGCGACCACCGGCCTCGGGCGGGCCGTCCATCACCACCACATGACCGCTGCCGGATTCGCCGAGGAACATGGCCTCGCCGGCCCATTGAATGCGCGCTTTCATTGCCAGGACTCCACTGCCCGAAAAAGGCGCGTAGCTTATCACAGCGCGCTGTAGCGCCCGTTCCCGGACAATGGGCCGCACTGCGTGCCGACTGTGTCGCAATTTGGCATTGCCGCCCCCCCTCGGTCTGTTAAGCTGACCCCGGATAACTGGCACACTTGTTCGGATAACTAATAAGAAATTCGCCTGCTGGACAAAGGCTTACTCTAATTTTCGGGACTCGGGCATGGTCGCTATTACCCTTACACCTAAGATCAAGAACATCGACAAACTGCTCGCGCATTGTCACCGCCGCCGCTACACGGCCAAAAGCACCATCATCTATGCAGGGGATCGTTGCGAAACCCTGTTCTTCATCATCAAAGGCTCGGTCACCATCCTCATCGAGGATGACGACGGCCGCGAGATGATCATCGCCTACCTCAACGCCGGCGACTTCTTCGGCGAGATGGGCCTGTTCGAGAAGGAAGGCACCGAGAAGGAACGCAGCGCCTGGGTCCGCGCCAAGACCGAGTGCGAGGTGGCGGAACTGAGCTACGCCAAGTTCCGTGAACTGACCCAACAGGACCCGGAGATTCTCTATGCCCTGGGCAGCCAGATGGCCGATCGCCTGCGCAATACCACGCGCAAGGTGGGCGACCTGGCTTTCCTCGACGTTACCGGCCGCGTGGCCCGCACCTTGCTGGACCTGTGCAAGCAACCGGACGCCATGACGCATCCGGACGGCATGCAGATCAAGATCACCCGTCAGGAAATCGGCCGCATCGTCGGCTGCTCCCGCGAGATGGTCGGCCGCGTGCTCAAGTCCCTGGAGGAACAGGGCCTGGTGCATGTCAAAGGCAAGACCATGGTGGTCTTCGGTACCCGCTGACGGATACCGGCCAGAAAAGGCCCGCCAATGGCGGGCTTTTTTGTGCCTGGCGTAAGGCGAATGAAACCCGCATAGACTCCCCGACACACGAAAGCCCGCCGCGGGTTTCACCCGCCCTACCGCCTCGAAGAATGAAAAAGCCCGCCGATTGGCGGGCTTTTTATTGAGCGGCGGAATCAGTCCGGATCAGCGCCCAGCACCACGCGCTTGCCATCCGGGAAGAACAGGCGCTTCAACTCTGCACCCGGCTCCTCGGCGCGCATGAAGGCTTCGCCAACCAGGAAGGAATAGACCCGGTTGATCTCCATCAGCTCCACGTCGGTGCGGGTGAGGATGCCGCTCTCGGTGATCACCAGGCGATCACTGGGGATGCGCGGCAACAGATCCAGGGTGGTTTCCAGGCTCACCTCGAAGGTGTGCAGGTTACGGTTGTTGATGCCCACCAGCGGCGTGTCGAGGGTGTTCAGGGCACGCTCCAGCTCGGCGCCGTCGTGCACCTCTACCAGCACATCGAGGCCGACGTCCTTGGCGGTGGCAGCCAGCTCGGCCATGCGCACGTCGTCCAGCGCCGAGACGATCAGCAGGATGCAGTCGGCGCCGATGGCCCGCGCTTCCACCACCTGGTAGGGGTCGATCATGAAGTCCTTGCGGATCACCGGCAGGCTGCAGGCCGCGCGGGCCTGCTGCAGGTATTCGTCGGCGCCCTGGAAGAAGTCGATGTCGGTTAGTACCGACAGGCAGGCCGCACCGCCAGCCTCGTAGCTCCTGGCGATCTCGGCAGGCACGAAGTCCTCGCGCAGCACGCCCTTGCTCGGCGAAGCCTTCTTCACCTCGGCGATCACCGCCGCCTGTTTGCGCGCTACCCGCTCCTGCAGGGCGCGGGCAAAGCCGCGCACCGGGTCGGCGGCGCGGGCCGCGGCCTCGACTTCGGCAAAGCTTGCGCGTGCGCGCCGTTCGGCAACTTCCTCGGCCTTGCGGGCGAGGATCTTCTCCAGCACGGTTGGAATGCTCATCCTTCGTTCTCCACGCGGAATACGGCGGTAAAGGACACCAGCTCGTCCAGCTTCTCCCAGGCCAGGCCGGTATGCAGGGCGTCCTGCGCCAGCTGCACGCCTTCCTTGAGACTGGTGGCGATGTCGGCGGCATACAGGGCCGCGCCAGCGTTGAGCACGATCATGTCGGCGGCCTTCTGGCCGTTGTCGGTCTTGCGCTTGCCTAGCGCGTCGCGGATCAGCGCCAGCGAGTCCTGCGCGCCCTCCACGGTCAGGCCGATCAGGGTCTGGCTGCGGATGCCGAAGTCTTCCGGCTGGATGCGGTACTCGCTGATCACCCCGTCCTTGAGCTCGGCGACATGGGTCGGCGCGGCCAGACTGATCTCGTCCAGGCCGTCCTGCGCATGCACCACCAGCACGTGCTGGCTGCCGAGGCGCTGCAGCACCTCAGCCATCGGCCGGCACAGGGCCTGGCTGAACACGCCGATCACCTGGTGCTTGACCCCGGCCGGATTGGTCATCGGGCCGAGCATGTTGAATACGGTGCGCAGGCCCAGCTCGCGGCGCGGGCCGATGGCGTGCTTCATGGCGCCGTGATGGGCCGGGGCGAACATGAAGCCGACGCCGACGCTCTCGACGCAGCGCGCGACCTGATCGGACTTGAGGTTCAGGTACACACCCGCGGCCTCCAGCAGGTCGGCGCTGCCGCTCTTGCCGGAGACTGCACGGTTGCCATGCTTGGCCACGCGACCACCCGCCGCGGCGACCACGAAGGCGGCGGCGGTGGAGACGTTGAATACGTTCATGCCATCGCCACCGGTGCCGCAGGTATCGACCAGGCGCTCGGCGTCGATGCTCACCGGCGAAGCCAGCTCGCGCATCACGGTGGCGGCCCCGACGATCTCGTCGATGGTCTCGCTCTTCATGCGCATGCCCATGAGGAAGGCGCCGATCTGCGCGTCGGTGCACTGGCCGGTCATGATCAGGCGCATCACGTCCTGCATCTCGGCGGTGGTCAGGTCGAGGTTGTTGACCACCCGGTTGAGGGCTTCCTTGATATCCATCAGCGCACTCCGCCTTGCTGTTTGAGGAAGTTGGCGAACAGTTCGTGGCCCTGCTCGGTGAGGATGGATTCCGGGTGGAACTGCACGCCCTCGATGTTCAGGGTCTTGTGGCGAAGGCCCATGATCTCGTCGACCGAGCCATCGGCATGCTGGGTCCAGGCAGTCATCTCCAGGCAGTCCGGCAGCGTCTCGCGCTTGACCACCAGGGAATGGTAGCGGGTCACGGTCAGCGGCTTGTTGAGGCCGGCGAACACGCCCTTGTCCTGGTGGAACACCGGGCTGGTCTTGCCGTGCATCACCTGGCGCGCGCGCACCACGTCACCACCGAAGGCCTGGCCGATGCTCTGGTGGCCCAGGCACACACCGAGGATCGGCAGCTTGCCGGCGAAGTGCAGGATGGCCTCGATGGATACCCCCGCCTCGGTCGGCGTGCACGGGCCGGGCGAAACCACGATGCGCTCGGGCTTGAGAGCCTCGATCTCGGCGACCGTCAGTTCGTCGTTGCGGATCACGTGGACATCGGCACCCAGCTCGCCCAGGTACTGCACCACGTTGTAGGTAAAGGAGTCGTAGTTGTCGATCATCAGCAGCATGGTGGGGCTCCCTTACTCTACGGACTGTTCGGCGAGGCTGACCGCGCGGAACATGGCGCGGCGCTTGTTCAGGGTTTCTTCCCACTCCAGGGCCGGCTGCGAATCGGCGACGATGCCGGCACCGGCCTGCACGTGCAGCTCACCGTCCTTGATCACCGCGGTACGGATGGCAATCGCGGTGTCCATGTTGCCGTTCCACGCCAGGTAGCCCACGGCGCCGCCGTAGACCCCACGCTTGACCGGCTCCAGCTCGTCGATGATCTCCATCGCGCGCACCTTGGGCGCACCGGACAGGGTACCGGCCGGCAGGATGGCGCGCAGGGCGTCCATGGCCGACAGGCCTTCCTTCAGATGGCCGGTGACGTTGGAGACGATGTGCATGACGTTGGAATAGCGCTCGATGACCATCTGCTCGGTGACCTTCACCGTGCCGGTGGTGGAGACGCGGCCGACGTCGTTACGGCCCAGGTCGATCAGCATCAGGTGCTCGGCGATCTCCTTGGCGTCGGACAGCAGGTCCTTTTCCAGGTCCAGGTCGGCTTCCTCGGTGGCGCCGCGCGGGCGGGTGCCGGCGATCGGGCGCACGGTGACCAGGTTGTCCTCGACCCGCACCAGCACTTCCGGCGAGCTGCCCACCACATGGAAGTCGCCGAAGTTGAAGAAGTACATGTAGGGCGTCGGGTTGATGCAGCGCAGCGCGCGGTACAGGTCGATCGGCGCAGCCTGGAACGGAATCGACATGCGCTGGGAAATCACCACCTGCATGCAGTCGCCGGCCAGGATGTACTCCTTGATGGCGCCGACGGCGGCCTCATAGTCGTCGCGCTTGAAGCTGGAGACAAAGTCCGGCTCCTTGCCCGCCGGCTTGCTCAGGTCCACACCCAGGCGCGGGGTGATCGGCTGGCGCAGCTTGTTCAGCAGCTCGCGCAGCTGCGCCTGGCCCTGCTCATAGGCATCGGCCTGGCTGGGGTCGGCGAGAACGATGGCGTGCATCTTGCCGGCCAGGTTGTCGAACACCACGACCGCATCCGAGACCATCAGCAGGATATCCGGGGTGCCCAGCGGATCGGGGTTGGGGCACTGCGCCAGCTTCTTCTCCACGTAGCGCACGCTGTCGTAGCCGAAGTAGCCGACCAGGCCACCATTGAAGCGCGGCAGACCGGCGATGGTGGGGACGTTGTAACGCGCCTTGAACTGCTCGACGAAAGCCAGCGGGTCTTCGCTTTCCAGGCTCTCCACCTCGACGCCGTCGACACGCACGCTGACATGGTGGCCATGCACGCGCAGCACGGTGCGCGCCGGCAGGCCGATGATCGAGTAGCGCCCCCATTTCTCGCCGCCCTGCACGGATTCCAGCAGGTAGGAGTTGGGGGTGTCGGCCAGCTTGAGGTAGATCGACAGCGGGGTGTCGAAGTCAGCCAGGGTTTCGAAAGCCAGCGGGATGCGATTGAAGCCGTCGGCGGCCAAGCGCAGGAATTCTTCGCGGTTCATGAAAAACAGCCTCGTGGAGGAGGAAAATCGGGAGTCAGGCAAACGCGCCGGAACCAGCCGGCCAGGAAAAGTCAGGCGCGCCAGCGCCAGCGGGCCAGGGCCTTGATGACTTTCATCCATTGTTTGCTGGCAACTACCACGATGCTGTCTCGATGCGGCGGGTATTCAGAAGAGTCCGGCGACATTAGCGCAGCGTCATCGACCGTGCAACCGGGCAGCAGCTGGCGCAGGTCATCGAGCACCCGCGTCGGCCCCTCTTCCGCGATCGGCCGGCCATGGTTGTAGCCGTAGCTCAGCGCCACGCAGGGCACGCTGGCGGCGCGGGCGGCCAGCACGTCGTTGCGCGAATCGCCGATAAAGAGCGCCTGCTGCGCCTCGACGCCGGCCAGGCGCATGACGAACAGCAGCGCGGCCGGGTCCGGCTTCTGCTGCGGCAGGGTGTCACCGCCGATGATCCAGCGGAAATAGCGGCCCAGCTTCATCTCGTCCAGCAGCGGGGCAACGAAGCGCTCCGGCTTGTTGGTGATCAGCGCCAGCTCCACGCCCTGCTGCTTGAGCCACTTGAGCGTGGTGCGCACGCCAGGGTAGACCGAGCTCAGCGCGTGGTTGTCGGCATAGGCCTCGTTGAACAGCTCCAGCGCCTGCTGGGTCTCGGCCTCGCCGATGGCGGCATGCTCGATGTCATTAGCCAGAGCACGCCGCACCAGCACGCGGGCGCCGTTGCCGACCCAGTCGCGCACCCGCTCGACACCGGCGGCCGGGCGACCGAGCTGCACCAGCATGCGGTCGACCGCGGCGGCCAGGTCCGGCACCGAATCCACCAGGGTGCCATCCAGGTCGAACATCACCAGGCGCGGCAGGCGCCCCTCGAACAGCTCGAAGATCACGCGCGCACCTGGGCCAGTTCGGCGCGCATGGCGTCGATCACCGTCTTGTAGTCCGGCTGGTTGAAGATGGCCGAGCCGGCGACGAAGGTGTCGGCGCCCGCGGCGGCGATCTCGCGGATGTTCTGCACGTTGACCCCGCCGTCGATCTCCAGGCGAATGTCGTAGCCGCTGGCGTCGATCAGCGCGCGGGCCTCGCGCAGCTTGTCGAGGGTACCGGGGATGAACTTCTGCCCGCCGAAGCCGGGGTTGACGCTCATCAGCAGGATCATGTCGACCTTGTCCATCACGTACTTCAGGCAGTCCAGCGAGGTCGCCGGGTTGAACACCAGGCCGGACTTGGCGCCGCCGTCGCGGATCAGCTGCAGGGAGCGGTCGATGTGTAGGGTGGCCTCCGGGTGGAAGGTCACGTAGGTCGCGCCGGCGTCGATGAAGTCGCCGATGATGCGGTCGACCGGCGAGACCATCAGGTGCGCGTCGATCGGCGCGGTGATGCCGTACTTGCGCAGCGCCGAGCAGACCATCGGGCCGATGGTCAGGTTGGGCACGTAGTGGTTGTCCATCACGTCGAAGTGGACGATGTCGGCGCCGGCGGCGAGGACCTTGTCGACTTCCTCACCCAGGCGGGCGAAATCGGCGGAGAGGATCGACGGAGCGATGGCGAAGGGTTGCATGGCGGCCTCAGGCGTGAATCGGAAAGGCGCGATTGTAGCCTGAGTCGGGGGGCGGGGCAGTTGTCGTATGTCAGCTAACGGGGGCGACATTGGTCGGGGGCGGCAGCCCCGCAAGCCGTCGCCCCGGCGCTGCTGGGCTTATTCCGGCACGGCAGTGCGCATCTTCTCGCTACGCCCGCGCAGCCATTCCAGGGTCAGCAGCATGATGATCGAGAAGGCGATCAGCAGGGTCGCGGCGGCGGCAATGGTCGGCGACAGGTTCTCGCGGATACCGCTGAACATCTGCCGTGGCAGGGTGGCCTGCTCGGGGCCGGCGAGGAACAGGGTCACCACCACTTCGTCGAACGAGGTGGCGAAGGCGAACAGCGCGCCGGAGATCACCCCGGGAGCGATCAGCGGCAGGGTCACGCGGCGGAACGCGGTCAGCGGCGAGGCGCCCATGCTGGCAGCGGCACGCACCAGGTTGTAGTTGAAGCCCTGCAGCGTCGCGGACACGGTGATGATCACGAAGGGCACGCCGAGCACTGCGTGCACCAGGATCAGCGAGGTGTAGCTGTTGCCCAGGCCCATCGGCGCGAAGAACAGGTAGCTGGCGACACCGACAATCACCACCGGGGCGACCATCGGCGAGATCAGCAGGCTCATCACCAGAGCCTTGCCGCGGAATTCGCCACGGGTCAGACCGATCGACGCCAGGGTGCCGAAGACCATTGCCAGCACCGTGGCGGCAGGCGCCACGATCAGGCTGTTCTTCAGCGAGCGCATCCACTCGGCGGAGGTGAAGAAGTCTTCGTACCAGCGCAGCGAGAAGCCCTGCAGCGGGTAGACCAGGAAGCTGCCGGAGTTGAACGACAGCGGGATGATCACCAGCACCGGCAGGATCAGGAACAGCAGCACCAGCGCGCACAGGCCACGGTGGGTCCAGAACCAGGCGCGCTCGACGGGGGACTTGTAGGGGCTCAGCATCTGCATTCTCCAATCAATCTCTAGCGGGGCCTCGCCCCTCTCCCGCCCTGCGGGCAGCCTCTCCCCAGAGGGGTGAGGGTCATCAGTTGGCCTGCTGCGCAGGCCTCTTTATCCAAGACGCAGGCGGCTCGCGCCCACCAGCCAGCTGTACACCACGTAGAGCAGCATGGTCGCCAGCAGCAGCAGACCGCCCAGGGCCGTGGCCATGCCCCAGTTGATGGTGCTGTTGGTATAGAAGGCGACGAAGTAGCTGATCATCTGGTCGCCCGGGCTGCCCAGCAGCGCCGGGGTGATGTAGTAGCCGATGGACAGGATGAACACCAGCAGGCAACCGGCGCCGACGCCGGCCAGGGTCTGCGGGAAGTACACCCGCCAGAAGCTGGCGAACGGGTGGCAACCGAGCGAGATGGCGGCACGCATGTAGGAAGGCGAAATGCCCTTCATCACGCTGAAGATCGGCAGGATCATGAACGGCAGCATGATATGCACCATCGCCACGTACACGCCGGTGCGGTTGAACACCAGCTGCAGAGGCTGGTCGATCACGCCCATGGCGATCAAGGCGCTGTTGATCAGACCGCCGGATTGCAGCAGCACGATCCAGGCCGCCACGCGCACCAGGATCGAGGTCCAGAACGGCAGTAGCACCAGGATCATCAGCAGGTTGCTGGTGCGGGTCGGCAGGTTGGCCAGCAGGTAGGCAAGCGGGTAGGCCAGCACCAGGCAGATGGCGGTGATCACCAGGCCCATCCAGAAGGTGCGGGCGAAGATGTCCAGGTAGATGGCCTGGTCCGGGGTGGCGGACGCCAGCTCGCCGAGGTCGTCGATGCGGTGATCGAGCGACGCCAGCAGGAAATAGGAAGTGACGCCACTATCATTGCGGCGGATCACCTGCCAGTAGGCCGGGTCGCCCCAGCGCTCGTCGAGGTTCTCCAGCGCATCTTTGAACGAGGCAGGCTCCTGCTTGAACGGTAGGGCACGACCGGTCTTGGCCAGCAGGCTGCGGTAGCCGGCCAGCTCCATGTTCAGGCGCTTGGACAGATCGCCAATGGTCTGGTTCTTGCGCGCGTCGGCCAGGTCCAGGGCCAGGGCGCGGTACACCGGCTCATCCGGCAGACCACGGCCATCCCAGGTGGAAATGGCTTCGACGGTGCGCGGCAGGCTGCCGACCACCTCGGGGTTTTCCACGCTCTTGTACAGCAGCACGCCGATCGGCAGGAGGAATACCACGAAGAGAAACACCAGCAGCGGCAGGATCAGACCCTGAGCCTTGAGCCGGTTGATGCGCTCGGCGCGGGCCAGCTTCTGCTTCAGCGTCAGACCGGCGAATTCGGTGAGGGAAACGGTAGTGGCCATCGCAGGCTCCAGAGACACCGGGACAAAGCGCCCTCGCCCAACGGCGGGCGAGGGTTCGGAGGGACGGGGGAGCGTCCCTCCAACCAACTCCCCTTCACCAGGAAGGGGCACTGCACGGGATGCTTACTTCGCAGCCCAGGCGTTGAAGCGCTGCTCCAGTTGCTCGCCGAAGTCGGCCCAGAAGGTCACGTTCATGGCCACCTGGTTGGCGATGTTTTCCGGCGTGGTCGGCATGTCCTTGAGCAGCGCCGGGTCGAGCAGCTCGACGGCCTTCTTGTTGGCCGGGCCGTAGGCGATGTTCGAGGAGTAGACCTTCTGCTGCTCGGGCTGCACGCTGAAGGCGGCGAAGGCCTTGGCGGCGTCGGCATCCTTGGCACCTTTCGGGATGGCCCAGGAGTCGAAGTCGTAGATACCGCCGTTCCACACCACCTTGAGGTTGCTCTCCTTCTGTACGGCGGCGATGCGGCCGTTGTAGGCGGAGCTCATGACCACGTCACCGGAGGCGAGGAACTGCGGCGGCTGGGCGCCGGCTTCCCACCACTGGATGTGCGGCTTGATCTCGTCGAGTTTCTTGAACGCGCGGTCCTGGCCTTCCTGGGTGGCGAGCACGGTGTAGACGTCCTTCGGCGCCACGCCGTCGGCCATCAGGGCGAATTCCAGGGTGTACTTGGCGCCCTTGCGCAGGCCACGCTTGCCCGGGAACTTGGCGACGTCCCAGAAATCGGCCCAGCTGGCCGGCGCGGCGGACAGCTTGTCGGCGTTGTAGGCGAGCACCGTGGACCAGACGAAGAAGCCCACGCCGCAAGGCTGGATGGCGCCTTCGATGAAGTCGTCGGGGTTGCCGAACAGGGCCGGATCGAGCTCCTCGAACAGGCCCTCGTCGCAACCACGGGTCAGCTCGGGCGACTCCACTTCGACCAGGTGCCAGGACACGCTGTTGGTGTCGACCATGGCTTTGACCTTGGCCATCTCGCCGTTGTACTCACCGGCGATCACCTTGCCTTTGCCGGCCGCTTCCCACGGCTGGTAGAAGGCCTTGGTCTGGGCTTCCTTGTTGGCGCCACCGAAGGAAATCACCGTCAGGTCGGCGGCCATTGCCTGGGCCGCGCCGAGCAGGCCGAGGGCCAGGGCTCCGTAACGGGTACTGTGACAGAAGATGCTGCGGAAATTGCTCATTGTTGTTTTCTCCACTGTGCAGGGTTGGTAATGCCTGGCGCCGTCACTCGACGATCAGAGGGTCTAGCGCCCTTACGTGCTCCACGTGCCAGCCGAGCGGCACCACGTCGCCCACGCCCAGGGCGGGGTCGAGCTCGGCGATCGGCTGCTTGACGAAGAAATTGGGATTGCCGCAGACCTCCATGCGAATGCGCACGTGGTCGCCCAGGTAGATGAACTCGGCCACCCGGCCGCTGAAACGGTTGGCGCAGCTCTCGCTGGCGCCATTGATGCGCACCCGCTCGGGACGGATCGACAGGCTCACCGGCTCACCCGGCGTGCCGACCTTCACCGCCAGCGCCTCGACCTGTTCGCCACGGGCGGTGCGCACGGTGCAACGCTCGCCATCACGGCTGACCAGCTCGCCGGCCAGGCGGTTGTTCTCGCCAATGAAGTGGGCAACGAAGGTGTTGCAGGGCGCCTCGTAGAGATCGCGCGGCGGGGCGATCTGCTGGATCTCGCCCTGGTGGAATACCGCCACGCGGTCGGACATGGTCAGCGCCTCGCCCTGGTCGTGGGTCACGTAGACCACGGTCACGCCCAGGCGCTGATGGATGTGCTTGATCTCCATCTGCATGTGCTCGCGCAGCTGCTTGTCGAGCGCGCCGAGCGGCTCGTCCATCAGCACCAGCTGCGGCTCGAACACCAGCGCGCGGGCCAGTGCCACGCGCTGCTGCTGACCACCGGAGAGCTGTGCCGGGTAGCGGTTGCGGAAGTTGTCGAGCTGCACCATGGACAGTGCGCGCTTGACCCGCTCGGTGATGTCGGTCTTGTTCATGCCGCGCACGGTGAGCGGGAAGGCCAGGTTCTCGGCCACCGTCATGTGCGGGAACAGCGCGTAGTTCTGGAACACCATGCCGATGTCGCGCTTGTGCGGCGGCACGTTGTTGATGGCGCGCCCGGCCAGGAGGATCTCGCCGGCAGTGGGCGTCTCGAAACCGGCCAGCATCATCAGGCTGGTGGTCTTGCCGGAGCCGGACGGACCGAGCAGGGTGAGAAACTCGCCCTTGCGGATGTCCAGGTTGAGGTCTTTGACGATCAGGCTTTCGCCGTCGTAGCTCTTCTGCACGCCCTTGAAACTGACGAGCACATCGCTGGAAGCATTCTCGGCCATCACACACCTTTGTTCTTGTTGCCGTGCTGTAAGACTAGAAAGCCCTGCAGCCGGCGCAAATCGGGCGGTATGAGAGATTGCTATAAGGCGGACGGAGGAGGCGCTGTAGGGATCGCCCTACAACGCCCGAGGCAGGGTCAGCGCTCGGCCCAGCGGGCGAAGCGCTCCTCCAGGGCGGCGCCGTTGGCGGCCCAGAAGGCGGCATCCATGCCGACGCCGCCTGCCAGGTTGGCCGGTGCGGTGGGCAGGTTGGCGCTGACCTTGGGGTCCAGCGCGGCGATGGCCTGGCGGTTCACCGGGCCGTAGGCGATCTTCTCGGCGAAGCTGCGCTGCGCTTCCGGCTGGCTGGCGAAGGCGACGAAACGGCGCGCCTGCTCGGCCTTGCTGATGCCCTTGGGCAGCGCCCAGTAATCGAAGTCGTAGATGCCGCCATTCCAGCTCAGGGCCAGCTGCGGCTGTTCGGCCTGAGCCGCGGCGACCCGACCGTTATAGGCCGAGCTCATCACCACGCGACCGTCACCGAGCAGGCGGATCGGCTCCACGCCGGTGCGCCACCAGTGCAGCTGCGGCTTGAGCTGGTCGAGCTTGCGGAAGGCACGATCCTGGCCCTCGGCGCTGGCCAGCACGCGGTACACGTCCTTGGCCGGCACCCCGTCGGCCATCAGGGCGAATTCCAGGTTGTACTTGGCGCCCCAGCGCAGGCCGCGCTTGCCGGGGAAGCGCTGGGTATCCCAGAAATCGGCCCAGCCCTGCGGCGCCCCCTTCAGCTTGCTGCCGTTGTAGGCCAGCACCGTGGACCAGACGAAAATACCGACGCCGCACGGCTGCACGGCACCGGGCAGGTAGTCGGCGGCATCACCGAGCAGGCTGGCATCGAGCTGTTCGAACAGGCCTTCCTCGCAGCCGCGCGCCAGCTCCGGTGCTTCCACCTCGACCACGTCCCAGGACACGTGGCTGAGCTGCACCATCTTGCGCAGCTTGGCCAGGTCGCCGTTGTAGGAGCCGTGCACCACGCTGGTACCGGTGGCCTGCTTGAAGGGTTCGTAGAAGGCGGCGCGCTGCGCCTCCTTGTTCGCCCCGCCGAAGGAAATCACCGTCACGTAGTCGGCGTGGGCCGGCAGTGCGGCCGCCAGCAGACTGCCTGCAAGGTACTTCTTGTACATCTTGTCCCCCATTGCATGGATGCCCTGTGAGCGGGCGAAAGGCGCGCGCCAGAGCGGCCGCCGCGAAAGCTGACCAATCAGCCACGAAGCGACTGCAATGTAAAGAGGAACAAATGAGGTGCTTGTCTCAGATCAACTTGTGCTCGACCGCGTACTTCACCAGATCGGCCACCGAGTGCAGGTTGAGCTTCTGCATCAGGCGCGCCTTGTGGGTGCTGACGGTCTTGCTGCTGACCGACAGATGCTGGGCGATCTCGTTGACCCCCTCACCGCGCACCAGGCGCTCGAACACCGAGAACTCGCGCTCGGAGAGCAGCGAATGCGGCGGCCGCGAATCGGTCAGGCCAACCTCGAAGACCATACGGTCGGCCAGCTCGGGGTCGATGTAGCGCCCGCCCGCGGCGACCTTGCGGATGGCGGTGAGCAGCAGGGCCGGGTCGCTGTCCTTGGTCGCGTAGCCGGCCGCGCCGATCTTCAGGGCACGGGCGGCCATCTGCGCTTCGTCGTGCATGGACAGCACCAGCACGGCCGGCGGATGGGTCAGCGCACGGATGCGCGGAATGGCTTCCAGACCATTAACGCCGGGCATGGAGATATCCAGCAGCACCACTTCGCAGGGCGTGTGGCGCAGGGTTTCCAGCAGCTGTTCACCATTGCAGGCCTCGCCAGCCACCTGCAGATCCTTGGCCAGGCCGATCAGCTGCTTGATGCCCTCGCGGACGATGGTGTGGTCCTCGGCCACCAGTACTCGAATCACGCTACCACCTCTTCATCCAGAGCTACCCGCACCACCAGCGTGGTGCCCTCGCCCGGCGTACTGTCCAGCGCCAGGCGGCCGCCGAGCATCAGCACGCGCTCGCGCATGCCGACCAGGCCGAAGGATTGTGCGCGCTGCGCCTGCGGATCGAAACCCCGACCATCGTCACTGACGCGCAGGCACAGCTCGCCACCCTGCACCTCCAGGGCAATTTCCACCGTGTGCGCCTGGGCATGGCGCAGCACGTTGGTGAGCGCCTCCTGCAGCACACGGAACAGGCCGATGGCCTTGGCATCGGACAGCTGCGGCAGCTGCTCCGGCACCTGCACCAGGCAGGGGATGCCGCTGCGCGCCTCGAAGCGCCGCGCCTGCCATTCGATGGCCGAAGCGATGCCGGCATCGAGGATCGGCGGGCGCAAGGCGGTAGCGACGTCGCGCACCAGCTGGAACAGGTTGGCGATCAGCTTCTTCATGCTGTCCAGACGTACCTGCAGGCCGGGGTCGAGGCCGGCGTAGGCCAGCTCGCACATGGAGGTTTCCAGCTTGAGCACGGTCAGCACCTGGCCCAGCTCGTCATGCACCTCGCGGGCGATGCGTGCCTTTTCCTCTTCGCGCACGCTCTCCAGGTGCGCCGACAGCTCGCGCAGCTGGGCCCTCGACTCGGCCAGTTCCAGCTCGATCGCCTTGTTGTCGCTGATGTCCCACACCACGCCGTCCCACACCACATGCTCGGCGCTCAGCTGGCGGGCGCTGGCCTTGATGTCGGCCCAGCGCACGCGACCGTCGCGGGTAAGGATGCGGCCCTGCCACTGCCAGTCGCCGGCTGCCTCGATGGCGGCATCCTGGGTGGCGTGGTAGGCGGCGCGATCCTCGGGATGGACCAGGCTGCGGATGCCGAAGTCGGTCGCCATGATGGTCGCCGGCGGGTAGCCGACCAGCTGCTCGCTGCCTTCGCTGATAAAGGCGAAGTCCACCAGCGCGCCCGGACGCGGGCGCTCCAGGCGGAACACCAGGCCCGGCACATTGCCGGCGATACCCTTGAGGCGCGCTTCGCTCTCCTCCAGGGCGGCCCGGGCACGGCGGCGCTCGGTAACGTCGGTGAGGTAGACCACCAGGTACTCGGCCTCGCGAAAGCGCAGGAAGCCCAGGGTGACATCGGCCGGCATCGTACTGCCGTCGGCACGCCGGCAGCTGCTCTCGAAACTCAGCGCGCCTTCCTCGTGCTGGCGTACGCGTTTCCACAGGGTCAGCCAGCGGTCCATGCCGAGGGTCGGCTCGAACTCCTGCAGGGCACGGTCGACCATGGCCTGCGGGGTGTAGCCGAGCATCTCGGCGACCGCCTGGTTGGCGTAGCGCACGCGGCTGTCCCAGTTGACCCAGAGGATGCCCACCGTACTGTGGTCGAGGGAGAACTGCGCCAGGCGCAGGGCCTCCTCGGCCACCTCGCGCTGGGCCAGGGTCTGCCGCGCCTCCAGCAGGCGCTTCTCCAGCCGCCCGCGCTGGCGCCGCAGCACGCTGAGCAGGAGGATGCAGACCGCCAGCAGCAGGCCGAGCAGGATGCTCAGGCTGCGCCAGAACAGGGGGGATTCGCCGAGGCCCGGCTTCTTCGCCGTCAGCCAGCGCTGCTGCAGCTGCTCCAGCTGCTCGGCCGGCAACTGGCGCAGGCCGGTGTCGAGAATGGCGCCCAGCTGCGGCCAGTCGGGCCGGGTACCGAAGCGCAGCAGCTGCGGCAAACCGACGTCGGCAATGATCGCCAGGCGTGAGTAGTCGCTCTCCTGGCTCAGCCGGCTGAGCTGCGCCTGATCCACCACCGCGTAGCGCGCCCGCTGCTCGACCACCGCCTGCAGGGCCTGACGCGCCGAGGGCTGGGGTTGCAGGTGCAGGTTGAAGTAGTTGCTGCGCAGGTAGTCGGCCACCATGCTGGGTACGCGCACGGCAATCGGTTCGCGCTCGCTCAGGCGCTCCAGCTCGACGCTGACCTCGCCCAGGCGCTCGCCCACCAGCAGGTGCGGAATACGCAGGTAGGGGTCGCTGTAACGCCACAGGCGCAGGCCCGCGGGCGTCTGCACCTGCCCCGGGGCAAAGTCGATGCGTCCGTCGCGCAGGGCCTGTTCCAGCGCGGCCTGGGTCTCGAAGCTGCGCCAGCTGAGCGTGACGCCCAGCGATGAGGCCAGGGTCTCGGTCAGCTCCACGTTGAGCCCACCCAGCTGTTGCTGGCGCCGCTGATACTCGGCATAGGGCGCCTGCAATACCACCCCCGCGCGCAGCTGCGGATGCTCGGCCAGCCAGGCACGCTGGAGCGCATCCAGCTCACTTGCCCGGCCCAGCAGCGGGCACAGCAGCAACAGCCAACAGACCACACGTATCCTGCGCACGACGCCCATCCACCTCATCAAGCCCGCCCCTACCTTACCTGACAAACCGTGAGGAAGCGCTTAGGCTGCTGAAACCATCCCCCATGTGAAGTGCTGAGATGCGCCGTCCAGTCCTGCCGACACTCCTGGCCCTGAGCCTGACCCTCGCCCTGCCCCTGCATGCCGAGGAAACCACTCCCACGGAACCACCGGCCGAGCCTGCTGCCAGCGAGGCGCCTGCCCCAGCGGAAGTGCCGCGGGTACCGCTGGAAGAGCGCAGCCAGGACAGCGCCGCAGCACTCGAACGTCAGTTGCCCAAGGGCGAGCAACAGATGCTGCAGGCCGGCGACGAGTCGTTCCTGGCGCTGTGGAAACCGGCCAATGCACCGGAGGCCAAAGGTGTGGTGCTGCTGATTCCGGGCGCCGACGAAAGTGCCGACTGGCCGAAAGCGGTCAAACCGCTGCGCCTCAAATTGCCGGACATCGGCTGGAGCACGCTGAGCCTGAGCCTGCCCGACAGCAAGGATGCGCCGCTGCCGGAAGCGGTACTGCCGCGCACGCCCGAGGCGGTGACCGTCGATACCGCCAGCCAGCCTGCCGAGGGCGCCGAACAGGCTCCGAGCGAGACCACTGACGCTGCCGCACCAGCAGCCTCAGCTCCCACGCCGCCCCCCGCGCCAGCTCCGGTCGATCCGGCCGAGCGCATCTTTGCCCGCATCCAGGCCGGCATCGCCTTCGCCGAACAGCAGGACGCCAAGAACATCGTGCTGCTCGGCCATGGCGCAGGCGCCTACTGGGCGGCGCTCTATCTCAAGGAGCGCAAGCCCGAGGCCATCAAGCAACTGGTGGTCGTGGCAGCGCAACTGCCCGCCGGGCAGACTCCGCCCCTGGAGGAGCTGATCCCCGGCCTCAAGCTGGCCACCGGCGACTTCTTCTACAAGGATCAGGCCGCCGACCGTGGCAGCGCCGTGCGACGCAAGCAGGCCGGCAAACGCCTGGCCCATGACGGCTACACGCAGATTGCCCTCAAGGCACTCCCGGGCAATCAGGAGGCGGAACAGGAACAGCTGTTCCGCCGCATCCGCGGCTGGCTGGAGAAGCAGTAGCCGAACTAGCGGAAACCGTGACGCTGGCGTACCAGCTCGTAGGCGACCTGCAGCTCGCGGGTCTTGTCGGTGGCGGCACGCAGCTGGGCGGGAGTCGCACCGGAGCCGGCCAGCTTGTCCGGGTGATGACGGCTGATCAGGCGCCTGTAAGCGCGCTTGATCACCGCCGGCTCGCTGTCCGCCTGCACCCCGAGCAGGCGCAGCGCCGCCTGGTAATCGCTGGTTTTCACCTCGGGCACCTTGCGCGCCGGCTCGTACTCGCTGGCCAAGGCCGCCAGCGCCTCGCGCCGCCAGCCCAGCCAGACCCCCCACTGGCGGATCAGCCGGGCCTCGGCCTCACTCACCCGGCCATCGGCCCAGGCCATGCGCCAGCAGGTACGCAGCAGCGCCTCGCTGCGCTCGGGGCGATGATGCAGAGCCCGCAGCGGCGCGCGCAGTTCACTGTCCTCGAGCTGCTTGCCGCGATTGAAGGCCTGCATGGCACGGCGCCGCGCCGGCTCGTCCAGACCGAGGCGCTGCATCTCGTTGCGCGCGGCCTGGATATGGCTGTCGAGCACCCGCCCGTCACTCTTGGCCAGACGGCCGATCAGCATGAACAGCAGGTCCTCGTCATCCAGCACCGTCGGCTTGCGCCCGAGCAGTTCGCGCAGGTGGTCGAGCGATTGCAGGCGCATGCGCCGATCCAGCACCTGCCCCAGCAAGCCACCCAGCAGCGCGCCGGGAATGCTGGCCAATGCCAGTCCCGCGGCAGCACCGAGCAGGGTCGCCGGCCACAGCATCTCAGGCGCCCGCCATCAGCAGTTGCTCGACTTCCGCCAGGCGCTCGTGGGTGCCGACATCGACCCAGCGCCCACGATGCTGCTCGCCACTCACCTGGCCATCGGCCATGGCCGCACGCAGCAGCGGCGCAAGCGTGAAGGCGCCCGGCTGGCAACCGGCGAACAGCCGCGGATGCAGCACAGCGATACCGCTGTAGGTCAGCGCTGGCTCACCGGCGACGGCATCGCTGACACGCCCCTGGTGCAGGCGGAAATCGCCGGCCTGGTGATGGGCTGGGTTGCTGACCAGCACCAGATGCGCCAGGCCCTCGAGCGGGCGGCGCAGGGTGGCGAAGTCGTAGTCGGTCCAGATATCGCCATTGACCACCAGGAAAGGTTCGTCACCGAGCAGCGGCAGGGCCTTGAAGATGCCGCCGCCGGTCTCCAGCGGCTCACCCTCGGCCGAGTAGGCGATGTGCAGGCCGAAGCGGCTGCCATCGCCCAGGTAATCCTCGATCTGCTGACCGAGCCAGGCATGGTTGACCACCAGTTCGGTGAAACCGGCGGCGACCAGGGCGCGCACATGAAACTCGATCAGCGGCGTGCCGGCGGCACGCACCAGCGGCTTGGGCGTATGCAGGGTCAGGGGGCGCAGGCGCTCGCCCTTGCCCGCTGCCAGAATCATCGCCTTCATGCCGGTTGCACCTCAGGTTGCGGCAGGCTGGCCAGCAGCTCGCCGAGCACGGCCAGTTCCGGCCGGCGCGCCAGCACCGCTTCTATATAGGCAAAGAAGCGCGGCACATCGGCGAGGTACTTGGGTTTGCCGTCGCGATGGCAGATGCGCGCGAAGATGCCGATCACCTTGAGGTGGCGCTGCACGCCCATAAGGTCGCTCATACGCTGGAACTCGGCAAACTCGGCCGGCACCGCCAGGCCGGCCTCACGCGCCAGCTGCCAGTAGCGCTGCAGCCAGGCCTGCACGCGCGCTTCCGGCCAGCTGAGGAAGGCATCCTTGAACAGACTGGTGACGTCGTAGCTGATGGGGCCGTGTACGGCGTCCTGGAAGTCGAGGATGCCCGGATTGGGCTCACTCAGCATCAGGTTGCGCGGCATGTAGTCGCGATGCACGAACACCCGCGGCTGGGCCAGGGCACTGCCCACCAGCAGGTCGCAGATCCGTTGCCACTGGTCGCGCTGCACCTCGTTCAACTCGACGCCGAGGTGACGCTGCAGGTACCAGTCGGGGAACAGCTGCAGCTCGCGGCGCAGCAGGGCATCGTTGTAGGGCGGCAGCGCGTCTGCACCCGGCATGCGCTGGAACCTCACCAGCGCCTGCAGAGCCTGCTCGAACAGCGCATCGGCGTTGTCGGCATTCAGCACTTCCAGCCAGGTCTGCCGGCCCAGGTCGTCCAGCACCAGGAAGCCACGCTCAAGGTCCTGAGCCAGGACGCGCGGCACATGCACACCGCTGTCTGCCAGCAACGCGGCGATGCGCACAAAGGGGCGGCAGTCTTCCTGGGGCGGCGGCGCATCCATCAGAATCAGGCTGCGGCCCTCGGCCTGCCAGCGGAAATAGCGACGGAAACTGGCGTCGCTACTGGCCGGCGTGAGGCTCGCCGGGGGCACCGCGCCCCAGCCTTCGCGCTCGAAAAGGGCTGGCAAACACTGTTCCAGCCAGCTCTGCAGGAGCTGGAGGCGTACATCTTGATCAGGCATTACAGGGGTCTCCGACGGCGCTAGCCGTTGCGCGGGTCATGCTTTATTATCCAGCATCTTTTTCAGCCCATCGAGAGGCGTGCGGCCCCCGCGGGTCGAAGGCGCGCAGGAAGCCCGGAAAAACAAGATGGCAGTAAAACTCCCCCTGTTCCGTAAAAAATTCCCGTTGCTGGTGACCGGCGGCCTGCTGGCTCTGCAACCTCTGGCCTCGCCTTTCGCCGTCGCTGCCGAGCAGTACGACTGCAGCGCCTCCGCCTCCGGCGGCTGGGCCTGCACGCCGAAGAGCAACGCCACTGCCGCGGTGCCGCGTCCGCAGCATAGCGCCAACGCCGTCAGCTCCGCGCCGGCCGATGCCCAGTCCGCCGGCGGCCAGGCCCAGGGCGAGCAGCCGGTCCTGGTGACCGAGAGCGGTGGTCGCGCCCTGCTGAGCCGCAGCGCCGACTACAGCCACCTCGACTGGGTACCGCGCGAGCAGCTGACCGCCGCCCAGCTGGCGGAAGTCGGCCCCTACTGCGAGGGCTCCTACGTCGAGCCGCTGCGCCCGGGGATGAACGACGACACGCCAATGAACGAGTCGCCGACCTTCGTTTCGGCCAAGGCCTCGCGCTACGAGCAGGAAAAGGAAGCCGCTACCCTGGCCGGTGACGTGGTCCTGCGCCAGTCGAGCATGCAGATCGAGGCCGACGAAGCCACCCTGCACCAGGCCGAGAACCGCGGCGAGCTGAAAGGCAACGTGCGCATTCGCGACAACGGCATGCTGGTGGTCGGCGACCGCGCCGAGATCCAACTGGACAATGGCGAGGCCAAGGTCGAGAACGCCGAATACGTGATCCACAAGGGCCACGTACGCGGCAGCGCGCTCTACGCCAAGCGCGAAGAGAGCGCCGTGGTCCGCCTCAAGGACGGCACCTTCACCCGTTGCGAACCGGGCAGCAATGCCTGGCACCTGAAAGGCAACAACGTCAAGCTGGACCCTGCCACCGGCTTCGGTACCGCGACCAACGTGACCCTGCGGGTGAAAGACATTCCGGTCTTCTACACCCCGTACATCTATTTCCCGATCGATGATCGCCGCCAGTCAGGCTTCCTCGCTCCGGGCATCAGCACCGCCAGCGACACCGGCTTCTCGCTGTCGACGCCCTACTACTTCAACCTGGCGCCGAACTACGACGCCACCCTCTACCCGACCTACATGGCCAAGCGCGGCCTGATGCTGGAGGGTGAGTTCCGCTACCTGACCAAGAGCAGCGAAGGCCAGATCGGCGCCGCCTACCTGGATGACCAGGAAGACGAACGCAAGCTGCAGTCCGAGTACGAAGACCAGCGCTGGATGTACAACTGGCAGCACAAGCAGGGCCTCGACTCGCGCCTGCTGGCCGAAGTCGACTACACCGACATCAGCGACCCTTATTACTTCCAGGACCTCAGCAGCGACCTGGAAAACCTGGAAACTCCGGACTTCCTCAACCAGCGCGGCACCCTGACCTATCGCGGCGACAGCTTCGTTGCCCGCTTGAATGCTCACGCCTATGCGCAGACCAGCGTCATCGATATCACGCCGTACGAGCGCCTGCCGCAGCTGACGCTGGACGGGCAGCTGCCGTTCCAGCCGGGCGGTCTGAATTTCTTCTACGGCAGCGAGTTCGTTCGTTTCGATCGTGACTTGCGCAGCGGTGACTTCATCGACGAAGACGGCAATCCGACTCCGTGGTACGACAACAACGTCCGCGGCCTTGCTCGCTCCACCGGTGACCGCATCCATCTCGAGCCAGGCATGAGCCTGCCGATGGAAAACAGCTGGGGCTTCATCAAGCCGAGCCTGAAGTATGCCTACACGCAATATGATCTGGACTTGGACTCCATCGGCAAATCCCAGCTGACGGGCAACTTCCAGGATTCTCCGGACCGCGGCGTACCGATCACCAGCATCGACAGCGGTCTGTACTTCGACCGCAACACCCAGCTGTTCGGCACCAACTTCCGCCAGACTCTGGAACCGCGCGCCTACTACCTGTATGTGCCGGAAGAGGAACAGGACGATATCCCGGTGTTCGACACCGCCGAGTACCGTTTCAGCTACGCCTCGCTGTTCCGCGATAACCGCTTCTCGGGCAATGACCGCATCGGCGACGAGAACAAGCTGTCGCTAGGCGTGACCAGCCGCTGGATCGAAGACAATGGCTTCGAGCGCCAGACCTTCAGCATCGGCCAGGCCATCTACTTCGCCGACCGCAAGGTGCAGATGCCGGACATCGACTACCGCACCCGTGACGATGCGAAGTCCGACTTCTCGCCCTATGCGCTGGCCTACATGTACCGCTTCAACCGCGACTGGCGCCTGACCTCCGACTTCAACTGGGATGGCGAAACCCACCGCACCCGCTCCGGCAGCGTGATGTTCCACTACCAGCCGGAAGACAACCCGAACAAGGTGGTCAACGCCGGCTTCCGCTATCGTGACGACACCATCCGCTATGACCAGGCCAGCGGTACCTGGACCTATGGCAGCGACTTCGGCACTCCGGGCACAGCCAACTACATCAAGGACTACTACAAGATCGAGCAGCATGACGTCTCCGTCATCTGGCCGATGGTCCCGCAGTGGAACGTGATCGCCCGCTGGCAGCACGACTACGCACGCAACCGCACCCTGGAAGCCTTCGGCGGCTTCGAGTACGACAGCTGCTGCTGGAAACTGCGCCTGATCAACCGTTACTGGATCGACTACGACGAAACCAGTCTCAACCCGGACGTCAACGAAGAGCCGGATCGCGGCATCTTCCTGCAGGTCGTCCTCAAGGGGCTCGGCAATGTGCTGGGCGGTAAGACCGAAGGTTTCCTCGAGCAAGGCATTCAAGGTTATCGTGAACGTGAAGAACAAGCTTTCTGATTGCCTGCGCCCGCTGCTGCTGGGCGCAGTTCTCCTCGCCTCCGGCGCCCAGGCGCAGTTCCAGTCCCTCGATCGCGTGGTCGCCATCGTCGACAACGACGTGATCATGTACAGCCAGCTGGATCAGCGCCTGCGTGAAGTCGAGCAGACCATCGCCAAGCGTGGCGGGCAGATGCCGCCACAGGACGTGATGCAGCAGCAGGTGCTGGAGCGCCTGATCGTCGAGAACCTGCAACTGCAGATCGGCGACCGCTCCGGCATCCGCATCACCGACGAGGAACTGAATCAGGCCATGGGCAGCATTGCCCAGCGCAACAACCTGACCCTGGAGCAGTTCCGTGCCGCCCTGTCGCGTGACGGCCTTTCCTACGAGGAAGCCCGCGACCAGGTGCGCCGCGAGATGATCATAAGCCGCGTACGTCAGCGCCGTGTGGCCGAGCGCATCCAGGTCACCGACCAGGAAGTGCAGAACTTCCTCGCCTCCGACCTCGGTCAGATGCAGCTGTCGGAAGATTACCGGCTGGCCAACATCCTGATTCCGGTGCCCGAGGCCTCCTCGCCGGACGAAATCCGTGCGGCGGCGCAGAAAGTCTCCACTATCTATGACCAGCTGCGCAGCGGCGCCGATTTCGCCCAGCTGGCGATCTCCAGCTCCGCCAGCGAAAACGCACTGGACGGTGGCGAGATCGGCTGGCGCCGAGCCGCCCAGCTGCCGCCGACCTTCGTCGAGCTGCTGCGCAGCCTGAACGTCGGCGACATCACCGAACCGGTCCGCACCCCCAGCGGTTTCATGATCGTCAAGCTGCTGGAAAAGCGTGGTGGCGATGCCCAGGTACGTGATGAAGTGCATGTGCGCCACATCCTGATCAAGCCCAACGAAATCCGCAGCGAAGCGGAGACCCAGCGCCTGGTCGAGCGTCTGTACGAGCGCATCATCGCTGGAGAAGACTTCGCCACCCTGGCCAAGAGCTTCTCCGAGGACCCGGGCTCCGCGCTCAATGGCGGCGACCTGAACTGGATCGACCCCAACACCCTGGTGCCGGAGTTCCGCGAAGTGATGGCCAAGACGCCCAGCGGCCAGCTCTCCAAGCCGTTCAAGAGCCCCTACGGCTGGCACGTCCTGGAAGTCATGGGCCGTCGCGCTACCGACAGCAGCGAGCAGTACCGAGAGCAGCAGGCGATGAATGCCCTGCGCAACCGCAAGTACGACGAGGAGCTGCAGGCCTGGCTGCGCCAGATCCGCGACGAGGCCTACGTCGAGATCAAACTCTGACGATTCGCAGCACCACCAGAGAGCCCGGCACCGCCGGGCTTTTTCTTGAGCGTAAAATAGCGCCCATCCGCCAGCCCGAAGAGATCGATCATGCCCGCATCCCGCCTGTTTGCCCTGACCCCCGGTGAGCCGGCCGGTATCGGCCCGGATCTTTGCCTGTTGCTGGCGCGCGAGGCCCAGCCGCAGGTGCTGGTGGCGGTGGCCAGCCGCCAACTGCTGGCCGAGCGCGCCGCACAGCTGGGCCTGCACATCGAGCTGCACGATGTCGGCCCCGGCAACTGGCCACACGCCCCCGCGCCGGCCGGCAGCCTGTATGTCTGGGACACTCCGTTGGCCGCCCCGGTGGTTGCCGGACAGCTGGACCGGAGCAACGCCGACTATGTACTGCAGACTCTCACCCGCGCCGGCCAGGGCTGCATCGACGGCACCTTCGCCGGGATGATCACCGCGCCGGTGCACAAGGGCGTGATCAACGAGGCCGGCATCCCCTTCTCCGGCCATACCGAGTTTCTCGCCGAGCTGACCGCCACCGAGCAGGTGGTGATGATGCTGGCGACCCGTGGCCTGCGTGTGGCCCTGGTGACCACTCACCTGCCCCTGCGCGACGTGGCCGACGCCATCACTGCCGAGCGCCTGGCGCGCGTCAGCCGCATCCTGCATGCCGACCTGGTGGAGAAGTTCGGCATCGCCGCCCCGCGCATCCTGGTCTGCGGCCTCAACCCGCACGCCGGAGAAGGTGGCCATCTGGGCCGCGAGGAAATCGAAGTGATCGAGCCGACCCTGGCGCGCCTGCGCAGCGAGGGCCTGAACCTGATCGGCCCGCTGCCGGCCGACACCCTGTTCACCCCCAAGCACCTCGACCACTGCGACGCGGTATTGGCGATGTACCACGACCAGGGCCTGCCGGTGCTCAAGTACAAGGGCTTCGGCGCGGCAGTCAATGTCACCCTGGGTCTACCGATTATCCGGACCTCGGTCGACCACGGCACGGCTCTGGACCTCGCCGGTAGCGGCCGGGTGGATACCGGCAGCCTGCAGGTCGCCCTGGAAACCGCCTACCAGATGGCAGCGGCACGTCGCTGACCGCGACGGCATTGCGCCCCAGAATGACTGGCCCGCAGCTTTTCTCGCGCTGGTTATGGCGCGCGAGGCTTAGAGCCTGGCCGCTTGACTGCTAAACTGCCGCTCTTTGCATTGCGCTTTGAGCTTGTGGCTTGAAGCTTGGAGCCGTACCCATGTCCGAATACCAACACCGCGCGCGCAAGCGCTTCGGCCAGAACTTCCTGCATGACGCCGGGGTCATCCACCGCATCCTGCGCGCCATCCATGCCAAGGAAGGCGAGCGCCTGCTGGAGATCGGCCCGGGCCAGGGCGCGCTGACCGAAGGCCTGCTGGGCAGCGGCGCGCAGCTCGACGTAATCGAACTGGACCTCGACCTGATCCCCATCCTGCAGGCCAAGTTCGGCGGCAACCCGAACTTCCGCCTCAACCAGGGCGACGCCCTGAAGTTCGACTTCACCCGCCTGCAGGCCGCGCCGCACAGCCTGCGGGTGGTCGGCAACCTGCCATACAACATCTCCACCCCGCTGATCTTCCACCTGCTGGACAACGCGCCGCTGATCCGCGACATGCACTTCATGCTGCAGAAAGAGGTGGTGGAGCGTCTGGCCGCCGAGCCGGGCGGTGGCGACTGGGGCCGTCTGTCGATCATGGTGCAGTATCACTGCCGGGTGGAGCATCTGTTCAATGTCGGGCCGGGCGCTTTCAATCCGCCGCCCAAGGTCGATTCGGCCATCGTTCGCCTGGTGCCACACGAAGTGCTGCCGCACCCGGCCAAGGATCATCGCCTGCTCGAGCGAGTGGTTCGCGAGGCCTTCAACATGCGCCGCAAGACCCTGCGCAACACGCTAAAGCAGCTGCTGCCGGCCGAGGCCATCGAGGCCGCCGGCGTGGATGGCGGCTTGCGCCCGGAACAGCTCGACCTGGCCGCCTTCGTGCGCCTGGCCGATCAGCTGGCCGCACGCCAGAGTGCCGAACAAGCGGACTAAACTGCCCTTCCAGCCTGTCGAGTTTTCCCAGATGGCCGACCCGCGTTACCAGATCGACGTCAGCGTCGAAACCCGCTACCTGCCGGAGCAATCGACCCCGGAGCAGAACCGCTACGCCTTCGCCTACACCGTGACCATCCACAACGCCGGCAGCGAGGCGGCCAAGCTGCTCAGCCGGCACTGGATCATCACCGACGGCGACGGCCGTGTGCAGGAAGTCCGCGGCGCCGGCGTGGTCGGCCAGCAGCCGCACCTGCAGCCGGGTGAGAGCCACACCTACAGCAGCGGCACCGTGATGGCGACCAAGGTCGGCAACATGCACGGCAGCTACCAGATGCTCGCCGACGATGGCAAACGCTTCGACGCGACCATCGCGCCCTTCCGCCTGGCCGTACCGGGGGCCCTGCACTGATGGCGACCTATGCCGTCGGCGACCTGCAGGGCTGCCTGCAGCCACTGCAGTGCCTGCTCGAACGGGTCGCCTTCGACCCTGCCCGGGACAAACTCTGGCTGGTCGGCGACCTGGTCAACCGCGGCCCGCAGTCGCTGGAAACCCTACGGTTCCTGTTCGCCATGCGCGATGCGCTGGTCTGCGTGCTCGGCAATCACGACCTGCACCTGCTGGCCGCCGCGCACAACGTCGAGCGCCTGAAGAAGCACGACACCCTGCAGGAAATCCTCGACGCGCCGGACCGTGCCGACCTGCTCGAATGGCTGCGTCAGCAGAAACTGATGCACTACGACGAGCAGCGCGACATCGCCCTGGTGCATGCCGGCATCGCGCCGCAGTGGACGCTGAAAAAGGCGCTCAAGCGCGCTGCCGAAGTCGAGGAAGTGCTGCGTGACGACGCCCGCCTGCCGCTGTTCCTCGACGGCATGTACGGCAACGAACCAGCCTGCTGGGACGGTGACCTGCACGGCGTCACACGCCTGCGGGTGATCACCAACTACTTCACGCGCATGCGCTTCTGTACCGAGGACGGCACCCTCGATTTGAAAAGCAAGGAAGGCGTGGACACTGCCCCGCCCGGCTACGCCCCCTGGTTCAGCTGGCCCTCGCGCAAGACCCGCGGGCAGAAGATCATCTTCGGCCACTGGGCAGCGCTGGAAGGCAACTGCGACGAACCTGGCCTGCACGCCCTGGACAGCGGCTGCGTGTGGGGCGGCGCCATGACCCTGATGAACATCGACAGCGGCGAGAAACACCGCTGCGGCTGCAAGGAGATCGCCCGATGAGCGAATTCAAACGCATTGCCCCGGAACAGGCCCAGGCCCTGCGCGAGCAGGGTGCCGTGGTTGTGGATATTCGCGACCCGCAGAGCTTCGCCAACGGCCATATCAGCGGCTCCAGCCATCTCGACAACCACAGCCTGGCGGACTTCATCGCCAAGGCCGACTTCGATCACCCGCTGATCGTCACCTGCTACCACGGCAACTCCAGCCAGAGCGCCGCCGCCTACCTGGCACACCAGGGCTTTGCCGAGGTCTACAGCCTGGATGGCGGCTTCGAGCTGTGGCGCAGCCAGTACCCGGATCAGGTATCGCGCAGCGAGCTCGAATAAAAAATCCGCCGCGGCGCAAAGCCGCGCCAGCCGTAGCCTGCCGACGAACGGCAACACCTTGTCACCCTCTCGCCACACTTGACGCCGGCGAAACCGAACTACGCTTAGGACGAGGCCATCCAGAAGGGAGAGCCGGCACACCGGTTCCGGGCCATCGGTAGCGTCTTTGTTGTGTTCTGGGGGATGTTCAACGGCCGACCCGCCGTCCTCCCGCGCACCCGCCCGAATGCCCCGCGCCGGCTCCACGCAAGCGAGCGAGGTGCAGTCATGAGTATATTCAGCCACTTCCAGCAACGATTCGAGGCGACTCGGCAGGAAGAATATTCCCTGCAGGAATATCTGGAGCTGTGCAAAACCGACCGCAGCGCCTATGCCACCGCAGCCGAACGCATGCTGATGGCCATAGGTTCGCCCGAGTTGCTCGACACCTCGGTCGACCCACGGCTGTCGCGGATCTTCTCCAACAAGGTGATCCGCCGTTATCCGGCCTTCGCCGACTTCCACGGCATGGAAGAGTGCATCGACCAGATCGTCTCCTACTTCCGCCATGCCGCCCAGGGCCTGGAGGAGAAGAAGCAGATCCTCTACCTGCTGGGTCCGGTGGGCGGCGGCAAGTCCTCGCTGGCCGAGAAGCTCAAGCAGCTGATGGAACACATCCCCTTCTATGCCATCAAGGGCTCGCCGGTGTTCGAGTCGCCGCTCGGCCTGTTCAACGCCGACGAGGACGGCAAGATTCTCGAAGAGGAGTACGGCATCCCGCAGCGCTACCTGCGCTCGATCATGTCGCCCTGGGCGACCAAGCGCCTCAACGAATTCGGCGGCGACATCAGCAAGTTCCGCGTGGTCAAGCTGCACCCCTCGATCCTCAACCAGATCGCCATCGCCAAGACCGAGCCGGGCGACGAGAACAACCAGGACATCTCCGCCCTGGTCGGCAAGGTGGATATCCGCAAGCTCGAGGAATACCCGCAGAACGACGCCGATGCCTACAGCTACTCGGGCGCGCTGTGCCGGGCCAACCAGGGCCTGATGGAGTTCGTCGAGATGTTCAAGGCACCGATCAAGGTGCTGCACCCGCTGCTGACCGCCACCCAGGAGGGCAACTACAACAGCACCGAGGGCCTTGGCGGCCTGCCCTACAGCGGCATCATCCTGGCCCACTCCAACGAGTCGGAGTGGCACAGCTTCCGCAACAACAAGAACAACGAGGCCTTCATCGACCGCATCTACATCGTCAAGGTGCCGTACTGCCTGCGGGTCACCGACGAGGTGCGCATCTACGACAAGCTGCTGATCAACAGCTCGCTGGCCAACGCCCACTGCGCCCCGGACACCCTGAAGATGCTGGCGCAGTTCTCCGTACTGAGCCGCCTGAAGGAGCCGGAGAACTCCAACATCTACTCGAAGATGCGCGTCTACGACGGCGAAAACCTCAAGGACACCGACCCCAAGGCCAAGTCGATTCAGGAATACCGCGACAGCGCCGGCGTCGACGAGGGCATGAACGGCCTGTCGACCCGCTTCGCCTTCAAGATCCTGTCCAAGGTGTTCAACTTCGACCCGCACGAGATCGCCGCCAACCCGGTGCACCTGTTGTACGTGCTGGAACAGCAGATCGAGCAGGAGCAGTTCCCCGCCGAGATGCGCGAGCGCTACCTTCGCTACATCAAGGAGTACCTGGCGCCGCGCTACATCGAGTTCATCGGCAAGGAAATCCAGACCGCCTACCTGGAGTCCTACAGCGAGTACGGGCAGAACATCTTCGACCGCTACGTGCTGTACGCCGACTTCTGGATCCAGGACCAGGAATACCGCGACCCGGAAACCGGCGAGATTCTCAACCGCGTGGCCCTCAACGAGGAGCTGGAGAAGATCGAGAAACCGGCCGGCATCAGCAACCCGAAGGACTTCCGCAACGAGATCGTCAACTTCGTGCTGCGCGCCCGCGCCAACAACAACGGCAAGAACCCCACCTGGCTCAGCTACGAGAAGCTGCGGGTGGTCATCGAGAAGAAGATGTTCTCCAACACCGAGGACCTGCTGCCGGTCATCAGCTTCAACGCCAAGGCCAGCAAGGAGGATCAGCAGAAGCACAACGACTTCGTCAAACGCATGGTCGAGCGCGGCTACACCGAGAAGCAGGTGCGCCTGCTGTCGGAATGGTATCTGCGGGTGCGCAAGTCGCAGTAGTCTGCCATCGGCGTCGCGGCAAGACCGCGGCGCCGGTCGCCGCGCGCCCGCAAGGGCGAGCGTGCCATGAACCTGCTCGCCGGCTCGCTGCCTGGGGCAGGTTCTAAGGAGAAGTCATGAGCTATGTGATCGACCGGCGCCTGAACGGCAAGAACAAGAGCACGGTAAACCGCCAGCGCTTCCTGCGGCGTTACCGTGAGCACATCAAGAAGGCCGTCGAGGAGGCGGTCAGCCGGCGCTCCATCACCGACATGGAGCACGGCGAGCAGATCAGCATTCCCGGCCGCGACATCGACGAGCCGGTGCTCCATCACGGCCGCGGCGGACGGCAGACCGTCGTCCATCCCGGCAACAAGGAGTTCAACGCCGGCGACCACGTGCAACGCCCGCAGGGTGGTGGCGGTGGCCGCGGCTCCGGCAAGGCGAGCAACTCCGGCGAAGGCATGGACGAGTTCGTGTTCCAGATCACCCAGGAGGAATTCCTCGACTTCATGTTCGAGGACCTGGAGCTGCCCAACCTGATCAAGCGCCACCTGACCGGAACCGACACCTTCAAGACGGTGCGCGCCGGCATCAGCAACGAGGGCAACCCCTCGCGCATCAACATCGTCCGCACCCTGCGTTCGGCCCATGCCCGGCGCATCGCCCTGTCAGGCTCCAGCCGCGCCAAGCTGCGCGAGGCCAAGGCCGAGCTGGAACGCCTGCGCCGCGAGGAGCCGGACAACTTCGGCGACATTCAGACGGTGGAGGCGGAGATCGAGCGCCTGAGTGCGCGCATCCACCGCGTGCCGTTCCTCGACACCTTCGACCTCAAGTACAACCTGCTGGTGAAGCAGCCCAACCCCAGCTCCAAGGCGGTGATGTTCTGCCTGATGGACGTCTCCGGCTCCATGACCCAGGCCACCAAGGACATCGCCAAGCGCTTCTTCATCCTGCTCTACCTGTTCCTCAAGCGGAACTACGAACGCATCGAGGTGGTGTTCATCCGCCACCACACCAGCGCCAAAGAGGTCGACGAAGAGGAGTTCTTCTACTCCCGCGAGACCGGCGGCACCATCGTCTCCAGCGCGCTCAAGCTGATGCAGGAGATCATGGCCGAGCGCTACCCGGTCAACGAGTGGAACATCTACGGTGCCCAGGCCTCGGACGGGGACAACTGGAACGACGACTCGCCGGTATGCCGCGACATCCTGATCAACCAGATCATGCCGTTCATGCAGTACTTCACCTACGTCGAGATCACCCCGCGCGAGCATCAGGCGCTGTGGTACGAGTACGAACAGGTCAGCGAGACCTTCCCCTCCTCCTTCGCCCAGCAGCAGCTGGTTTCCGCCGCCGACATCTACCCGGTGTTCCGCGAGCTGTTCCAGCGCCGCATGGTCACCTGAGGAACGCCCCATGAGCGCCAGACGCCAGCCCCTCTCCACCGGCTCGGAATGGACCTTCGACCTGATCCGCCAGTATGACAAGGAGATCGCGCGCATCGCCGAGCGCTATGCGCTGGACACCTACCCCAACCAGATCGAGGTGATCACCGCCGAGCAGATGATGGACGCCTACGCCTCGGTCGGCATGCCGCTGGGTTACCACCACTGGTCCTACGGCAAGCACTTCCTGGCCACCGAGAAGGGCTACTCGCGCGGGCAGATGGGCCTGGCCTACGAGATCGTGATCAACTCCGATCCGTGCATCGCCTACCTGATGGAAGAGAACACCATGTGCATGCAGGCCCTGGTGATCGCCCATGCCTGCTACGGCCACAACAGCTTCTTCAAGGGCAACTACCTGTTCCGCACCTGGACCGACGCCAGCTCGATCATCGACTACCTGGTGTTCGCCAAGCAGTACATCATGCAGTGCGAGGAGCGCCACGGCATCGACGCCGTGGAAGAGCTGCTCGACTCCTGCCACGCCCTGATGAACTATGGCGTGGACCGCTACAAGCGCCCCTACCCGATCTCCGCCGAGGAAGAGCGGCGCCGCCAGAAGGAGCGCGAGGAGCACCTGCAGAAGCAGATCAACGACCTCTGGCGCACCATCCCCAAGAGCGCCAGCAAGGGCCACGACCAGGACAGCAAGCGCTGGCCAGCCGAACCGCAGGAAAACATCCTGTACTTCCTGGAGAAGCACGCGCCGCTGCTGGAGCCCTGGCAGCGCGAGGTGATCCGCATCGTGCGCAAGATCGCCCAGTACTTCTACCCACAGCGCCAGACCCAGGTGATGAACGAGGGCTGGGCGACCTTCTGGCACTACACCCTGATGAACGACCTGTACGACGAGGGCCTGGTCACCGAAGGCTTCATGATGGAGTTCCTGCAGTCGCACACCGGGGTCATCTACCAGCCAGGCTTCGACAGTCCCTACTACAGCGGCATCAACCCCTACACCCTGGGCTTCGCCATCTACAGCGACCTGCGCCGCATGTGCGAACACCCCACCGAAGAGGACAAGCGCTGGTTCCCGGACATCGCCGGCAGCGACTGGCTGAGCACCCTCAAGTTCGCCATGGCCAACTTCAAGGACGAGAGCTTCATCCTGCAGTTCCTCTCGCCCAAGGTGATCCGCGACCTCAAGCTGTTCAGCGTGCTCGACGACGACCAGAAGGACGACCTGCTGATCCCCGCCATCCACGACGAGCCCGGCTATCGGCAGATCCGCGAAACCCTGGCCGCCCAGTACAACCTGGGCAACCGAGAACCCAACGTGCAGATCTGGAGCGTGGATCGCCGCGGTGATCGCTCCCTGACCCTGCGCCACTTCCAGCATGATCGCAAACCGCTGGGCGACTCGACCCAGGAAGTGCTCAAGCACCTGCACCGCCTGTGGGGCTTCGACATCCACCTGGAAAGCCTGCGCGGCGATCATATCGTCGGCGTCCAGCACGTGCCGCCGCGCAGCGAGCACAGCGAGGACAACGACTACCCGCGCCTGGACCTGGTGATTCCCCCCATCTGACGTCCGGATGGGCGCCTCGCCCGGCGCTTTTCGCTTATCCTCCGCGGCAACGGAGGACTTCATTCATGCAGATCTACAAAGTCGGCGGCGCCGTGCGCGACCGCCTGCTCGGCCGGCCCGTCAGCGATATCGACTGGGTGGTGGTCGGCGCCAGCGCCGAAGCCATGCAGGCCCGGGGCTTTCGCCCGGTGGGCGCGGACTTCCCGGTCTTTCTGCATCCCGACAGCGGCGAGGAGTACGCCCTCGCCCGCACCGAGCGCAAATCCGGCCAGGGTTATGGCGGCTTCACCTTTCACGCCAGTCCGGACGTCACTCTGGAAGAAGACCTGATCCGCCGCGACCTGACCATCAATGCCATGGCCGAGGACGATCAGGGCCATATCACCGACCCCTATGGCGGCCAGCGCGACCTTGAAGCGCGCCTCCTGCGCCATGTCTCCCCGGCCTTCGCCGAAGACCCGTTACGCGTGCTGCGTGTCGCCCGTTTCGCCGCGCGCTACGCACCGCTGGGCTTCAGCGTGGCGCCGGAAACCCTGGCGCTGATGCGCCAGCTCGCCGAGTCCGGCGAGCTACAGGCGCTGACCGCCGAGCGCAGCTGGAAGGAAATTTCCCGCGCGCTGATGGAGCCGCGCCCCGATGTGTTCATCCAGGTGCTGCGCGACTGCGGCGCCCTGGCCGAGCTGCTGCCGGAACTCGATGCCCTGTTCGGCATCCCGCAGACGGCAGCCCATCACCCCGAGGTGGACACCGGGGTGCACTGCCTGATGGTGCTGCAGCAGTGCGCCCTGCATGAACAGCCGCTGAGCGTGCGCTGGGCCTGCCTGCTGCATGACCTGGGCAAGGGCCGTACGCCGCCGGCCGAATGGCCACGCCACATCGCCCATGAGCATCGCGGGCTCAAGCTGATCGACGCGGTCAACCAGCGCTGCAAGGCACCGCGCGACTGCGCCGAACTGGCCCTGCTGGTCGGCGAGTACCACACCCACGGCCATCGTGCCCTGGAGCTGCGCGCCAATACCCTGCTGGAGTTGCTGCAGAGCTTCGACGTCTACCGCCGGCCGCAGCGCTTCGAGGAATTCATCGCTGCCTGCGAAATGGACGCCCGCGGCCGTCTGGGCCTGGAGGAGCGCGCCTACCCGCAGGCCGAGTACCTGCGCGGTGCCATGCAGGCGGCTCGTGCGGTGCACGTGCAGCCATTGCTGGAGCGCGGCCTGAAGGGCGCAGAGCTGGGCGAAGCGCTCAAGGGCGAACGCCTGCAGGCACTCAGGCACTACAAGGAACGCGCGCAGCAGGCGTAGCCCGGCCCCAGCGCGATTGCCTCCGCGCTAGGGCGGGGTCGGATAGGCCTGCAACAGCGCGGCCGGCGTCAGCTCGGCGCCGCGCCAGGCGAAAGGTACCGGCCACAGCTGCTGGTCGATCTGCGCCGTTGCCCAGAGCTCGGCGAAGGGTTTGCCGGCCACGGGGTGCACCGCCTCCGGCGCCAGCAGCGCCAGCGGCCAGAGCACGAAGGCGTTCTTCAGAATCTCCGCGCGCGGCAGTTCCAGGCCATCGAAGCTGCCGACCAGGCCGTCGTACAGCAGCACGTCGATATCCAGCGGCAGCCCCTTGCGCTCGGGCGCGTAGCGACCGTTGTCGGCTTCGATGAACTTGAGGCGGCGATCCAGCTCATGCAGCGACAGCTCGGTGTAGCCGCTGACCACCAGGTTGTAGAAATTGCCGCTCTTGATGCCGACCGGACGGCTCTCGAACACCGGCGAGCAACGCAGGTCGCGAACGAACTCGGCGAGGGCGTCGAGCCCGGCGACCAGGCGCTGCTCGCGCTCGATATTGCTCCCCAGCCCCAGGAAGATCGGTGTCATGGCCGGCTGCGCTCGATTTCCACGCCCACGGCACGCGCCGCCGGGTTGGCGCCGGGCTTGGTGACCCGCAGGCGCAGCCAGGGTGCACCGAAGTGCGCCAGCAGCTCGGCGGCCAGGCGCTCGGCAAAGGTCTCCACCAGCTCGAACCGGGCGGCGCGGGCGAAGGCCTGCACATGCTGGTTCACCGCCGCGTAGTCGAGGGCCTGGCTCAGGTCGTCAGTGGCAGCGGCCGGGCGAATGTCCCAGGCAAACGTCAGGTCCAGGCGCAGGCACTGGCGAATGCCGCGCTCCCAGTCGTACGCCCCGATCAGGGTGTCGACTTCCAGACCCTCGATGAAAACCTTGTCCAAACCTCGTCTCCGCTGCACGACAAGACCCAGGTCCCGCCGCTAGAATCGGGGCTCACTCGCCCCGGAATGGATACCATGTTCTGGCTGCTGGCACTGCTCGCCTATCTGCTCGGCTCGCTGTCCTTCGCCATCCTGCTCAGCCGCCTGAGCGGCGGCCCCGACCCGCGCGCCAGCGGCTCGGGCAACCCCGGCGCCACCAACATGCTGCGCATCGCCGGCAAGAAGCTGGCCGTGCTGACCCTGCTGGGCGACCTGCTCAAAGGCCTGCTGCCCGTGCTGGTCGCCTACCTGCTTGGCCTCGGCGTGCAGCAACAGGCCTGGATCGGCCTGGCCGCCGTGATCGGCCATCTCTACCCGGTCTACTTCCGCTTCCAGGGCGGCAAGGGTGTCGCCACGGCGGCCGGCATGTTGCTCGGCCTCTATCCGCCGGCGGCACTGCTGGCCCTGGCGAGCTGGGCGCTGACCTTCTACCTGACCCGCACCAGCTCCCTCGCCTCGCTGATCGCCACACCGCTGACCCTGCCCCTGCTGGCCTGGCAGCAACCGGCGGCGCTGCTGCCGATGTGCGTGCTGACCGGGCTGATCGTCTGGCGTCATCGCGGCAATCTACGCGACCTCATGGCCGGACGCGAACGGCATTTCTAATCGCCGGCCTGAGCCCGGCTCATATGGCCGGCAGCTGCTCCATCGGCCAACGTGCCTGCACCTTGATCTCCGGTCCCTCGTGCTGGCCGGCCAGCAGACGCTGGCAGCCGGCGTAGGCGATCATCGCGCCGTTGTCGGTGCAGAAGCGCGGGCGGGCGTAGAACACCTTGCCCTTGAGCCCGGTCAGCATGCTTTCCAGGGACTTACGCAGGGCCTGGTTGGCACTCACGCCACCGGCGATCACCAGGCTGTTCAGGCCGGTCTGCTTGAGCGCGCGCTTGCACTTGATGGTCAGCGTATCGACCACCGCATCCTGGAAGGCGCGGGCGATATCGGCGCGGGTCTGCTCACTGGCATCGCCGGCGTCGCGGCACTGCTGCCAGGTGTTCAGGGTGAAGGTCTTCAGACCGCTGAAACTGAAATCCAGGCCAGGCCTGTCGGTCATCGGCCGCGGGAAGGTGAAGCGCCCTGGCGTCCCGCTTTCCGCCAAACGGGCAATCTCCGGGCCGCCTGGGTAACGCAGCCCCATCAGCTTCGCGGTCTTGTCGAACGCCTCGCCGGCGGCATCGTCCAGCGACTCGCCGAGCAGCTGATAGCGGCCGATGCCGTCGACCCGTACCAGTTGGGTATGCCCACCGGAAACGAGCAAGGCGACGAACGGAAAGGCCGGCGGCTGCTCTTCCAGCATCGGCGCCAGCAGGTGGCCTTCCATATGATGCACACCCACGGCCGGAATGCCCCAGGCGAACGCCAGGGCCTGGGCGCAGGCGGCGCCGACCAGCAGCGCGCCAACCAGCCCGGGGCCGGAGGTGTAAGCGATGGCCTCGATCTGCTCGCGGCTGGCGCCAGCCTCATCCAGCACCTGGCGGATCAGCGGCAGCATGCGTTTGACGTGGTCGCGCGAAGCGAGCTCCGGCACGACGCCACCATAGACGCGATGCAGATCGATCTGACTGAACAACGCGTCGGCCAGCAGGCCGCGCTCGCTGTCGTAGAGCGCGACGCCGGTCTCGTCGCAGGAGGTTTCCAGGCCCAGCACTAGCATGGGGGACCTTCAACACTGGCTATAAAAGGAGGCGCGCATGATAATCGCCGTCCCCTGGCCCGGCCAGCGCTTTTCGATCAGAGGCTTTGCATTCCGCGGCGCGAGGCGTTAATATCCGCAGCCCTTGAAAACCGACGTATTCCCGTGCCCTTGCCGGATCGCGTCGTCCATTCGGTAAAACAGTGAAGGTACGACCTGGATGCCAGCCGTCAAAGTTAAAGAGAACGAACCCTTCGACGTAGCTCTGCGTCGTTTCAAGCGCTCCTGCGAAAAAGCCGGTGTCCTGGCTGAAGTCCGCAGCCGCGAGTTCTACGAAAAGCCGACCACCGAGCGCAAGCGCAAGGCTGCTGCCGCTGTTAAGCGTCACGCCAAGAAAGTGCAGCGCGAGCAGCGTCGCCGCGAGCGCCTGTACTGAGTTATCAGTCGCGCCGCTAAAGGCTTGCGCAAAGCCCGGCTTCGGCCGGGCTTTGCATTTCTGACTCCGCGTCGCCGTCCGGCGATGATCGGAGTTTTTTCGTTTATGCTGCCGCCTTTCTTCTTCCACGCTGACGAGCCATGGCCGGTCTGATTCCGCAGTCCTTCATCGATGACCTGCTCAACCGCACCGACATTGTCGAGGTGGTGAGTTCGCGCATCCAGCTGAAGAAGGCCGGCAAGAACTACACCGCCTGCTGCCCGTTCCACAAGGAGAAGACCCCCTCCTTCAGCGTCAGCCCGGACAAGCAGTTCTACTACTGCTTCGGCTGCGGGGCCGGCGGCAACGCACTCGGCTTCATCATGGACCACGACAGCCTGGACTTCCCCCAGGCCGTCGAGGATCTGGCCAAGCGCGCCGGCATGGACATCCCGCGCGAGGAAGGCGGCCGCGGCCGCACCCCGCGCCAGCCGGTCGATTCACCGCTCTACCCGCTGCTGACGGCCGCCGCCGACTACTACCGGCAGGCCCTGAAGAGCCACCCGACGCGCAAGTCGGCCGTGGACTACCTCAAGGGCCGCGGCCTGACCGGCGAGATTGCCCGCGACTTCGGCCTGGGCTTCGCCCCGCCGGGCTGGGACAACCTGCACAAGCACATGGCCGGCGACAAGCTGCAGCAGAAGGCCATGATCGATGCTGGCCTGCTGATCGAGAACGCCGAGAACGGCCGCATCTACGACCGCTTCCGCGACCGCGTGATGTTCCCCATCCGCGACAGCCGCGGCCGCGTCATCGCCTTCGGCGGCCGCGTACTCGGCGACGACAAGCCGAAGTACCTCAACTCCCCCGAAACCCCGGTGTTCCACAAGGGGCAGGAGCTGTACGGCCTGTACGAGGCGCGCAAGAACAATCGCGACCTCGACGAGATCATGGTGGTCGAGGGCTACATGGACGTCATCGCCCTCGCCCAGCAAGGCTTGCGCAACGCGGTGGCGACCCTTGGCACGGCAACCAGCGAGGAACACCTCAAGCGCCTGTTCCGCCTGGTGCCCAGCGTGCTGTTCTGCTTCGACGGCGACGCCGCCGGGCGCAAGGCGGCCTGGCGCGCCCTGGAAGCCACCCTGCCCAACCTGCAGGACGGTCGCCGCGCACGCTTCCTGTTTCTGCCCGAAGGCGAAGACCCGGACACCCTGGTACGCAGCGAGGGCACCGATGCCTTCCGCGCCCGCATCAACCAGCACGCCCAGCCGCTGGCCGACTACTTCTTCCAGCAGCTCAGCGAAGAAGCCGACCCACGCTCGCTGGAAGGCAAGGCGCACCTGGTGACCCTGGCCGCGCCACTGATCGACAAGATCCCCGGCAACCACCTGCGCGCCCTGATGCGCCAGCGCCTGTCGGAAATCACCGGCCTGTCCGGCGAGATGCTGCAGCAGGTCGCGCAGAGCGCCCCCGCCACGCCCGCCGCATCGACCGGCGGCCATGAGCCGCCGGCGGATTATGGCCACTACTACGACGCCCAACCCGAGTATGGCGACGTTGCCGACTACGCCAACCATATCGAGCCGCCGGCCGAAGCCTACGAGCAGAAGAAGCCCTGGCAGAAAGGCGAGGGCAAATCCTGGAAGAAGGATGGCGAGTGGAAAAAGGGTGGCGACTGGAAGAAGGGCTCGCGCGACAACGCACCGCCGCGCAAGCCGGTGCATGTCGAATCGCCGACGCTGACCGCCCTGCGCACCCTGCTGCACCACCCACAACTGGCACAGAAAGTCGAGGATGTCAGCCATTTCGCCGATGAAGACGACACTTACGCCCAGCTGCTCGTCGCCCTGGTCGGCACCCTGCAGAAAAGCCCCAAGCTGCGCTCGCTGCAACTGATCGCCCGCTGGCACGGCACCGAACAGGGCCGCCTGCTGCGCGCTCTGGCCGAGAAGGAATGGCTGATCGAAGGCGACAATCTTGAACAGCAGTTCTTCGACACCATTACTACACTTGCCAATGGCCAACTGAAAAAGCGCCGCGACCAGCTACTGCGTAGCGTCATGCACAAGAGCCCCAGCGAACTTAGTGACGAGGAGAAAGCTCTATTGAGAGAGCACTTCAGCCACCCCGCCACACCCGATAGCAAGAGCCCAACTGGCGCCTGACGCACCGGATCAGGTATAATCCTCGGCTTATTTTCAGCCCGCCAAGACCTTCAGTGGATAGGGTTTTATGTCCAAAGAACAGCAGTCACGCCTGAAAGAGTTGATCACCCGCGGCCGTGAGCAGGGTTACCTGACTTACGCCGAGGTCAACGACCACCTGCCGGAAGATATCTCCGATCCGGAACAGGTCGAAGACATCATCCGCATGATCAACGACATGGGCATCAACGTCTTTGAAAGTGCCCCGGATGCGGACGCCCTGTTGCTGGCCGAAGCCGACACCGACGAAGCCGCCGCCGAAGAAGCCGCAGCAGCCCTGGCCGCGGTGGAAACCGACATCGGCCGCACCACCGACCCGGTGCGCATGTACATGCGCGAAATGGGTACCGTTGAGCTGCTGACCCGCGAAGGCGAGATCGAAATCGCCAAGCGTATCGAGGAAGGCATCCGCGAGGTCATGGGGGCCATCTCCCTGTTCCCCGGCACCGTCGACAGCATCCTCGCCGAATACCAGCGCGTCACCACTGAAGGTGGCCGCCTGTCCGACGTCCTCAGCGGCTACATCGACCCGGATGACGGCAGCCTGCCGGCCGAGGAAGTCGTGCCCGAGCTGAAAGAAGCCACGGCCGAAGCCAAGGACGACGAGGAAGAAGAAGAGGAAGGCGACAGCGACTCCGACGACGAAGGCGATGGCGGCCCGGACCCGGAAGAAGCCGCCCGCCGCTTCGGCGCCGTCGCCGAGCAGCTGGACAAGGCGCGCAAGGCCCTGAAAAAGCACGGCCGCGGCAGCAAGCAGGCCGAGAAGGAACAGCAGGCCCTGGCCGAGCTGTTCATGCCGATCAAGCTGGTGCCCAAGCAGTTCGATGCCCTGGTCGAGCGCGTTCGCGGCTCGCTGGAGCAGGTTCGCGCCCAGGAACGCGCCATCATGCAGCTGTGCGTACGTGACGCGCGCATGCCGCGCGCCGACTTCCTCAAGCTGTTCCCCGGCAATGAAGTCGCCACCGACTGGGCTGCCGGCCTGGCCAAGGGCAAGGCCAAGTACGCCGAAGCCATCGGCAACCTGCTGGCCGATATCCAGCGCTGCCAGGAAAAGATGGCCGCCATCGAGGCCGACGCCGGCCTGGTGATCGCCGAGATCAAGGACATCAACCGCCGCATGTCCATCGGTGAAGCGAAAGCTCGCCGGGCGAAAAAAGAGATGGTCGAGGCCAACCTGCGCCTGGTGATCTCCATCGCCAAGAAGTACACCAACCGCGGCCTGCAGTTCCTCGACCTGATCCAGGAAGGCAACATCGGCCTGATGAAGGCGGTGGACAAGTTCGAATACCGCCGCGGCTACAAGTTCTCGACCTACGCCACCTGGTGGATCCGCCAGGCGATCACCCGCTCGATCGCCGACCAGGCGCGCACCATCCGTATCCCGGTGCACATGATCGAGACGATCAACAAGCTCAACCGCATCTCCCGCCAGATGCTCCAGGAGATGGGCCGCGAGCCGACTCCGGAAGAGCTGGGCGAGCGCATGGAGATGCCCGAGGACAAGATCCGCAAGGTCCTGAAGATCGCCAAAGAGCCGATTTCCATGGAGACGCCGATCGGCGACGACGAGGATTCGCACCTGGGCGACTTCATCGAGGACTCCACCATGCAGTCGCCGATCGAGGTGGCTACCGTGGAGAGCCTCAAGGAAGCCACCCGCGAAGTCCTGGCCGGGCTCACCGCCCGCGAGGCCAAGGTTCTGCGCATGCGCTTCGGCATCGACATGAACACCGACCACACCCTCGAGGAAGTCGGCAAGCAGTTCGATGTCACCCGCGAGCGTATCCGCCAGATCGAAGCCAAGGCGCTGCGCAAGCTGCGCCACCCGACGCGAAGCGAGCATCTGCGCTCCTTCCTCGACGAGTGATCACAAAAACCCCGGCGCAAGCCGGGGTTTTTGTTTCTGCTCCAGCTACACTTGAGGCGTCTACGTGCTTCCGGAATAGTCGCATGCCGCGTCTGCTGGCCATTCTTCTGTCGTGTCTGGCGTGCTGGGCGCTGCCCGTCGCAGCCGTCGAGCTCAGCCCGGAAGAACAGGCATGGCTGGCCGAACACCCCCAGCTGCGCCTGGGCATCGATGCATCCTGGCCGCCTTTCGAATTCCGCGACGAGCAGGGCCGCTACAGCGGCCTCAGTGCCGCCTATGTCGAGCTGATCGAAAAGCGCCTGAAGGTGCGCATGCGCCCCGTGGAGCCTCGCAGCTGGAGCGAGGTACTGGCCGGTGCCAGAGCCGGCCAGCTGGACCTGCTGCCCGGCATCATGTCCACGCCCGAGCGCCAGCGCGACCTGGCCTTCACCCGCCCCTACCTCGACTTCCCGATCGTCATCCTGGCCCGTCGCGACGGCCCCCAACCGCCGCGCCTGAGCGAGCTGTACGGACTCAAGATCGCCGTGGTGCAGGACTACGCCCCCCACGAACTGCTGCGTAACCGCCATCCAGACCTCAACCTGCTGCCCCTGCCCAGCGTGGTCGCGGCTTTGCAGGCACTCGCCACCGGCCAGGCGGACGCCATGATCGGCGACCTCGCCTCTAGCGTCTGGAGCATGCGCCAACTCAAGCTCAAGGACCTCCAGGTCAGCGGCGAGACTCCCTATCGCTACCAGCTGGCCATGGCCGCCCCGAAAAGCCAGGCCACCCTGATCGGCATTCTCGACAAGCTGTTCGCCGAACTCAGTGCCGAGGAGATCGCCGCCCTGCAGGAACCCTGGGTCGGCGGCGTGCTCGATAGTCGCTCGGTCTGGCACGACCGTCTGCTGAGCTACGGCATCCCCACGCTGCTCCTGGCCCTGCTGATCCTGGCTGCCGTGCTGCGCGTGAACCGCCGCCTGCACCAGGAGGTCAACGAACGCATGGCGCTCGAGGGGCGCCTGCGCGACAGCGAGCTGCACTACCGCGGCATGGTCGAGAGCCTGAATGCCATCGCCTGGCAGATGCGCCTCTCGGACTACTGCTTCACCTATGTCTCACCGCATGCCGAGAAGCTGCTCGGCTACCCCCTGGAGGACTGGCTGCAACCCGGCTTCTGGCAGCGCACCCTGCACCCCGAGGATGCCGCCCGTGCCGAGCACTACTGCGTCAGCGAAAGCCAGGCCGGCCGCGACCATAGCCTCGACTACCGGATGCTGGCGGCCGATGGTCGGGTCCTCTGGATACGCGACATCGTCACCCTGATCAACGCCGAGGAAGGCACGGTACTGCGCGGCCTGATGATCGACATCAGCGAGGCCAAGCGCGTCGAACAGGCCCAGCGCCTCTCGGAAGAGAAGTTCGAGCTGGTATTCCACAACTGCCCGGACGTGCTGGTCATCGCCCGCCGCAGCGATGGCATGCTGTTGACCGTCAACCGCACCTTCGAGCAACAGCTGGGCATCAGCGCCGCCGAAGCCATCGGCAAGACGGCCAGCGAGCTGGGGATCTGGGGCCTGCCAGGCATCGGCCCACTGCTGCTCGACCGCCTGCAGCAGGAAACGCTCAACAACGTCGAGATGCCATTCAACCGGCGCAACGGCGATCAGTTCACCGGCCTGGTTTCCGCTCAGCACATCGACATCGACGGCCAGGCAGCGCTGGTCGTGTCGGTGCGCGACATCACCGAACTCAAGCGCACCCAACGCCAGCTGCGACTGTCCGAGGAGAAATTCGCCAAGGCCTTCCACGCCTCGCCGGACGGCCTGCTGATCACCCGCCTGCATGACGGACAGATACTGGAAGCCAACGACGGCTTCTTCCGCATCACCGGCTACGACAGCCAGCAGGTCATCGGCCGCAGCACCCTGGAGATAGGTCTGTGGGCCGACCTGCGGGACCGCGACACGATGATCGCGAAGATGCGCGAACGCGGCTCACTGCGCGACTTCCGCGCCTGGATCAACACCCGCGACGGGCAACAGCGCCTGGGCGTCCTGGCCGTGCAGTCGATCATCATCGAAGGCGATCCCTGCATGCTGATCATCGCGCGTGACATCACCGAGCGGGAGCAGATGCAGGCGCGCCTGCATCAGGCCGCCACCGTGTTCGAGAGCACCTCCGAAGGCGTGATGATCACCGACCTCGACCAGCGCATCACCGCGGTCAATCGTGCCTTCAGCGCCATCACCGGCTACAGCGAGTCCGAGGCCCTGGGCCAGAGCCCGCGCCTGCTTTCTTCGGGCAAGCACGACAGCGCCTTCTATGCCGCCATGTGGCACCAGCTGGCGGCGGAGGGACACTGGCAGGGCGAGATCTGCAACAAGCGCAAGAACGGCGAGCTGTACCCGGAGTGGCTGACCATCAGCGCGGTGCGCGACCACAGCGGGCAGATCACTCACTTCGTCGGCGTGTTCGCCGACATCAGCTCGCTCAAGCAGGCCCAGGACCGCCTGGACTACCAGGCGCACCACGACCCGCGCACCGGTCTGCCCAACCGCATGCTGTTCGAAAGCCGCCTGGACAATGCCCTCAACGATGCGCGCACCGATCACCAGCGCGGTGCCGTGCTGTTCCTCGACCTGGATCGCTTCAAGCACATCAACGACAGCCTCGGCCACCCGGTCGGTGACCAGCTGCTCAAGAGCATTGCCCTGCGCCTGCGCGAACAGCTGCGCGACATCGACACCGTGGCCCGCCTGGGAGGCGACGAGTTCATCGTGCTGCTGCCGGGCCTGCACCAGCCGCGCGATGCCGAGCGGGTGGCCACCAAGCTGCTGACCTGCTTCCACGCGCCCTTCCAGGTGGACGGTCACGAGTTCTTCATCAGCGCCAGTATCGGCATCAGCCTGTTCCCCGAGGATGGCAGCGATGTCGCCACCCTGGTGAAGAACGCCGACGCCGCCATGTACAGCTCGAAGGCCAAGGGTCGCAACCGCATCGAGTTCTATACCCGTAACCTGACCTTCCAGGCCACCGAGCGCATGACCCTGGAGCTGGAGCTGCGCCGCGCCGTCGAACGCGACGAGCTGAGCCTGCATTACCAGCCCAAGCTGTGCCTGAGCACCGGGAAATTGGTGGGCGCCGAAGCCCTGATCCGCTGGCGCCACCCGGTGTTCGGCGAGATCCCCCCCGACCGCTTCATTCCCCTGGCCGAAGAGAACGGCATGATCCTCCAGCTCGGCGACTGGGTCCTGCAGGAGGCCTGCCGGCAGATGCGCACATGGCAGGACCAGCATGCGCCCTTCGGCCCGCTGTCGGTCAACCTGTCCGGCAGCCAGCTGCGCCAGGCGCAACTGGGCGAACGCATCGCCGCCATCCTCGCCACGTTCGGCCTGGGGGCGGACAAGCTGCAGCTGGAAATCACCGAGAGCTTCATCATGACCCAGGCCGAGGAGGCCCTGCTGATCCTGCATGAGCTCAAGGAGCTCGGCCTGCAGCTGGCCATCGACGACTTCGGCACCGGCTACTCCTCGCTCAGCTACCTCAAGCGCCTGCCCCTGGACATCCTCAAGATCGACAAATCCTTCGTCCGCGGCCTGCCGAGCGATCCGGACGATGCCGCCATTACCCGCGCCATCATCGCCCTCGGCCGCAGCCTGCAGATGACCGTTATCGCCGAAGGTGTGGAAACCAAGGCACAGGAGATATTCCTCACCAGCGAAGGCTGCGAACAGATCCAGGGCTACGTGATCAGCCGCCCGCTCTCGGCCGAGTCCTTCGCCGCCAATTTCCTCGGCCCGCTGCCGATTGGCAGCGCGGAAAAGGCGCCGCTATAATCCGCCGCTCCTTCTGAGGGCCTATAGCTCAGTCGGTTAGAGCAGAGGACTCATAATCCTTTGGTCCACGGTTCGAGTCCGTGTGGGCCCACCAACTCCAAAGCCGCGCACTGCGCGGCTTTTTCATGTCCGCAAGAAAAACAGCTAGACCAGTCCTATAGTCCAAAGGTACAAATTCAGTACAGTGCCGGTACAGCGTCGCACCTTGGGAGTAGGGAAAGATGGCCACCATCGTCAAAACGGATGCAGGTACATGGAAGGCCCTGGTGCGCAAAACCGGCTGGCCGACCAACACCAAAACCTTCCGCACCAAGCGCGACGCCGAAGACTGGGCGCGCCGTACCGAAGACGAAATGGTCAGGGGCGTATACATCCAGCGCAGCGGCTCCGAACGCATGACGCTGGAGATGGCACTGAAACGCTACCTCAGCGAAATTAGCCCCACCAAGAAGCCGACCACCCAGCGCGCCGAGGCCACCAAAGCCCAGCAACTGATCAGTCACCTGGGCAAATACTCCATGGCCGCGCTCTCGGCCGAGATCATCGCCAGCTACCGCGACACCCGCCTGGCCTCGATCACCAATCGCGGCAAGCCCGCCAGCAACAACACCGTGCGCCTGGAACTGGCCCTACTCAGCCACCTTTTCACCGTGGCCATCCAGGAATGGGGCCTGGGCTTGAGTTTCAACCCGGTACTGAACATCCGCAAACCGAGCCCAGGCGAAGGCCGTGACCGGCGCTTGTCTGCAGAAGAAGAACGCCGCCTGCTGACAGCCGTGAACAATCACAGCAACCCCATGCTTGGCTGGATCGTCCGCATCGCCCTGGAAACCGGCATGCGCTCGTCAGAGATCACATCCCTGCGCCGGCACCAGGTCGATATGAAAAAGCGCGTGGTGCGCCTCTCAGACACCAAGAACGACAGCGCACGCACTGTCCCACTCAGTAAATGGGCCACCGAGACCTTCCAGGCAGCACTGAATAACCCGGTACGCCCGATTGACTGCGACCTGGTGTTCTTTGGCGAACCGGGCAAGAACGGCAAGCGAAGCCCCTACGCCTTCACCAAAACCTGGGGATTACTGAAAACCAAACTCGGAATGCCAGATTTGCGCTTCCACGATCTGCGACATGAGGCGGTAAGCCGATTGGTCGAGGGCGGCCTGTCTGACCAGGAGGTGTCCGCCATCAGCGGGCATAAATCGATGCAGATGCTCAAGCGCTACACGCACCTACGCGCAGAAGATCTGGTTAGAAAACTAGACTCTCTAGACCGCCCACTCGGTGGTCAAAAGTGAGTGCGAAAAGCATAAAGCCAAGGCTTAATCGTCTTCCTCTGACACTAAGG
>NZ_BATI01000036.1 GCF_000467105.1 Aquipseudomonas alcaligenes NBRC 14159
GCGCCGCCCCTGCCGCCAGCGGTGCCTCGCGCTGGCTCGGCCCGCTGGCCGGCATTGCCGCCGGCGGCCTGCTCGCCGCGATGTTCATGGGCGATGGCTTCGAGGGCATCCAGTTCCTCGACATCCTCCTGCTGGGCCTGATCGCCTTCGTCATCTTCAAGCTGTTCGCCGCGCGCCGCCAGGCGCAGGGCCAGCCGGCCATGGCTGGCGGCATGCAGCGGCAGATGCCGCAGCAGGCACCGATCTTCGGTGGCGCCAGCGCCAGCACGAGCGCGGCAGCGACCATCAATGCGCCGGCCTGGTTCGACGAGCAGCGCTTCATCGAAGCCGGTCGTACCCACTTCCTGGCCCTGCAGCAGCACTGGGACGCGGCCGAGATGGACAAGATCGCCGAGTTCGTCACCCCGCAGATGCTCAGCTTCCTCAAGGAAGAGCGCGCCAGCCTAGGCGACGCCTACCAGTCCACCTACATCGATGACCTCAGCGTACAGCTGGACGGCATCGACGAGCTGGCCGACAAGACGGTCGCCACCCTGACCTTCCGCGGCGTGGCCAAGACCTCGCGCTTCGACCAGGGCGAGCCCTTCAGCGAAAGCTGGCGCATGGAGCGCGTCAACGGCGACAACCAGCCCTGGCTGGTCGCCGGTATCCGCCAGAACGGCTGATCCCGCACGCGTCACCAAGAACCCGGGCCTGGCCCGGGTTTTTTCTGCCCGGCAGACGCCGGCCAAAGCGTGAACCCTCTCGCAGCCCATCGTTTCGCCACACAAGCGTCATCGTCCCGTCGCTTTCCCTCGCTAGCGTCATGGCTCCGTCGCCACTCCTCCGCAGAAGGGAACCGAACGATGAGCCTTGATGAACAGAACGCCGTGCTGTTTGGCAGCGGCGATGAACTCCCCAGCAACCACTGCGCCAACCCGCACATGAGCGAGCTGATCGACCAGCGCCGCCGGCAGATCCTCGCCGGCGGTGCCGCCCTCGGTGCGCTGGGCTTCCTCGGCGTGCTGCCGCAGGCAGTCGAGGCGGCCGAACAGAGCGTCGCCATGCCGTTGCGCAGGCGTAACCGCCTGCCCTTCGACGCCGTGCCGGTGAGCCGCGCCGACGGCATCACGGTGCCGGCCGGCTACCGCGCCAGCGTCTTCGTGCCCTGGGGCACGCCGATCAGCGGGCGTTTCCCGGCCTTCCTCGAGGACGCCAGCAACAGCGCCCAGGACCAGGCCGAGCAAGTCGGCATGCACCATGACGGCATGCACTTCTTCCCCATCGACGGCCGTCACGGTGGCGGGCGCCGCTCCAACCACGGCCTGCTGGTGTTCAACAACGAGTACATCGACGCGCCGCTGCTGCACCCCAACGGCCCGACCACACTGAACGGCCTGCGCACCTCGGCCGAGGAAGTGCGCAAGGAAATCAACGCCCACGGCGTGACCATCGTCGAGGTCCGCCGCGACCGCTTCGGCGACTGGCAGGTGGTGCCCGGCCGCTACAACCGCCGCATCACCGCCGCCACGCCGATGCAGATGGTCGGCCCGGCGCGCGGCCATGCCCTGCTCAAGACCCTGCACAGCCCCAACGGCACCGCCACCCGTGGCACGCAAAACAACTGCGCCAACGGCTACACGCCCTGGGGCACCTACCTGACCTGCGAGGAGAATTGGGCCGGCTACTTCGCCACGCGCGACGCCGACCTGCCGCGCGAACTCAAGCGCTACGGCCTGCGCAGCAGCAGCCGCTTCGGCTGGGATACCCTGCCCGGCGACGAATTCCAGCGCTTCGATGCCACCCGCAAGGCCGCCGATGCCAGCGGTGACTACCGCAACGAACCCAACCACTTCGGCTGGATCGTCGAGATCGATCCCTTCAACCCGGATTCCACCCCGGTCAAGCACAGCGCCCTCGGCCGCTTTGCCCACGAGGGCCTGATCTTCGCCCCGGTACAGGCCGGCCGCCCGCTAGTGTGCTACTCCGGCGACGACTCGCAGAACGAATACATCTACAAGTACGTCAGCCGTGGCAAATACCTGCCGCTGCTGCGCCAGCCCGGTCGCCTGCTCGACGAGGGCACCCTCTACGTGGCCCGTTTCAACGCCGACGGCACGGGCGACTGGCTGGCCCTGGACCTCAAGGACAAGGCCTTCCAGGCCGCCTGCGCCGCGGCCGGGGCGAGCTTCGCCGACCAGGGCGAAGTGCTGATCAATACCCGCCTGGCGGCCGACATCGTCGGTGCCACCAAGATGGACCGCCCCGAGTGGGGCGCGGTCAACCCGGACAACGGCGAGGTCTACTTCACCCTCACCAACAACAGCTCACGTACCGTCGCCGACGCCGCCAACCCGCGCGCCGCCAACCCCTACGGGCACATCATCCGCTGGCGCGAGGACCGTCGCGACCACGCCGGCAAGCGCTTCAACTGGGATATCTTCCTGCTCGCCGGCCCGCAGGGCGACAGTCGCGGCCCGAACGGCGCGGCGCTGAACGATGCGAGCATCCTGGCCAGCCCGGACGGCCTGTGGTTCGACCCGGACGGGCGCCTGTGGATCCAGACCGACATGAGCGGCAGCCAGCTGGCCAGCGGCCCCTTCGGCCACAACCAGATGCTGGTGGCGGACCCGCGCAGCGGCGAGGTCAAACGCTTCCTCACCGGCCCGATCGGCGCCGAAGTCACCGGCATCAGCGCCACGCCGGACTTCCGCACCCTGTTCGTCAACATCCAGCACCCGGGCGAAGGTTCCACCGCCAGCAACCTGCTCAGCAGCTGGCCGGACGGCCCTGGCCGGCGCCCGCGCTCGGCCACCGTGGTGATCACCCGCGAGGATGGCAAGCGCCTGATGTAAGGCCCAAGCCACTATATGCCGCTCCCTCCGCCTCCCATGAGCGGGGCCGGGGGGGGACGGAGCCGCCGGTTCTCCCGGATTGCATCCGGGCAAGGTTCTGCCTCCTCCCCTCTCCCATCCATGGGAGAGCGGAGATCCGCCACGAGCCTCTTCCGCTCAGCGCCCGCACAGGGTAAAACGCGCCTCCGATCGGCTACCCTCTAGCCGAAACCGCTTGCAGGAGACGTCCCGTGGAAGAAGTCATCGATCAGTTGCGCGAACTCAACGAGCCGGTGCCGGTGCCGCTGGAGCTGCCGGAAGAGGAGACCCTGGTGGAAATCCAGGAGCAGATCCTCATTCACCTGCCCTTCGAACTGCGCGAATACCTGCTCAAGGTCAGCGACGTGGTCTACGGCCGCCTGGAGCCGGTCACCGCCAGCGACCCGCACTCGCACACCTACCTGCCGGAAGTCGCCTCGGTGGCCTGGGACCGTGGCCTGCCGCGCGACCTGGTGCCGCTGTGCCAGGACGGTCGCGACTACTATGCGGTGGACGTGGAAGGCACCGTGTGGCTGTGGGATGGCGACGAAGGCGAACTCACCGACGAGAGCTGGGATTCGGTCTGGCACTGGTGCCGCGACGTCTGGCTGGAGAGCTGAGGCGGCGCTGGCAGCCCGGCGGACGCTGGGCTTAACTGGCAGGCACCAACCTTGCGGAGCCCCGACATGGCCAAGATCAGCCGCTGGCTACCCCTTACCGCCTTCGCCGGCCTGGCGATCGGCGGCGGCCTCTGGCTGGGCCTGGTCGGTCCGCGCGAGAAGCCCGCAGCGCTGCCCGCCACCGCCGATGCGCCGCTGCCGGGGGGGACTACCGATGCGCAGATCGCCGGCAGCCTGGCCGACGACGTCAAGCGCGCCGAGTTGCTGCAGCGGCCCGAGGTGCTGGACTACCAGGCCCGCCTGACGTTTGCCGGTGATTACCAGATCTTCATCAAGAGCGCCGCCGAACTGAGCGAGGAGGAGCGCCGCCAGCGCGCGGCCGCCCTGGCCAAGGAGATCGACCGGCGCGAGGCGGCCGGTGAGCTGGCGCTGAGCGAGGCGCTGCTGATGCAGGTGGGGCTGGTCCAGGCCGAAGGTGGCGACGAGGCGGCGCAGAAGGCCCGTGCCGATGCGCTGCTGGCCCGCTACCAGGCGCTCAGCGCCGAGCGCGAGGCTCAGGCGAAGGCTCCCGACGCACGCTTCAGCCGCTATAAGTCCGAGGAGAAGCGCATCGTCGATGAGGTGATGGCGCTGGACAGCATTCCCGACGGCCTGAGCCGCGACCAGTACCTGCGCCAGCGCCTGCAGGAGGCGCGCGAGCAGGCCTACCAGTAAGGCGCCGGGAACAGGGGCCTGCCGCCCCGGCGCCGCCCGCCGCTTACAACAACTGATCGAGGATGTAGTACAGCAGGTTGAACGGCTTGGCCTTGTCCGCCGCATCGCTGCTTTCCGAAGCGGCCAGCACCGCACCGCTGCCGTTCAGCAGGTTGTTGACGAAGTTGTCCAGCTCCAGGTTCTGCTCCTGGATATCCGAGTTGGCGAACTCGATGATGCTGGTGCAGTGGCTCTCGTTCACCGCCCGGTACTGCGGGAAGTAACCACCGAAGTTGCTCAGGTTGGCCAGCTGGCCACGCAGGCGCTCGCTGTCCACTGCCCACTTGGCGTGGATCAGCGCCTCCTTGGTAGCCGCATCCGGCGCATTGATGATGTCCGGGTGGAAGCGCTCGTAGGAGTAGGACGAGTAGTTGAGGTCCTGCCAGAAATGGGTATGCCCCAGACGATCCCCCGGCAGGTTGCTCGACAGTGCCGCATACAGGGTGCCCAGATCATTGCCATCGAGCCCCGGCAGACGGCTCTGCAGGTAGGGCACCGGCCCGGCGTCGAGCCCCCAGGTGCTGCGGATATGGTTCTGCAGCGGCAGCGACGGGTACTGGCCGATATCGCTGCCGGGTGGCGCGCTGAACACCGGGCCGGAGTCGTTGAGCAGGAAGCCACGGCTCGGCGCCATGTCTTGGCGGATACCCACGTAGTTGGTCAGGCTGCCGGCGCCGCCAGCGCTGCAACCGGTGGTGAGCAGCTGGGCCGGGCGCTGCAGGTTGTTCTTCAGCCAGGCGACCACCGCGCGGGTGTTGCGCAGGCCGTTGTGGTGCCACACCAGCGGCGGCTTCTGGTTCTGTGGGTCTTCATAGATGGCCACCTTGTCACCGGAGTAGATGTCGCCGGTGCAGTAGGGCACATAGACCATGTTCCAGTTCTGCGTCTTGGTCCGCGTCCAGGGATGCAGGCGCACCACCAGCGGGCTGACCAGGCTGGCGCCGGGGTTGAGCAGGCTCATGTAGTCGTCGGGGATGCCATCGGGGTTGCGCGCCCCGCGGATGCCGGTCTGCCCGGTGCAGCTGGCGTAGTCCCAGCAGGCACCACCGCCCTCCAGGTAGATGATGGTGTTGCTGGTGTTCGGCACGCGGTTGACGAAGAACTTGTAGGGCGAGCCGTTGCCGCATACCGCGCCGGTCTGCGGCGCCAGCTGCACGGTCTGCCAGCCGTAGTAGTTGCCGGGCTTGAAGCCGGCGTTGAAGCCACCCGGGTTGTTCAGCAGCGGATAGGGACCGAGGCCCTGTTCGGCAGTGACCTTGTTGTCCGCCGGCGGCGGCGACACCAGGTTGACCAGAGTTTTCCAGGCGCTGTAATCGCCCAGTTCGGCGTGCGCGGGAGGTGTGATCAGCAGGGCCGCGGCGGAGACGCAGCTGGCCAGCAAGGCAGACTTCATCGGCATGTCCTCGTCTTGTTGTTCTTGTCGGGGCATGGGGCCACAGCCGGAGACATCCATACCCGGTGGCGATCCCGTCATGGAATCAGGGCACAAGAGGCACGCTAGTACAGGACGCCGGGAAGATCAGACGAGGCCTTATATTGATTCGAGATAGTGCGCTAAAAGAAGCTAACTAACGCGATAGCGCCGCCATTGGCGCCCATCCACTCAGGGCAGGTAGATACGGAACTCGCCGCCGCCCAGCGGTCCGCCGTTGCGCAGCTCGATGCGCCCGCTGCGCGCCTGGCGCTGATGCAGCTCGGCGATGCGCGCGGCGAAGTACAAGCCCAGGCCGGTGCTGCCGCTGCTCTGGTTGAGGCCCAGCACGTAGTCGCCCTGGTGCTCCAGCATGGCCGTCGGGTAGCCGGCACCGTCGTCATTGATGCTCAGCAGCAGTTCGCCATCCTCTTCGCGGGCGGCGATCAGCAGCTGGCTGCGCGCGTAGCGGATGGAGTTGGCGATGACGTTGGCGACCACCGAGCCGAGCAGCTCCTGGTCGAAGAAGCCCATCAGGTCGAACTCCGCCACCTCGCAGCGCGCCGCGATGCCGCGGCTGCGCAGCACTTCGTCATGGCGCGCCAGCTGCGCCTGGAGAAAATCCTCCACCTCGTGGTAGCCCGGGCGCATCGGCAGCTGGTTGACGCCCAGCTTGTACAGGCCGAGCAGCTGCACCAGCATGCCGTTGAGGCGGGCGAACTCGTATTCGATCACCCCGCGCTGGGCGCCGCCCTGCAGCTCCGGCGGCAATTGGGCGAGCCATTGCGCGTGGGCCTGGCCGAGCATGGCCAGCGAGTTCTTCATGTCGTGCACGGTGGAAGCGATCACCGTGGAGAAGTCCAGCCCGCTCATTCGCCGAAGGCCCGCAGGCGCAGTTGCTGATAGCGCTCGTAGCGCGCATCGCCGGGCGGGATCATGCTCACCGCGTCCAGGCACTGCCGGCATTCCTCGCGCAGCGCTTCGTCGCTCTCGCCCTGGCGCAGCAACGACTGAGCCGTGTTGAGGGCAATGCTGATGTTCTTCGGCTGCAGCGCCAGCGCGCGGCGGAACAGCTCCAGGGCATCGGCGTGGCGCCCCAGCTGGTAGGCGCGCACCCCCTGACGGTTGAGCTCGACCGCCTCCTTGGCGCCACCGAGGATGGCCGGGTCGCTGGTCAGTTTCGCCACGCCCTGCAGCACCTCGGGATCATCGCCGTAGATTTCCACGCAGCTCTTCAGCAGCGCCTCGCCGGCGCCGGCCTGGCCCAGCTGCTTGAGCTGGCTGGCCACCGCCAGTGCGGCGTCGGCGGAAAAGAACTCGCCCAGCTGCTCCACGCCGGCCGCGACCTCGGCGGCCAGCTGCGTGGCACGCGCCACATCGCCGCACTGGCGCAGGCTGCTGGCCTGCATCAGGCGCGAGCGCAGGCGCAGGGCCTTGTCCTCGGCGAACTGGCTGTCCAGCTCGGCCAGGGCCTGGTTGAGCTCGGCCTGGGCGCGCTTGTCCAGGGCCTCCTCGCCGGCTCCGGAAATCAGCGCCTGGCTCAATCCCAGGTAGTTCTCCGGGCTCTTGAAGCGCGAGTTCTTGCCCTGCTCGACCGCGCTGCGGAAGGCCTTGTAGGCGCTGGCGAAATCCTCGTTGCGCATGGCCAGCTTGCCCAGCTGAGCCTGCCGACGAATGGCCAGGGGCGACAGGCGCACCGCGTCTTCCAGCACCTGCTGGGCGCGCTGGTGCTCGCCCTGGGCATCCAGCACGGCGGCCAGGCCATCGTACAACCCCGGCTGCATGGGGAAGGTCTGCAGCGCCTTCTCGTACAGCTGGCGGGCGTGCAGATGCTCGCCGCGGGCCAGCAACTGGGCGCCCAGGGCCTGGTAGGCCCAGGGGATCGCCCGCTCGGCCAGCACCGCATTGAGCAGACGCTCCAGCTCCTCGCCGCGCCCCAGGCTGCGCAGGGCACCGGCCTTGTAGCGCTGGCACAGCGGCAGCAGGCGCTTGTCCTGCTGGGCCAGGCTGTCGCAGGCGCTCAGCACCGCGCCGGGGTCCTGCTTGTCCAGCGCCTGCAGCACCGGCTTGAGCAGCGCCTTGCGCTCCATCAGCTTGTCCAGGCGCTGGGCCAGGCTGGCGCGGTTGAACGGCTTGGTCAGGTAGGCGTCCGGCTCGTGCTCCAGGGCACTGAGGACCATGGCCTGGCTGCTCTCGGCGGTGACCATGACGAAAATGCACTGGTGGCTGATCAGCCGCGCGGCGATCAGCTCCTCGAGCACCTGCTGGCCGTTCTTGCCGGCGCCCAGGTTGTAGTCATGGAGGATGATGTCGTAGCGCTTCTGCCGGCACATGGCGATGGCTTCCTCGCCACGGTTGGCGGTATCCACGTCACGCGCGCCCATCTCGCGCAGCATCGCCTTGACCGAGCTGAGGAAGTCGTTGAAGTCGTCGACCACCAGAAAACGCTTGTCGCTGTAATCCTGCATCGGGCAATCCTTGGACGCGGGGATGGGTTTGCCTCAAGTGTAAGACAGGAAGCGTACCGACGAAGGCCCGCCGACTACCGCGCCGGCACCGGCCGCTGCTCCAGCTCCAGCAGGTTGAGGAGGAAGCGCGCGAAGTAGATCAGGTCCTGCTCCATGGCCTGGCGCGCGGCCTTGGCGTCACCCGCCTCGATGGCGGCGAAGGCCTCCTCGTGGAAGTCGTTGAGCCGCAGCGACAGGTCGGCACCGGTGAACAGGCGGTTGAAAAAGGGGCCGATCTGCAGCCACAGCGACTCGATCGAGCGCAGCAGCACCGGGTTGCCGCAAGCGCCGTAGAGCAACAGGTGGAAGCGGCTGTTGGCCTCCAGGTAATCCTGCGCCAAGCGTTGTTCGATGGCCTGGTCCATGCGCGCCACGCAGTCGCGCAGCTCGGCCAGGTCGGCGGCAGTCAGGTTGGGCGTGGCCAGTTCCACGGCCAGGCCTTCGAGGCCCAGGCGTACCTGGAAGATGTGCTGGTAGCGCTCGCGGGTCATTGCCGGCACGCGCACCGAGCGCTGCGGCTCGCCCTCCAGGGCGCCCTCGGCGACCAGGCGCTGCAGCGCGGCGCGCACCGGCATCGGGCTGGTGCCCCAGGCGGCGGCCAGGTCACGGATCTTCAGGCGCTCACCGGGCTGGAAACGCCCTTCGAGCAGGCCTTCGCGAATGCGTTGGTAGAGTTGTTCCTGCAGATTATCGGCCATGGGTCAGAGGCTCCGTGGCGGCGCGGGCAGCTGGGACAGGGTGAGCAGGCAATTGCGCATGGTGGTCTCCGGAGGGTGGAAAAATCGGCTGGGCGATTCTGCTGGAGGCAGGCTGGGTGCGAAAGTGCCCGAAAGACGCAATAACGCCTGACGGGCACAGATCCGTTCAGGGCGCCTTGTTTTCGATCAGGCAGTTGCCGCCGTCCACCACCAGTACCTCGCCGGTGATGTAGCTGGACTCGGGCGACGCCAGGAAGGCCACGGCGGCGGCCACTTCTTCAGGGCGCCCAGCCCGCCCGACCGGCGTGTACGCGGCGGCGTGCCGCTCTTCGTCGGTGGAGGAGCCGGTGCCGATCCAGCCTGGCGCCACGCTGTTGACCGTGATGCCCTGCTTGGCCACTTCCAGCGCCAGCCCCATCGACAGGCCGAGCATGCCGGCCTTGGCCGCACTGTAGGCCGACTCGCCGACATTGCTGCCGCGGGTGCCGGTGGTCGAGCTGATATTGACGATGCGCCCGTAACCGCGCGCCTGCATGCCCGGCAGCACGGCGCGGGTGAGCAGGAAGGCGGTGGTCAGGTTGCGCGTGAGCGACAGCTGCCAGGTGACCAGGTCCATTTGCGCCAGCTCGGCGAACGGCTCAGGGCTGCCCTGCATGGCCATGCCGGCATTGTTCACCAGGATATCCACCCGCCCCCACTGCGCCTCGGCCCAGGCGGCCAGTTCGGCGACCTGCTGCTCGTCGGTGAGGTCGGCGATCCAGGCACGTGCTTCAATACCTTCCTGGCGCAGCTCGGCGGCGCGCTGTTCGATACGCGGGCTGCTGGCGGTGACCAGCACCCGCGCTCCCGCCAGCCCCAGACGCCGCGCGATGGCCATGCCGATGCCCTGTTCGCTGCCGGCGCCGCTGACCAGTGCCACTTGCCCTTTCATGTTCATGGATAAGCCTTTTGTGATCACAAATTTAAGTTGATACTAGATTAATTCGCTCAAAAATGGAGCTATTGCCATTTCTGTGATCACAAAATAGCATGTGCAGAAATTCGAACGAGGTGTTCAACATGACTGCCAGCGGTATCAGCCCCTCCGCCGTGGAAACCTTCGCCGCCCGCGAGCGCGAACTGTTCCTGGCGCGCAACCCGAAATCCGTGGCCCTGGCCGAACGTGCGCGCAACTCGCTGTACGCCGGCGTGCCGATGCACTGGATGGCCGACTGGTCGACCCCCTGCCCGCTGTTCGTCGAGCGCGCCAAGGGTGCACGCTTCTATGACGTCGACGGCCACGAGTACATCGACTTCTGCCTGGGCGACACCGGCACCATGTTCGGCCATTCGCCGGACCCGATCGCCAAGGCCATCGCCGAGCAGGCCAACAACGGCCTGACCACCATGCTGCCGGGCGAGGACGCCGTGGTCTGCGGCGAGCTGCTGGCCGAGCGCTTCGGCCTGCCGTTCTGGCAGGTCACCGCCACCGCCACCGACTCCAACCGCTACGTGCTGCGCTGGGCCCGCGCCGTGACCGGCAAGAAAACCCTGCTGGTGTTCGACGGCTGCTACCACGGCACCGTAGACGACGTGATGGTGCGCTACCGCGATGGCGAAACCGTGCACCGCTCCGGTCTGGTCGGCCAGGCCTATGACCTGACCCAGTACAGCCGCTCGATTCCGTTCAACGACGTCGAGGCGCTGGAAGCGGCGCTGGCCAAGGGCGACGTCTGCGCCCTGCTGTGCGAGCCGGCCATGACCAACATCGGCATGGTCCTGCCCGACCCGGGCTTTATGCAGAAGTGCCGGGAACTCACCCGTAAATATGGCTCGCTGCTGATCATCGACGAGACCCACACCATCTCCACCAATATCGGTGGCTGCACAAAGCTGTGGAACCTCGACCCGGACTTCTTCGTGGTCGGCAAGCCGATCGCCGGCGGCGTGCCCTGCGGCATCTTCGGCTGTAGCGCCGAGATGGCCGAGAAGATGCTCGCCTCGCGCAAAAAAGCCCAGGAAGACAGCCATGGCCACGGCCACAGCGGCATGGGCACCACCCTCTCGGCCAACGCCCTGGCCATGCACTGCATGCGCGCCAACCTGGAACAGGTGATGACCCAGGCCGCCTACGACCACATGCTGCCGCTGGCCAAGCGCCTGGCCGACGGCTTCCGTGGCCTGATCGCCAAGCATGACCTGAAGTGGTCGGTGACCGAGCTGGGCGCGCGCAGCGAATTCCAGTTCTGCCCGGTATCGCCACGCACCGGCGCCGAGGCCGAGGCCGCCTTCCACGACGAGCTGCAGATGGCCATCCACCTGTACCTGATCAACCGCGGCATTCTGATCACCCCGTTCCACAACATGACCCTGTGCTGCCCGAGCACCACGGCCGCGGATGTGGACAAGCTGATCAGCATGCTGGACCAGGCCATTACCGAGCTGCTGGCCATTCCCGGCGCGCGGCTCTAAGCCGTTCTCGGGCGCTCTTGCCCCCTCTCCCTCCGGGAGAGGGTTGGGGTGAGGGAAGCCCGACTCCGAGTCGCCTGAATCACCCTCACCCCTAGCCCCTCTCCCGGAGGGAGAGGGGAATGAAAAGCAAGGACACCACCATGCAATTCGCCAACCCCCAGGAAGCCCGCGACTTCCTCGCCCAGCACCCCGAGGTGCGCCTGATCGAGCTGATGCTGATCGACGCCAACGGCATCCCGCGCGGCAAGCTGCTGCACCGCGACGAGCTACTGGCGATCTACGAGAACGGCCGCCCGCTGCCCAGCTCCATCCTCTCGCTGACCATCCAGGGCGAGGACGTCGAGGCCAGCGGCCTGGTCTGGGAAGTCGCCGATGCCGACTGCTGGACCTACCCGCTCCCCGGCAGCCTGACCCTACAAACCTGGCGTGCCACGCCCACCGGCCAGGTGCAGGTGAGCATGCACCCGACCCAGGGCGCGCCGGCCGCCGCCGGCGACCCACGCCATGTGCTGGCGCGCGCCATCGACCGCCTCAAGGCCGACGGCTACCACCCGGTGATGGCGGTGGAGCTGGAGTTCTACCTGCTGGACAAGCACCGCGACGCCAACGGCCGCCCGCAACCGGCCGTGCAGGCCAACGGCGTGCGCCCGCAGGCGCCGCAGGTGTATGGCGTGCTGGAGCTGGAGCAGCAGCAGGCCTTCCTCGATGACCTCTACAGCGCCTGCGAGGCCCAGGGCCTGCCGGTGCGCACGGCGATCTCCGAGTACGCCCCCGGCCAGCTGGAGCTGACCCTGGAGCACCGCTTCGACGCCCTGCAGGCGGTCGACGAAGGCATCCGCTACAAGCGCCTGGTCAAGGGCGTGGCCAACAAGCACGGGCTGATCGCCTGCTTCATGGCCAAGCCGTTCGGCGATCTGGCCGGCAGCGGCCTGCATATGCACGTGTCGCTGGCCGATGAACAGGGCAATAACCTGATGGCCTCGGAAGACCCGCACGGCACCCCGCTGCTGCGCCACGCCATCGGCGGGATGATGGCCACGCTCAACGATGCGCTGGCGATCTTCTGCCCCAACGCCAACTCCTACCGCCGCTTCCAGGCCAACAGCTACGCGCCGCTGGCCAAGAGCTGGGGCGTGAACAACCGCACCGTGTCGTTCCGCGTGCCCGGCGGTCCGGCCAAGAGCCGTCACGTGGAGCACCGCATCTGCGGCGCCGATGCCAACCCATACCTGGCAGCCGCGGCGATCCTCGCCGGCATCCACCATGGCATCAAGCACCAGATCGACCCGGGCGAGGCCATCGTCGGCAACGGCTACGAGCAGGCCCGCGAAACCCTGCCGACCGACTGGCTGACCGCGCTGCGCACCCTGGAACAGTCGGCCTGGGCCAAGGAAGCCCTCGGTGAGGACTTCCTGAAGATCTTCCTGGCGATCAAATGGGAAGAGTTCCGCCAGTTCGTCGGCGAGGTCGGCGAGCAGGATTGGCGCTGGTACCTGACCCACGCCTGAGAGGCTGCTGCGCCGATGACCCACAGGGAAGTGGGAAATGCCTCGGGCTGCAGGAGCAGCCGAGGCGCAGGTGTTGTTGGAGCCTAGCCTGCTCATCGCTCGCGACGCCTCTCGCCAACCCGTTCTCCCTTACGGAGGAGCACCTATGCAACCCGTCGTACTGATCACCGGCGCCGCCGGCGGCCTCGGCCGCGCCCTGGCGCAGCGTTTTCACCAGGGCAACTGGCGGGTGGTGGTCACCGACCAGAACGCCGCCGGGCTGGCCCAGCTGGGCCATGAGATGCCGCTGGCCGGCTGCATCACCGCCGACCTGCGCACGGCCGACGCCTGCCGCGACGTGGTCGAGCGCACGCTGGGCCGCGTTGGGCGACTGGATGCGCTGGTCAACGCCGCCGGAATCTGGCGCGAGGGACCGGTGGAGGAGTTCAGCGAAGAGGATTACGACCTGCTCATGGCGGTCAACCTCAAGGCGCCGTTCTTCATGTGCTCGGCGGCCATCCCGCACCTGAAGGAAAGCCGTGGCTGCATCGTCAATATCTCCAGCGACGCCGGCCACCAGGGCAACCGCAATGCGGCGGCCTACTGCGCCAGCAAGGGCGGTTTGACGCTCCTGGGCAAGACCCTGGCGCTGGACCTGGCGCCGCATGGCGTGCGGGTCAACACGGTATCGCCCGGCGATATCGACACGCCCATGCTGCAGTTCCAGGCCGAGCGTTACGGCAACGGCAACCCGCGCGCCTACTTCCGCGAGCTGCTGGACAAGTATCCGCAGGGCGAGCGCGCCCGCTTCGTCCAGCCCGCCGAGGTGGCCGAGCTGGTGCATTTCCTCTGCCAGCCGGGGGCAGCCGCCATCACCGGCGCCGATCTGGCGATCGACCTCGGACTGTCGGCTGGCAAGTGAGGTCTAGTCGGCCAGCCGGCTGTCGACCTTGAGGTACTCGCCCGCCACGCTGATGCCGGCGCCGCCATAGTCCTGGCAGCGCTCGCCGAATACTTCCAGCACCCGCAGGTCGAGGCTCTCGCGCAGCACTCCGAGCGTGCAGCCCTCGGCCAGCCCGGTGTCGCGCACCGTCCAGTAGGATCCCTGGCCGTCGAGCCGGCCGCTCAGCTCGCCGATGGCGGCCGGACCGTAGTCGTCGAGCGGCCCGCGGCCCACGCGGATCGGGTAGAACTGCAGCCGATAACCATCGCCCTGGCGCCGCACTTCGATAACGCTCCAGCCGCCCTGACCGGCGTAGCGCAGGTAGCGCCCCTCGGCCGAAGCCTGCAACGCGGCATAGTCGACCGCCGCCGCGACCTTGGCCAGATTGAAGCGGGTCGCCTCGCCCTCGAAGCCGGCACGCAGCGCCCGCTGCATCCAGGCGCGGGCCATGCCGTTCTGCCCGGCCTTGAGGCTGGCCAGCATCAGGTTGTTCAGCGCCAGCTCCTGCGCCTTGCTGTCGTCGGCATCCTCGGCGAAGCCGAGCTGACGCACGAACGCCTGCAGCGCCTCGGTGGAACGCCCCGCCTGATAGGCGGCCGTGCCGACGCCATTGCAGCTCACCGCATCGGTGCAGGCCTGCTGCGCGGCGGTGCAGAACGCGCCAAAAGGCAGCAGAAAGAAAGCCATCAGCAGGTGTCGCATATTCAGTCTCCCGGGCGAAAGGTGCCTGGTTAGGTGGTTTGGCGCGTCTGTGCACGATAGTCGGCCACATACTTGCATGGTGCCCCGCGCTGGCACAGCGAAGTAGACAGGCAGAACCTATAACAACAAGCAGACCCCGCAGGACTGCATCGCCAGCACCTTAAAACTGCCTATGAGACACACGATGGAACTCGCAACCAGCAAACTCTCCATGACCGTGCTGATGACGCCGGACATGGCCAACTTTTCCGGCAACGTACATGGCGGCACCCTGCTCAAATACCTCGACGAGGTGGCCTATGCCTGCGCCGCGCGTTACGCCGGCTGCTACGTGGTGACCCTGTCGGTGGACCAGGTGATCTTCCGCGAGCCGGTGCATGTCGGCGAACTGGTCACCTTCCTCGCCTCGGTCAACTACACCGGGCGCACTTCGATGGAGATCGGCATCAAGGTGATCACCGAGAACATCCGCGAGCGTTCGGTGCGCCACAGCAACAGCTGCTTCTTCACCATGGTGGCGATGGACGAGCACGGCCAGCCCAAGCCGGTGCCGCCGCTGCAGCCTGGGAGCGCCGACGAACAGCGGCGCTTCCGCCAGGCGCAGCAGCGCCGGGTGATCCGCGAGGAACTGGAACAGCGCTACCAGTTCCTCGACGACGAGGGCTGAGCACTCAGCCGGCGACTGCCTCGGCCCCGCGCCGGGTCAGGCGCTGGCCGAGCCAGTCCAGCGCCAGCATCAGCAATAAGGAGGCGCCGACCAGCGGGAACAGCAGGCCCAGGCCGAACATGATCGCCACCCCGCCCTTCCACAGCGGCAGGTCGTGGCGCAGTGGCGGCACACCAAAGTGGCCTTGCGGACGGCGTTTCCACCACATCACCAGGCCACTGACCGAGGCCAGCAGGATCAGCAGGCACGCCAGCAGCATCAGCAACTGGTTGGCCAGGCCGAACATCTTGCCCTCGTGCAGCATGGCGCCACTCTCCACCGCCCGCGCCACCAGGCCATAGTCGGCCCAGCGGATGTCCGCCAGCACCTGGCCGCTGTACTGATCCAGGTGCAGGGTGGCGTCATGGCGCGGGTCATCGGCGAACAGGGCGACGGTGAACACGCCCTTGTCGTCGGCCGGGAAGCTGACGCTGTAGCCCGGCTGCACAGCCAGGCGGCTGGCGGTGTCGACGACCTGTTGCAAACCGATGCGCGCGGCAGCTGCCGGCGCGGCGGGAGCATGGCCGTTGTGCGCGGCATGCGGGTCGGATTGCGGCAGCGGGGTGTTCTCCACCGCCCAGGCCACGGTCTGCCGGGCCGCCGTATTGAGGCTGCGCGCCTGCAGGTCCGACTGCGGCACCGCATCCCACATGGCCGCCGGGAAGTGGTTCCAGGCGCCGGCGAACTGCGCGCCCCAGAAGCCGGTCCAGGTCATGCCGGTGAGCAGCATGAACAGCAGCACGGCGCTGCCCCAGAACCCGGTGACCGCATGCAGGTCGCGCCACAGCAGGCGGCCGCGGGCATTCAGGCGCGGCCACAGCACGCCAGCGCCACGCTGGCCGCGCGGCCACCAGAGGTAAAGGCCGGACACCACCAGCACCACGCCCCAGCCGGCGGCCAGCTCGATCAGGCGATCGCCGACAGTGCCGATCAGCAGTTCGCCGTGCAGGGCGCGGGCGAGAGCCTGCAGGTTGTTCGCCGCGTCCTGCTGGCCGAGCAGCGCGCCGCTATAGGGGTCGAGGAACAGGTTGGTCTTGCGTCCGTCGAGCTGGGCGACGAACTGCGCGCTGCTCTCGGCAGTTGCCGGCGGCAGGTACTGGCTCACCTCGGCCTGCGGCAGCGCCTGCTGCAGGCGCGCAAGCTGCTGGTCGGCGGACAGCGGCGTACCGGCCGGCTGCACGCTGAGCAGCTCGGGATACATCAGCTGGTCCAGCTGCGGCTTGAACAGGTAGACGATGCCCGTCAGCGACAGCAGGATCATGAAGGGAATGACGAACAGCCCGGCATAGAAGTGCCAGCGCCAGGCCAGGTTGTAGAAGGATGGCTTGCTCATGCGAATACTCCGCAATGGTCGGATCGAGAGGCTCTGCGGCCTCTGGTGGAAGGATCAGACGAAGCGGTGCGGTGGGGCGCGCGGCGGCGCATCGTGCGGGATGACCGGCTCGCCCCGGACGCTGGTGAGCACCGGGGCGTGCAGCGTGGCGACGACTATGGCCACTCCATCCAGGCCCGGCAGGGTGCCGGTCAGCGCCGGGCTGGACAGCAGCAGGGTGCAGTAGCCGCATTGCGCCCACAGCGGCGCATCGTGCGGCTGCGGCGCGTGCTCCGCATCACCGCAGGCCATCTCGCTCATCCAGGCCGGCACGGCGCTGGCCGCCACGGCCTGTGAGAACAGCGGCGCAGCCAGCAGCAGGAACATGGCCAGCAGGGCCAGGCGCGCAGTGCTCTGTAGGCGGCAGGTCGGGGTCAAGGGGCTATCCGGTTGGGCAGGAAACGGGGCGCGAGCGCGCCCCGGGGGCAAGCATAGCCGCTATTGCAGCGGCGGTGGTGCCCAGGGCAGGCAGCGCAGGCCCTGTTCGTCCCGTAGCGGACCACTGAAGCAATAGCCCTGCCGCTGCGCGTTCCAGCTCGCCGACTGGCCTGGCCGGTAGGGGTTGTCGGCCTCCGGCACGCCCTGCCCCAGGGCATTGAACAGCGCCAGCTTGGCATCCAGGTCATGCAGGCGGGCCAGGTATTTGTTGAAGTCGGGCATGGCGATACCGCCGAGTATCGCTCCCACCGGATTGCGCACACCACGCCAGATGCTGCGCTCGCTGCGCGACGGCAGTTTCACCGCGCGGACGAAAGCTGCCGTATCCAGCCGCGAGTTGGCCGCTGCCTGCAGGTAGTCCGGCAGGCTGTCGTTGACCGTCATGTGTGGCTTGTATATCCAGCGCAGCCACCCTCTGGACGCCCCCAGTTCGGCAGCAGCCTGCGAATCGCCTATCAGGGTCAGCAGTCCGGAACCCACCAGGGCAAACTCGCGCTGCATGGGCGCCTCCAGCGAACGCTCCGCCTCACTGAGCACGGGCTGTGCCGCGGGAGCTGGCGCTAAGCCGGCGCGATACAACGCGGCGATGGCATCCAGGTCGTTGCCGAGCTGACGCGCCAGCATCATCTTCAGGATCAGGTTGTCAGCGCGCGCCAGCCAGCCACGCAACAGGCGCACATCCTGCTGCAACGCGGCCAGCGCCTCGTCGCCGCGACCGTCGAGGGCTAGTGCCAGCGCCTGAGCGGCGCGCAGGCGGTTGGCACGGTCGAGGGTGGTGAAGTTGGCCAGCGGCTCGTCCATGCTCGGCTGGCTCAGGCTGCGGTAGTCCTGCAACGCCAGCAGGGTCTCGTAGCGCCGCAGCAGTTCGCCATGGCGCACCAGCAGCTCGGCCAGCACCGCGCGGTCCTCACGCAGCCGCTGCACACAATCTCCCTCGCCCAGCATGCAGAGCTCGGCGCCGGGCAGCTCGATCCGCTCGCTGGCGACGGCCGCCATCGGCTCGGAGAGGTCATGCTGCGCACGCCATTGCCGATGCGCCTGCAACAGCTGGCGGCCGACCGCCTGCGGCTCCTGGCCGGCAGGCGCATCCAGGCCCAGCAGCAGGAAATAGGCGGCACTCTCGGCGGACTCCGCCGGCGGCTCCAGCCAGGCCTGGGCCTGGGGTGCCAGCGGCTCGTCCTGCCACCATAGCCAGGCGCACGCGCCCAGCACGCCTGCAGTGCCGAGCAGGACCTTCTGCCACTTCTTCATCGCTGGCCTCACTCGTGGCCGATGTAGTGCAGCAGTTCGCGGCGCTGTGGGTGATCCTTGAGCCAGGCACGGACCTCGTCGGCGCGCGCCACTGCCTCGGCGCCGGCCAGGCGGGTGAAGCGCTCACGACGGGCCTGTCCAGCGCTCTCCTGGCGCACCCGGCGCTGCCAGGCCTCGCTGAAGATCGCCGGCATCTTGCGGCTCAGCTCCAGCGCCTTGAGCAGCTGCCATTCGCCGCCGTCGAGCCAGGCCTCGTCGCAGGAGGTGCACAGGTCCAGGCGATTGCCGCGCGTGCCGCTGATCTGGAACTTGCTCATCAGCTTGGCGCACTTCGGGCAGGTCAGCGCCTGGGTGCTTTCGCTGGCGGGCTCGGCCTGCAGTTCGGCTGCACTCGCCTCGGGCTGCGGCGCGCGCTCGGCCCAGTCGCGGTAATAGAGCAGCGCCACCAGGGCGCCGGAGCATTTCTCGCAACCATGGGCCAGCAGGCCCTCGTCGAGCTTGGTGGGTTTCAGTTGCGAATCACGGCAGGCGGGGCAATGCATGGGACATCCTTTTCGCGGGTGGAATTGCTGGGCGCGACCCTATCCAATAAGCCGGGCAGGCTCAAGCGATGGCTGAGCGAGGCGTCACGGATCGGTTAAGCTTGGGCCTGAGATTGCCGGAGCCGCCATGATCGACCTGCTGGATGTGTTGCTGCTGATGCTGTTCGCCACCGCCTGCGCCTGGCTGTGGCGCGGCCATGGCATTCGCGAGCGCGCCCTGGCGCTGGCCAAGCAGCACTGCGCCAAGCTGGACGTGGAGCTGCTCGACGGCAATGTCGCCTTCCGGCGCCTGGCCCTGCTCCGCGACAGCCGCGGCCAGCGCCGCGTGGCGCGCATCTACGGCTTCGAGTTCACCGTCACCGGCGAGCAGCGCCTGAGCGGCAGCATCAGCATGTACGGCCGCCAGCTGGGCGCCATCGAGCTGGCGGCGCACCCGTTCCAGGCGCCACCGCCGCATGATGACAAGGTGATCCGCCTCGACGACTGGCGCCGCGATCATCCCAAGGGCGACGAGCAGCGGCGGGTCGACTGAGGTCAGCCGCGCAGCTCGTCCATCTGCCGCAGCACCTGGCGCCATTCCGGTTCGGCCGCGTAGGTCATCGGCCTGCGCAACAGGCGGCAGCGCCAGCGATGCCAGCGGCTGGCCCGGCGCGCCTGGTTGCGCCGGCAGCCACTGTTCAGCCAGAGCGGATCGAAACCCTCCCAGACCCCGGCCACGCCCCAGTGGTTGAGCCACAGCAGCGGCGCCACTTCTTCCAGGTAGATCAGCCGCAGCTCCTCAACCGGCAGCCCGCTGGCCAGCAGTACGCGGGCGATATGCCGATGGCTGGAGTCCTGCAGCTGGTTATCCAGCCACAGCTCGGACAGCGCCAGCCACACATCCTCGCGACTGGCGCCCATCTCAGGCTCCGGGCCGAAGGAAGGCCAGGACCCGCGCGGCGGCGTCCTCGGGGTGTTCCTGCATGAAGCAGTGGCCACCAGGGACCTCGGCGATACTCACGGCGCCATTGAGCCCGGCCAGACGCCTGGCCGACTGGCCGACGAAGGGATAGGTCTTGTCGCCGTACAGCAGCAGGGTCGGCACGGTGATCGTCGCCAGCGACGGCCACAGGCGCCGCGGGAAGGAGCTGAAGATGTCCACCTCGCGGCTGGGCCGGCACTTCAGCTCGACACCACCCTCGGCGCTGTCCTTCAGCGCGTGGTCGACATAGGCCTGCAGCGCCGCGTCGGTCCAGCCGCGGAAGATGCCCTTGCCCTGCAGCAGGGCGAAGGCGCTGGCGCGATCCGGCCAGTGCCGGCGGCGGCTGGCCGACTTCTTCGCCATGACGTTGCGCCGGTGCAGGCCGACCAGCTCGGACAACGCCATCACGCCCATCATGGTCTGGCTGAACAGCACCGGGTCGAGCAGCACGGCGCGCTGGAACAGCTGCGGCTGGCGCGCCAGGATCAGGCTGGTCAGCACCCCGCCGAAGCTGTGACCGAGGGCGAAGCGCGGCACCTCGCCGAAGATCCCGCGGCCCGCCTCGAAGGCCTCCACCGCCAGCTCGGCGCTGCGGTTCCAGCCGTGGAAACGGCCCCCGTGCTCGCTGTCGCCATGGCCCTGGGCATCACACAGCCAGAGGTCGAAGTGCTCGGCCAGGTCGGCCAGCATCGGCTCGTAGGTACGCCCGCAGAAACCGTTGCCATGCAGGAAGTGCAGCAGCGGCTTGCCGCTGGGCGGTGTGTGCCAGCCGCTGAGGGTGAAGCCGGCGGACGTGGAGTGGGACCAGGGAAGCAGGTGCATGCAGAAAGGACCACGGCGGAAAACTGCGGCCAGTGTAGCGATGCGCCGCGCCCGAGTCAGGCCGACAAAGGTGGCGAATGTTCGGCGATAAAGGCCTGTAGCAGCTGGTTCAGGCGTTGCGGCTGGTCCAGCGGGGTGGCGTGGCCGGAGTCCTCGATCACTTCCAGGCGCGCGTTGCGCAGCTGCGCAAGGTAGGCGCGCTTGTAATCCACCGGTGTGTAGTCGCGGTCACCACTGACCACCAGCAGTGGCACTTCGACCTGCCCCGCCGCCGGCAGCGCCGACCAGCCGGGGATGGCGCGCATGGCATGCAGGTAGGAGGTGCGGTCGTTGCCGGCGATGCGCTCGGCCACCAGATCGCGCAGGGCCTGCTGCTCGGGCTTGGGGAACAGCTTGCCGGCCAGCATCCGCGCCAGCGCCGGCAGGCCGAGCAGGCGCACCAGGCCCAGGCGCAGCCAGACCTGCGCGCGGATCTTCCAGGAGTCGAGTGGAAAGCTCGGCGCGCTGTTGACCACCACCGCCGCGCGCACCAGTGCAGGCTGGTCGGCCAGCAGCTGGAAGGTCAGCATGCCGCCCATGGAAATACCCACCAGGGTGCACGGCGCGATGTCCATGGCGCGGATGAAGTCGGCCACGTCCGCGGCCAGCTCGGCCATGCTCACCGGCGCCCGCAGCGGCTCGCTCTGGCCGTGGCCGCGTACGTCCATGGCGAACACCTCGCAGTGCTGCGCCAGGTGCTCGATCTGCGGCTGCCAGTCGAGCAGCGAGGAACCCAGACCGTGCAACAGCAGCACCGGGCTACCGCGCCCCTGCCGAACATAGGCGAAACGGCCATTGGGCAAGTTCAGATAATCCATGAAAGTTATTCCCTGCACTATTAAATGACAATTAATCGATATTGCCGCAGCAACTTTCAGGCAAAACAAAGTTGCTCGAGCGGAAAACTTTTAATACCCACCTTATTTGCTCTTCCGTGTTATTTGCCTTGCCCTGGCAAACCCCCTAGAATCGATCAGCGCCGTTTCGAGAATTGATCATGTACAGCATCGCCAGCCCCACCCAGGCACGCAGCAAGAAGGCTCTGGAGCGCTTCCTCAACGTGGCTGCCGAGCTGCTGGCGAACAACCAGTTCGAAGAAACCGGCATCTCCCAGATCGCCCAGCTGGCCGAGTCCTCGGTCGGCACCTTCTACCGCCTGCTCGGCGACAAGGACGTACTGCTGTACGCCGTACACCAGCACTTCGTCGAGCAGAGCCGCACCGCCGTGGACAGCCTGGTGGCCGACCTGACGCGCCAGCCGCTGCCGCTGGACGCCCAGGTGGAGGCCTTTATCCGCGGCGTGGTGCGCCTGTTCGACGGCAGCGAGGGCCTGCTCCGCGCGCTGATCCGGCGTAGCTCGATGGACCCGCAGTTCCGCCAGCGCTTCCACCAGCTCAACGCCCACATCGGCCAGGCGTTCGCCAGCATCGTGCTGAGCCACCGCGACAGCCTGCAGCACCCCGCCCCGGAACAGGCCGCCGACCTCAGCGCGCACATGCTGCTCTCCGGCCTGAACTACCTGACCATGGTCGGCAGCCTCGGCACGACCCCCCGGGAACATATCCCGGGAGAACTTTCGCGACTGGTCTGCAATTACCTGCAAGTGTCCCCGCGCTGACTCACTTATATATCCACGCGGGTCAGCGGCGACTGTCACGGCGTAATTGCGCCGGGGTGAAATCGGTCGGCTTCAGGGCAATATCGAACTGTTCCGCCGGTTCTTCGTTGGACAATATGCCGATCACATAACGGCCGCCGATCAGGTCATATACGGCGTCGCCCTTGGTCCATACCAGCGGCTGGTCATACAGGTTGATGGTGTAGGACTCGCCGAGGCGCCACAGGTTGTCGCGATTGTCGTAATGGTCGACCACCAGGATCTGGTAGCTGTCCTCGTCGAAGTACAGATCGCGCTGCTTGTACTGGTGGCGCTGGCCGGCCTTGAGGTTGGCGCGTACGTGCCAGACGCGGTGCAGCTCGTAGCGCAGCAGGTCCGGATTGACGTGGCCGGGCTGGACGATGTCGCTGTACTTGTTGGTTTTGGCCGCGAAGCGGTAACTGTTGTAGGGCACGTACAGCTCCTGCTTGCCCACCAGTTGCCAGTCGTACTTGTCCGGCGCGCCGGAGAACATGTCGAAGTTGTCGGTGGTGCGCATGCCCTCGGAGGCGGTGCCGGGCGAGTCGTAGGCGACGTTCGGCGTGCGCCGCACACGGCGCTGGCCGGCGGCATAGAGCCAGGCCAGGCGCGGTTCCTTGACCTGATTGACGGTCTCGTGGACCAGCAGCTCGGTGCCGGCCAGGCGCGCCGGCGCCAGCACCGACTGGCGGAAGTAGAACAGCACGTTGCCGTTGTCCTTGGCGTAGTCGCCGGCATCCTGGTTGAACAGGAACAGGTCCTCGATCTGGGTCATGAAGTAGTCGCCGCTGGCATGCGGCACGGCCTGGGCGTAGTAGCGTTTGACGCTGTCGCCGCGGTAGCGCACCAGGTGGTTCCACAGCACTTCCAGCGCCGACTGCGGAATCGGGAAGGGCGTGGCCAGCTTGAAGTCGGCGATGCCGTTGCCGTTCTCGATCAGCCTGGCGCTGGCGGCGTTGCCCTTGATCGCGGCATACACCTTGTCCGGGTAGGAGGCGGAGCGACGGCTCGGGTAGACGTTGAGCTTCCAGGTGCCGGAATAGCGCTTGAGCATGGCCAGCTGGCCGGGGCTGAGGTTGGCGCGGTACTGCTCGGCATTGGCGGCGCTGATGCTGAACAGCGGCTGGTCGGCGGCGAAGGGGTCCTTGTAGCCGAGCTTGGCGTCGAAGGCGCCGCTGTCCTTGGCCAGGCCGCCGTCCCAGGCCGGGATGGTGCCGGCGGCGTTGCCGGCCTTTTCCGCGCCCAGCGGGGTGAGGTCCTGGCCGAGACGAGCGACCTGGTCGGCGCCGACCTGGGCCAGGGCCGGGGTGGCGGCCAGCAGGGCGGCGGCCAGCAGGGTAATTCGCAGACAGTGCATGGCGTTCCCTCTCAGAAGCTGTATTTGACGTTGAAGGTCAGGTAGTCGCGGTCGGTGCGCTTGTTGGAGATGCCGCCGCCGCTGTAGCCGACGTACTTGGCACCGACGGTCAGGGACTCCTGGTAGATCGCATCGAGCCCCACCGACCAGCTCTGCGCTTCCTCGTCCAGGCCATTGGTGAGCTGGGGCGCCACCCCGTTGATGCTGTACTGGTAGCCGACGCTGGGTACCAGGTTCACCAGGTTGAACACGTTGGTGTAGGTCAGCTGCAGGCTGGCCTGGGCGCCGTAGGCGCTGCTGGTGGCCTCGTAGTAGTCGACGTCCGACTCCAGGCCCTGCACGCGGCTGGCCACCAGCTCGGAGAACAGCGCGGCCGAGTCCGAGCCGAGCAGGCCGTTGAAGTTGTAGATGGCGGCCAGCGAGGCCTGGAACATGTCCTTCTCGCGGTAGCCGTCGAGGCGGGTGCCGACCGCTAGGCCGTCCGGGTTGAGCAACGCGGTCGGCAGGTATTCGTTGAGGCCGAGGGCGATCGGCGTGTCCGGCCGGTAGCTCAGCTCGCCCGCCAGCGACAGGCCGTTGAACAGGCTGTCGCCGCCGATCGAGGTGTTGAAGCTGATGCCGAACAGGTCGCGCTTCTCCAGGTACTCGGCGTAGTAGCGCGAGCTGCTGGCATCGGGCAGTGCGCCGACCACCGGCAACACCACGGGCTGGCCGACGGTGAGGCCGATCATCGGTACCTGCATGTTGTAGCGCAGGTAGTAGAAGCCCAGCTCGGTGTCGTTCAGCTCCGGCACGTACCAGCGCAGGGCCAGGCCGTACTGGGCCGAATCGTCGCCGTCGATGTCCTGGGCGCGCGGGATGAAGGTGGTGGGGATGTAGCCGCGCAACAGATTGTTGACCAGGCCGGGCGCCAGGCTGTTGGCCCAGGCCTGCGCGGCGGCCGGGCTGTCGAAGGCCAGAGCCTCGCCGACGCGGCCGGTGATCTGCTCCTGCAGCGGCGCGGCGGACAGGTACTCGCAGTCCTCGCCGAGCGGGTCGAGGGTGGAGAAGTAGGTGCCGCAGGGGTCGATCTTCGAGGCTTCCCAGGCCTTGCCCGGCTGCCAGTAGCCTTCCAGCGTGAGGTTGTCGCGCAGCTCGTAGGAGCCGTAGACCATGAAGGTCGGCATATAGGCCTCCTTCACTTCCGAGCCAGGTGCGCGCAGGGCGTTGATGTCCACCGGGTTGGTCGCGCCGATGCCGTTCTGATAGAACAGCCCCTCGCCCCAGTTGATCACCTGGCGCCCCAGGCGGGCGTTGAGGTCGCGCTCGTTCAGGGTCCAGCTGCCGTAGACGAAGGCATCCAGCAGATCGACGCTGGAGCCGGCCTCGTCCAGGCCGCCGTCGCTGATCTCGCGGTGGCGGCGCGAATCGTCCTCCAGCTCGAAGTCGTAGAAGGCGCGACCACGGATAAACACACCGTGGCGCTCCTGGTAGCGCAGGTCCATCTCCGAGACCACCTTGACCATCTCGGAGAACAGGTCGCCCTTCTTGAAGTTCAGGTTGCCATCGTCGGAGTTGATCAGCCCCGAGTTGCTGCCGCTGCCGCCGTTGGCGCGGGCGATCAGCTTGTCGTCCTGGCCCTCCATGCGGTAGCTGACGCCGTAGGAGACGGTGGTGTCGAGCGAGGTGGTCCAGTCGCCCGAACGCACCTGAAACGCCTGCGCTACTTCCAGGGGCAGCGTGCCGAGCAGTGCCAGGCCGGCGACCGCCAGGCCTCTTCCTTGATATGCCACGATGACCTCCAGCTGTTGTTTTTATCGGAATCGGAACATCGGTTCCGTTGCAATGTAGAAGTCGATCAGACCCCTGGCAAGTCACGGCCGATATTTTTCTGCCGCCTCCCCGCTCGCTTAGCGCCGCCACCCATCGACTGCCGGAAATATGGCGCCAATATTTGGTGATATTCCCGCCAGCCGGGCGTCTACTCCCCTGCGTTCCATCGATAGCAGGAGTAGCCCATGCCTACTGTCCGTTCCTCCCTGATCCTCGGCGCCGCCCTGCTGGCGGCCGCCAACCTGCCACTGCAGGCCCAGGCCGCCTCGCGCTGCACCTCGACCGCCACCAGCATCAGCTGCAGCGCACAGACGGCCTGGATCGACTCCGGCAGCGCCGGCCAGCGCAAGGTGGTGTTCCAGGTACCGACCGGTAGCGCACCCAGCGCAGGCTGGCCGGTCGCCCTGCTGTTCCATGGCTCGCTGGTGCGGGTCAGTGGCTTCACCTACGCCAGCGATGCGCCCTTCGGCGGCTACCACCAGGGCGAGCTGGTACGCGCCCTGCTCGACAGCGGCTATGCGGTGATCGCCCCCAACGCGCTGACCGCCGCCGAAGCCTGGCAGACCAACGACCCGCAGTACGCCGAGGACTACGCGGCGAGCAACGATCAGCTGTTCTTCAACAACCTGTTCAAGGCAATGGGCGCCGGCCGCTTTGGCAAGCTCGACCCTGCGCGCTGGTATGCCAGCGGTATCTCCAGTGGCGGCTACAACACCAGCCGCATGGCCTTGTCCTTCCCTGGCCGCTTCAAGGCGCTGGCCATCCAGTCGGCGTCCTGGGCCACCTGCGTCGGTGCGCGCTGCGAGCTGCCGCAGACGCTGCCGGCCGCCCATCCGCCGACCCTGTTCCTCCACGGCATGGCCGACCGCGTGGTGCCCTGGAGCAGCATGCAGCCCTACCATGACGGCCTGCTCTACCAGGGCGTGGAGACGGCCCTGCACAGCGAGGCCGACGGCGGCCACGAGTGGTTCGCCGCTTCGCCCGTAAAGATCCTCGACTGGTTCCAGCGCCACCCCTGAGCCCGCCCGCCCCGTCCGCCCGGACGGGGCCACTCCAGCCAGCACGGCACTGACCGAGCCCAGCAGCGCCTTGCCCGACGTGCACCTGCAGTATTTGACGGAATCGGAATTCCTGTTTCTATTCAGTGAGCGGTACGCCCAACAACAACGCCGGAGATCGCCGCCATGATCGCTTCCCGCACCCTGCTCTGCTGCCTGCTCCTGCTCTGCTCCCTGCCCGCCCTGGCCGACTCGCGCTGCAGCGAAAGGCCGAAGTCGTTGCTGTTGCCCGCCAAGATCAGCTGCAGCCACCAGACCACCTGGATCGATTCCGGCGTGATCGGCGCCCGCCAGGTGATCTACCAGACGCCACTGGGCACGCCGCCCGCCGGCGGCTGGCCGGTGGTGCTGGTCTACCAGGGCTCGTTCTTCCCGCTGGACAACTTCACCTACTACAGCAACCAGCCGTTCGGCGGCTTCTACGAGGGCAAGCTGATCCGCACCCTGCTCGACAACGGCTACGCGGTGATCGCCCCCAGCGCGCCGGCCGACCTGTTCTGGCAGACCAACATCCCCGGCCTGGCGCAGGCCTACGAGCTGAGCACCGACTACGACTTCCTCGGCAACGTGCTGGCGGCCATCGCCGCCGGCCACTTCGGCCCGCTCGACGCGCAGCGCCAGTACGCCACCGGCATCAGCAGCGGCGGCTACAACACCAGCCGCATGGCGGTGTCCTTCCCCGGCAAATTCCGCGCCCTGGCCATCCAGTCCGGCTCCTATGCCACCTGCAGCGGGCCGCTGTGCGTGGTACCGGAGCTGCCCGCCGACCACCCGCCGACCCTGTTCGTGCATGGCTTCATCGATGCGGTAGTGCCCTGGTGGAGCATGGACCTGTACTACGACCGCCTGCTTTATCAGGGCATCGAAACGGCGCGCTACACCGAGCCGCTGGGCAGCCACGAGTGGTTCGCCGCCTCACCGGGCAAGATCCTCGCCTGGTTCGCGGCCCACCCATAACGCCAAACGCATCACAAACTGGCAATCTGCTACCATCGCGACCGGCCGCCCGGCGGCCGGCCCGACCATCGTGGACAAGGACCACACGTTGCAGAACCTGCGCACCTCCGACAACGGCAGCTACATCGACTTCCTCCGCGATCGGCTCAACGAGCTGGGCATCGAGGCCATCGCCTGCGACCTCGGCGAGGAAGCCCGCGGTCATCGCTACGCCCTGCTGCTGCCGCATGACGGCGACGCGCCGCGTGCCTGGCAGGCGCTCCATCAGGCGCCGGGCGAGCATGAGCACCACCTGCAGCTCGCCGACGCGCGGGACAACCGCCTGATCGCCTTCTGCCGCTCCGCTGCCGTGCGCCGCGCCAGCCTGGCGCTACTGGCCCTGGTGCTGCTCGGCAGCCTGGCCGAAGCCCTGCTGCAACACTAGCGGCGCCGACAGGCCAGCAGTCCGGCCTGCAGCGCCTGCGCCTGCTGCGGCGCGGCGAAAATCAGCTCCAGGCGCGAATCGCGCCGCCACTCACTGTCTCGCCACTGCAGCGCCGCGCCTTGCAGCGCGTTGGCCGAGTGCCAGCCGCTCTCGCCGTGCAGCACCAGCTTGGCCCGCCGCCAAGGCAGCCCGGCCAGCCAGGCCTGCACCCGTTCCAGTTCGAATACCTGAGAAGGATGTACCCGCCAGCCGATGCTCCAGCCCTCAGCCTGCGCCTGCACCTGGCAGATCGGCTCCTGCGGGTCACGCCAGATCTGCGCCAGCGGCTCGCGCCCGGCGGCCGGCAGCCCGTTGTCCTGCTCCGGTCCGGCCTGCACGTTACTGCCGGGCAGCTCGGCGAAGTCCAGCTCGCCCTGGCAGGTCCAGCGCATTGGCAGCATCGGCAGCTGCGCCTGCAGCCGCGCGCGCGCCATCTCGTCCAGGCCCTCCGCCTTGTTCAGCAGCAACAGGCCGGCCAGCGCCAGGGTCGCCTGCTGGCTCTCCGGCAGTGCCTGCCCGGCGGCCAGGGCGGCGGCGTCCAGCACCAGCACCGGCGGCTGCAGAGCCAGCACCCCGGCCCAGGGCGCCTGGCCCAGCTGACGCAGCAGTTCCGCAGGGTGGCCCAGACCGGAGGGCTCGATCAGCAGGCGATCCGGCCGCGCCTGGCGCAGCAGGCGGGCCAGGCCGACCTGGAAAGGCGCGCCGGCCACGCAGCACAGACAGCCGCCGGGGATCTCGCTCAGGCTGACGCCGTCGTAGGAGCCGGTCAGCAGCGCCTGGTCCAGGCCAATCTGGCCGAACTCGTTGATCAACACCGCCCAGCGCTCATGCGCCGGTTTATGCGCCAACAGATGGCGGATCAGGCTGGTCTTTCCAGCCCCCAGGGGGCCGGCGATGAGATGGGTCGGGATATTCGCGAGCATGGCGCTATGGTGCGGTTTCACGCGGCCGCGGGAAAGGCTAAAGTCGCCGCTTTGTTCGAGGAGAGATGCGATGCGCGCGATGCTTGCCCTGCTGTTGCTGAGCCTGGCCGGCCAGGCCTGGGCCGAGGCCTGCGTGGTGCATGCCGAAGGCAAGCAGGTGGAGGTGAAGCTCTGCCAGCAGAACCGCAGCATCCCGGCCAATCTGTTCCGCACCGGCTTCTGCGCCCCGCAACTGCAGGGGCAGAAGGTCGAGGTCAGCTTCGCCGGGCAATGCCCAACCGGCGCCTTCGGCGAATGCCGCAACGCCAAGGTGCAGGGCACGCCCTACCAGCAGGACATCCACTACTACGGCGTGGCCAGCGACGCCCGCTACCTCAAGCCCGCCTGCGAGCAGCAGAGCAAGGGCGTGTGGATGACGCGCTAGCAGGCTGTTGAAAAACGTTGGCGAGGCCGCCAGCGCAAGGCAAAAACAGGCGAAAAAGCGCAGTTTACAAGTGGTAAATGAGCATTTTGAGCCTGTTTTTAACGCTGCGATGGCAACGCAGGTAGTTTTTCAACGGTCTGCTAGGCCAGCCAGTCCAGGGTCAGCAGCAGGCGGCGCTCGCCCGGCGACGGTGTCGGCGAGCGATGAATCAGCCCGGCGCCTTCGTTACCCGACCACTTCTCGCCCTTGGCCAGCGCCACCCAGCCGGCCTGCAGACGCTGGATGCGCTCGCTGTCACTCGGCTCGGCCTGAGCGTCGCCGAGACGGCGGCGGTCCATGCCACCCTCCTCCAGCCATTCGCTGGCCACCCCGGCATAGGTGCTGATCAGCCGCAGCGGCACATGGTCGACGTGAAAACGCGGGCACATCGGCTTGGCCAGGCTGCGCAGGCGCAGGCCGATGCGTCGGGCACCGAGCAGGCAGGCAAAGGCCTCGACCAGCCAGGTGAGATCGGCAATGAAGGCGTCATAGCCATGAAAATCCGCCTGCGCCCGCAGCAGCGCGGGCAGGCGCAGCTGCTCGTCGGCGCCGACCTCGATCTGCACCGACTCCGAGACCTCCAGCGGCTGGGCCAGCAGGATGCGCGCGAAGTCCTCGACCTGTGGCGCCAGGCGCCGCTGCCAGACCGCCAGGTTGACGCCCTCCTGCAGCGCCTCGGCGAGAACCTCGGGGTCGGCCCCAAGGCACGCGCGGGGCGGCGGGCGCAGCTTGAGCGCCAGCATCAGGCGGCCTCCTCGGTCCAGGCGCCGAAGGGGTCCGGCAGGCGTTGCCAGGCCTCGGGGCCGGCGGCCATTTCGGCGTCGGTCAGCAGGCAGTCGTCCAGCTCGGCGCGCAGGCGCGCGAAGTCGATGTTCTGGCCGATGAACACCAGCTCCTGGCGGCAGTCGCCGACCTCGGCGCTCCATTTGCTCATGATGGTGCGCAGGCCGTCCTCGTCCTCCGGCCACTGGGTCTTGGGCACGAAGCGCCACCAGCGCCCGGCATAGCCATGGCGCATCAGGCCGCCGGCCTGCGACCAGCTGCCGGCTTCCTGGTACTGGCTGGCCAGCCAGAAGTAGCCCTTGGAGCGCAGCAGACGGCCGTTGACCCATTCGCGGTTGAGGAAGGCGAAGAAGCGCTCCGGGTGGAAGGGCCGGCGCGCCTGGTAGGCGGTCGAGGCGATGCCGTACTCCTCGGTCTCCGGCACGTGCTCGCCGCGCAGCTCCTTGAGCCAGCCGGGGGCCTGGGAAGCCCGGTCGAAATCGAAGCGGCCGGTGTTGAGGATCTTCGCCAGCGGCGCCTGGCCCATCACCATCGGCAGGATCTCGGCTTCGGTGTTGAGCCCGCGCAGGATGGCCGTCAGTTCCTCGCGCTCTGTGCTGGAGATCAGGTCGGTCTTGCTGATCAGGATGACGTCGGCGAACTCCACCTGCTCGATCAGCAGGTCGGTGATCGAGCGCTCGTCTTCCTCACCCAGGGTTTCGCCACGGCTGGCCAGACTCTCCGCCTCATGGAAATCGCGCAGGAAGTTCACCCCGTCGACCACCGTCACCAGCGTATCCAGGCGCGCCAGGTCCGACAGGCTCTGGCCCTGCTCGTCGCGGAAGGTGAAGGTCTCGGCCACCGGCAGCGGCTCGCTGATGCCGGTGGACTCGATCAGCAGGTAGTCGAAGCGGCCGTCGCGGGCCAGCCGCGCCACTTCCTCCAGCAGGTCTTCGCGCAGGGTGCAGCAGATGCAGCCGTTGCTCATCTCCACCAGCTTCTCGTCGGCGCGGTTGAGGCTGACGTCGCGCTGCACCTCCGAGCCGTCGATATTGATCTCACTCATGTCGTTGACGATCAGCGCCACGCGCAGGCCGTCGCGGTTCTTCAGCACATGGTTGAGCAGGGTGCTCTTGCCGGCGCCGAGAAAACCGGACAGCACGGTGACGGGTAAGCGGTTATCCATTGGGGTTTCCTCGCAGCTCGCGTTGTTCCTGACGTTCCTTGGCCTCGACGCCCAGGCTGGCGAACGCCTGCTGCGCCTGGTTCAGACAGGTGTCGGCAAGTCGGCCTCGCTGAGCACAGGCAGGTCTCGTCAGTGTCGATCTATTTTTGTTATAACATAACGCAAACTGGAGAAATCAACCCCGGATCACCGATGAACGCCCCGACCCTCCCCGATATCGCCATGCAAATCAGCACCCAGACGCAGCCCGCGCTGGACTTCGTCGGCATGCAGCAGATCGCCCTGCCCGTGCAGTTGGCCGGCACGCCGCTGGCCTGTAGGGTGGACGCCGGGGTCAGCCTGGATGACGCCAGCGCGCGGGGCATTCACATGTCGCGCCTGTACCTGGCGCTGCAGGACCTGGAACACCAGCCGCTGACCCTGCCGGCCGTGCAGCAGGTACTGCGCCAGTTCCTGGACAGCCACGCAGGCCTGGCGCAGCGCGCCTACCTCAACCTGCGCGGCGAGCTGCTGCTCAAGCGCCCGGCACTGATCAGCCCGCTGGCCGGCTGGAAGGCCTACCCCGTGGCACTCAACACCCGCCTGGACGCCAGGGGGTTTCACGTGGAACTGCAGCTGACACTGGGCTATTCCTCGACCTGCCCATGCTCGGCGGCGCTGGCCCGGCAACTGATTCAGCAGCGATTTATTAATGATTTTGCAGGTAAATCACTCGATCATGCGGACATCCTGGACTGGCTCGGCAGCTCAGAAGGCATTCTCGCCACGCCCCATAGCCAGCGCAGCGAGGCGCGCCTGCAGCTGCGCCTGGACCCGACTCTGCAAGAGCTGCCGCTGCTGCACTGGCTGGACAGCGCCGAGGCCGCCCTGGGCACCGCCCTGCAGACGGCGGTCAAGCGCGCCGATGAGCAGGCCTTCGCCCTGGCCAACGGGCAGAACCTGATGTTCTGCGAGGACGCCGCACGCCGCCTGCATCGAGCCTTGCGGGCGCAAAACGGGCTGCTCGGCTTTGCCCTGGAGGTGGTGCACGCCGAAAGCCTGCATGCCCACGATGCAGCGGCCCAGGGCAGCTGGAACTGGCGCTGAGACCTACCAGCCGCCCCCGCCGCCACCACCGCTACCACCGCCGGAGGAACCGCCTCCCGAGGATGCAGAACCACCGCTGGAACTCGGCGCGCTCGGCATGGAACGAGAGGTCGACGACTGCCTGACCGGGGTCTCGACACAGGCGCTGGCCACTCCGCGATAGAGGCTGGGCGCAAGCTCGCGGTTGATACCCTCGGCGTCACGCCCCAGCGACCAGCCTGGCCGATACTCGCGCAGTTGCGGCTCGATCAACCCGGCAGCCAGAGCCGTGACGAAACGCGCCGTCCACTGTTCCTCCACCCCCAGCGCCATGGCATAGGGCAGGTGCCGCTCATACTGCGCGATGTTCATGGGCGGCGCGGCCCCGGCCTGCGCCAGGCTATCCTCCTCGGCCAGCTGCAGGTACTCGCGATAGCCAGCCAGCTCATCCAGCAGCTGTCGCCCCTCAGACGTCGACGCCGGCAGCAGAAAGCGGAACAGCAGCACCTGCAGCCAGAGCAGTACGATCGCAAGCAGCGTGTAGTCGCCGACGCGCGTGGCCAACCCGCCCAATGCGATCAACGCGAACAGCAGGGCGACGAGGCCTCCCGCCACCGTGCCGTCGCGTAGCAACAGCAGCCCAAAACCACCGAGCACCAGAGCCACCAGGGACAGCCCCGCCACCTCCTTGACGGCGGCGCCCTCGATACTGCCGAACAGCAGAATCAGGGTCGCGATGGCCGCAATGCCCGCCCCGATCAGCCAGGCATCGCTGTTCGATGAACGATAGCGCTCGGCGAAGCGCTGCAGCTGCGTGTTCAACGCGGCACGCGCGCTCTGCAGGCGCGGCTGGAACTTGCTCCCCAGCGGCAATGGCTGCTCCTCGGCAAACAGCTGATCGAGCAGCTTGCGCTCCTCAAAGTTCGCCGCCTCGCTCGCCAGGCTGCCGCGCTGCAGCAGCAGATTGCCGGCTTCGGCCTCGAACCTGAGCAGTCCGCGTATTGCCATATCGGTGAGACTCACACCCAGCTCGCGCACACCGTCGAGACCACCCGCGAAACCGCGATGCCAGAGAAAACTGACCATGGCCGGGCTCAGCCCCTCGGGCGGCTCGTAGCGCGGCACCATCAACCCGGGCCTGGGATCACGCCCCAGGCGATACCAGCACAGGCCATAGAAGCCCAACAGCACGAGCACGGCCAATGCGCCCTTGGGCACCTGGGGGTTGTCGACCAGCAGGCGCCAGGTGCGTTGCCAGGCTGCCGGCCGAGTCACCAGCCCGGACTGCCAGTCCACTGCCAGGGTCAGCCCCTCGCCTGGATCCAGTGTCTCCGTGCTGACGACCTCCAGACGTGCGTCGTCGCGCGCCACGATGCGGTAGTCGCGCCCTTGCGCACCCTTGAACCCCGTGTAGGCATGCGCCGCCCCCAGCCGCGCACCCTCGGGCAGCAGCACCTCGACACGGGTCTCGAGAATCGGCAATGCCCAGCTATTGCCGGTGACGTTCCAGTAAAGCTCGTCACGCTGCTCACTCTGCAGCAACTGCGGGTCGACACGGTAACGCAGCTCATAGGTATGCCGCCCCGGTTCGAGCAGGCGATCCGCACTGCCCAGATAGAGCCGCTCGCCATAGGTCTCGCGCACGGCCCTGGTACTTTCCGGCTGGCCGTTGCGTGTGGCTCCGAGCCACTGGATCGGCGTGCTGCGCTGCAGGCCAGGGCTCAGGCGATAGAGATCCGGCAGCTCGCGATAGATACCGCGCCGAATCTGCTCGCCCTGCGCCTGCACCACGATGCGCTCGCTGACCAGCAACAGGCCATCGCGCTGCACCTGCAGCGTCGCGGCAAAGGATTCGATGACCTCGGCAGCCTGCACCGACAACGACAGACAGGCGCAAAACAGCAGGGAAAACAGCCTTCCTGGCATGAGTAAACTCCTTGTAGGCACCCGAAGGCGCCGGGTTAGGCGGTGAAGCGACCTACCAGCCACCCCCGCCACCGCCGCCGCTACCACCACCGGAGGAACCGCCCCCGGAAGAGCCGCCGGAGGACGAAGACGAGCTGGCCGGCGGCGTCGACGCGCTGGCACTGGCACTGACCAGGCTGGAACTGAGGGCACCACTGAAGGCACTCGGCGAGCTGAAGCTGCTCCGTGCCTTGTACCAGTCCGGCTGGTACTCGTGCAGGCTCGGGTCGACCAGGCCAGCCTCCAGCGCAGCGGCAAAGCGCGCACTCCACTGCGCCTCCACGCCCAGCGCCATGGCATAGGGCAGGTGGCGTTCGTACAGCTCGATGCTCATGGCCGGTGCATCACCGGCACGGGCCAGCACCTCGCTCTCGGCCAGTTGCAGGTAGTCACGGTAGCCGGCCGCCGCATCCAGCAGCGCCTGGCCTTTCACCGAAGGCGCCTCCAGCCAGCGGTAGAACAGCACCAGCTGCACCAGGAAAGCGATGAACAGCAGCAGCACCGGCAACGACGTGGCGGAATACAACATGCCCAGGCCGATCGGCACCGGCCAGCCGAACATTAGGGCCACCAGGCCCATGCCGATGCGCTTGCCCCAGGTCGACTGCCGCGCGGCCATCACCAGCATGATGGCGAAGGGAATGCCGAAGCCGAAGGAGAACAGCAGGCCGCCGATCCCCAGCGCCCATTGCTCGTCGCCCTCCAGCCCGGCCAGCGCGGCAACCAGCATGCCCGGAACCGCCAGGGCCAGGCCGGTGGCCCAGGCCCCGCGGTTGGTGGCGTGCCACAGGTTGCCGTGGGTCTGCAGGCTGTCGACCATGCGCGCCTTCATCTCGGCCAGGCGCGGCTGGTAGGTACTGCCCAACTCCAGCGGCCGGTCGCCCTTGCTCGTCGGGAACAGCCGGCGTAGCCACTCGATTTCGCCGATGCGGGCCGACTCGATCGGCTTCTTGCCGCGCTGGATGACAAAACCCTCGGCACGCGGCCGGTCCTGCAGGCGAATCAGACCCTGGATGGCCCAGTCGGTGAAGCAGATGCTCAGCGCCCGCGCCTCATCGAAGGCGCCGCGAAAGCCACGGTGCCAGAGATAGCCGACCTGGGTCGGGCTGAGGTCGTCCGGCGCCTCGAAGCGCACGATATGCAGGCCCTTGCGCGGGTCGCGCCCGACACGCCGCCAGGTGCGCAGGTAGTAGCCCAGCAGCGCCAGCCAGAGCAGCCCGCCCAGCGTCAGGCCGGCGTTGTCGAACAGCAGGCGCAAGCCGCGCTGAAACAGGCCGGGCCGCTCGATCAGTCCGGACTGCCAGTCCAGGGCAATGGTGAAGCCCTGCTGAGGCGGCAGCACGACGGTGGTTTCCACCAGCAGCGTGTCGTCGGTCAGCTCCACGACCCGATAGCCCCGGCCCTGCGCTCCGCTGGCGCCGGTGTAGCCGGCGAGCTGACCAATCTTGGCCCCGGCCGGCAACCGCACACGCGCCGACGCCTGCAGGATCGGGAACGCCCAGGCATTGCCGGTGACGTTCCAGTACAGCTCGTCCTCGTCCGGCCGCTGCAGCAGCTGCGGATCGACCCGGTAGCGCAGTTCGTACACGTAGCGCCCCGGGTCCAGCTGGATATGTGGCGAACCGAGGTAGAAACGCTGGTAGGCGCCCTGGCTCTCACGGCGCACCGACTCGGCTTCACCGTCGCGGGTGGCGCTGAGCAGGTCGATCGGCGTCTTGCGCAGCAGACCACCGGGCAGGCGATAGGTCACCGGAATGTCGCGATAGATGCCGCGCTGGATCTTGTCGCCCTCGGCCTGCACGGTGATGCGCTCGGTCACGTCCAGCCGGCCATCGTTGCGAACCTGCAGCTCGACGGCGAAATCCTCGATCACTTCCTGCGCCAGCGTCACGCCAGGCAGCACGGCACACAACAGCAGCAGGGGTTTCAGCCATCCCGGCATGTTCAGAACTCCAATTGCGGCGACAGCCCGTCGCGGGCGTCATCCAGGGCAAAATAGGCGGCGCAGCGAAAACCGAAGGCCTTGGCCAGCAGGTTGCTCGGCACCGACTCGACCAGCACGTTGAGCTCGCGCACGGCGCCGTTGTAGTAGCGGCGCGCCATCTGGATATGCTCCTCGACCTCGCTCAGATTGCGCTGCAGGTCGAGGAACACCGCGTCAGCCTTGAGCTCCGGATACCCCTCGACCAGGGCAAAGGTGCGCTGCAGGGCGGCCGACAACTGGCCTTCGATCGGGCCGCGGCCAGCGGCGCCATCGCGCTCGTGGGCCTGCGCTTCGCCACGCCGAATGACCAGCTCTTCCAGGGTATCGCGCTCATGCGCCATGTAGGCCTTGAGACAGGCGACCAACTGCGGGATCAGGCTGGAACGGCGCTTGAGTTGCACATCGATGCCACTCCAGGCCTCCGCCACCCGCGCGCGGTTGAACACCAGGCGGTTGTAGCCATAGATACCGGCCAACAGCACCAGCACGCACAGGGCACCGCCCCACCATCCGAATCCCTGCATTCCCTCGCCCCCGGCTAGTTCCAGGCGCCCAGTGTACCTGCCGAACCAGGCCGATGCCGCCGATTGCGCCACAGCCGCCCAACAGCACAACAGCACAACACGTGCAGGTGCAGGTGCAGGCGCTCGCCGCCCCTCGCCTCGCATGGCCAGGCGGCAAAGCCAGCCAGGCAACGACCATGAACCAGCGCACAATGAAAATGCCGCGCCGGTTCACACTGACGCCACTTCAGTGATGGCCAAATGTGAACCATGGCAAAACTTCAAGTAAGCCATTTCTTACACGAATTAAACAAATAACCAACATATAAACAGCGATTGGCCACTATCCCTGAAATTGGCGTCAAAGTTTGCTACAGACTTGGCCCGAGCACACTTCAGGCAATCTTTGCGCTTGTCTAACACTTCACACTTTCCGCCTTGCCCGACCTCGCCAGCGGGTCTAGGATGCCCACCCCAGAAGGATTCTGTGCAACTACTTGCGCAAACAACTGCGCAGAAAGTTGCACATATCAACCAAGCAACCGCTTGCTTCATATATATAAGAAGCCATCGGAAGTTGCTGGATAGCGAACAGAGTCAAAGGAATGACTGCACTTTCACCCCTGGCTGAGCATTATTTGCAGCTGGCGAAAAACCCCATTAACGATGGAGATTTCGCCGGTGCCGATATGCGTTATTCCGGCGAATTCGAAACCCTCGAAGGCGAGCTGGAAAAAGCCGCGTCCCTGCACCAGACCGAGGCCATCGACTGGCAGAAGATCCGCGATCTGAGCGAGGCGCTGCTGCGTCATCACTCCAAGGATCTGCGCGCCGCCTGCTGGATGACCTGGGCGCTGTACCAGCGCGAGGGACTGGCCGGCCTGCAGGCGGGTCTCGGCCTGCTCCACCTGCTGTGTGGCGAGCGCTGGAACGAGCTGCACCCGCGCAAGGACCGCACCCGCGCCGCCGCCCTAGCCTGGCTCACCCCGCGCCTGGAAAAAGCCCTGGCCGAGGACATCCCGGTGGCCGCGCAGCTGCCGCTGTTCCGCTCCCTGGCCGAGCTGCTGCGCGGCCTGGAGACCTGCCTGGCGCAGCGTCTGGGCGAGGAAGCACCGCTGCTGCTGCCGCTGTGCCGCCGCCTGGACGAGCAGATCAACCGTGCCAGCCAGGGCCAGAGCGAACCCGGGATGGTCGGCGCGGCCATCGCTCAGGTCAAACAGGCCGCCGCCCAGGTGATCAACCCCAGCGCCCCGCTGGACAACGAGCGCGACGCGCACAAGTCGCTGCGCGCCCTGCAGGACGGTGCTCGGCCGCTGTGTGCCTGGTGGCTGAAGCAGAAGGCCAGCGACCTGCGCGCCCTGCGCCTGTCCCGCACCCTGCTGTGGCTGCCGATCGATGGCCTGCCGCAGGCCAATGCCGAACAGATCACCGCCCTGCGCGGTTTGCCCGCCGACAAGCTGGCCAGCTTCGCCGAGCGCTTCGCCGCCGGCCAGTACGCCGACCTGCTGGTGGAAGTGGAAGCCAGCATCGCCCGCGCGCCATTCTGGCTGGATGGCCAGCGCCTGGCCTGGGAATGCCTGCAGGAACTCGGCGCCGAGGCCGCCATGGTCGAAGTGGAGATGCAGCTGGCGCTGTTCCTGCAGCGCGTACCCGGCCTGGACGAACTGCGCTACCACGACGGCGCGCCCTTCGCCGATGCCGAGACCCGCGCCTGGATAGGCGCCAGCGTGCTGCCGCACCTGCAGCCGCCGAGCGCCGAACCGACCGTGCAGGTTGGCGCCGGCGGCGAGCTGCCGGCCTGGGAAGTCGCCCTGCAAGCGGCCCTGCCACGCCTGCGCAAGGACGGCCTGAAGCCCGCGGTGCAGCAGCTCAAGCAGGGCATGGCCCAGGCCCAGGGCGGCCGCGCGCGGTTCTTCTGGCAGCTCGCCCTGGCGCGCCTGTGCAGCGCGGCGAAGAAGCACGAACTGGCCAAGACCCAACTCGAATCCCTCGACCAGACGCTGCAGGCCTCCGGCCTCGGCGAGTGGGAACCCGATCTCGCCCTGGAAGTGCTGCGTCTGCTGCACAACTGCTACGAGCTGCTGCCGCAGAACCACGCGATCCGCGAGCGCAAGGAAGAGATCCACCGCAGGCTGTGCCACCTCGATCTCGAAGTGGTGCTGGATTGAGGCCGCCAGGCCTCCGCTTAACGTAAAGGAGAACAACCATGGCCAAAGAAGGCTCGGTAGCACCCAAGGAACGCATCAACGTCACCTTCAAACCGGCGACCGGCGGTGCTCAGGAAGAGATCGAACTGCCCCTCAAGTTGATGGTTCTGGGTGATTTCACCCAGCGCGCCGACGACCGCAAGATCGAGGACCGCAAGCCGATCAGCATCGACAAGAACAACTTCGACGAAGTGCTGGGCAAGCAGGAGCTGAGCCTGACCTTCGCCGTGCCCAACCGCCTGCAGGACGAAGAAACCGACGACGAGCTGCCGGTGCAGCTGCGCATCAACTCGATGAAGGACTTCAACCCGGCCGCCGTGGTCGACCAGGTCCCCGAGCTGAAGAAGCTGATGGAACTGCGCGACGCCCTGGTCGCCCTGAAAGGCCCGCTGGGCAACGCCCCGGCCTTCCGCAAAGCGATCGAAAGCGTTCTCTCCGACGACGACTCCCGTGACCGCGTACTGGGTGAACTGGGCCTCGCCGCCCAAGCCCAGCAAGACGCCTGAACCCTCGACAAGGAAGCCCGAGCATGAGCACCAGTGCAGTAGTGGAAAGCACCCGGAATGTCGCCGAAGCTGGCATTCTCGACCGCATCATCGCGGAAACCCGCCTGACCCCGGATGACGAGGCCTATGACATCGCCAAGCGTGGCGTGTCCGCCTTCATCGAAGAGCTGCTGAAGCCGCACAACCAGAACGAGCCGGTGAAGAAGGCCATGGTCGACCGCATGATTGCGGAGATCGACGCCAAGCTCAGCCGGCAGATGGACGAGATCCTCCACCACGCCGACTTCCAGGCTCTGGAATCCTCCTGGCGCGGCCTCAAGCTGCTGGTCGATCGCACCGATTTCCGCGAGAACACCAAGCTGGAGATCCTCAACGCCTCCAAGCAGGACCTGCTGGATGACTTCGAGGACAGCCCGGAAATCACCCAGTCCGGCCTGTACAAGCACATCTACACCGCCGAATACGGCCAGTTCGGCGGCCAGCCGGTCGGCGCCATCGTCGCCAACTACTTCTTCGACCCCAGCTCACCGGACATCAAGACCCTGCAGCACGTGGCCTCGGTCGCCTGCATGGCCCACGCGCCGTTCATCGCCGCCGCCGGCCCGAAATTCTTCGGCCTGGAAAGCTTCACCGGCCTGCCCAACCTCAAGGATCTCAAGGATCACTTCGAGGGCCCGCAGTTCGCCAAGTGGCAGAGCTTCCGCGAGCGCGAAGACGCGCGCTACGTCGGCCTGACCCTGCCGCGCTTCCTGCTGCGCAACCCCTACGATCCGGAAGAGAACCCGGTGAAGACCTTCGTCTACAAGGAGAGCGTGTCCGCCAGCCACGAGCACTACCTGTGGGGCAACACCGCCTACACCTTCGCCTCCAAGCTGACCGACAGCTTCGCCAAGTTCCGCTGGTGCCCGAACATCATCGGCCCGCAGAGCGGTGGCGCGGTGGAAGACCTGCCGCTGCACCACTTCGAGAGCATGGGCGAGATCGAGACCAAGATCCCCACCGAAGTGCTGGTTTCCGACCGTCGTGAATACGAACTGGCCGAAGAAGGCTTCATCGCCCTGACCATGCGCAAGGGCAGCGACAACGCCGCGTTCTTCTCCGCCAACTCCACGCAGAAGCCGAAGTTCTTCGGCATCAGCGAAGAAGGCAAGACCGCCGAGCTGAACTACAAGCTCGGCACCCAGCTGCCCTACCTGTTCATCGTCAACCGCCTGGCGCACTACCTGAAAGTGCTGCAGCGCGAGCAGATCGGCGCGTGGAAAGAGCGCACCGACCTGGAACTGGAGCTGAACAAGTGGATCCGCCAGTTCGTCGCCGACCAGGAGAACCCCAGCTCGGAAGTCCGCAGCCGTCGTCCGCTGCGCGCCGCGCAGGTGATCGTCAGCGACGTGGAAGGCGAGCCGGGCTGGTACCGCGTCAGCCTCAACGTGCGCCCGCACTTCAAGTACATGGGTGCCGATTTCACCCTGTCCTTGGTCGGCAAGCTGGACAAGGAGTAAGGGGCAATGACCGGATACGGCAGCCTGTTCGAGCGCCTCGGCGGTGACACCGTCGGCCGCGCCCGCCTCGACCACGAGGTGAGCGTGATGGCCTCGGTGGCTGCCCATCTGGCCAAGATGCTCAGCACCCGGGCGGGCAGCGTGCAGACGCTGCCCGACTACGGGTTGCCCGATCTCAACGACATGCGCCTGTCGCTGCACGACGCGTTGCAGCAGGCACGCATGGCGATCGAACGCTTCATCGAACAATACGAGCCGCGCCTGAAACAGGTGCGGGTCATTTCCCTGCCGCGCGAGCACGACCCGCTCAGCCTCAACTTCGCCATCGAAGGGCTGCTGCAGGTCGATGGCATCAAGCGCCAGGTCAGTTTCGCCGCGCAGCTGGATGGCAGCGGGCAAGTGAAGGTCAGGTAAGGGCCTGTTCAAAGGAGAGCATGGATGTCCGGTAAACCCGCCGCCCGCCTGGGCGACCCCACCGCCTGCCCGGTTCCCGGCCACGGCACCAACCCCATCGCTGTCGGCTCGCCCAACGTGCTGTTCGACAGCCTGCCGGCGGCCCGCCAGGGCGATGCCTCTGCCTGCGGCGGCGCGCTGTCGGGCAATGTAATCCCGACCGTGCTGATCAATGGCAAGCCGGCAACCACCATTGGCACCGTGGGTAACCACGGCAATGTGGTGGTGGCAGGGTCGGGGACGGTGTTGATTGGCACCAGTGGTGGCGGAGCGACGATAGGCCCGGTCGCCCCGGTGTCCTTTGTCGCCAGCGCCGTGGCGGCAATTGTCGACGCACTTGTTCCGGGCGCCGAAGCCGCCGAGCAGAAGAGCGAGGCGCTGGACTACCGACTGGAGCTGAAGTCCGACGGCAATCGCATCCTCACTCCGCTGGAGATTCCCGACTACGCCGAGCTGGCCAGCGGCACCACGAAGAGTCGGGAAACCATCGATTTCCTGGTCATCAACCGCGAGCAACCCGCCGACAGCCTGACCCTGGAAGTGCTGGACGGCAGCACGCTGATCTATGCCGAAGCCGATACCGCCAAGCTGCTGCCCACCGGCGAACACCCCTGGCAATGGGACGGCTACAGCCTCGCCGGCGTCCTCGATACCAAGGTGCTCAAGAGTGCCGCGCTCAAGGTGCGCCTGACTGCGGTCAAGGGTGGCCTGCAGCAGATCATGGAGCTTCCGCTGGCCAATAAAAGCGAGGAAGTGGACTGGGTAGATGCGCGGGTCGATCAGAATGCCAAGACTGTCGAAGTCACTGTACGCCCAAGTTTCTCCGACGGCGGCATCAAGGATCAGAACAGCAATCTCACACCACTGGCATATCCAGCGTTGGAAGCTCAGGCCAAGAGAGGGATTGAGCATTACTGGTCTCGCAATGGTACGCGTACCCAAGGCATCGCCAGCGGCATCAATACCAGCAATGGACTTTATCGCTGTACGGTACAGGCGGACATTAATGCAAAACCTTCCGCCAAGAATTTTCCGCTTACCGAGAATTTAACCGTAGATGGCGGCCGGTCAACCAGCCTTGGAGGCTTCAGAGTTATCCACCACAACTTCGGATACTGGTCAGTACGCAGATACCCTACGTTTTTCGCCGATGAAGAGTTCATGCACACCGCGGCCCATGAATTCGGTCATTTGGTTCTTAATGAATATGGTGACGGCGGCCTGATACCACATTATTCATGGAGCCATAAAGATACTTCCACCGTTTTGACTCAAAACAGAAAAGACAACCACTACATTTCAGCTACCGGGGAGCTGGATGTGATGCATTACTTCACCGAGGACCCAGTTGGAGAAGCTGCCTGGCTGGATTTCTGGGATAGATCATCCATCTCCGAGCAGGATGTCAAAGGCCTGCTTTGGCTAAGCCGAGTAGAGTTCAATGACTAGAACACTAGGCATATTCGCGACCATGCTTATGACTGGCTGCACAGCCCAGGAAAAGTACGTCTTTATCGTAGATTTTTACAATGAATGCTCATACACAGTTAGCATTGACGTTAATGAATACTCGAATGCCAAGACACCTCTGCATCTTGTCAAAACACTGCAGCCAGGCGAATCCACAGAGGTGCTTTCTTATATCTCTTTTAGCGATGATTTGATCAGTGGTTTTCCGGATACCTACAAACTGGAAATATCGGCGAACCAGAAGAAGATAACACTGAAAAAGCCCGAATTTATCGCCGCTCTTGAAGAGTCCTCGATTGGCGAACCAGGAAATACCGTTGATATCTGGAAGATATCTTCAGATCAACTATGTCCATAAGTACGAAAGTTGCCTATCTGCTCATGACGGCTTTAACTCTTAGCGCCTGCGTACCCTACCCGCACTCGGTAACCCGCAACCCGGCCATCGAGGGTCGCGTGTTGTCCGCCGAAACAGGGCAGGCAGTGGCGGACGCCAGGATTGAGCTGGATATCAGCAGCGACGAGTCCTGGCGCTACGAAACCCGCAGCGATGCCGAAGGCCGTTTCGCCTTCGCCGAACACCGTGACTATCGCCTGTACGCCCTGCTGGCCGATGGGCCGCAATGCTGGACCACGCTGTCGATCAGCGCCCCCGGTTATCACGCCCGCCGTTGCATGTGGACGAGCACCTATTGGTGCTCGTCAGAACCAATGAAGCTGCCGCGTCTGACGTTGCAGCCGGAATACATCGGGTCCCCCGAAGAAGAGACGCCTGACAACCTCTGGCGCTGCATCGAATCGGCCAAGGAGCAGGCCCACTAATGTCCTTCAACCACCACTATCAGAGCGAACTCTCCGCCCTGCGCCAACTGGGCAAGCGCTTCTCCGAGCGCAGCCCGGCGCTGGCGCCGTTCCTCGGCCAGGCCGGGCGTGATCCGGATGTCGAGCGCCTGCTGGAAGGCTTCGCCTTTCTTACCGGGCGTCTGCGGCAGAAGCTCGACGACGAACTGCCGGAGCTGACCCATTCGCTGATGCACCTGCTGTGGCCCAACTACATGCGCCCGCTGCCGGCCTTCAGCATGCTGCAGTTCGACCCGCTCAAGCGCCCCGGCCCGGCCCTTTCGGTGCCGCGCCATACGCCGGTGGAAGCCAAAGCCATCGAAGGCGTGACCTGCCGCTTCCGCACCGCCTATGCCTCGGAAGTGCTGCCGCTGGCGCTGAACGGCCTGGACTATTCGGTGAAGGGCGACGGCGCGCTGCTCAGCCTGCGCCTGGGCATGAGCGCCGACGGCCATCTCGGCGAGGTCGGCCTGAGCACCCTGCGCCTGCACCTGGCCGGCGAGCGCTATATCGCCCAACTGCTCTACCTCGGCCTGTTGCGCCACCTCGGCGGTCTGCAGCTGGTGCTGCTGGATGGCGAGGGCCAGCCGCTGACCGGCGAACAGGGCCTGCCGCTGCCGGCCATCGGCCTGCCAGCGAACCAGGTCGAGGCGGTCGGTTTCAGCGAAGACCACGCGCTGATCCCCTACCCGCACAACACCTTCCGCGGCTATCGCCACCTGCAGGAATACTTCGCCTTCCAGGACAAGTTCCTGTTCGTCGAGCTCAAGGGCCTGGACGCGCTGCAGCGCCAGCCGGCCGAGGTGCTGGAACGTGCCCGCGGCCTGGAGCTGCGCTTCGATATCCGCAAGACCGGCCTGCAGCGCATCCGCCCGACCCTGGATAACGTGCGCCTGTACTGCACGCCGGTGGTCAATCTGTTCGCCCACGACGCCATCCCGATCCGCCTGGACGGCAAGCAGGACCAGTACCTGCTGCTGCCGGCCGAACTCGACCCGCAGCACTGCGGGGTGTTCTCGGTGGACCGGGTGACCGGCTGGAAACCGGGTGGCATGGGCTACGAGGAATACGTGCCGTTCGAGTCGTTCGAGCACGACAGCAGCTTCGACCAACCGCGCGCCCGTCCGCACTACAGCGTACGCCAGCAGCCGTCGCTGCTCGGCGACGGCCTGGAGACCTGGCTGAGCTTCGGCGCGCGCAACGGCGATGCCCAGGAGACCCTGTCGATCGAGCTGACCTGCACCAACCAGAGCCTGGCGCGCCAGCTCAAGCCGGGCGATATCTGCCTACCCAGCGAAGACACCCCGGAGTTCCTCAGCTTCCGCAATATCGGCACGGTGACGCCGAGCTATGCGCCGCCACTGCACCGCGACTATCTGTGGAAGCTGATTTCCAACATGTCGCTGAACTACCTGTCGCTGGCCGACGTCGAGGCGCTCAAGGTCATCCTCGAAACCTACGACCTGCCGCGCCACTACGACCAGCACGCGCTCAAGGTCAGCCAGCGCATGCTCGGCGGCCTGAAGAAGATCGCCCACCAGCACGTCGACCGCCTGCATCGCGGCCTGCCGATTCGCGGCGTGCGCACCGAACTGACCATGGACCAGGACGGCTACCTGGGCGAAGGGGACCTGTTCCTGTTCGCCTCGGTGCTCAATGAATTCTTCGCCCTCTACGCCAGCCTCAACAGCTACCACGAGCTGCGCGTACAGAGCACACAGGGAGAGGTGTACCAATGGACGCCGCGCATGGGGCAGCAGCCCCTGCTCTGAGCAAACTCAGCTCCGGCATCCGCGAGTACAGCCTGTTCCAGGGCGTGCTGCGGGTGCTGGACCGCCTGCGCGCCGCCCATCCCGAGCTGGATGAGGAGGCGCTGTACGAGCGCCTGGAATTCCAGGCCAACCCCAGCCTGGGCTTCCCCGGCAGCGACACCGATCGCCTGGAGTTCTTCGAGGAGCACGGCGAGCTGCGCGCGCGCCTGCGCATCAACCTGGTCGGCCTGTTCGGCGCCGGCTCGCCACTGCCGGCGTTCTACAGCGAGCAGGCCCTGGGCGACGGCCCGGACGGCAACACCACCCGAGACTTCCTCGACCTGTTCAACGATCGCCTGCAGCGCCTGCTCCTGCCGATCTGGCGCAAGTACCGCTACTACGCGCACTACGAAAGCGGCGCCCGTGACCTGTTCTCCGCGCGCCTGTTCGCCCTGATCGGCCTCGGCGGCGAGCGCCTGCGCGCCGCCGAGGACCTCAACTGGCGGCGCCTGCTGCCCTACCTCGGCCTGCTCAGCCTGCGCGCCCACTCGGCGGCGCTGGTCGAGTCGGTGCTGCGTTACTACTTCAAGCACGCCGACCTGCGCATCGAGCAGTGCGTCGAGCGCCGCGTCGAGATCATCGCCGAGCAGCGCAACCGCCTCGGCCTGGCCAACAGCCAGCTGGGCGAAAGCCTGGTGCTGGGCGACTCGGTGCGCGACCGCGGCGGCAAGTTCCGCATCCATATCCGCCAGCTGAGCTGGGCGCGCTTCCACGAATTCCTGCCGATCGGCAACGGCTACCAGCCGCTCTGCGCGCTGGTGCGCTTCACCCTGCGCGACCCGCTCGACTACGACATCCGCCTGGCCCTGCGCCACGAGGAAATCCGCGAGCTGCGCATCGGCGCGGACAACGTCTGCCACCTCGGCTGGACCTCCTGGCTCGGCCACGAACAGGCCGATGGTGTGGTCACCATCGGCAGCAAGACTCATTAAAGGACTGATGAAATGATCAACGTCGACCTTCAACAGCTGGTCCAGGCACTGGACGCCGAGACCCGCCGCGAACTGGAAGCCGCCGCCGAACGCTGCCTGCAGCGCGGTGGCAGCAAGATCCTGGTCGAAGACCTGCTGCTCGGCCTGCTGGAACGTCGCGACGGCCTGCTGGCCCGCGCCCTGCAGGACGCCGAGGTGGACGCCGGCGAGCTGGCCGCCACCCTGCAGCCACGCGGCGAGGCCAGCGAATCGCGCAACCCGGTGTTCTCCGCCGAGCTGGTGCAGTGGCTGCAGGACGCCCTGCTGGTGGCCAATCTGGAACTGGGCCAGAGCCAGATCGAACAGGCCGCACTGCTCCTCGCCCTGTTGCGCAATCCGCTGCGCTACGCCGGCAGCCGCTACCAGCCGCTGCTGGCGAAGATCGACGCCGAGCGCCTGCGCGACTTCGCCTTGAGCCAGCAACAGCCGAGCACGTCCGGCAAACCGGCCGCAGCCGGCGAATCCAACCTGCAGCGCTTTACCCACAACTTCACCCAGCGCGCCCGCGACGGCAAGCTCGACCCGGTGCTGTGCCGCGACGACGCGATCCGCCAGATGATCGACATCCTCGCCCGGCGGCGGAAGAACAACCCGATCGTGGTCGGCGAGGCCGGCGTGGGCAAGAGCGCGCTGGTCGAGGGCCTGGCCCTGCGCATCGCCGCCGGCGAAGTGCCGGACGTGCTGCGCGGCGTCGAGCTGTTCGGCCTGGACATGGGCCTGCTGCAGGCCGGCGCCAGCGTCAAAGGCGAGTTCGAGCGCCGCCTGCAGGGGGTGATCGACGAGGTGAAGGGTGCGGCCAAGCCGACCGTCCTGTTTATCGACGAAGCCCACACCCTGATCGGCGCCGGTGCCCAGGCCGGTGGCTCGGATGCCGCCAACCTGCTCAAGCCGGCCCTGGCTCGCGGCGAGCTGCGTACCATCGCCGCCACCACCTGGAGCGAATACAAGAAGTACTTCGAGAAGGACCCGGCCCTGGCCCGGCGCTTCCAGCCGGTGCAGCTGCACGAGCCGACCGTGAGCGAAGCGGTGACCATCCTGCGTGGCCTGGCCCCGATCTATGAAAAGAGCCACGGCATCTACCTGCGCGACGACGCGGTGGTGGCCGCCGCCGAGCTGTCCGCGCGCTACCTGGCCGGGCGCCAGCTGCCGGACAAGGCGGTCGACGTGCTGGATACCGCCTGCGCCCGCGTGCGCATCAGCCTGGCAGCCGCGCCGCAAGCGCTGGAGCGCCTGCGCGGTGAGCTGGCCGAAGGCGAGCGCCAGTCGCTGGCCCTGCGCCGCGACCTGGACGCCGGCCTGGCGGTGGACGAAGCCGCCCTGGCCGCGCTGGAACAGCGTTTGGTCGAGGCCGCGGAAGAACTGCAGCAGATCGAAGCGCGCTGGAGCGAACAGCGCCAGCTGGCCGAGCGCCTGCTCGACTTGCGCCAGCACTGCGCCCAGGCCCGCGCCGACGGCAGCGAGGAGCTGGCCACGCTGGAAAGCCAATTGCGTGAGCTGCAGGCCGAGCTGGCCAGGGCTCAGAGTGAGGAGCGCCTGGTCAGCTTCGAAGTCTGCCCGCGCCTGGTGGCCGAAGTGATCAGCCACTGGACCGGCGTGCCGCTGAGCCAGCTGGCGCGCGAACACAACGCCAAGGTGGCCAGCTTCGCCAACGACCTGCGCGCCCGCGTGCGCGGCCAGGAGCAGGCGGTGCAGGTGCTGGACCGCGCCATGCGCGCCGCCGCCGCCGGACTGAACAAGGACGACGCACCGGCCGGCGTGTTCCTCCTGGTCGGCCCCAGCGGCGTCGGCAAGACCGAGACCGCCCTGGCCCTGGCCGACCTGCTGTACGGCGGCGAGCGCTTCCTCACCACCATCAACATGTCCGAGTTCCAGGAGAAGCACACGGTCTCGCGGCTGATTGGCGCGCCGCCCGGCTACGTCGGCTACGGCGAGGGCGGCATGCTCACCGAGGCGGTGCGGCAGAAGCCCTACTCGGTGATCCTCCTCGACGAGGTGGAGAAGGCTGACCCGGACGTGATGAACGTCTTCTACCAGATCTTCGACAAGGGCGTGGCCAACGACGGCGAAGGCCGCGAGATCAACTTCCGCAACTGCCTGATCCTGCTCACCTCCAACCTGGCCAGCGAACGTATCGAGGCACTCTGCGCGAACGAACAGCGGCCGCCGGTGGAGCAGCTGGAAGAGGCGATTCGCCCGAGCCTCAGCCGCCACTTCAAGCCGGCCCTGCTGGCGCGCATGCGCGTGGTGCCCTACTACCCGGTGGCCGGCAGCGTGTTGCGCGAGCTGATCGAGCTCAAGCTGCAACGCCTGGCCCAGCGCCTGGACAAGCGCCGCCTGCAGTTCAGCCACAGCCCGGCGCTGCTCGAGCACCTGGCCGAGCGCTGCGCCAGCGGCGAGAGCGGCGCGCGGCTGATCGACCAGCTGCTGGAGCAGAGCCTGCTGCCGCGCATCGCCGACCGCCTGCTGGACGCCATGGCCAGCGGCGAGCCGATTACCCGCGTACACGCCACCCTGGACGGTGAAGGAGCACTGGCCTGTGAATTTGCCTGAACGCTCGCTTGAGAAAGTGCCGCTGCTGGGGCACATCAGCCAGCCGCTGGCCTATGCCGAACAGCTGCTGCAGCAGTTCACCCAGCTGGCCCGCCTGGCCAGCGCCGCGCAGTTGCCGATGGCCCTGGCCGAGGCAGCCGCGCAGCTGTCCGGCTGCCGCCTGGCCCAGCTGTACCTGCTGGACAGCACCCACACGCGCCTGACCCTGGCCGCCGAGTGGCTGGACGGTCAGGCCGCCGAGCACGAAGCCAGCATGCCCAGCGACTACGACGGCGAGCAGCTGCTGCAGTACTGCCTGTGCCAGAACCGTCGCCTGAGCCTGGCCAACCTCGACCCCAGCCTGCACGAGACCAGCTTCCTGCCGGCCATCGACAAGCCCTGGCGCAGCCTGCTGTGCCTGCCGCTGCAGGACGAGCAGGCGCGCGTCAACGGCCTGCTGCTGGTGGCCAGCAGCAGCACCCGCGACCTCGACGTCTTCGCTGCCTCGCTGGCCAGCCTGGGCGCCTTCGCCCTGGCCCAGCACCAGCTGCTGCAGCGCCTGCGCGCCCCCAAGACAGTGGCGCCGGAAGCGCCCAGCCCGGCGCTGCGCAGCGATTACGGCCTGATCGGTAGCAGCCCGGCCATGCGCGGCGTGTACCAGCTGATCGGCAAGGTGCTGCACAACCCCACCAGCGTGCTGCTGACCGGCGAGACCGGCACCGGCAAGGAACTGGTCGCCCGCGCCATCCATGACTGCGGCTTCCGCCGCAGCCAGGCGTTCATCGTGCAGAACTGCGCGTCGCTGCCGGAAAACCTGCTGGAGAGCGAGCTGTTCGGCTATCGCAAGGGCGCCTTCACCGGCGCCGACCGCGACCGCAAGGGCCTGTTCGATGCAGCCGACGGCGGCACCCTGTTCCTCGACGAGATCGGCGACATGCCGCTGCCGCTGCAGGCCAAGCTGCTGCGCGTGCTGCAGGAAGGCGAGGTGCGCCCGCTGGGCAGCACGCAGACGCACAAGGTCGACGTGCGCATCATCGCCGCCACCCACCGCGACCTGCGCGCGCTGGTCGAGGAAGGGCGCTTCCGCGAGGACCTGTTCTATCGCCTGTCGCACTTCCCCATCGAGCTGCCGCCGCTGCGCGCCCGCGCCGAGGACATCCTGCAACTGGCCCGGCACTTCGCCACCGAAGCCGCTTGCTTCCTGCAGCGCGATGACTATCGCTGGTCCGAGGCGGCGCTGGACCACCTGGCCGGCTACGCCTTCCCCGGCAACGTGCGCGAGCTGAAAGGCCTGATCGCCCGCGCCGTGCTGCTGTGCGAAGGCGGCGAGCTGCTGCCCGAGCACTTCAACCTGCAGCCGACCAGCCAGGTCGAGGACAGCGGCATGAACCTGCGCGAACGCCTGGAACAGGTCGAACGCAACCTGCTGCTCGACTGCCTGCGCAAGAACCGCGGCAACCAGAGCCAGGCCGCCCGCGAACTGGGCCTGCCGCGGCGCACCCTGCTGTACCGCATGGACCGGCTGAATATCAGCCCGGCCGATGTTTAAGGAAGAACGACCATGAAGGCCAAAGACATTCTGTTTCTGCTGACCCTGGAGCCGCTGGTTTCCAGCGGCCGCATCGGGCGCCTCAAGTACCTGCTGCTCTCGATATGGAGCTGGTTTTCGTTCGCTCCGCTTGTTGTTGTCGACCAGCTTCCCTTCTCCTGGGCAGACGCTGCTTGCGATGTGTTCGCCGCTCTTGGCTTGTTCTATGTCTTTGCCGCCCACCTCTGTCTCGGGATCCGCCGCCTGCATGACATGGGCTTCAACGGCGCAATGATCTTGATAACCGCACTCTGGCCTCTGCTAGTGAGCTGGCCCGGACAAGACCGTGAGAACGAATACGGGCCGCAACCAAGGTCAGTGATCGCTTGAGTCCAGAAACTTCATTAACCGCCCGTGGAGAACCCGCGATGTCCCACCGCCTTCTGACCGCCACCCTGCTCGCCGCCCTGCTCGGCCTCGCCGGCTGCAACGGCAACTACAAGTCCAGCGACGACGAGTACCGCCCGCTGGGCGATCCGCACGCGCAGCAGCAGCGCGACGACTGACCCCAAGGAGCCCCTACCATGGAACTGGTATTCGACATCGTCAGCGCCCAGCAATACGCCCCGGGTCTGCTGACCAGCAAGAGCTTCAAGAAGGCCGGCGGCGTGATCGGTCGCGGCGAGGACTGCGACTGGGCCATCCCGGACAGCAAGCGCATCCTCTCCGGGCGCCACGCCCAGGTCAGCTACGTCGACGGGCACTTCTACCTGACCGACACCAGCAGCAATGGCGTGACCCTCAAGGACAGCGGCGCCCGCCTGCCCAAGGGCGAGCCGCAGCGCATCGAGCACGGCAGCGTCTACTGCCTCGGCGAACTGGAGATCCGCGCCCGCGTGCTGCAGGACCCGGCGCAGTTCGAGGACAGCATCGGCCAGGTGCAGCACGCCGGCAGCATCATCCCCGACGACGCCTTCCTCGACCTCGACCCGATCGCCGCCCTGCAGCAGCGCCCGCGTGGCTACAGCCAGCTGGACGAGTTCGCCGGTCTGGTACAGGCCCCGGAAGAGGAGCAGGCGCGCACCCAGTACGCGCGCATCGACATGGAAAGCCTGCTGCTGCCCGAGCTGGTAGCCGAGGCCACGCCGGAGCCGGTCGTGACACCGCGCCCGCAGCCGCGCGCCATGCCCATTCCAGTCGCCGAGCCGCTGGCCGAAGGTTTCTGGCAGCGCTTCGGCGACGCCCTCGGGGTGAAACTCGATGACCTCGACGCCGAGGCCCGCGAGGCCCTGGCCGTGCAGGCCGCGCGCCTGCTCAAGCAGAGCGTGGCCGGCCTGCAGCAGAGCCTGCGCACCCGCAGCGAGCTGAAGAACGAGCTGCGCCTGGCCCTGACCACCGTGCAGAGCGCCGGCAACAACCCGCTCAAGCAGGTCGGCGATGCCGGCGAGGCGCTGAGCGCCCTGCTGCGCGGCAACAAGCCCGGCGCGCTGCCGGCCGAGCAGGCCGTGGGTCGCGCCTACCGCGACCTGCAGGCGCACCAGGTGGCGCTGTATGCCGCCAGCCGCACGGCGGTGCAGGGCCTGTTCGAGCAGTTTGCGCCGGAGCAGCTGTGCCTGCGTTTCGAGCAGGAACGCAAGCCGCTGCTGGCCACCTCGGGCAGCCGCTGGCGCGCCTACCAGCGCCACTTCCGCGCGCTGCAGAAGGACGACGACTGGAGCCAGCGCCTGTTCGCCCGTGACTTCGCCAAGACCTACGAAGAGCAGGTACGCCTGATCGCCACCCTCAACACCGATTACCAGCCTTCCTGAAGAAGCAAAGGATGAATGCCATGCGCCGTCTTATCAGCCTGAGCCTGTTGTCTCTGTTCACCGCCCTGGGTGGCTGCGCCAGCCTGTCGCCCTACTCCGACACCACCAAGCTCGACCTCAAGCTGCAGGCCAGCGAAGAGCTCAACCCGGACCTGCGCGGCCGCCCGTCGCCGATCGTGGTGCGCCTGCTGGAGCTGAAGAACCCCTCGTCGTTCAACAACGCCGACTTCTTCTCCCTATACCAGCGGCCCAAGGAATCGCTGATGCCCGACCTGGTCAGCTTCGAGGAAATGGAAGTGCGCCCCGGCGAGGCGCGCGAGCTGAAACTCTCGGTACAACCGGGCAGCCGCTACGTCGGCGTGGTCGCGGCCTACCGCGACCTGCCGGAAGCCAACTGGCGCTACGTCGTCAGCCTGGAAGAGGGCGAGATCAACCAGGCCGGCGTGATGCTCGGCGAACGCGGCCTCGAACCGCTCAAGCAAGAGGACTGAGCAATGGAAATGCTCAAGGTTGTCTGGCAGGAAGGGATGCTCCTGCGCCCACAGCACTTCCAGCAGAACGATCGCTACTTCGAGCACCAGCTCAAGTCGCGCTCGCGCCTGCAGGACATCTATCCCTGGGGCTTCTTCAGCCTGGAGATCGACCGCCAGTTCCTCGGCATGGGCAAGCTGGTGCTCAGCCAGGCCAGCGGCGTGCTGCCCGATGGCAGCCTGTTCGAGCTGGACGCCAGCCGCGACCCGCTGGCCCTGGACGTGCCGCCGAATACCGCGGCCACCCCGGTGTACCTGGCCCTGCCGCTGGTCACCGGCAACCATATCGAGAGCCGCCGCGCCGAGCAGCAGGACGTGCTGGCGCGCTACCGCGCCCATGAACTGGAAGTGGCCGACTCCAACGCCGGCGACGTCACCGTCAGCCAGGTCAGCTGCGGCCGCCCGGACTTCCGCCTGCTGCTCGGCGAGCAGCAGAACGACCAGGCCTTCGTGAAACTGAAGGTGGCGGAAATCTTCGACACCAGCCCGGACGGGGTGATCAGCCTCGACCCGGAATTCAGCCCGACCTTCCTGCACACCCAGGCCTCCAGCTACCTGCTGTCCTGCCTCAAGGAAGTGATCAGCCTGCTCGGCCACCGCGGCGACATCCTCGCCGAACGGGTGCGCGCCGCCGGCAAGCTGGGCAATACCGAAGTCGGCGATTTCCTCATGCTGCAGCTGGTCAACCGCTACGAGCCACAGCTGCGCCACTACCTCAGCCTGGAGCAGATGCACCCGGAGCTGCTGTACCGCGAGCTGGTCGGCCTGCTCGGCGAGCTGGCCACCTTCGCCGCCGACCACAAGCGCCCGCGCCTGGACGGCCGCTACCTGCACAACGACCAGGCCGGCAGCTTCCGCAAGCTGATGGAGGCGTTGCGCCAGGTGCTGTCCATGGTGCTGGAACAGCACGCCATCGAGCTGCCGCTTCAGCAGCGCCAGTACGGCATCCAGGTCTCGCCGCTGCAGGATCACAAGCTGCTCGGCAGCGCCACCTTCATCCTCGCCGCCAATGCCCAGTGCGAATCCGAGGAGCTGCGCAAGCGTCTGCCAGCGCACCTGAAGATCGGCGCCGTGGAGCGCATCCGCCAGCTGGTCAACCTGCACCTGCCGGGGATCAAGGTGAAACCGCTGCCGGTGGCACCGCGGCAGATTCCGTTTCACGCCGGCAAGACCTACTTCGCCCTGGAGTTCAGCGCCGAGGAACTGGCGCAGCTGGAAAGCTCCGGCGGCTTTGCCTTCCACGTGTCCGGCGACTTCGCCGGGCTTGAACTGAAATTCTGGGCGATCAGGAGCTGAACATGATCAGGGAAGCACAGGACACCACCGTCGTCCTTAGCCGCCAGGGAGAAGGCGCCGCCCCGCGCGGCCCGCTCACCGACTTCAACGCGCCACGCTTCGAGCAGCTCGAAGAGCGCATGGTGCATGCCGCGCGCATGCGCCCGGCGGAAGTCTTCAACATCAGCTTCAACCCGCTGGTGGCCGCCAGCGCGCTGCTGCTCTCGGAAGTGGTGCGGCTGAAGACCTCGGCCGCCGCGGAGAACTTCGACGCGCTCAACGAACGCCTCAACGTGGCGATCAAGCTGTTCGAGCACCGCGCCCTGCAGGAAGGCATGGACGGCGGCCAGGTGATGGCGGCGCGCTACGTGCTGTGCACCGTGGTCGACGAGGCGGTGGTGACCACGCCCTGGGGCAACGAGAGCGCCTGGTCGCAGATGAGCCTGCTGTCGACCTTCCACAACGAGACCTTCGGCGGCGAGAAGTTCTTCCAGCTGCTCGAACACCTGTCGCGCAACCCGGTCAAGCACCTGGCCATGCTCGAGCTGATGTACATCTGCCTGTCGCTCGGCTTCGAGGGCAAGTACCGCGTGCTGCCGCGCGGCATGCTCGAACTGGAGGCGATCCGCGACAGCCTGTACCGGCAGATCCGCCAGTTGTGCGGCGACATCCCGCGTGAACTGTCGCCGCACTGGGAAGGCCTCAAGGATGGCCGCCGCCGGCTGGTACGCATCGTCCCCGGCTGGCTGGTGGCGGTGGCCACGGTGGCCGGCCTGGCGCTGCTCTACGCCGGCTTCAGCTGGGTGCTGCACGAGCAGCGCGGCACGGTACTGCAACCCTATCAGGCGGCCGAGGTCGCCCCGGCCCCCGCACACAGCAATCAGGGATGATCTGAGATGAAGGACTTTCTCAAGAAAACGGCGGCGTTGTTCCGCAAGACCTGGGTCTGGAGCCTGTGCCTGGTACTGGTGCTGGCCCTGCTGATCTGGTTCGTCGGCCCGCTGCTGGCAGTGGCCGACTCCAAGTTCTGGGAGCCGGCGGCCAGCCGCCTGGTCAGCATCAGCCTGCTGTTCCTCGTCTGGGGCCTGTTCATCGTGTTCATCAGCTGGCGCGCCAATCTGCGCAAGAAGGCCGAGGCGGACGACGTCGACGCCCAGGAGCGCCTGCGCCGCGAGGGCCTGATCAGCGAGGAGCAGGTGGAGCTGCGCGGCCGCTTCAAGCAGGCCTTGCGCACCCTGAAGACCTCCAGCCTGTACCGCGGGCGTAGCGAGAAGTGGCGCAACGAGCTGCCCTGGTACCTGCTGCTCGGCGCCGAGGGTAGCGGCAAGACCAGCCTGCTGGAATTCTCCGGCCTGGACTTCCCGCTGAACAAGGGCGACGAACGCCGCCTGACCAAGGACGTCGGCGGCACCCGCTACTGCGACTGGTATTTCGCCGACAACGCGGTGCTGATCGACACCGCCGGCCGCTACCTGACCCAGCCCGACGTGGCGGTCGACAGCCGCGCCTGGCACACCCTGCTGAGCCTGCTGCGCAAGCGCCGCGCGCGCCCGCTCAACGGCGTGCTGGCGAGCATCCCGGTGGATACCCTGCTGTACGCCAGCGAACTGGAGCTGGAGAACTTCGCCCGCCAGCTGCGCCAGCGCCTGCACGAGCTGCACGCCGAACTGCGCGCCGAGGTGCCGGTGTACCTGGTGCTGAGCAAGGCCGACAAGGTCATGGGCTTCGACGAGTTCTTCGACCAGCTCAGCCGCGAGGAAAGCGACCAGGTGCTCGGCGCCAGCTTCCGCAAGGGGCAGAACGCCACCGACGCCAGCGTGGTGCGCCAGGAGTTCGAAGAGCTGCTGCGCCGTCTCAACAGCCAGGTGATCATGCGCCTGCACCAGGAGCGCGACACCCAGCGCCGCGGCCGTATCCTCGACTTCCCGCACCAGCTCGGCCAGCTCGGCGAACGCCTGTGCCTGCTGGTGGAACTGGCCTTCAGCGGCAACCGCTACCAGCGCCCCAGCCACCTGCGCGGCTTCTACCTGACCAGCGCGCCGCAGCTGCAGGAGCTGCTCGACCCGAGCACCACCGGCATCGGTCGCAACCTCGGCCTGGCCGGCAGCAGCCTGCCGACCTACCGCAGCGGCCGCGCACGCTTCATCCACCAGCTGCTCAGCCGGGTGATCTTCCCCGAGGCCGAACTGGCCGGCCTGGACGACAAGGAAGTACGCCGCATCAACTGGCGCCAGCGTGGCCTGTATGCCGGCGCCGCCGCCTGCCTGGTGCTGTTCGGCCTACTCTGGGGCACCAGCTACTCGGCCAACCACGGTCGCCTGGAACAGCTGCGCGAGCTGGCCCTGCAGCTGACCCGCGAGGGCGAGGGCGTGAGCGCCCAGGACGAGGCCAAGCGCGTGCTGCCGCTGCTCGATGGCAGCCATGCCGCCACCCAGGTGTTCCCAACGCCGGGCGACGCCAGCCTGCTGGAGCGCGGCGGCCTGTACCAGGGCCCGGCCGTGCAGCCCGAGGTGCATGCCGCCTACCGTCGCAGCCTGGAGCAGGAACTGTTGCCGCGCGTGGCCCGCCAGCTGGAGGCGCAGATCCGCGCCAACCGCGACGACCGCGAGCTGCTGCTGGGCAGCCTGCGCGCCTACCTGATGCTCAACCTCGAGGAGCGCCGCGACCCGGCCTTCCTGCAGGACTGGCTGGCCGCCGACTGGTCGCTGCGCTACGCCGGTGACGAAGCGACGCAGAAGGGCCTGGGCGGCCACTTCCAGCGCCTGCTGAGCGAACCCTTTGCCGCCTACCCGCTTAACCAGACGCTGGTCGCCGAGGCGCGGCAGATCCTGCGTAGCGAGTCGCTGGCCGGCGTGGTCTACCGCATGCTCCGCGACCAGGCGCGCAGCCTGCCCGAGTACCGCATCGCCCAGGCCCTCGGCGCTCAGGCGCCGCTGCTGCTGGGCAGCGACTACGCCATTCCCGGCCTGTACACGCAGAAGGGCTACCAGCAGTTCTTCGTCGCCCAGGGCCTCGGCCTGGTGCGCGACATCCTCGAGGACAACTGGGTGCTGGGCGAAGGCAACCAGCTCAGCGACCAGGACCTCGGCCGCCTGATGGTGGAGCTGGAGCAGCTGTACTTCCGCGACTACGCCAACTACTGGGGCGAGGCCGTCGCCCAGCTGGGCCTGGAGCCGCTCGGCAACACCGCCCAGGGCATCACCACCCTCACCGCCCTGACCGCGGCCAACTCGCCGCTGCTGCAGGTGCTGGTGGAAGTACGCGACAACACCCGCTTCGACCTGCCGGCCGCCGCCGATCAGGTCGACGACCTGGCCGCCCAGGCCAAGCTCGGCAAGCAGGGCAAGCTGGCTGCGGCCGCCGCCGGCAAGGGCCTGGACGCCGTCGCCAAGAGCCTGCCGGACACCGCGCGCAAGGCCCTGCAACGGCGCTTCGAGCCGCTGCACCGGCTGCTCGACGACAACAGCGGCGCCGGCCCGGAACTGGCCGCCACCCTGCAGGCGCTGGATGCCCTGCAGCTGCAGCTGAGCGGTCTGGCCCATGCCAGCTCGCCGGAACAGGCTGCCTTCGAGATGGCCAAGGCGCGCATGCAGGGCCGCCCGGATGCGATCAACCAGGTCCGCGGTACTGCCGCGCGCCTGCCGCAACCGGTGGCCAACTGGCTGACCCTGCTGGCTGACGACAGCTGGCAGCTAGTGCTGAACGACGCCTATGGCTACCTGAACAAGCGCTACCGCCACGAGCTGTACGGCTTCTACAAGGAGTCGCTGTTCAAGCGCTACCCGTTCAGCGCCAAGAGCGACAGCGACGTGGCCATCGCCGACTTCCGCGAGTTCTTCAAGGCCGATGGTGTGGCCGATGCCTTCGTCGACCGCTACCTCAAGGCCTTCGTCAGTGACAGCGAGGGCAAGTACCAGCTGCGCCGCCTGGACGGCCAGGGCCTGCCACTGTCGCCGGTGTTCCTGGCGCAGATGAACCGCACCCAGGTGATCCGCCGCAGCTTCTTCGCCGAGAACCCGGCCGAGCCGCTGGTGCTGTTCAAGCTGGAACCCTTTGCCCTGGACTACAGCGTCAACCGCGCCGACTTCCAGTTTGGCGGCCAGCAGCTGGAATACCGCCACGGCCCGATCATCGCCAGCGCCTTCCGCTGGCCGGCCGAGGGCGAGAACGAGCGCAGCAGCCTGGTGCTGGAGGAACAGGGCGGCCGCCGCGTCGGCATCGGCAAGGACAGTGGCCCCTGGGCGCTGTTCCGCCTGCTCGACCAGATGCAGGTCGAACAGCACAGCGGGCGTGACGTGCTACTGCTCAAGGCCAACCTGAGCGGCCTGCAGGCCAAGTACCTGCTGCACAGCCAGCGCTCGCCGAACCCGTTCGACGCCAGCCTGCTGCGCCAGTTCAAGCTGCCGGCGACCCTCTGATGAAGGTCGCCCAACGCCTCTGGAGCAGTGCCGGGCGCACCGACACCGGCAAGGTGCGCGCGCGCAACGAGGACGCCTTCCTCGACCAGCCGCAGCAGGGCCTGTGGGTGGTCGCCGACGGCATGGGCGGCCACCAGGCCGGCGACCTGGCCAGCCGGCTGATCGTCGAGAGCCTGGCCGAGCTGCCCGCCGGGCTGGATTTCGAGGACCGTCTGGACGCCCTGCGCGACTGCCTGCACCGCCTCAATCGCCACCTCAGCCTGGGCCTGACCCTGACCGGCGAGACCCCCGACCTGCTGGTCGGCAGCACCGTGGTGGCGCTGCTCGCCGAGGGTAGCCGGGTGGCCTGCGTGTGGGCCGGCGACAGCCGCTGCTACCTGCTGCGCGGGCGCCAGCTGTTCCAGCTGAGCCGCGACCACTCGCTGCTGCAGCAACTGGTGGAGGAGCGCGGCATGAGCCCGGACGAAGCGGCACGCCAACCCGGCGCCCATGCCCTGACCCGGGCCATCGGCGCCGCCGAGGAGCTGCAGCTGGACATCCTCGAACTGGAGAGCCTGCCCGGCGACGTGTTCCTGCTGTGCAGCGACGGTCTCTACCAGGACCTCGACCACGACCTGCTGACCGCCGCGCTGCTGCGCCCCAGCCCACAGCTGGCGCTGCAACGCCTGTTCGAGCTGGCCCTGCTGGGGCCGGCGCGCGACAACCTGAGCGGCGTGGTGATCAACCGATGAATGCCGAAGCCAAGGTTGCCAGCGCCGACCTCACGGTGATGGCCGGGGCCACGCCGGCGCGTGCCGCGCGCCCGCTGCCGCGCGATCTGCCGGGCATTCTCTGCGGCCGCTACCAGATCGAACGCCTGCTCGGCGTCGGCGGCATGGGCGCGGTGTACCGTGCCCGCGACCTGCTGCGCGAGCAGTTCGGCGAGCCGCAACCCTGGGTGGCGCTGAAGACCCTCAGCGAGGACTTCGCCGAATACCCGGACGCCAGCGCCCTGCTCTACAGCGAGTTCGCCCTCACCGCACGGCTCAGCCACCGCAACCTGGTGCGCTTCTACAGCTTCGAAGTGGACCCGGCCTGCCAGCGCGCCTTCATCACCATGGAGCTACTCAAGGGCAACACCCTCGACCATGTGCTGCACCAGTACCCCAGCGGCCTACCCTGGGCCGAGGCGCAGCGCCTCGCCGTCAGCCTGCTCGAAGCACTGCGCTACGCCCACGACCAGGGCGTGCTGCACGGCGACCTCAAGCCGAGCAACCTGATGCTCGGCGACGACGACATCCGCCTGTTCGACTTCGGCCTCGGCCAGGCCCGCGAGGGCTTCCTCAAGGGCCTGCCACGCCTGGCGCGCAGCCGCTTCGCCGCCTGGACGCCGCGCTACGCCGCCCCGGAACTGCTCGACGGCGCCACCCTGAACGCCGCCGCCGACGTCTACGCCGTGGCCTGCGTGATCTACGAACTGTGCAGCGGCCAGCATCCTTTCCGCCGGCAAAGTGCTAAACAGGCGCAGGCAATGGAACTGCCACTGACGGCCCCCGCGGACCTGCCCCGCGCACTGTGGCCGGCCCTGCGCGCCGCGCTGGAATTCGACCCGGCCAAGCGCAGCAGCCTGCCCGATCTGCTGCGTGCCTTCCGCGCCCAGCGCCCGAGCGCGTCGCTGCTGACCCGCCTGCTGCGCCGCCCGGCCTGATTGCGCCTATCGACAAGGACGACCCATGTTCAACCCCGCCAACCAGACCCACTTCAGCCTGACCCTCGACGGCCTCGAGCACGACCTGCAGGTCCTCGAATTCAGCGGCCGCGAGGCCCTCGACCAGCCCTACCGCTTCGAGGTCGAGCTGGTCAGCGAGAAGCCCGACCTGGACCTCGCCGAGCTGCTCGGCAAGCCGGCCTTCCTCGCCTTCGCCCCGGATGGCAGCGGCATCCACGGCCTGGTCCACGATGCCGGCCAGGGCGAGTCGGGCAAGCGCCTGACCCGCTATCGCCTGACCCTGATGCCCAAGCTGGCCTGGCTCGGCTATCGAACTAACCAGCGCATCTACCAGCACCGGACGGTGCCGCAGATCATCGCGCAGGTCCTGGAAGAGCACGGCATCCTCGGCGGCGCCTACCGCTTCCAGCTCGGCCCGACCGTCTACCCCGAGCGCGACTACTGCGTGCAGTACGACGAGACGGACCTGCACTTCATTCAGCGCCTGTGCGAGGAGGAAGGCATCCACTATCACTTCGAGCACTCGGCCAAGGGCCATGTGCTGGTGTTCGGCGACGACCAGACCGGCTTCCCCAAACTCGGCCAGCCCACCGCCTATGTGCAGGACAGCGGCCTGGTCGCCGACGAGCCAGTGATCAAGCGCTTCGCCCTGCGCCTGGTCACCCGCACCAACCAGGTCAGCCGCCGCGACTACGACTTCGAGCAACCACGCCTGCTGCTGGAGACCAGCGCCAAGGCCAACTTCCAACCCAAGCTGGAAGACTACGACTACCCTGGCCGCTACACCGAGCGCACACGCGGCAAGCACCTGAGCCAACGCGCCCTGGAACGCCACCGCGCCGACTACCAGCTGGCCGAGGGCGAGAGCGACCAGCCACGCCTGGTGACCGGCCACCTGCTGGAAATCTCCGACCACCCGCGCCGCGAATGGAACGACCTCTGGCTGCTGCAGGAAGTGCTTCACGAAGGCAAGCAACCGCAGGTGCTGGAAGAGTCCGTCACCAGCTTCCTCGGCGGCGGTCTCCCCTCTCCCTCCGGGAGAGGGGCCGGGGGTGAGGGCGCATCCGCCAACTCCGACAACTTCCACCAGGGCTACCGCAACCGCTTCAGCGCCACCCCCTGGGACGTCCTGCACCGCCCCGCCCTGCGCCATCCCAAGCCCAAGGTGCTGGGCAGCCAGAGCGCCGTGGTCACTGGCCCCAAAGGCGAAGAGATCCACTGCGACCAGTACGGTCGAGTCAAGGTGCAGTTCCACTGGGACCGTGAAGGCCAGGCCGACGACACCAGCAGCTGCTGGCTGCGAGTGTCCTCCAGCTGGGCCGGCGACCGCTACGGCGGCATCGCCATTCCGCGCATCGGCATGGAGGTGCTGGTCACCTTCCTCGAAGGCGATCCCGACCAGCCACTGGTCACCGGCTGCCTGTACCACAAGGAGCATGTGGTTCCGTATGACCTGCCGGCAAACAAGACCCGCAGCGTATTCAAGACCCTGAGCAGTCCGGGCGGTGGCGGCTATAACGAACTGCGCATCGAAGACCGCAAGGGCCAGGAGCAGATCTACCTCCACGCCCAGAAGGACTGGGACGAGAACGTCGAGCACGACCAGAAGATCCGCATCGGCCACGAGCGCCACGACAGGGTGGAAGCCAACAGCTACACCGAGCTCAAGGCCGAGGAACACCACACCACCCACGCCGAGCGCAAAGTGGAGGTGAAGGCCGAAGACCACCTGACCATCGCCCAGAACCAGCACATCAAGCTCGGCACCGCCCAGCTGACCAAAGCCGGCCGCGAGATCCACCTCAAGGCCGGGCAGAAGATGGTCATCGAAGCCGGCGTCGAACTCACCCTCAAGGCCGGCGGCAGCTTCATCAAACTCGACCCCAGCGGCATCACCCTGGTCGGTCCCCTGGCCAAACTCAACGCCGGCGGCGCCCCGGGCTCGGGTACTGGTATCGCCATCAAACAGCCGTTGCAGCCGGGGATGGCGGATAAGGACAAGGCGGGGAATCTGTTGGATGAGGCCTGGCTCAACCCACTCAGCAATTGCGAAAACAAGCCGCAACCGGCGGTGTGCGAGGAATGTCTGCGCATCGCCCAACGCAAGGCCCAGGCCCTAGTGCCGCGCTGACCCGACTTAGAATCAAGGACGACTCATGCCTACCCATGCCTCCACCTGGCTGGCCATTCTGCAGGAACAGGCGCTCAGTCATCGGCTCGCCCATGTCGACCTGCTGCTCGACACCACGGGACTGAAATACCCGCTCTGGCAGAGCCTGGCCGATCTGAAGAACGAACCCGGTATCGCCCTGCTGCTCGACGGCACTCCCGAACAGGCCCTGGCCAAGCAGGGCCCTGTCCTGCTGCGCCTGCAATGGGCCGATCAGGAACATCGGCTCTGGCTACAGCAATTGTTCGACTCTCTGCACCGCGAGCCGCGCCTACTGGCCTTGCTCAGCAATTGGTCCTTCATCGAGCTATCGGAACATTTGCGTCACTGCACCCAGGCCGAGTGGAATCAGGGGCGCAGCGGCGGATTGTTGCGCTACTGGGACCCACGACTGTTCTTTGCCGTCAGCGAAACCCTCACACCCCAACAAGGCCGCTGGTTCCATGCCCCGGTCAGCGCCTGGCATTGGCTGGATCGCGATGACCAACCCCGCCAGTTGGCTGGCCAGTCGGCTCATCCCAGCGAACTGCCTCAGCCTTTACCGACAATGGAATTGAGCAATGAGCAGGTTGCCGAACTGGTCGCCTGGATGGATGCCGAGGATTACCGTGCATTCACCTGCGCACAGCACCAGGAGTACGGTCTGCCCAGTCGGGAAACTCTGCAGCAGCACTTGGTACGTGCCTATCTCGATGCCAACCAGCAGGGCATTGTGGATATCGACCAACGCAGGACGCATGTGCGCGAATGGCTGGCCCGCAACTCGTCGATATCGCCAAGGGCCCAGCTCGCATGAACCGTCGTTTAGGCTGGCTGCTCTGCGCCAGTGTCCTAGTACTTGCAGGCTGCGCTCCCGCCAAACCCAAAATGCTGGCTGCACCTGTGATGGGCTACAACCATACCTCTGCCGCGATTAATAGCTTCAGTGTGAATGGCGCCGGCGGAGCCGGCATCGGGCCACATCAAGGGGGCGGCAAGCAAAGCTGTTGTGGCGTATTACCCGCCCAGTGGCGACCCGGCCTAACCGCCGTAGTGGAGTGGGAAAAAGACCCAACCCCCCACGTGAACTGGCCTGAACCCCTGTTTTCGGACGCCTGGCGCAAACGGATGGAAGAGCATGAGCGCCACTACAGCCGTCACCGTGCCGAGGTCGTGATCCCTCACTACGAAAAGAGTTGCGGGTACCAAGTTCATTTCCTCCCCTGCGATCAAGTGCAGGTCAATACCACCTGCTTTACCCCGCAACACCCCGACTATCCCTACAAGGAACTGTTCCAGCTCAAGGAGCCCAAGGAATGCCCTGCCTCATGAAAACCTGGCTTAGCTGTGGCGCTATCTGCGCGTTATTGCTCGCCGGCTGCGGCCCTGCCAAGCCCAAGATGCTGGCCGCGCCGGTCACGGGCTACAACCACACTTCTGCAGCAATCAATAGCTTCAGCGTTAACGGGGCTGGAGGATCAAATATAGGACCGCATCAAGGAGGGGGAAATCAGAGTTGCTGTGGATTACTCCCCGCTCAGTGGCACCCCGGCCTAACAGCCGAGGTGGAGTGGGAAAAGGACGCAGATCCATACAGCAGCAGCAACTGGTCAGAACAACGTGACTCTGAGGCTTGGCATGCCAGGATGAGAGAAGAGGTCAAGACTTGGACTCATCACCGCGCAGTAGTTGAGATCCCTCGCTATGAGAAGAGCTGCGGACTCCAGGTTCATTTCCTGCCTTGTGATCAAGTTCAGGTGAATACCACCTGCTTGACTCCGCAACACCCAGATTATCCCTACAAGGAACTGTTCCAACTCAAGGAGCCTAAAGAGTGCCCAGCGCCATGACACAGGGAAGTGCCGGCAAGGCCAATGCGTTGATTGCCCCTCCATTTAAAAACGGCCTACCCGATTCGCCACAGGCCGTAATGAACAATCTGAGCAAGCGAGAGAGAGATGAAAATCAACACATCTCGCATACCAGACAGAATTCGTTGCAGGCAGGCGGAGCCATTAGTAGCAACACCTGCTGCCAATCCTTGCATCTGTCACTGTTCTTCGACGGCACCAACAACAACAGGCACGCGGATGAGCGCGAGCCGCTAAGTACTAGCAATATTGCCCGCTTGTACCATGCGACCGTGGATCACTCTGAGGGAGAAGGAACACAGAGCCACTTCCGCTACTACTGCCCGGGCGTCGGTACAGCCTTTCCGGAAATCGGCGAGCACGAGCCGCTTTCGAAAGGTCTTATCGGCGCGATGGGTGGGGAGAATCGCATTAACTGGGGGTTGACTCGCCTGATCGACGCACTGCGTAGAAATCTTCTGAACACGATCCTAGACGATTCGGAAACCCAAGATCTGCTCTCGACAATGAGCACCGTAATGCTGACCCCAGAGCTGATCAGCAATGGCAAACGCAATCGTGAACAAGCCTTGCGGCCCTTGATCAACCAACTCGAAGCCACATTACTGTCTCACAAGGAACAGCAGAAGAAGCCTGAGACTCTCTCCCTGCGCCTGTATGTCTATGGCTTCTCCCGAGGCGCCGCGGAGGCGCGAACCTTCTGCAACTGGCTGCTGGAACTGGTACGCAAGCCCCGCGCCAATGGCGAGCCGGAATACCGCTTCGCCGGCCTGCCGATCTCCATCGAGTTTCTTGGCATTTTCGATACGGTAGCGGCCGTCGGTCTGGCCGACAGTTTCCCCTTCGCCGCCGGCCATATGAGCTGGGCTGACGGCACCATGCGCTTGCCAGACGAAGACACCCGCCTGCCGGAAGACCAGCGCTTTCTCAATCGCTGCGTGCATCTGGTCTCGGCCCACGAGCAGCGCGCCAGTTTCCCGCTGGACTCGATACGCCGGCGGCCACGCAGTGAAGATGGAGAGCCGGACAAGAGCCAATCTTCAAGCTATCGGGCAAACAGCGTCGAGTACGTCTATCCAGGCATGCACTCGGATGTCGGTGGAGGCTATCCCGCCAAAGATCAGGGCAAGGCCATGCAGGAAGAGCTGCTTTTATCCCAGATCACTCTTCATCACATGTATAGAGAAGCCTTCGCCTCTGGCGCGCCTCTACTGGTACCTAAAGAGATGATCTCGAAGGATGCCTCGGATCGAGAACCAAATTTGGCCATGCTCGACATTAGTAAGCGGGAGTTTTCTATCTCTCCCATGCTTATTGAGCGTTTCAATGCCTGGCAGGCCAAGGCAGGCAAGGAGGCGCCCCTGGAGGAAATTGTCGAGCGAGAGACCGAGCTGATCACCGGCTGGCGCATCGACCGCTACCACAATGGCCTGAACGGCAGCAGCTTCTACGAGAACGTAAAGAGGCAACCGGACGAATCAGAAGCCGTTTGGGATGCCCGCACACGCCTGCACGCGCATAAGCTTGATGAGAAGAAACGCGAGCGAAACGGCGAGAAATTCGTTAGCTGCGCAGAGCGCCTCCAGGCCAACCGCGCTCTCGCGGAAGGTGATTGCTCAAGTTACTCGAAGTTCGATGAGGACATCCGCACCGTCGGTGGCCTTGGGGAATACCAGAAGCTGGAAATCGAAAAGGCCTACGAACCAACCCTGGATAACCGCCAGCTCCAGGGAGCCGCCGCCGAGTTTTCCCGCGACTACCGCGGTGACTGGAAGCCCGTGGAGGATGATCGAGGCTTCCTTTCCGGCGTAATCGACTCACTTTCCGGTGTGATCTATCTGATCAACGAAGAAGACGAAGCCACTCAGTTCAAGAGTATCCATACCGACGGCACGGCCTGGTATCACAAGCTCTTTGTGGATAAAGGGAAAGTCGCCCCTGGCTACGAGTCGCTCGTCGCCCTGTTCGACGATCATGTCCACGACTCCCGCGCCTGGTTCATGAATAGCTCGGGTTTTGCCCCCAGAGAGGTATGGACCGACTACTTCCGTTACCGCCTGGTGCACTTCGATCAGGAGTCGAACAAGTCGCTGACGCCGCTGCTGACCGCCGGTCGAGTCATTGGCCTGGCCATAGCCGTCGGCAGCATCGGCCTGGCAGTCAAACGCCGTGATCCCCGCTACTTGTTGGGTCTGATGCTACCGACCCTAGGTGTGCCGGTGATCCGCGGCAAGCTGCCAATGCCAAACTCCCAGAGCCTGCCGCAGGTCAGCGCCTTCGACCCTCTCACCGGCATCGCCTACCCGATGATGGAAGGCATCGATCACCTTCGCGCTTACACCCGCGAGCCTGGCACCGTACTGCGTCAGGTCCAGGCAATGCCTCTACCGCAACCACTCACCGAACAGACCGCAACCTCACCCGAGCTGAAGAAAATCTTCCAGGCCGCACAGGCAGCCAAGGCGGTGGCCGATGCCAAGGAAGGCAACCCGATGGGGCTGATTGATGTGGTCGCTGGGCAGTTGAGTGATGCGGAGCAGCCTGACAAAACCAAGTCTCCGGGTTGGCTCGATATGGCTGGCGATATGGTCGGCAACAAGTTGGGCATCGGCTGATGCCCAACTTAGTCCAGAGATCGGCGCTAGCCTTGATAGGGTTACTGGCTATCAGCTCCACGGCATTTTCCAAAGAGATGGAGCCTCTGCCCTACAAAGAAGCACTGGCCGCTTTCAACGCGGCTGGTCATGACAGCCCTGGAGTTTGGCTCTGCGGGTACAGTCTTACCGATCAGCACTTCGCCACAAGGAACGGTTTGTCCCCATCACTTATCGAAGTAGATGAACAATTCCTCTATATCCGTAATGACGGCGAGATAATCGAGTTGGAGACCAACGATATCGGCAAGCCAGTCTTGCTCTACCGCTCCCGAGACGGCGAGATCACCCTGACGATGAAAGTGCTGAGGCAGTTCAACAAAAGCGAGTATGGCGAATCACATGATCGACATGCCGAAGCGACTCTGCGCGCACCGCACACAACGATCAGTGCCTTTCTGTTGGGCCGCTCGTGTGGAATCTGATCGAGTAAATCCATCTGCTAAAGAAGAAAGCGGGCTCCTGGCCCGCTGTGGGATGCAAATAAAGTTTCATCCTAACGGGAACGATTTGCTGGGCTGGCTGGGAAGCTCACTGCCCGACCTGTACCTAAAGCCTCATCCTAATGCCTCGCAGCGGCCTTCAAATGGTCGGAAAACCCCGGAGCCATGCGAATAAAGTGTCATCCTTACCTGAAATCGTAAGTCGTTGATTTCTATTGTGACCTTGCTAATTTCCTCCCTGATTGCGGCCTTGCAGGCCGCAATCATTGGGGGTTCCAGGGGGCGGACAAGGCCAGAACCCGATTGCTCGGGATGACACTTTATTTCTAAGGATGAAACTTTATTTGCATCCCACACCCGCTTTCTTGTTTCACTTTCGGCTTATTCCACTGTGACACTTTTTGCCAAGTTTCTCGGCTGGTCTACATCAGTACCCTTCAGCACGGCCACGTAGTAGGACAGCAGCTGCAGCGGCACGGTGTAGAGGATTGGCGCCAGCACGTCGTGAATGTGCGGCATGTTGATGACGTGCGCACCCTCGCCGTTGCCCAGACCGGCGGCGCCGTCGGCGAAGACGATCAGCTGACCGCCACGGGCGCGGACTTCCTGCAGGTTGGACTTGAGCTTTTCCAGCAGCTCGTTGTTCGGCGCGACTGTGACCACCGGCATGTCGGCATCGACCAGGGCCAGCGGACCATGCTTGAGCTCGCCGGCCGGGTAGGCTTCGGCGTGGATGTAGGAGATTTCCTTGAGCTTGAGCGCACCTTCCATGGCCACCGGGTACTGGGCGCCACGACCAAGGAACAGGGTGTGGTGCTTCTCGGCGAACAGCTCGGCGACCTTCTCCACGGTCTTGTCCATGGCCCAAGCTATAAGCTCTTTGGAACCAAAGCACATAGGAAACCTGATTTTTATCGAGATATAGAAACACGAAGAAGTCAATAGAAAAAGAATTAAGATACTAGCCAAGCTCATCGCTTACCAATAATTTGACGACAGCATTGAAGGCAGAAAAATTTCTTTGTGCAAAACAAGCGGCATCATGACCTCTTGTCTAGTAAAGACTCAAATTTCTGGGCTGATGAGCTACAAAAAGAGGCTATGTCGCTGACAGTCAGTATGCGCAAAAACTCAAAGGCATAATATAAGCGTGGAACCTTTAGTCAAATTTTTCCTAGCTCTGGCAATTTCAATAACCTCCTTAACCTCTTACCCAAGCGAATTTTGCGAAAAAGTCAATGAGAGCACATATAGAGACGAAATTTACTTAACTCCACCAGGGCAAATATATCTAGTCACTGGACCTGATAAGTTATATCTCCACAGCGCTCCAAATAAAAAATGCTCATATGATGAAAAAATATTTTTGATTAAGAATGACAGGGTACAGGCTTATACCGAGCTTAATGAATTCCTATCAATAATATACGTTAGAGAAGATGGTGAAACCTTAGAAGGATGGGCCCTTAAAGAAAAGCTCTCTAGGACAAATGAGAGAGTTAGTCCCTAAATTACGAAGCGCGACAGTTGCACTCAGCTCCTGCGGCCGCTCTTAATGTTCTGGCGGCTGACTCAATAAGGCCCATGTTATTCCAGACACAATGGTCAAAGCTCTTGAGGGGTCTAAACGCAGTGGAAGCTAAACTCTCAAAATTAATAATGCTCGCCCTCGCATTCTGCATACCTGCGCTGAACGCTTTTGCTGGCAGCTCCGAACCAAAATTTGAGGATTATAAGGTCGACAGTGTCTTTGCAGGACCAAATCATTCTCTAGAGAGTTTCGATCAGAGTGATGATAAATGGATTGCATATCGAAGTAATGCAATAAAGCGTAAGGTGAATTTTGCAGGGCATTATGTAGTTTATACAGGCGGTTGTGGTGGTGGTGCTGTTTGTGGAGAAATTCTCGACGCAAAAACAGGTAGAATTGTTGCAGGCTTCCCAAACGCATACCTACTCGACGACCCAGATGGCAGCTACTATGACGCCGAATTTCGCCCTGAAAGCCGCTTGCTAGTTATACATGGAACAGCAGCAGATCCCGAGACAGATCAACAGGGCAATCGACTACAAGCAATCAATCGCACTCGCCACTTTGAATTTAAAAACAACACGCTGATACTGATCCAAATAGATTGATCAGCAATACATATTATCGAGCTCAACTATTGCGAGACCATCGACTAGTCCTACCACTTCGAGGTCGAGCTGGTCAGCGGGCGCCCTAGTTGCTCGACAAGCTAACCTTTAAAAAATGGAAACGAGACTAGTTAAATTAGGCATATCTATGAAGTTCCGCCTATTCCATCATTTGTAAAATAGTTACCAGTCCGCCAAGAGTAAGCTAGGAGCATGATGGGTTTTATAAGAACTAGCGCGCTGCCCCTAGGG
>NZ_BATI01000035.1 GCF_000467105.1 Aquipseudomonas alcaligenes NBRC 14159
GGGGGCATGGGCGAACCGGAGTTTAAAAAGCGCCCAAAGTTAACACAGTTGGCGCGGTGTTTGCCTCACCAGGCTCAGGAGGGCAACTCGGCGAGCACCAGACGCAACTCTTCTCGCCAGGGCGCAGGCTCGAGACCAAGACGCGCCCTGCCCTTGCTGCAATCCAGTACCGACCAGAGAGGACGCCTGGCCGGGGTGGGATACTCCTGTGACGTGATGGGCCTGACCCGCGGAATACGCGCGAGTAGCCCGGACTCCTGGGCCTGGCGGAAAATCTCCACGGCGAACTCGTGCCAGCTCACCGCCGGCTGCCCGGCGAAATGATAGACACCCCACTCCAGCACGGCGTCCCGCCGCCATAGCGCGGCCGAATGCCAGAGGGCCTGCGCAATGCTGCGCGCCGAAGTCGGGCAGCCCTGCTGATCGGCCACCACGGCAAGCTCTTCGCGCTCACGCCCCAGGCGCAGCATGGTCTTGACGAAGTTGGCCCCGTGGCTGCCGAAGACCCAGCTGGTGCGCAGAATCAGATGCCGGGAACAGGTGGCGGCAAGCACCTGCTCGCCAGCCAGCTTGCTGGCGCCATAGACCCCCGTAGGCCCGGTCGGCTGATCCTCGCGGTAGGGCCCACTGGCATCGCCAGAAAACACATAGTCGGTGGAGATATGGAAGAGCGGAATGCCCAGGCGCTGAGCCTCGGCGGCCAGATAGCCGACGCCATCGCGATTGACCGCATAAGCGCCCGCAACATCCGACTCGGCCCTGTCCACGGCGGTGTAGGCCGATGCATTGATGATCAGTTCCGGCCGGACGTCGCGGATAACCGCACTGACGGCCTGCGGGTCGGTGATATCAAGCTCGGCAGAACCCAGCCCGACAGGTTCGACCCACTCCGGAGCGAGGCGCATCAGTTCATGCCCCACCTGGCCACGGGCGCCGCACACGAGCACCCGCATCAGCGCGCCACTCCCGAAAGCAGGTCACGCAGCCTGGGGTTCAGCTGATCCTTGGCGGAAAGCTGAGGCTCGGCGACAGGCCACGGAATACCCACATCGGGGTCGTTCCACAGCAGCCCGCCCTCATCCTCCGGCTGATAGTAGTCGGTGCACTTGTACTGGAAATCAGCCACCTCGCTGAGCACGCAGAAGCCGTGCGCATAGCCCGGCGGCACCCAGAGCTGGCGATGGTTCTCGTCGTTCAGCTCCACGCCGACGAACTGGCCACAGGTCGCTGATTGCGGATCGATATCGACCGCCACATCGTAGACGGCACCGCGACTGACACTGACCAGCTTGCCCTGCGGACGCGTGCGCTGGAAATGCAGACCGCGCAGCACGCCACGTGCCGAACGTGAGTGATTGTCCTGGACAAAGGGCAGATCGATCCCATGCTCGCGATAGCGCTCGACCTGAAAAGTCTCCAGGAAAAAACCGCGATGATCGCCAAATGCCTTGGGCTCGATGATCAGTACACCGGGCAGCTGCGTTTCTATCACCTTCACCGAGTGCGCTCCTGTTCCAGCAGCTGCTGCAGATAACGGCCATAACCCGTCTTGCCCAAGGCGGCAGCCTGGTGCGCGAGGCGGTCGGCAGAGAGCCAGCCCTGGTGGTAGGCAATTTCCTCCAGACAGGCCACCTTCAGCCCCTGCCGGGCTTCGATGGTCTGGACGAAATGGCTGGCCTCCATCAGCGAGTCATGGGTACCGGTGTCCAGCCAGGCGAAACCACGCCCCAGCAGGCTCACATGCAGTTCACCGCGCTGCAGGTAGGCATTGTTGACATCGGTGATCTCCAGCTCGCCGCGCGCGGAGGGCTTGACCTGCTTGGCGATCTCGACAACCGAGTTGTCATAGAAGTACAGGCCGGTCACTGCATAATTCGACTTCGGCTTGGCCGGCTTCTCCTCGATGGAAACGGCTTTGCCCTGCGCGTCGAACTCGACCACGCCGAAGCGCTCCGGATCGGAGACGTGGTAACCGAATACGGTCGCACCGCGGGGGCGGCTGGCAGCCTCGTGCAGCATGGCGCTGAAACCGTAGCCATAGAAGATGTTGTCGCCTAGGATCAGGCAGACACTGCTGTCGCCAATGAACTCCTCGCCGATCAGGAAGGCCTGTGCCAGGCCGTCAGGCGACGGCTGTTCGGCATAGCTGAGCTGGATACCGAAATCGCTGCCATCGCCCAGCAGCTTGCGGAAGTTGGGTAAATCCTCCGGCGTGGAGATGATTAGTACTTCGCGAATACCGGCCAGCATTAATACCGAAAGCGGGTAGTAGATCATCGGTTTGTCATAGATGGGCAATAGCTGCTTGGAAACGCCTCGGGTAATGGGATGCAGACGGGTGCCAGAGCCCCCCGCGAGAATGATGCCTTTCATACCTGCTCCCCCAAACGCCCCAGCCGATAGTCGCCGCTCAACACGCGCTGCCACCAGTCGCGGTTATCTAGATACCACTGCACGGTCTTGCGGATACCGCTGTCGAAAGACTCCTGCGGCACCCAGCCTAACTCATGCGCAATCTTCGACGCATCGATGGCATAGCGCCGGTCATGTCCCGGCCGATCCTTCACAAAGGTAATCAGCTCTCTGTAGGAGCAGCCCTCGCCACGATCAGCTGCTCGCGGCACCAACTCATCCAGAAGGTCGCAGATCGTCTCCACCACCTCGAGATTGCGCTTTTCGTTGTGCCCGCCGATGTTGTAGGTCTCCCCGACTTGCCCCTTGCATACCACCTCGACCAAGGCACGCGCGTGGTCCTCGACATACAGCCAGTCGCGAATCTGCGAACCGTCCCCATACACGGGCAGCGGCTTGCCGGCCAGCGCATTGAGGATTACATGGGGAATCAGCTTCTCCGGGAAATGGTAAGGCCCATAGTTGTTCGAGCAATTGGTCACCAGCACCGGCAGGCCGTAGGTACGCTGCCAGGCACGCACCAGATGATCCGAACTGGCCTTGGACGCCGAATAGGGAGAGCTGGGTGCATAAGGAGTGGTTTCAGTAAACAGATCCTCGGTACCTTCCAGATCGCCATACACCTCATCAGTGGATATGTGATGGAAGCGGAATGCCGCTTTACTCTCTTCCGCAAGACCATTCCAGTAACGGCGCACAGACTCGAGCAGGGTGTAGGTACCGACGATATTGGTCTGGATGAAGTCGGCGGGCCCGTCGATGGAGCGATCCACATGCGACTCGGCGGCCAGGTGCATCACCGCCGTAGGCTTGAACTCCGCCAGTACCACGTCCAGCGCAGGCGCATCGCAGATATCAACCTGGTAGAAGCGATAGCGCGGCGAGTCGAACACCGAAGCCAAGGACTCCAGGTTGCCGGCATAAGTGAGCTTGTCGAGGTTGGCAACCTCGAATGTCGTGTTACTGATCAAATGTCGAACGACGGCAGAGCCGATAAAACCGGCACCACCGGTGACCAGAATGCGAGTCATAGATATGCTCTTTCTTGATTCGTTATTTGGGATACCAGCGACTCAACAAGTCCTCGTACTTCTCCAGGACTTGCTCCCAAGTGAAACGCTCCTTGAAACGAGCTCGACTAGCCAACTTCATCCGCTCAACCGATGCCAAGTCGTATAAAAGACCGTCGAATAGCTCGCCACAAGCCGCTTCGCTCTTGAAATACGCCGCCTCAGGGCCGGCAACCCAACGATTGAAGTGATTGTCATGGGCAATGACAGCACAACCGGCACCTAAGGCCTCAACCAGCGACGGATTAGTCCCTCCAACGCGATGACCATGAAGGTAGAAGCGACTATGAAAGCGCAGCGCCCGTACAACAGGCGCATCGTATATAGCCCCTGGGAACACCACCTCATCACTGGCAGCCTCCATCACCTGGCGATGGAAAGCATTGGTATCTGGCGTGAAATTACCAAGAACAACCAGCTTGTGGTTTCGCTGCTTCCGGCTGAACGCTCGCACCATCTCAAGGAAGGAGTTCTCCGGCTCCGGGCGGGCAATGATGACCGAAAATTCATTGGCCTGAATATCATAACGGCTTAACAAGCCTGCATCCGCCTCCACAACCTCATCCCCGCCATACGGAATCATGGTGATCTTGTCCGCCGATACCCGAGTGGCTAGATGCTCCTTAATTTTCGGATGGTCGGCGATCAAGTGATTACCAATCCAGCAGCCTGCCCGTTCATTCAGCCAAAACCATGCTTTGGCGACGCCCCCCCATTTATCTCGGCGCCATTCGATACCATCCATATTAATTAAGTTGACCTGCCCAACGATGCGCTGCAACAAATTCAAGACTGCCGTATTATACCCAAGCGTCAAAAACAGGCCTTTGCTTGAAAGGGCATGCAAAATGCACTTAAGATCAAAAACAATAGTGCTAAACGCCCCATCGCCCTTGACCGGTACATGAATACACCTTACGCCACGCCAAACGCTTTCACGAACCCCTTCACCTATGCCTTCCTGACAGTAAACAACGACCTCCCATCCTTTATCGACCAAGTATAATGCCAATTTTTCAGCAAAAGTCTCGAAGCCGCCATGCATTGCTGGGACGCCACGAATACCCAAAACACTAAGCTTTTTCATACACCACACCACCTAGAACCAACCGATACATCCAATACAGCAAAACAAATGGAATAAAACTATACAAAAGTGGACTCATCAACCCCGAACTCACCATCCCCTTGAGCGAGAACGAGACGACCAACATCAACTGAGGAGAAAAACGCAGCAAACACATCAGACAGTACAGAAGCTGGAATATCGCCCCCAACAAAAAACTACACAGCAGCGCAGGAAGCAACGAAAAATTACTATAGAACTCACCAAGATACGTCTGATTTATCCCCCCCCCGTAAACTCCATTCGCAGCATATCTTTGAGCCAGACTGAATAGTTCGGCTGATATCCTGGCATCAGAACTGCAAGAACAATCAAATAACCATTGCCCATCTGAAACGGAATAGAAGAAGGAAACGCATCGTACAGAATTTGAAAATTCTGAAAATTAACAAATGGCCGCCATAATCCTTGCTGCAGGATGCCGTAAAAAGACATCTCGAAACCTTGGCGATACAGCCCCACCATTACCACCAATAGAAAGGCCAGACCGCCAACAACAAACAGACGAAAAACCGGCAATCGCCCTGACTTCAAAATTAACAGACTAAATATCCCCGCAATGAACACTTCTGCACCAGGAGCACGATTTCCATAAGAGGCAGCGCACGCAGAAAGCAGAGCAACTACAAAAAAGCCCTCAAGCCAGCCAATAGTGCGACGCGAAAACAAATAGAACAAAGTACCCAGAAATGCACTAGCGATGCCTAGCAACGCGAGCCAACCAATCCCCTTGCGCACCTCCACACGGAGATCATCGATATCCGACTGGAGCCAAACCAGACCACCAATGTACAGGGAGTAAAATAGCGAGATCAGTACGGGCAACATAACTACCATTAGGCAGCTCAGAGGACTCAACTCAACGACAGGAGCCCGGGCCAGCAATCTAGGCAAGCTGAGTGACGGCGCACTTGAAAATAGCACCGTGGCCACGGAGAAAGCGCCAAGCACATACAACATTAGACTGGAATAAACAATAAACACTGCTTCATCACTAACCCACACTCGCCCTTCATAGAGCCAGCGATACCAAGAGCCAGCACCAAATAAAATAACGTGAAACAGGAAAAAAAGAGATGCTGGATTGAAGAAATTAAGAGTTCCGCCGCAGAGACGGAAAAAACCAAAGCATAGGAGCAACACTAGAAGCGCATAGACATCGACAAGCCCAAGGCCCATGTCATTGCTCTCCTGCGCCCAAACATTCAACCCCGACCTGAGCAAATAACTTACTGAGCGGTTCCTGATGACCACCCCGAGAGATAGGGACCATTGAAGAAGCTAGCGATACACAAGATATCCCCGGAAACACATTCCTAATATTGATCAGTGCCGAACTAAAAAAACTCACCACGTGCCCAGGGCAAATTTTTTCCACCAGTAGCTCTGCAGGTAACGCCGCTTCGGCGGCAGACAACCTGCTCATTTTGTGACTTATCTCCGAGCAGAAATCATGATGAGGCTTGTATACATAACGGAACTCCGCAAGTGGGTACAGTCTGAACATCTCATCCACACAAGATTGGCGCTGCACGCCGTCCAAGAATGCGCTTACGTTCTGATCCAGAAACAACACCAAATGAGGGTCAACGCTCAGGCTCTTTGCGGGCACCGGTAGTGCCCGCACAATGCCCAACGAATCTCTCCTGACTGCCAGCGTTGGCATCGACAAAAAAGCGCCGTCATAGCAACCCGCGTCGTAACCTGCCAAATGTCCCTTGTATGGTCGGTAAGGCATCAGACCTAACCAAGAAAGCAACCGCTTACCGAAACCCACAAAAGTATTACGCTGCACAGCATCGTAATAGTTCAGAATGCCATCCTCATAAATATACACACGACACCCACCTCGCGCCGATAAAAAAAGATAATTGGTAAAAATATTCCCCGGATGCGGCATATAAACATCTAAGGCAATCCGCCGGATTTTAAGCCACCTAACAAAGAAGGCGAAGACTAGAAAAGAAAGCCCCCCTGCTAAACTCTCCATCCGATCTCGAGCAAAACCAAGGCGAGTATATCTACGCGACGAGTTCGGCCAAAGCTTGCTAAAGCAGCAGTATACGGGCCCCTCGCACTGGTCAAGTATGCGACTGACAACGTATGCATGATAAGGAGTAAACCCTATAAACAGAGAAACGCGCCCCTTTTGTTTAATCACAGTTTTTCAGCTCTCCCGATGCCCAAGCTGTCATTCCAAACAATCATCCATCACCGGAGAATTAGCCTGCACATCTTTAGCCAGCCGCTTACCCAGTACCAGCTCAAGATATTTAGGCGGCAAGCCAAAACCCGGGCGCACACTTCTTACCACATCAGCAGTAATGACAGAGCCGGCTTTCAGGCTTTTCACAAAATACAATGACCTTCGAAACTGAACGTTCCCCTGCTCGCTTGACTTCCGCCCATAGTCAACTCGCCCCAAGGCGGACCAGGCCGTCTTACTGTCTCGACAAAGGGCTTCCAATTCATTTGGCTCTAGGGAGAAGCTGTCGTCAGGCCCGCCACCGCTGCGATCAAGCGTAAAGTGCTTTTCGATAATGGAGGCTCCTAGCGCCACGCTGGCTATAGCCGTGGTGTTATCGAGAGTATGGTCAGACAGCCCTGTCACCAGACCGAAGCGCTGGATCATGTCGGGAACCGTGCGCAAGTTGTAATCCTCGGCCGGGGCGGGATATCCGCTGACACAATGGAGGATTGCCAGTTCCTTGCAACCACCTTCACGCGCCGCATCAATGGCTTCTTGAATTTCCTCAGCATCGGCCATTCCGGTGGAAATAATCATGGGCTTGCCGGTGCTGGCCACGTACTTGATCAGGGGCAAATCCACAACCTCAAAGGAAGCGATTTTGTATGCCGGAGCATTCAAGCTTTCAAGTAGATCAACCGCCGTATTATCGAAAGGCGAACTGAAAATTGTGATCCCCACCTTGCGCGCATGTTCGAATAGCAGTGAATGCCACTCCCACGGCATGTGGGCCTCTTGATACAACTCATACAATGTTCTGCCGTCCCACAACCCGCCATAAATACGAAATTCTTCGCGATCAGAGTCCAGCGTAATGGTGTCCGGCTTATAAGTTTGTAGCTTGACCGCATCGGCTCCGGCCTTCTTGGCCTCTTCGATAATGCGCATCGCAGTTTCAAGACGACCATTATGATTTGCCGACAACTCGGCAATTATATAGGGCGGAAAATCACAGCCAATATCGCGCCCGGCAATGGTTATTTGTACACTCATGATTTCACCTTGGGAAAAGACTTGATTTTTTCCGCCATACTCAGGCGCAGAGCAGCCCACTCATGACTAAGTATCCCGAGCCGATACACATCGACAAAGTTCCCATCAACCAGATGCTGATCGCGCAGCACCCCCTCGACCAGAAAACCGAACCTCTGATGGAGTTTGATGACTGCTGAGTTGAAGGCCAGCACTTCACAGCAAAGCTTGTGCAGATGCAGCTCCTCGAAGGCCTGCTCGAGTGCAAGATACTCCATCTTGCTCCCTGTCCCCTTGGCCGCATTGGGTGCGGAATAGAAGGCCCAGGATGAGTTACGACTGCCCTTATCGATGCCAGTAAAAGCCACAATTCCGGAAGGAACGCCAGCTAACTCGTACATGAAATACCGCTGGTCATTGCGCCCGGAGATATGCGCCCACCAGGCCAGATGTTCTTCTTGTGAAATCTCATGACGTGTATACATGTTGGCTCTAACAGCCGGAGCATTACGCCACGCTCGCATCAGTTCCAGCTCGTCAGTGGCAATATCACGCAACTTGCCGAAGTCACTGACCATAATTCAGTCCTCCTAATAACTCGCACATCAACAGCCTACACCCGCTGCCATCGGTAACTGCAGCAGCCTGTTGCGTAAGGTTCCTCAACCCCTCCAGATGCTTGCCCAGTGCATCGAATAGCCGAGGCAAGGTGCTGGACAAATCATCTTCTAAAGATAGTTTCCGGACTGCACCCACCTCTTCCAGAGCGCGAGCCGCCTCCTGCTGGTTCTGCGCTGAAACAAGCTGGAAAGTTGGCAAGCCCAAGCAGCAACGCTCCCAAGAGGTACTGCCTGCAGCACCAATGGCCAGATCAGCTTCAGCCATACGCTGCGCCATATCATCCACATTGACCAGCACATCTGTCGGCCAGGGCATCTGTAAAGCCATCGTACGCACCAGCTCAACCCAAGGCGCCTGCAACCCCATGATCACGCTAATCTTGCAATCGGCAGGCAAACGGACCTGCTTCAGCGCATCCAGAACCCGACCAGATGCGTTGTATTGATCCACTCCGCCCATGGTGATTAGCAGGTGGCGCAGCGCAGGCGTCTTCCTACGCTGCAGGCTGTACTCACGAAGCTGAGAAAAGTCCGGACGCAACAATGCATAAGTGGGGCCGATCAAGGTTCGGCAATGCGATGGAGTTAAGCGCGCATAGTCCCCAGGCAAGCGTCCTAGGTTCTGGTCCAACAGAAGATCACAGGCATGTACCCGATCAGCCAGATCATCGATAACCATCAACCGTCGACAAAAGGGCCGCAGCCGCTCTTCCCAACGAATATCCAAAGCATAGTGATCGACAATCAGCCAATCCGGCTGGAGCGCCTGCAGGATAGGTAGGCAGGCCTGAACATCCTGCTCCTGGGTAGCGCCCAGCCAGGCGGCATGAGCGGGTCCCTCAGGATCTATCGGGCTGTCCTGCTCGCAATTCAGCACATGAACGACATGGCCCTTGCCGCGAACCAGTTCGACGAGGTGGCCAGGATGGTCCCGGCAGAGAAAGTGGCACTCTGCACCTCTCTGTTTCAGGGCATCGGCCAAGGTCACGCAGCGCATGATGTGACCGCTGCCCATCTGCAACGAGGCATCGGCCCGGAAAGCGATCCTCATCGACCTAACGTCCAATCTGCGCCTGCATGGCCTTGAACAGCCATTCGGCCCGTTCCCAGTCCTCGGGAGTATCAATGTCTTGAACACGATGACGAGGCAACAATACTGGGGACGAATACGGACCGAAGATCACCCGGCCCTCCTGCCAGGCGAGGGCGCGCCCCCAGTAGAACTGCCCTGCATCGTGATAGGCCTCTTCGAGATCCTGTGAGCGCGTATTGAAATGCTCGGGCTGGAACATTTCGACACGGCCCAACGATGTGATGCGAATGGCTCGCTGGATCGGAAATGCATAGCTGGTGACGGAAAAGGCGTAGTCGCAGTTGTCGCTAGTCAGCGCCTCCAACCCCCTGCGAATATCCTCACCGGAAACAAAGGGCGCGGTGGCGTAGATGCAGCACACCTGCTCCGGAGCCTCGTCATTACTGACGAACCAGTCCACTGCATGGCGGATGACTGGGACGGTCCCGGTGTAGTCGTCCGAAAGTTCCGCGGGGCGCATGAAAGGAACCTGCGCGCCGTATTGACGAGCCACATCGGCGATTTCCGCATCGTCAGTGGAGACGATCACCCGGTCGAAACAGCCGCTTGCCAGGGCCGCCTCGATCGAGCGCGCAATCATCGGCTTGCCACAGAATGGCTTGATGTTCTTGCGCGGGATTCGCTTGCTGCCGCCACGCGCAGGGATGACTGCAAGTCTCATATCTCCAATGCCTTGTGCAGCGCGGCGATCACCTCGTCCTGCTGCTGTTCCGTCATGGTTTGGAACATGGGCAGGCTGATGGCTTCGCCGTAGTAACGCTCAGCCTCGGGGAAGTCGCCGATCTGGAAGCCCATGCGCTGGTAATACGGCTGAGTATGGACCGGAATGTAGTGGAGGTTGACGCCGATACCCTGCTCACGCAGTGATTCGAATACCTGGCGGTGGCTGCTGCGCAGCTTCTCCAGTTGCAGGCGGATCACATAAAGGTGCAGTCCGGAGTAACTATCTGGGTGTTGCCAGGGCGTAGTGACCGCAAGCCCCGCCAGCAACTGGTCATAACGCCGGGCCAATTCGTGACGACGGGCGACATATTGATCGAGGCGTTCTAGCTGAGTCACACCCAAAGCGGCCTGCAGCTCGGTCATCCGGTAGTTGAAGCCGAGATCGATCTGCTGGTAGTACCAGGGACCATCCGATTCGTGAGTCATCTTCGACGATTCACGGGTGATGCCGTGGCTACGCAACAGTGCCATACGCTCGGCCAGTGCAGCATCGTTGGTCAACGCCATGCCGCCTTCGGCGGTGGTGATGATCTTCACCGGATGGAAGCTGAAAACGGTGATGTCGCTGTAGCGACAATTGCCGATGAACTCGCCCTGGTACTTACCCCCGATGGCGTGGGAAGCATCCTCGATAACGCGGAAGCCATAACGCTTTGCCAGCGCATCAATGGCCTGCATGTCACAAGGCTGGCCGCAGAGGTGCACTGGCACCACCACCTTGGGCAGCGTGCCGTCAAGCTCAGCCTGCTGGAGCTTGGCCTCCAGTGCCTTAGAGCATAGGTTGTAGGTGCGTGGGTCGATGTCCACGAAATCCACTTCAGCGCCGCAGTAAAGGCCGCAGTTGGCGGAGGCGACAAAAGTGACTGGACTGGTCCAGAGCCGATCACCCGGACCAAGCCCCAGCGCCAGACAGGCGATGTGCAGGGCGGAAGTAGCGCTGTTCACCGCCAACGCATGTTCGGCGCCCACATGCCGGGCCACACCTTGTTCGAAGCGCGGCACCATCGGGCCCTGGGTCAGGAAGTCGGATTGCAGCACAGCCACGACCGAATCGATGTCGGCCTGGGTGATGTCCTGACGACCGTAGGGAATCATGTTTCAGATGCTCCCGATCTTTTCGCGGTTTTTTTCGATCCAGGCTTGCAACTCTTCGTCGCTCATCCATTCGGTATTGTTATCGCTGGCGTAAACGAAGCCCTCCGGGACCTTCTTACCGTCCTTGATACGCTTCTCGCAGGCAGCCCAGTTGTTAATCACCGGTAGAATCTTGAAGTGCTCAGGATATTCGTAGGTGTAGTAGGCATCTTCCGCGCTGATCATCTGCTCATGCAGTTTTTCGCCCGGACGAATGCCAACGATTTCCTGCTTGGCCTCAGGCGCGACTACACGCGCTAGATCGGTAACCTTCATGGATGGAATCTTCTTCACGTAGATCTCGCCGCCCTCCATGTCTTCGAAGGCATGCCAGACCAACTCGACGCCCTCTTCCAGAGAGATCATAAAGCGGGTCATCCGCTCGTCGGTGATAGGCAGCACGCCTTCGTCCTTGATGGACATGAAGAACGGAATGACCGAACCACGGGAGCCCATGACATTGCCGTAGCGCACAACGGAGAAACGAGTACCGTGCTCTCCGGAATAAGAGTTTCCAGCCACAAACAACTTGTCGGAAGTCAGCTTGGTAGCCCCATACAAGTTGATCGGACTGCTTGCCTTGTCGGTGGACAGAGCCACAACCCGCTTGACGCCCTTGTCGATACAGGCATCAATCAGGTTCATGGCACCGATCACATTGGTCTTCACGCACTCGAACGGATTGTATTCAGCCGTCGGAACGATCTTGGTGGCCGCAGCATGGACGACGTAGTCCACGCCATCCAGCGCCCGGTACAAGCGATCTTTGTCGCGAACATCACCTATAAAGAACCGCACACGGGAATCACCTTGAAACTTCTTGGCCATTTCCCACTGCTTCATTTCATCACGCGAGTAGATGATGACCTTCTTCGGATTGTACTTAGCCAGAATCATTGGCACAAAAGTATTACCAAAAGAACCGGTACCACCAGTAATAAGAATAGATGCATTATTAAACATATGAATTACCTCTATTGTAGCCTGCAACTTTCAGGACTGAAGTGAACGAATAGGGCTTGGCGAAAACCTCAAATAGGCAAATGACTTCCAAACCAAGACAGAGAAAAAAGCAATACAAAGACCTACTGGAACCGCAAGATGCGCCCAATACAAGGAAATAAACCAGGTCACCCCAACGAATACGACCAAGCTTACTACATGACTATATATAATAGGATGATCGCGTCCCTGAGCGTATAGCCCATAGTGCGGAACCATACCCAATGCATATATGAATGTAGCCAGCAGAACCCAAGGAAAGAGCCCCTTCTGCTCGATATAGAGAGGCTTATTAAGCCAACCCAGCAATGGATCAATCAACAGCCATGCTGCAATCGAAAAAGCGCACGACAACACCACTGTCTGAGTCAGCAGCCTTACAAGCTCTTGGCGAAATTCGGCATACCTGTTTTGCTGGAACGCATTAATCAGCGCCGGATAACTGAAAGCAAACACTCCAGCATCCAAGAACGACATCATGGCATTCGCAATACCAATAAACAGCACATAGGCACCAAGCACCTCAAGTCCAGCAAGAGCCTCCAGCCAGTACCGATCGAGTGTGTACACACCTCGTATGGCAAGAGTCGCCACCAGAAATGGCAATGCCACTTTGATACCAGACTGGATCCAAGCCCAGTCGACTTCCTTGTGCCACGCACCCATGCGCATTTGGAACAATTTCCAGCACGCAAGCAGGCAGGCGCTCAAGCCACCAACGGTCCAAGCCGCAAGCACAATTTCAATTTTGCGGGTAGCTGGCTCAAAAAACATCAATACAACAATCGCCACCGCCCAAGCACCCGCACGCAGAAAAAACACAATGCTGGCAACAAGCTGCTCCGATGTAGCGACTAGCAGACGCATAAGCTCCTGCCCCAGGTGCTCAAGCACTAACAACATGAAAAACCAGCCAGCCAAATGTAAAGGCAGCAGCTCCATGGCAAATATGGACAGGAGCAAGGGAAGAAAAATTGCATAAAGAACCAGCGTCAAAACAGTCTGATTCTTCAGCAAGGCGCCCCACTGCTCACGCGGTCGCTTGAGCAACTCCCGCGTGGTGTAGGTATAGAAATCCAATCCCAGCAAGTACAAGGCATAGCCGATAGTAGCGGCTAACAGCCCATAAAGCCCCAGCTCTGAGGGCGTTAAGAAGCGCGCCAGGAAGAAAATAAGCAGAAACTTACTGCCTAAGGTCATGCCCCTCAGCACAATATTAGCCAAACGGGGCCAACTGTTAATTTGCATTAATAAACATCAGCATATTTGCACCAGCCTGCTGGGGTACACACGAACGCCAGCGTTTCACACCTCATGAGCCAACGGGTATCACCGAAGACTAAGCAGCGGCCACACGTCGACGAAACAAACCCCGAACAAGAGCCAGGAAGACACCTACTATACCGCCGAGCACTAAGCCAATCGTCACAATTAGTAATTTCTGTGGTTTCACCGGATCACGTGGCTGAACTGCTGGCTGATCGACATGTACTAGGGTCAAAGCAGAAAGGTCGAGATCCAAACCTTTCAACCTCGCTTCCTCCTCTCGTAACTGGGCCAGTTGTTTTAGAAAAAGGTCTTCATTAGTCCGTTTTCTCAACAACTCGATCTGTCGATTGCTCGACAGTAACTGCAGCTCTTTTTCAATTTGCGCTACTCGCGGCTCTGCGAAATCGTCTGAGCGACGAAGTCGCAGAGCGTCACGCTCAGCCGTCAAAGCCTCAGTCCCCATGAAGTAAAGAGGGATTTGCTGATTGTTGACTTCAGTGCGTATAACACTACCCGCTCCCTGCAGAGCACGCCCTTGCTCGCCCATTGCCGCAGGTGTCGTGGGCTTAATGATCGCAAGCCTTTCTGCAATCCCGATAGCCTCGTCCAATTCGGCGATGCGGTTGAGCCTCTTCGTTCTAAGCTGCTGACGCAGCGCCTTGAGCTCATCTTGCAGCTCAGCGCGTTTGAGCGCATCTGCTTCGCTTAGAAGGGCGATTTTAGACGCCTTATCCGCCTCATAATTAGCACGTGCGGCCTTAATCTGCCGTTCAACTGCACTCAAACGATTGGCAATGATCACCTTGAAATCTGAGGCAATACGCTCACGCTCAACTGCTATGGCATGCGCAACCAAGCCATTGACAATAGCCACACCATCCAAATCACCGGGATAAACAAGCTGAATGCCTACATAGTCCGAAAATCCTTCGGTCTTCTTCGGGTCAGGCCTGAGAATCATAAAGCGCTCACGACTGAACTCGTCGAAGGACTGATCCAAAGTACTTTCGGGACTATCGAGCTCTTTGAAGAGATTACGGTTCGCCTGAAAGAAACTCAAACGGGTATCATATGAGTCCAGCGAGGCACCTATCTTTTTCAGCGCATCTAGTGGCTCAAGCTTGTACACCCCAGAGCCATTAAGCTCATCAAGATCTTTGATAAGTGCAGGTCTCAGCAAGCTCCGCACCTCATAAACCGGGGTAGCGAGGAACGCATACAGACATGCTGCACCAGCAACAAAGGCTGTCACCCCTGCAATAAGCCACTTCTGCCCCCACAAAGAACGAAGCAGCTCTACAAGATCAATCTCATCCGAACTGGCCAGACTCAACGGTTGACTCGATCTCACAAATACTCCTTCCATGCATAAGCTGGCGCCACGCCACGCCACGCCACGCCACGCCACGCCAAAAAATAGTTGAACAGCTCGATGCGACAGACAGAGCATCGTGCGGTTCGGCAACAGGCAAAAAGACACGACCTGCTTCAAAAAAAGACCAATCAGTCACCAGCTAACGGAGCTGGCTACCAGCACATCTTACCGAGCGCATATCACTACAGACACTCGGGGGGATGCAGATGCAGAGACAGATCGTCTCTAGTAGACAGATGATGCTACGCATGAAGCTCTAGACGCAGCGTTCAGCGCGGAGGGCACCTAATAATGCAGGCCAGCGGCCATGGGGCTCCATGCATACTCTAGGCTCCAAAATGAAAGACCGGTCATCCCTACGGGCTCAAGCCACACCATCACCTAGAGCTCATAATTCTGCCAAGGACTGAACGAAACTCAAGTCTTGACAGATGAATGACGCCAATTTGCCACTGTCCTAGGCCCCCATTCATCAACTGGTTTTTACAAATATAATTCCGATAGAAGGAGTCATAAACGCTGAGCACTGCGCCAAAAAGCCATCCACTTCGGTGATTCAGCTATCGGCTCAGTAACCCTGTACTCAGCCCCCAGCCAACCCCCATATCCACTGCTTTGCAGCTCCCCGAGCAAAGCTGAAAAGTCGAGCTCCCCGCTTCCAGGCTCGCCACGCCCAGGGCAATCGGCGAACTGCACATGGCCGATACGCCCCGCCAGCAACCTTAATCCCGCCTGGATATCCAGGCCCTGCCGGGCCATGTGGTATAGGTCGAGCTGCGCCAGGCAGTTGGGGTGATCAACCGCATGCAGCAGCTCGTCGAGATGTTCGGGGGTGTTGATCAGAAAACCCGGCATATCCAGCGGGTTGATCGCTTCACTTAGCACTCGAATACCCAGCACCTGAAATGCTTCCGCAGCCTTACGCAAATTGGCGGCCAGGGTTCTCAGCGCCTCCTCGCGAGATACCCCGTCAACCAATCGCCCCGGCAACACGTTGACACATATTGGCTGGACTACAGCGGCATAAGTCAGCGCCTCTTGCAGCGCTTTATCGAACTCAGCCTGGCATGCAGGCACTGCAGCTAAACCAGCACCTCCGCTCATCAGATCTCCAGCCGGCAGGTTGATCAGCACCAGAGGCATGGCGGCGCCATCCAGTGCCTCTTTGAACGCTGCGGCAGGTGCCTCGTAGGGGAACTGCACCTCTACCCCATCGAATCCGGCCGCCGCAGCCGCGGCAACCCGCTCAAGCATGGGATGCTCGGTGAACAGCAACGAAATGTTGGCAGCAATCCTCATGCCTGCTCTCCGCGGTAGAGACGGACCAGCGTTGCGGGGTCATTCTCGAGGTTGCCCATGCTGCCATGCAGGCGCATCAGCTGCGCAGCCAGACCACTCATGGGCACGGCCCCGCCCTCCTCTCGCGCAAGTTTCGCCGCGGTATCCAGATCCTTGAGCAGCGTGCGGACATGCCATTTCACTGGCTCGAATTGGCTATCGGCCATCTGTGGCGCCAGTATCTGCAGTGGGCGCGAGTCGGCGAAACCGCCTGCCAGGGCTGGTGCGAGCAGGCGCGCATCGACACCGGAACGCTCGGCCAAACCCACGACCTCGGCGATGACCAATGCATTGCAAGCCACGATCATTTGATTACAGACCTTGGTGACCTGCCCGGCACCCACCGCCCCCATGTGAGTCACACGCTGCCCCAGATGAGCGAGCAAGGGGCGCAGGAGGTCGACATCCTCACCACGCCCGCCGGCCATGATGGCCAACGTCCCCGCTTCGGCCCCGGGCACACCGCCGGAAACGGGAGCATCCACCCAACGCATGCCGCTAAGCCGCTCCAGCTGGGCCGCCATTTCGCGGGTTGCCGCCGGTTCCACACTGGAAAAATCCAGCAGCAGCTGCCCTGGCTTGGCCGCCGAGGCTACGCCAGACGGACCGAACACCACTTCACGCACAGCAGCCGTATCAGCCAGACAGAGCATCACGATATCCGCGCCTTCAGCCAACCTGGCCGGCACCGATACCACCTGGGCACCCATCTCCTCCAGCGCCCTGCACTTGTCCAGCGAACGATTCCAGATCCGCAGCGAGTAGCCGGCGGCGATCAGCCGACGACACATGGGCAACCCCATCAGGCCTATGCCGGCGAAAGCGACTGTGGGTAAAGCAGGCATGCGCGTCTCCCTGAATAATGAGGAGCGAATAGTAACTGCTGATCGCAGATTGAGGCAGAAACGAAAAAGCCGGTCTGAGACCGGCTTTCTTCCAACAGACAACGCAGTGGCTAGTTGACGCTCATGCGATCGCGGTTTTTCTCCAGGATCGCAGCCCCAATACCTTTGACCTCGAGCAATTCATCGACTGATGCAAAAGGACCATTGGCATTGCGGTGATCGATGATGGCCTGAGCCTTCACCTTACCCACGCCGACCAGTTCACTCTGCAGAACATCCAGATCGGCAGTATTGATGTTGACCGCCGACACCTCGCTCTGCGTCGTTTCGACGGCAACACTGGGGGCCTTGGCAGACTCTGCCGCGGAAACGGCGATGGGCAGGCTGGCCATGCAGGAAAGCAGCACTACAGCGATTTTCTTCTTGAGCATGTTCGACTCCTTGTCGTGAATGAGGCGCACGAACTCCAGATGCGCCCTATCAACGTAGGAGGCGGCAGCGCCATGTCAAACCGACAGCATCAGGATTCCGTGCGCTGCTGCACATGAATCCAGTCGACTATTTCTCCTTCCGGGCTGTAACCGCTGACGGTACCTCGCAGCAGCTGCCGCAAATGGCCGTAATCATCCTGCTCGACCGCGCAAAGCAGCTCACGCAGGACCTCCCGCAACGCCTCCCAGGACAGATGCTCCTCGCTGGCCCGCATGATCATGGAATGCGAGGTGGGCTGAGCACCCTCGCCGATCAGCAGCTCCTCGTACAGCTTCTCGCCCGGGCGTAGGCCGGTGAACTCGATGGCGATATCGCCCTGCGGATTGCGCTCGGAACGCACCCCGAGTCCGGACAGATGAATCATCTTCTCCGCCAGATCGAGGATCTTCACCGGCGCTCCCATGTCCAACACGAACACGTCGCCACCCTGCGCCATGGAGCCGGCCTGGATCACCAGCTGCGCCGCCTCGGGAATGGTCATGAAGTAACGGGTGATCGCCGGGTGGGTCACGGTTACCGGGCCGCCCCGGCGAATCTGCTCGCGAAACAGCGGAATGACGGAGCCGGACGAGCCCAGCACGTTACCGAAACGCACCATGCTGAAACGGGTCTTGTTGACCCAGTGCAAACCGGTAGCGTCACCGAACAGCACCGGCGCGGACTCACGACTGAGTGCCTGCAGAGTCATCTCGGCCAAACGCTTGGTGCTGCCCATAATGTTGGTGGGGCGTACAGCCTTGTCCGTGGAGATCAGCACGAAATGGCTCACACCGCTACACAGCGCGGCTTGCGCGGCATACAGCGTGCCCATCACGTTATTGATGACACCTTCGGCGATATTGTGCTCCACAAGCGGCACATGCTTGTACGCCGCCGCATGATAGACAGCGTCCACCCCCCAGCTACGCATCACATCCTGCAGGCGAACCTGGGAGCGTACGGAGCCCAGAATGGGCACCAAGCGACCGGGCAAAGACTCGCGGCGCATCCTCGCCTCAAGCTCTGTATGAATGCTGTAGAGATTGAACTCGCTGTGATCGAACAACAGCAGTGTCTTCGGCTGGCTGCCCAGGATCTGCCGACTCAGCTCGGAGCCGATGGAACCGCCGGCCCCGGTAACCAGCACCGTCTTGCCGCGAATGCAACGCTCGAACAGTTCCATCTGCGGCGGCACGGCATCGCGCCCGAGCAGATCGGCGATGTCCACTTCCTGCACGTCCTCGACCCGAACCTTGCCGCTGGCCAGGTCCATGAAGTCCGGCACCGAGCGGATATGCAGCGGGAACCCCTCGAGATACTGGAGGATCTCCTTGCGCCTGGCCCGGCTCGCCGAGGGAATGGCGAGGAGGATCTCCTGAGCCCCGGTCTCGTTGATCATCTGCTGGATGTGCTTGGGCTTGTAGACCTTCAGCCCGGCAATGACGCGAAAGGCGATGCTGGCATCGTCATCGATGAAGGCCACCGGACGCATGGCCCGGCCGCTGCGCAGAGCGGCGGCCAACTGGTTGCCGGCCGTACCTGCGCCATAGATGGCCACCTTGGGCAGACCGTCGTTACGCCCCATGAACGGCATGGCATGCCGCACATGAAACCAGTCGCCCATGAAGTACTGGCGCATCAGCAGACGCATGCCCCCCACCATCAGCAGACTCAGCCACCAATAGATGAGCACCAGCGAGCGCGGCACCGCAGTTGGTGCCCAGTGATTCCAGTAGACCAGAAGCGCCAGGAACAGCGAGGAAACACTGACCGCCCGAAAAATCGTCAGCAGTGCGTCATTTCCCAGATAACGCAACACCGCCCGATACAGCCCCATACGGATGTAGATGGGGATCGCCACCAGAGGGGCGCAGACAAACAGCCAGAGATGGTCGCCAAACGGATTGACCAGGCTATCGGAACCCAGGCGAATCCAGAATGCCAGCCAGAGCGCCATCCAAGTAATGGCAACGTCAGCCGCTACCTGCACAAGACGCTTGTAGCGGCGTGGCCACCCCAACAGCCAAGGTCGAAAATTCTGAAAATCCATCTGCTTCCGTCGTTCTTATTATCAGTTGACTGTCAGCCCGCCGGGCTATTCGGCAAGACCCGCCCGGTAGCGAAGCGCCAACAGTATCAGCGGCGCATAAGCCAACAGCAGAATAAAAAAACCGTAGCCCCCGTGTGCAGCCCAAAGCGAGAGTGGCAACAACCAGCAGAGGTTTATCACGGCAACCGCAAGGGTAACAGGCAAATGCCGCCCCAACTGACGGGCAGCATGCTGGTAGGCATGGCTACGGTGCGCCTCATAGACGCGGTAGCCCTGCAACAGGCGGCGCAGCAGGGTGACACTGGCATCGACTATGAACACCCCCAGCAGAATCAGCCAGGACCAGAACAGCTCTTGGGCAACCCATGCAGCCTGCAGTGAGAACAACCCGAGCAGCAGTCCCAGATAACCGCTGCCAGCATCCCCCATGAAGATGCGCGCAGAGGGAAAATTCCAGAATAGGAAACCTGCACTGGCCAAGGCCAGTAGAACAGGCAAAAGCACCATCTCGTAACGCCCTGCGAGGGCGTACAGAATGGCCCCTCCCAGGCAGACACAGACCGCCTCCATGCCGGCAATCCCATCAATGCCATCCATGAAGTTGTAAAGATTGAGCAGCCAAACCAGATAGACCAGCCCCAGCAGCCCCCACAACCAGCCGGGCAGCGCGCCAATACCCGGTATCCAAACCTCTGGCATCCCACCCAGCCAGAACAAACCCCAGGTCGCCGCCAGGAAGTGCGCCAATAAACGCCAGCGAGCAGCTAAAGGACGATGGTCATCCACGAAACCGACCAGAGCCACCAAGGCGCCGCTACCTGATAGTGCATAGAACAGCGGCGCAGGCAGCAGATCGGAAAGCGCCAGTACAACCAGCGCCAGACTGCAAGCCACCACTATTGCCATGCCGCCGCCACGAGGCGTCGGCACCCGGTGCGAGCTGCGCGAGTTCGGCACATCCAAGACATTGTGAGCCAGCGCATAGCGGCGCAGCCCCCAAGTCATCAGCCAGGCCAGGCTGAACGTTGCCAGAAGAATCAATACGATCAACATGAGCCATCCTGTTGAAAGCCCTGCGCAGCCTCTCGCAAAGCGACATCAACGGGCACCGGCGGACGCCAGTCAAGCAGCCTGCAGGTCTTGTCTATATCGACCTGAAGATCTCCCCAGAGTCGCGACCATATCCGTTCCATGCCCAGAGACAGGAGCAACACACGCATGCAGACCGCCGGAAGCGATATCAGTCGGGCGGGACACCCCAGGGCAAACCCAAGCCGTCGCAGCAGCTCGGAAGTAGACATATCAACGCCGTCACCCGCGAGAAACACCTGGTTCGCGGCGGCCGGGTGAGCAATGCAGACTGCAAGGAGATCGACCAGATTGGGTAGGGCGACCAGGCTGCGTTTATTGCTGATACCTCCGAGCGGCAGCGGCACACCACGCTGCAACCAACGCATCAGGCTACGGAAGTTGGCCCCGACCCCAGGACCATAAACCAGGGGCGGCCGCACTATCACGACCTCCATACCCGTTGCCGCAGCCAGGGAGCGAAGTGCACGCTCGGCCTCAAGCTTGGAGATACCGTAGGCATCCTTTGGCGCGGGCAAATCATCTGCCGAGAACGGTATGCCCGCCCTGCTCTCCTCGCCGTTTACCTTGATCGAACTGAGAAATACGAAGCGCCGAACACCTGCCGCGGCCGCAGCCCTGGCCAACGCCAATGTCCCCTCTACATTGACCCGACGATATTCCGTCAGAGGCTCAAGACTGGTGTCACGCATGACGTGCACGCGTGCCGCTGTATGCACTACGACATCGACGTCTTGAAACTGCACGGGGGCATAACAGGCTTCGCCGAGATCCCCCAGCAACCTATGCTCAACCCCTGCGGCGACCGGAAAAACTCGACGCCCGGCAGCCAACACCCAGGTATCGGGCTCACTTGCCAGACGTTCTACCAGAGCAGCGCCCACGAAACCGCTGGCCCCGGTAACCAACACACATACAGAACTCAAGAAAACGACCTCTACGCGTCGGCGTCGATGACAACCAGACGAACAACCGAGGCTAGGCCGCAGGCGCAGTCAGGAAACTGTCGGGGAGTCAAACCGCAGGAGTTCAACGCTCCTGCCCCGACTGCCGGGTAAGAACAACAAGCTCACGCCGCAGCTGCGCCACACGCATGCGCCACCTGCCCAGCACCCAGAGACTGAACAGCAGACAGGTCAGCAGACCGAGGATGAAGGAAATCATCATCAGGGCCGCAACCGGCAGCTCTGCGCTGGCGGCACCGAGGAAGACCAGATGGATGCGCTGGGGATTCTCCAGCATGAATAACAGAACAGCCGCGCCGGCCAGCAACAGACACCCGGCGAACAATACACGTTTAGCGCTGGTCAGCATGCTCAGCTCCTTGCGAGCCGTACGGGTCCAGCTCACTCATCTTCATTGACGCGATCGCGCAGTTCCTTGCCTGGCTTGAAATGCGGAACGAACTTGCCGTCCAGGCGAACCGATTCCCCGGTCTTGGGGTTGCGCCCCACGCGTGGCGCGCGATAGTGCAGGGAAAAGCTACCAAAGCCGCGAATCTCGATGCGATCACCGGTTGCCAGTGCCTGGGACATCTGTTCCAGCATGGTCTTGATCGCCAGCTCGACATCCTTGGAGGACAGCAGCCCCTGGTGATTGACAATGCGCTCGATCAACTCCGACTTGGTCATGGTTTTCCCTTCTTTTTCAAGCGGCTAGATCATCTAGTAGGGTGTTTTTAGCACGCCTGAAAAGCTTTGGATAGTCCGGATGTCAAGCGGAGAAAGACGAATGATATGGAAATGGAAAAAATAACCATCAACACCTCGCAGACACTGGCCTGCAAGCGACCGGAAGAAATTGCGGGCACAAAAAAGGGCGACCGAAGTCGCCCTTTTTCCAGCTGAAACCGGAACTTAGTTCTGGTTCATCTGCGCACGGATCAGATCACCGATGGTGGTCGGACCAGTGGTTTCGGCGTCCTGCTTGTTACGCAGCTCTTTCATCGCGTCCTTCTCGTCTTCGACGTCTTTGGACTTGACGGACAGGCTGATAACGCGGGACTTGCGGTCGATGCTGATGATCTTGGCTTCGACTTCGTCGCCTTCCTTCAGCACGTTGCGGGCGTCTTCAACGCGGTCGCGGCTGATTTCGGAAGCCTTCAGGATGCCTTCGATGTCACCACCCAGGCTGATCACGGCGCCCTTGGCGTCCACTTCCTTGACGGTACCGCGCACGATGGTGCCTTTCTCGTTCAGGGAGGCGTAGTTGGAGAACGGATCGTCTTCCAGCTGCTTGATGCCCAGGGAGATGCGCTCGCGCTCCGGATCAACGGAGAGGATGACGGTTTCCAGCTCGTCGCCCTTCTTGAAGCGGCGTACGGCTTCTTCGCCCACTTCGTTCCAGGAGATGTCGGACAGGTGAACCAGACCATCGATACCGCCGTCCAGGCCGATGAAGATACCGAAATCGGTGATCGACTTGATGGTGCCGGAGATCTTGTCGCCCTTGTTGAACTGGCCGGAGAAGTCTTCCCACGGGTTCGACTTGCACTGCTTGATGCCCAGGGAGATACGACGACGCTCTTCGTCGATGTCCAGAACCTGAACTTCCACTTCGTCGCCGACCTGAACGACCTTGGACGGGTGGATGTTCTTGTTGGTCCAATCCATCTCGGACACGTGCACCAGGCCTTCCACACCCTCTTCCAGCTCGGCGAAGCAGCCGTAGTCGGTCAGGTTGGTGACTTTGGCGGTAACACGGGTACCTTCCGGGTAGCGCGCTTTGATGGCGACCCATGGATCTTCGCCCAGCTGCTTCAGACCCAGGGAGACGCGGTTGCGCTCGCGGTCGTACTTCAGAACCTTGACGTCGATCTCGTCGCCAACGTTGACGATCTCGGACGGGTGCTTGATGCGCTTCCAGGCCATGTCGGTGATGTGCAGCAGACCATCTACGCCGCCCAGGTCAACAAACGCACCGTAGTCGGTGAGGTTCTTGACGATACCTTTGACCTGCTGGCCTTCCTGCAGGGATTCCAGCAGAGCTTCGCGCTCGGCGCTGTTCTCGGCTTCCAGCACGCTGCGACGGGAAACGACAACGTTGTTGCGCTTCTGGTCGAGCTTGATGACCTTGAATTCCAGCTCTTTGCCTTCCAGGTGAGTGGTATCACGCACCGGACGGACATCGACCAGGGAGCCCGGCAGGAACGCACGGATACCGCTGACGTCGACGGTGAAGCCGCCTTTGACCTTACCGTTGATAACGCCCTTGACCACTTCTTCAGCGGCGAAAGCTGCTTCCAGAACGATCCAGCACTCAGCACGCTTGGCTTTTTCGCGGGACAGCTTGGTTTCACCAAAGCCATCTTCAACCGCGTCCAGCGCCACGTGCACTTCATCACCGACGTTGATGGCCAGTTCGCCAGCATCGTTGTAGAACTGCTCAAGCGGGATCAGGCCTTCGGACTTCAGACCAGCGTGGACGGTGACCCAGCCAGATTGGTAGTCGATATCGACGACAATCGCGGTGATGATCGCGCCAGCCTGAAGATTGAGGGTCTTTAGGCTTTCTTCAAATAGTTCTGCAAAGCTTTCGCTCATGTTGATTCCTGTTGATCAAGGGCGGGGATTCGCCCAAACCACACTCCAGACAATGTGGGTTCGTTCATGTAAAAAGAGGCCTGCGGGACTATGACTGGTCTCCCGCCTGCCTCCTTGCGAGCCTTTCGACTTAAGACAGCCGTGACTCATTTACCCGACGAGATCGCGATTGGCGACTTCGCTGAGAATTCTTTCCATTACCTGCTCGATGCTCAACTCGGTGGAATCCAGCTGAACGGCATCTACTGCCGGCTTCAGGGGCGCCACTGCGCGTTGCATGTCGCGCTCGTCGCGCGCACGAATCTCGTCTAGCAGACTCGGCAGGCTAACACCTTCCACCTTGCCTTTCAACTGCAGGTAGCGGCGGCGGGCACGCTCCTCGGCACTGGCGGTCAGGTAAATCTTCAGCGGCGCGTCCGGAAATACCACGGTGCCCATGTCGCGACCGTCGGCCACCAGGCCCGGCGCCTCGCGGAAAGCGCGCTGGCGCTGCAGCAGCGCCTCGCGCACCGCCGGCAACGAAGCGACCATGGAAGCACCGGCGCCGACCTGCTCGTTGCGGATGGCGTCAGTGACTTCCTCGCCCTCGAGAATGATGCGCTTGTCGACGAACTGCACGTCCAGATGGGCGGCTAGCGTCTTCAGCGCTTCCTCGTTGGTCAGGTCGATACCGTGATTACCGGCGGCGAAGGCCAGCAGGCGATAGAGCGCGCCGGAATCCAGCAGCTTCCAGCCCAGCTTGGCGGCCAGCAGACCGGCGATGGTGCCCTTGCCCGAGCCGCTCGGTCCGTCGATGGTGATGACTACGGCGCTCATTTGCCCTCCTCCGCCACGCGGATACCGGCGCCAGCGGCCAAACCGAGGAAGTTGGGGAACGACGTGGCGACGTTGGCGCAGTCGTGGATGCGGATCGGTGCCGTGGCGCGCAGCGAGGCGACGCTGAAGGACATGGCGATACGGTGGTCGCCGTGGCTCCACACCTCGCCACCACCGATCGGGCCGCCCTCGATGATGATGCCGTCCGGGGTCGGCTCGGCCTTCACGCCCAGAGCGATCAGGCCGTCAGCCATCACCTGGATGCGGTCGGACTCCTTCACCCGCAGCTCCTCGGCACCGCGCAGCACGGTGCGGCCTTCGGCACAGGCGGCAGCGACGAACAGCACCGGGAACTCGTCGATGGCCAGCGGCACCAGGTCCTCGGGGATGTCGATACCCTTGAGTTTGGCCGCGCGCACGCGGATGTCCGCGACGGGCTCGCCGCCGACTTCGCGCTGGTTTTCCAGGGTCAGGTCGGCGCCCATCAGCTTGAGGATGTCGATCACGCCGGTGCGCGTCGGGTTGATGCCGACATGCTCCAGCACCAGCTCGGAACCCTCGGCGATGCTGGCAGCAACCAGGAAGAAGGCAGCCGAGGAGATGTCCGCCGGCACTTCGATATGGGTAGCGCTGAGCTTGTGACCGGACTCGACGCTGGCGACATTGCCATCCACCGTTACCGGGTAGCCGAAACCGCGCAGCATGCGCTCGGTATGGTCACGGGTCGGTGCCGGTTCGGTGACACTGGTCTCGCCGGCGGCATACAGGCCGGCCAGCAGCAGGCAGGATTTGACCTGGGCACTGGCCATCGGCATTTCGTAGCTCATGCCGGTCAGGCGCTGGCCACCGCGAATGGTCAGCGGCGGACGACCTTCCGGACCGGTCTCGATCACCGCGCCCATCTCGCGCAGCGGCTTGGCCACGCGGTTCATCGGACGCTTGGACAGCGAAGCGTCGCCGGTCAGCACGGTGTCGAACGGCTGTGCAGCCAGCAGACCGGAGAGCAGGCGCATGGAGGTACCGGAGTTGCCCAGGTACAGCGGGCCGGGTGGCGGCTGCAAGCCATTCAGCCCCACGCCATGAATGGTCACCTTGCCGTGGTGCGGCCCCTCGATCACCACGCCCATGTCGCGGAAGGCCTGCAGAGTGGCCAGGGCGTCCTCGCCCTCAAGGAAGCCCTCCACCTGGGTCACGCCTTCGGCCAGCGAGCCGAGCATGATCGAGCGGTGCGAGATGGACTTGTCGCCCGGTACGCGGATGCGGCCGGAGAGCGAGCCACCGGGATTGGCGAGATAGATCAGGTCGTTCGAGTGCATGGCGTCCACATAGGCCCTGCGGGCCAGGATTTTGCTGAAATGCTCGCGGGCATGCCGGGCGCGGGTGAACACGCCCAGCAACTGATGCCCGTCCCCAGCGTCGACCGCGCCGCGCAGGGCGTCGAGGTCATCGCGAAATGCGTCGAGGGTGCGCAGCACCGCCTCGCGGTTGGCGAGGAAGATGTCGTGCCACATCACCGGGTCGCTGCCGGCAATCCGCGTGAAGTCGCGGAAACCACCGGCGGCGTATCGGAAGATTTCCAGGTTCTCGCTGCGCTTGGCCAGCGAGTCGACCAGGGTGAAGGCCAGCAGGTGCGGCAGGTGGCTGGTGGCGGCCAGCACCTGATCGTGGTGCTCCACCTCCATGTGTTCCACATCGGCACCCAGGGCGCGCCACAGGCCGTCGATCAGCGCCAGCGCCGAGGCATCGGTGGAGGCCTGCGGCGTGAGAATGACCTTGTGACGGCGGAACAGCTCGGCATTGGAGGCCTCCACCCCGCTCTGCTCGGAGCCGGCGATCGGATGCCCCGGTACAAAGCGTGCCACCTTACCGTCGAAGGCCAGGCGCGCCGCGCGCACCACATTGCCCTTGGCGCTGCCGACATCAGTCAGCACAGCGTCGCCCAGCTCCAGCCTGGCTAGCTGGCCCAGCAGCTTTTCCATGGCCAGGATAGGCACCGCCAGCTGGATCACCGCGGCGCCCTGACAGGCGGCCGTCAGCTCGGTTTCGCAGCGGTCGACCACGCCCAGCTCCACGGCCAGGCGCCGCGACTCGGCATCCAGATCCACGCCGACCACTTCGTCGAACAGCCCCTTCTCGCGCATACCTTTGGCGAAGGAGCCGCCGATCAGGCCGAGCCCCACCACCACCAGGCGGCCGAGTTTGCCCGGCGCGTGTTGCAGCGGCATTGCATCAGCCACGGAGAATCTGCTCCAGCGCCTCGAGGAAGCGGGCGTTCTCGCCCTCGGTACCGATGGAGACGCGCAGGAAGGTCGGCATACCGTAGCCGGCCACCGGGCGCACGATGACCCCAGCTTGCAGCAGCGCCTGGTTGATCGGTGCGGCGTCGCAGCCGAAGTCGACGGCGATGAAGTTGCCTTTGGACGGAATCCAGCTCAGCCCCAGGCGACGGAAGCCCGCCTCCAGCTGCGCCATGCCGGCATCATTGGTGCGGCGGCTGGCCGCCAGGTAGTCGGCATCGTCCAGCGCCGCGCAGGCGGCGGCGAGGGCCAGGCTGTTGACGTTGAACGGCGCACGCACGCGATTGAGCACATCGGCCACCTGCGGAGAGCTCAGTGCATAGCCGACGCGCAGCGAGGCCAGGCCATAGGCCTTGGAGAAGGTGCGCGAGACCAGCAGGTTCGGGTAGCGCGCCAGGTAGTCGAGGCCGTCCGGCAGTTCGTCACCCTCGGCGTACTCGATATAGGCCTCGTCCAGCACCACCAGCACGCTCTGCGGCACGCGGGCGAGGAAGGACTCCAGCGCGTCCGGGCCGAACCAGGTACCGGTCGGGTTGTTCGGGTTGGCGACGAACACCACGCGGGTATTGGCGTCGATGGCGGCCAGCATGGCCTCCAGGTCGTGGCCATGCGCCTTGGCCGGCACCACCTTGCCCTGGGCGCCGACAGCCTGGGTGGCGATCGGGTACACGGCGAAGGCGTACTGGCTGAACACGGCGTTGAGGCCTGGCGCCAGCCAGGCGCGGGCGACCAGGTCGAGAATGTCGTTGGAGCCGTTGCCCAGGGTCACCTGGGCCGGAGTCACGCCGCAGCGGGCAGCCAGTTTGGTCTTCAGCTCGAAGCCGTTGCCGTCCGGGTAGCGGGTCAGCTCGGCCAGCTCGGCACGGATCGCCTCCAGCGCCTTGGGCGACGGGCCCAGCGGGTTCTCGTTGCTGGCCAGCTTGACGATGCCGGCCGGGTCGAGATTCAGCTCACGGGCCAGCTCGTCGACCGGCTTGCCCGGCACATAGGGCGAGAGTTTCTGCACGCCCGGCACGGCCAGGGCGAGGAAATCGCAACTCATGATGGCTCCTCAGAGAACCGCTTTCGGGTAGGAACCCAGCACCTTCAGGGCGACGGCTTCGCTGTTGATCTTTTCCAGCACGTCCTTGATCAGCGGGTCCTGGTGGTGGCCGACGAAGTCGATGAAGAACACGTAGGTCCACTTGCCGCTGCGCGACGGGCGGGTCTCGATGCGGGTCAGGTCGATGCCGTTGGTGTGGAACGGCACCAGCAGCTCGTGCAGGGCACCCGGCTTGTTGCGCATGGAGACGATGACCGAGGTCTTGTCGTCGCCGGTCGGCGGCACTTCCTGGCTGCCGATGATGAGGAAGCGCGTGGAGTTGTCCGGGCGATCCTCGATCTTTTCCTGCAGCTTGGTCAGGCCGTAGAGACTCGCCGCCATGTCGCCGGCTATCGCCGCCGAGTTCCACTCGCTCTTCACCCGCTTGGCCGCTTCGGCGTTGCTGGAAACGGCTACGCGCTCGACGTTCGGGTAGTGCGCGTCCAGCCACTTGCGGCATTGCGCCAGGGACTGGGCGTGGGAGTAGATGCGGGTGATCTTGTCGGTCTTGGTCGTATCACCGACCAGCAGGTGATGGTGGATGCGCAGCTCCACCTCGCCACAGATCACCATGTCGTGCTCGAGGAAGCTGTCCAGGGTGTGGTTGATCGCACCCTCGGTGGAGTTCTCCACCGGCACCACGCCAAAGTTGACCGCGCCGGCGGCCACTTCGCGGAACACCTCGTCGATGGCGGCCATCGGCACGCTGATCACCGAATGACCGAAGTGCTTCATCGCCGCGGCCTGGCTGAAGGTGCCTTCCGGGCCGAGGTAGGCGACCTTGAGCGGCTGCTCCAGCGCCAGGCAGGAGGACATGATCTCGCGGAACAGCCGCGCCATCTCCTCGTTGTCCAGCGGACCCTTGTTCAGCTCCATGATGTGCTTGAGCACCCAGGCTTCGCGCTCGGGGCGGTAGAACACCGGCTTCTCGCCCTCCGGCAGAGAAGCCATCTTCACCCGCGCCACGTCCTGGGCGCAGCGTGCGCGCTCGCTGATCAGCTCGAGGATCTTCTCGTCGAGGCTGTCGATGCGAACCCGCAGCGCCTTGAGCTGATCGGCGTCACTCATCAGCCGTGCTCCTTCTCGAACTCCGCCATGTAGGCCACCAGGGCCTCCACGGCATCCAGGCCGGTGGCGTTATAGATGGAGGCACGCATGCCACCCACCGAGCGATGGCCCTTGAGGTTGAGCAGGCCGCGCGCTTCGGCGCCGACCAGGAAGGCCTTGTCCAGCTTCTCGTCGGCCAGGCGGAACGGCACGTTCATCCACGAGCGCGCGCTCGGCTGGATCGGGTTGGTGTAGAAGTCGCTGGCGTCGATGGCCTTGTACAGCAGGTCCTTCTTGGCCTTGTTGCGCTTCTCCATCGCGGCGACGCCGCCCTGCTCCTTCAGCCACTCGAAGACCAGGCCGGAGAGGTACCAGGAATAGGTCGCCGGAGTGTTGTACATGGAGCCGTTATCGGCGGCGACCTTGTAGTTGAGCATGGTCGGGCAGACGCTGCGGGCGCGACCCAGCAGGTCTTCGCGGATGATCGCGACGACCAGCCCGCTGGGGCCGATGTTCTTCTGCGCGCCGGCGTAGATCAGGCCGAACTTGGAAACGTCGATCTCGCGGGAGAGGATGTCCGAGGACATGTCCACCACCAGCGGGGTGTCGCCCACCTCGGGGATCCAGTCGAACTGCAGGCCGCCGATTGTCTCGTTGCTGGCGTAGTGCACGTAGGCGGCGTCTTTCGACAGCTGCCACTCGTTCTGCCCGGGAATGGCGAAGTAGTCGTAGCCCTTGGCGCTGGCGGCGACATTGATGTTGCCGTAGCGCTGCGCCTCCTCGATGGCCTTCTTCGACCAGATGCCGGTCTCGATGTAGTCGGCCACGCCGTCTTCCGGCAGCAGGTTGAGCGGGATCTCGGCGAACTGCTGGCTGGCGCCACCCTGCAGGAACAGCACCTTGTAGTCGCTGGGGATGCTCAGCAGGTCGCGCAGATCCTGTTCGGCCTTCTCGGCGATGGCCACGTACTCGTCGCTGCGATGGCTCATTTCCATCACGGACAGGCCCTTGCCCTGCCAGTCGAGCATCTCCGCCTGGGCACGCTCCAGAACGGCGGTGGGAAGCGCGGCCGGGCCGGCGCAGAAGTTATGGGCGCGTTTGCTCACTTCGACTCTCTCACTCTTCGCTGTTACCGGTCTCCGCGCCGTCTTCGGCCTCGGTCACCGCTTCTTCGTTCTGCTCGACGACTTCGCCTTCCAGCACTTCCAGCTCATCCTCGTCACCGCCGGACGGCTCCTGTACGCGCTCCAGGCCGACCAGGGTCTCGTCCTCGGCCAGCTTGATCAGGATCACACCCTGGGTGTTACGGCCGGCACCACGAACTTCATCGACACGGGTACGCACCAGGGTGCCCTGATCGGAGATCAGCATGATCTCCTCGCCATCCAGCACCTGCACGGCACCGACCAGCTTGCCGTTACGCTCGTTGATCACCATGGCGATCACGCCCTGGCCGCCACGACCGCGGCGCGGGTAGTCGGCCAGCGGGGTGCGCTTGCCATAGCCACGCGCGGAGGCAGAGAGGATCTGCGCGCCGGCTTCCGGAATCAGCATGGAGATGATGCGCTGGTCTTCGGCCAGACGCATGCCGCGCACGCCGCGGGCCAGACGGCCCATGATGCGCACCTTGCTCTCCTTGAAGCGGATCACCTTTCCGGCGTCGGAGAACATCATCACGTCCTTCGAGCCATCGGTGATGGCGGCGGCGATCAGCGAGTCGCCCTCTTCCAGCTTCAGGGCGATCAGGCCGTTGGAGCGCGGCTTGGTGAACTGGATCAGCGGGGTCTTCTTCACGGTGCCGTAGGCGGTGGCCATGAAGATGTAGGCGCCGGTCGGCTCGTCCTGACTGAAGTCGGATTCATCGCCTTCCTCGGCTTCCTCCACCTCGACCACCTCGGAAACCACGTCGTCGTCCTCGCTCTCCTCGTCGGCAAAGCGGGCACGCACGGCCTCCAGGTCGATCTGTAGCATGGCGGTGATGCGCTCACCCTCGTCCAGCGGCAGCAGGTTGACCAGCGGACGGCCACGCGCGGCGCGCGAGGCCTCGGGAATCTCGAAGGTACGCAGCCAGTAGACCTTGCCCTTGCTGGAGAACAGCAGCAGGGTGGCGTGACTGTTGGCGACCAGCAGGTGTTCGATGTAGTCCTCGTCCTTCACCCCGGTAGCCGACTTGCCCTTGCCGCCACGACGCTGCGCCTGGTAGGCGGCCAGCGGCTGGGACTTGGCGTAGCCGCCGTGGGAGATGGTGACGACACGCTCTTCCTCGGTGATCAGGTCGGCGATGGTCAGGTCCATCTGCGAGGCCATGATCTCGGTGCGACGGGCATCGCCGAACTCGGCCTTGACCTTCTCCAGCTCCTCGCGGATGACTTCCATCAGGCGCTCGGCGCTGGTCAGGATGCGGATCAGCTCGCCGATCTGGGTGAGGATCTCCTGGTACTCGGCCAGCAGCTTCTCGTGCTCCAGACCGGTCAGGCGGTGCAGGCGCAGCTCGAGGATGGCCTGAGCCTGCTCGGGCGACAGGTAGTACTTGCCATCGCGCAGGCCGTATTGCGGGTCCAAGTCTTCCGGACGGCAGGAATCGGCGCCGGCGCGCTCGACCATGGCCTCCACGGCGCTGGAGGCCCAGGCAGTGGCGATCAGGCGCTCCTTGGCTTCGGCCGGTGTCGGCGAGGTCTTGATCAGCTCGATGACCGGATCGATGTTGGACAGGGCAACCGCCTGGCCTTCGAGGATGTGGCCGCGCTCGCGGGCCTTGCGCAGCTCGTAGACGGTGCGGCGGGTCACCACTTCACGGCGGTGACGGACGAAGACCTCGAGCATGTCTTTCAGGTTCAGCGTGCGCGGCTGGCCGTCGACCAGAGCCACCACGTTGATACCAAACACGCTCTGCATCTGGGTCTGGGCGTAGAGGTTGTTCAGCACAACCTCGCCGACTTCGCCACGACGCAGCTCGATGACCACGCGCATGCCGTCCTTGTCGGACTCGTCGCGCAGCTCGGTGATGCCTTCGATCTTCTTCTCTTTGACCAGCTCGGCGATCTTCTCGATCAGACGCGCCTTGTTCAGCTGGTAGGGCAGCTCGGTGACGATGATCTGCTGGCGGCTTCCGCCCTTCTCCATATCCTCGACGGTGGCGCGGGCGCGCATATAGATGCGCCCACGGCCGGTACGGTAGGCCTCGATGATGCCGGCGCGACCGTTGATGATGCCTGCGGTGGGGAAGTCCGGACCGGGGATGTACTGCATCAGCTCATCGACGGTCAGCTCGGGGTTGTCGATCAGCGCCAGGCAGCCGTCGATCACCTCGGTCAGGTTGTGCGGCGGGATGTTGGTCGCCATGCCCACGGCGATACCCGACGAGCCATTGACCAGCAGGTTGGGGATCTTGGTCGGCATGACCGCCGGAATCTGCTCGGTGCCGTCGTAGTTGGGCACCCAGTCAACGGTTTCCTTGTCCAGGTCGGCCAGCAGCTCGTGGGCCAGCTTGGCCATGCGCACTTCGGTGTATCGCATGGCCGCGGCGTTGTCGCCGTCCACCGAACCGAAGTTGCCCTGGCCGTCGACCAGCATGTAGCGCAGGGAGAAGGGCTGGGCCATGCGCACGATGGTGTCGTAGACAGCCGTGTCGCCGTGCGGGTGGTACTTACCGATCACGTCACCGACCACACGGGCGGACTTCTTGTAGGCCTTGTTCCAGTCGTTGCCCAGCTCGCTCATGGCGTAGAGCACGCGACGGTGCACCGGCTTCAGGCCGTCGCGCGCATCCGGCAGCGCACGCCCGACGATCACGCTCATGGCGTAGTCGAGGTAGGACTGTTTCAGCTCGTCTTCGATATTGACCGGGAGGATTTCTTTGGCCAGTTCGCCCATGAGAAGCCTGGTTCCTTATTCTGGTGAAACCCCGTCGTACCCTTCCTGGGTCAGACCGGAGTCCGCCGTAGTCGCCCCTGCTTGGCGGCGACTCACGACAAATCAACGAGTTAAGTCGGTTATTGGCGCTATTGGAGTGGCCCGCACGGGGCCACCCGAGAACTGCCGGAGCTTACCACAGTCACCCGCCCAGACCTACCCCGCCGGGCGGGCTCAGTGCAGGCGCTTGCGACACATGAGTTGCGCCATTTTCGCCGCATCCGGCCGCTCGACCACGCCCTTTTCGGTGACGATCGCGTCGATCAGGTCGGCCGGCGTCACGTCGAACACCGGATTGACCGCATGCACCTCGGCGGCGATGCGCTGGCCGCCGACATCCAGCAGCTCGCGACCGTCGCGCTCCTCGATCGGGATGTCTTCACCCTCTTCCAGACTCATGTCGATGGTCGAACTGGGCGCCACCACCATGAAACGCACGCCGTGGTGCATGGCGTTGACCGCCAGCTGGTAGGTACCGATCTTGTTGGCCACATCGCCATTGGCGGTGATGCGGTCAGCGCCGACTATGACCCAGGTGATGCCCTCGGTCTTCATCAGGTGCGCGGCGGCGGAGTCGGCATTGAGGCTGACCGGCACGCCCTCGCCGGCCAGCTCCCAGGCCGTCAGGCGCGAGCCCTGCAACCAGGGCCGGGTCTCGTCGGCGAATACCCGCTCGACCAGCCCTGCCAGGTGGGCGGCTCGGATCACGCCGAGCGCGGTGCCGAAGCCGCCGGTGGCCAGAGCACCGGTGTTGCAGTGGGTCAGCAGTTTCTGCGGGCTGTCCTGATGCTTGCGGATCAGCTCCAGGCCCAGCTGCGCCATGGTCAGATTGGCCTCGCGGTCGCTGTCGAAGATGCCGACAGCCTCCGCCTCTAGCGCTGCAAGGGCATTTTCGCCCTCTTTCAAGCGCTGCAGGCGCTCACGCATGCGATCCAGGGCCCAGAACAGGTTGACGGCGGTCGGCCGCGACTCGGCCAGCACCTTGAAATCCTCCTCCAGCGCCGCCTGCCAGTCGCCACCGGCGGCCAGGCGTGCCCGCGCGCCTAGCACCAGGCCGAAAGCGGCGGCAATGCCGATGGCCGGCGCCCCGCGCACCACCATGCTGCGAATGGCCTCGGCCACGCCGGCCGCCGAATCGTAGGTCAACCAGGTTTCCTCGCGCGGCAGTACGCGCTGGTCCAGCAGGCCCAACTTGACGTCGCGCCATTCGATGGCCTTTACCTTCTCTGCCGCCAACAGTTTGTCGCGCATGACATCCCCAACGCCGAAACGAAAAGCCGCGGATTATAGCGAGCCGCCCTCTCCAAGGCTCAGTTATACTGCCGCGACTTTTCATTTGCCCGGACAAATGCCATGCCCGAACCGCGCCAGCAGCTCGATCTGTTGCTCCTGCCCTCCTGGCTGGTGCCCATCGAGCCCGCCGGCGTGGTGTTGCGCGAGCACGGCCTGGGTATTCGCGACGGCCGCATCGCCCTGATCGCTCCGCGCACCGAGGCGCTGCGCCATCCCGCCACGCAAGTGCGCGAGCTGCCGAACTGCGTGCTCACCCCCGGTCTGGTCAACGCCCACGGCCATGCCGCCATGACCCTGTTCCGTGGCCTGGCCGACGATCTGCCGCTGATGAACTGGCTGCAGGACCACATCTGGCCCGCCGAGGCCAAGTGGGTCGACGAAGCGTTCGTGCGCGACGGCACCGAGCTGGCCATCGCCGAGCAGCTCAAGGGCGGCGTCAGCTGCTTCTCCGACATGTACTTCTTCCCGGAAGTGGCCAGCGAGCAGGTGCACAAGAGCGGCATCCGTGCCCAGCTGACCATCCCGGTGCTGGACTTCCCCACCCCTGGCGCGCGCGACGCCGAAGAAGCCCTGCGCAAGGGCCTGCGCCTGTTCGACGACCTCAAGCAGCACCCACGGATCAAGGTAGCCTTCGGTCCCCACGCGCCCTACTCGGTCAGCGACGACAAACTGAAGAACGTGCTGATGCTGGCTGAGGAGCTGGACTCCGGCATCCACATGCATGTCCACGAGACCGCCTTCGAGGTGCAGCAGAGCCTGGAGCTGCACGGCGTGCGCCCGCTACAGCGCCTGGCCAGCCTGGGCCTGCTCGGCCCGCGCTTCCAGGCCGTGCACATGACCCAGATCAGCGACGAAGACATCGCCCTGCTGGTAGAAAGCAACAGCAGCGTGATCCATTGCCCGGAATCCAACCTCAAGCTGGCCAGCGGCTTCTGCCCGGTGGAGAAGCTCTGGCAGGCCGGGGTCAACGTCGCTATCGGCACCGACGGCGCGGCCAGCAACAATGACCTGGACCTGCTCGGCGAAACCCGCACCGCGGCGCTGCTGGCCAAGGCCGTGGCCGGCAGCGCCACCGCGCTCGGCGCCCACAGCGCCCTGCGCATGGCCACCCTGAACGGCGCCCGCGCCCTGGGCCTGGACTACTGCACCGGCTCCCTGGAGCTGGGCAAACTGGCCGACCTGGTCGCCTTCGACCTGTCCGGCCTGGCCCAGCAACCGGTCTACGATCCGGTTTCGCAACTGGTCTACGCCGGCAGCCGCAGCTGCGTGAAACATCTCTGGGTCGGCGGCAAGCAGCTGCTCGATGACGGGCGCCTGACGCGCCTGGACGAGCAGCGCATCGTCGCCAATGCCCGCGCCTGGGGCGAGCGCATCGCCGGCAAATGCTGAGTTCGTTTTCGACACCCTTTATTTTCAAGAGCACACCATGAGCAACGTCGACCACGCCGAAATCGCCAAATTCGAAGCCCTCGCCCACCGCTGGTGGGACCGCGAGAGCGAGTTCAAGCCGCTGCACGACATCAACCCGCTGCGCGTCAACTGGATCGACGAGCGTGTTGGCCTGGCCGGCAAGAAAGTACTGGACGTCGGCTGCGGCGGCGGCATCCTCAGCGAGTCGATGGCCCAGCGCGGCGCAAAGGTAACCGGCATCGACATGGGCGAGGCGCCGCTGGCCGTGGCCCAGCTGCACCAGCTGGAGTCCGGCGTGGCCGTGGAGTACCGGCAGATCACCGCCGAGGCCCTGGCCGAGGAGATGCCTGGCCAGTTCGACGTGGTCACCTGCCTGGAAATGCTCGAACACGTGCCGGACCCGTCCTCGGTCATCCGCGCCTGCCACAAGCTGGTCAAGCCCGGCGGCCAGGTGTTCTTCTCCACCATCAACCGCAATCCCAAGGCCTACCTGTTCGCCATCATCGGCGCCGAGTACGTGATGCGCCTGCTGCCGCGCGGTACCCACGACTTCAAGAAGTTCATCCGCCCGTCCGAGCTGGGTGCCTGGAGCCGTGCTGCCGGCCTGAACGTGCAGGACATCATCGGCCTGACCTACAACCCGCTGACCAAGCGCTACAAGCTGGAAGCGGACGTCGACGTCAACTACATGATCCAGACCCTGCGCGAGGACTGAGGCGCATGGCCCTGCGAGCAGTTCTCTTCGACATGGACGGTACCCTGCTGGATACCGCCCCCGACTTCGTCGCCGTGTGCCAGGCCATGCGCGCCGCGTGCGACCTGCCGCCACTGGATGAGCAACTGATCCGCGACGTGGTCTCCGGCGGCGCCCGCGCCATGGTGTCCGTCACCTTCGGCCTGGAGGTCGGCGCCGAGGGCTTCGAGGCCTTGCGCCTGGAGTTCCTCGAGCGCTACCAGCAGCACTGCGCCGTACTCAGCAGGCCGTTCGACGGCATGCCCGAGCTGCTCGAGGACATCGAGCGCGCGCACCTGCAATGGGGCGTGGCCACCAACAAACCGGTAACCTTCGCCGAACCCATCATGCAGCAGCTGAATCTCGCTGAGCGCTCGGCCGTGCTGGTGTGCCCGGATCACGTGCCGCGCAGCAAACCAGCGCCGGACATGCTCCTGCTGGCCTGCGAGCAGATGGGCATCGCCCCAGGCGATGTGCTGTTCGTCGGCGACGATGCCCGCGACATCGAGGCCGGCCGCGCTGCCGGTTGCAAGACCGCCGCCGTCACCTACGGCTACATCCACCCCGACGATAATCCGCGCCACTGGGGCGCCGATGTGGTGGTGGACCACCCCCTGGAGCTGCGCGCCGTGCTCGACCGCGCCCTGTGCAGCTGCTGACCCTTTTCACGCAACAACGAGATTCTGCCCATGTTCGACTACAGCGCCCGCCCCGACCTGCTCAAGGGCCGCGTGATTCTGGTCACCGGCGCCGGTCGCGGCATCGGTGCCGCCGCCGCCAAGACCTTCGCCGCCCACGGCGCCACCGTGCTGCTGCTGGGCAAGACCGAGGGCAATCTCAACCAGCTGTATGACGAGATCGAATCCGCCGGCCACCCGCAGCCGGTAGTCATCCCGTTCAACCTGGAAACCGCCCTGCCGCACCAGTACGACGAGCTGGCCGCCACCATCGAGGCCGAGTTCGGCCGCCTCGACGGCCTGCTGCACAACGCCGCCATCATCGGCCCGCGCACGCCGCTGGAGCAGCTGTCCGGCGACAACTTCATGCGCGTCATGCAGGTCAACGTCAACGCCATGTTCATGCTGACCAGCACCCTGCTGCCGCTGCTCAAACTGTCCGAAGACGCCTCCGTGGTATTCACCTCCAGCAGCGTCGGCCGCAAGGGCCGCGCCTACTGGGGCGCTTACGGCGTGTCCAAGTTCGCCACCGAGGGCCTGATGCAGACTCTGGCCGATGAAGTGGAGGGCGTCGCCCCGGTACGCGCCAACAGCGTCAACCCCGGCGCCACCCGCACCGGCATGCGCGCCCAGGCCTACCCGGGCGAAAACCCGGCGAGCAACCCGCTGCCGGAAGCCATCATGCCGGTCTACCTGTACCTGATGGGGCCGGACAGCCGCGGCGTCAACGGCCAGGCCTTTGACGCCCAGTAAGCCAGAACGACAGGCCGCCGGTTTTCCGGCGGCCTCCTCGCCAGCCGGCATCAGATTGCCAGCACCCGCGCCAAAGAAGCGGCAATCCCTTGCCGGAAGACGTCTGAATTTCAGCCTAAAACCCTGATTTAAAAGACTTTTATAAAGCTGGCACAGAACTCGCTATATCTCGGCTGTCAGGGCGCACCAGCGCCAGAGGTCGAGTTACATGGTTCCTCACACCCCTTCCAACACCATCGATTTCGATGCCGCCAAACTGCAACGTCTCGGCTATGCCAGCCGCGGCCAGCGCCTGCTCAAGCCGGTCAGCCTGGCCCAGCTGCGCCAGCAGCTCAGCCTGCAGCTGCAGACATCGCTGGAAGTCGATCGCATCCTTGGCCTGTTCTTCCAGGAAGTGCAGCGTCTGGTGCCGCTGAACGCTCTGAGCTACCAGCTGGCCGCAAGCGACCTGCGCCTGGATCTGGGCGAGCGCGCCAATCATTCGGCCGGCTACCGCCTGAGCCACGAAGGCGAATACCTGGGCGAGCTGACCTTCCGCCGCAACCAGCGCTTCAGCGACGACGAACTGGGCCAGCTGGAATCTCTCCTGGCCAGCCTGCTGTTCCCGCTGCGTAATGCCCTGCTGTATCGCGCCGCCCTGCAGAGCGCGCTGCGCGACCCGCTGACCGACACCGGCAACCGCATCGCCATGAACCAGTCGCTGCAGCGCGAGGTCGATCTGGCCCGCCGCAACCTGCAGCCGCTGTCGGTGCTGATGCTCGACATCGACCACTTCAAGAGCATCAACGACCGCTTCGGCCATGCCACCGGCGACGAAGTACTGAAAGCCGTGGCCACCGTCCTCAAGGACAGCCTGCGCAACATCGACATGGTGTTCCGCTACGGCGGCGAAGAGTTCCTGGTGCTGCTGTCCAACACCAGCCGCGAAGCCGCACAGATGGTCGGCGAGCGCCTGCGCCTGGCCGTGCTGGGCCTGCAGCACGTCGAGGAAGGGCGCGCTCTGGAACTCTCCATCAGCCTGGGTTGCGCCACCCTGCTGGCCGGCGAGTCGCCGGACAGCCTGCTGCGCCGTGCCGACAATGCGCTGTACGTGTCCAAGCGCGAAGGGCGCAACCGCCTGTCGATGGCGGGCTGAGAAACACCCGCCAACAAAAAGGGGCTCCATGGAGCCCCTTTTTCATTGGCTGGCGATCAGCGCTTGCGACCGAAGCCTGGACGCTGGCCATCGCCCGCCGGTGGGCGCTTGCCGGGCGCCGCCGGGCGCGGCTTGCGGGCCGGACGTTCGCTCGTCTCGCTTGCCGGGCGCGGTGTGCGCTTCTTGTTCACGTCGGCCGGGCGCTCGGCCACTGGCGTACCACGGTCACCCTCGCGACGGCCGCCGGACTCCTTACGCGGAGCTCGCGGCGCGCGCTGCTCACCGTCCTTGCGCGGCCCGCGCGGGGCACGTTCGCCACGCGTGGCATCGCGCGCCTCGCCAGCTTCGCTCGCCGGGCGCAATACGCGCTTGGGCCGCTCGCCACGCGCCAGCGGCCTGGCCGCCTTGCGCTGCAGGCGGTCGAGCTTGTCGCGCATCTTCTCGTTCATCGCCGGCAGGGCCATGGGCTTGAGGCCGACTTCCTCGCTGAGGATGTCCAGCTCGCGCTGACCCATCTCGCGCCAGCGGCCCATGGGCAGGTCGGAGGTCATGAACACCGGACCGAAACGCACGCGTTTGAGGCGGCTGACCACCACGCCCTGGGACTCCCACAGGCGACGCACCTCGCGGTTGCGGCCTTCCATCACCACGCAGTGGAACCAGCGGTTGAAGCCTTCACCACCCGGCGCTTCCTTGATGTCGGTGAACTTGGCCGGGCCGTCTTCCAGCATCACGCCGGCCTTGAGCTGCTCGATCATCTCCTCGGTGACCTCGCCACGCACGCGCACGGCGTACTCGCGGTCCATTTCGTAGGAGGGGTGCATCAGGCGGTTGGCCAGCTCGCCATCGGTGGTGAACAGCAGCAGGCCGGTGGTGTTGATGTCCAGACGACCGATGTTGATCCAGCGCCCCTCTTTCGGCCGCGGCAGACGGTCGAACACGGTCGGGCGGCCTTCCGGGTCGTCGCGGGTGCAGATCTCGCCTTCCGGCTTGTTGTAGATCAGCACGCGGCGCACGGTCTGCTGCATGTCTTCGCGCTTGAGCAGCTGGCCGTCGACGCTGATCGCGTCGCGCAGCTCGACGCGGGCGCCGAGGCTGGCGACCACGCCGTTGACCTTGACGCGGCCGTCAGTGATCCACTGCTCGATGTCACGGCGCGAGCCGAGGCCAGCACGGGCCAGGACTTTCTGCAGCTTCTCGCCGCTGGGACGGGGTTCGAATTCGGATTCGCTCATCTGGGCACCTCCCGGTGTAACTGAGGATGAAAAAGGTCGCGCATCATACGCGGATCGCCGACAGCACGCACGGCTGACTGACTATAGCCCGCTCAGCGGTGCTTGCGCCGCCCGGTCGCCTGTAGCGCCAGCAGGCGCATGTCGGCTTCGGCCAGCAGGCTCAGGCGCTCGGCCTTGTCGAGCTTCTTCCAGGCCTTGATCTCGCGCTTGCTGCGGCCGCAGCCGACGCAGATGTCGGCGTCGAACTGACAAATCTTGATGCAGGGGTTCTTGCTCATGACGGCAACCGTTCGGGGAAGGCGCCGCCAGCTTAGGCCGAGAAGGCCTCAGCTCGGGATTGAAAGTCTCAATCCCCTCAATGCAGGGATTCGCCGCTATCCAGCGTTTCGCCCTGCGCTTCTTCCGTGTCGTCGGCAGAGGACGGCAGGTCGCTGAAATCGGTCTTCAGGCCCTGCTCCATCTGGTCCAGCTCGACCAGCAGGCTGCGGAAGCTGGTTTCCTCGCGCGGCTCGGCCGGCAACTCCTCGCCCTGCTCGGCATCCACCCGCGCCTGCAGGCCAGGTGGCACCGGCAGGTCGTCGTCCAGCGCCAGCATCGGCTCCGGCTCCAGTTCGCGCAGGGCGGCCAGCGGCGGCAGCTCTTCCAGGCTCTTGAGGTTGAAGTAGTCGAGGAAGGCCTTGGTGGTGGCCAGCATGGCTGGCCGACCAGGAACGTCGCGGTAACCGACCACGCGAATCCAGTCGCGCTCCTGCAGGGTCTTGATGATCTGGCTGTTGACCGCCACGCCGCGGATATCCTCGATCTCGCCACGGGTGATCGGCTGGCGGTAGGCGATCAGCGCCAGGGTCTCCAGCATGGCGCGCGAGTAGCGCTGCGGGCGCTCCTCCCAGAGGCGACCAACCCAGGGGGCGAACTTCTCGCGCACCTGCAGGCGGTAGCCGCTGGCCACTTCCTTGAGTTCGAAGGCACGGCCCTCGCAGGATTGGCGCAACACCTCCAAAGCCTCGCGAATCTGCGCCGGCTCCGGCCGCTCGCCTTCCTCGAACAGCTCGCCCAGGCGCTCCAGCGACAGCGGCCGGCCCAGGGCCAGCAGCCAGGCTTCCAGCAGGGAGGCGAGTTCCTTGGGGTCGTTCAGGTTCATCTATTCGGCTCGGGCACGGACGTGGATAGGCGCGAAGGGCTCATTCTGCACCAGTTCCACCAGTTGTCCCTTGATCAGTTCGAGCACTGCCATGAAGGTGACAACCACACCGAGCCGCCCCTCCTCCACCGTGAACAGCGTAACGAACGGCACGAAGCCGTTGCCCTTGAGCCGCTCCAGCACCTCGCTCATGCGTTCGCGGGTGGACAGTGCCTCGCGCGTCACCTGGTGGCTCTCGAACATGTCGGCGCGGCGCAGCACCTCGGCCATGGACAGCAGCACCTCCTCCAGGCTGACATCCGGCAGCAGCTTGCGCGCCCGCGCCTCCGGCGCATCCAGGCGCGGCACGCTGAGGTCGCGACCGAGCCGCGGGATCTCGTCCAGACCTTCGGCAGCAGCCTTGTAGCGTTCGTATTCCTGCAGGCGGCGAATCAGCTCGGCGCGCGGGTCATCTTCCTCTTCTTCGGTCTCGGCCGAGCGCGGCAGCAGCATGCGCGACTTGATCTCGGCCAGCATGGCGGCCATCACCAGATACTCGGCGGCCAGCTCCAGGCGCACCGACTTCATCAGCTCGACATAGCCCATGTACTGCTTGGTGATTTCGGCCACCGGGATGTCGAGGATGTCGATGTTCTGCTTGCGGATCAGGTACAGCAGCAGGTCGAGCGGGCCTTCGAAGGCTTCGAGGAAGACTTCCAGGGCGTCCGGCGGGATATACAGGTCGATCGGCAGCTGGGTGACCGCCTGGCCGTAGACGAGTGCGAACGGCAGTTCCTGTTGCGCACCAGCCTGGCTGTCGACCTGCTCGCTCACGCCTCGTGCTCCTGGAAGGGCGTCGGGTCGCCGCAGCCCACGCGGATCACTTCCGGCTCACCCTCGGCCAGGTTGATCACGGTGGAGGCCTCCAGGCCGCCGTAGCCGCCGTCGATGATCAGGTCGACCTGATGCTCGAGGATCTGGCGCATCTCGTAGGGATCGCTCATCGGCAGCTCTTCGCCGGGCAGGATCAGGCTCACGCTCATCAGCGGCTCGCCCAGCTGCTCGGCCAGGGCCAGGGCAATCGGGTGCGCCGGCACGCGCAGGCCGATGGTGCGGCGCTTGGGGTGCAGCAGCATGCGCGGCACTTCGCGGGTGGCACTGAGGATGAAGGTGTAGGGCCCCGGCGTATGCGCCTTGAGCAGGCGGAAAGCACCGGTATCGACCTTGGCGAACAGGCCGATCTGCGACAGGTCGCTGCACACCAGGGTGAAGTTGTGCTTGTCGTCCAGCTGACGCAGGCGGCGGATGCGCTCCACCGCGCCCTTGTCGCCGATCAGACAGCCGATGGCGTAGGAGGAATCGGTCGGATAAACGATCACCCCGCCGCTGCGGAGGATTTCCACGGCCTGCTTGATCAGGCGCGGCTGGGGGTTTTCCGGGTGGACCTGGAAGAACTGGCTCATGAACTCTCCCTGCTCAGGCGGTAGTAGCGCGTGCATGGTCGAAGCGCTCCCATAGAGGAGACAGATCTTCCGGCAACGGACGGTACATGCCCAGCTCCGACCAGTCTCCCGGGGCGTGAAAATCGCTGCCGACACTGGCCAGCATGCCGAACTCGCGGGCCAGGATGGCCAGGCCACCGACCTGCTCGGCCGGCTGCAGACCGTTGACCACTTCCAATGCGTGGCCACCGGCGGCGATGAAGTCGGCCACCAGGCGCCGCCGCTTGCTGCGGGTGAAATCGTACTGCCAGGGGTGCGCCAGGCTGATCCAGGCGCCAGCCGACTTCAGGGTGCCGACGGCCTGCTCCAGGGTCGGCCAGTGCTGTTTGACGTCACCGAGCTTGCCCGAGCCGAGCCATTTGCGGAACGCCTCGGCATGGTCACGTACATGCCCGGCCCGCACCAGGAACTCGGCGAAGTGCGGTCGCGCCGGCGCATTGCCGCTGTCGCCCAGGCCCTGCTGCACTTCGCGAGCCCCCTCCAGCGCACCGGGCATGCCCTTGGCCGCCAGGCGCCGGTCTATCTCCTCGGCGCGCAGCCAGCGCCCCTGGTGCAGTTCGGCGATGGCCTGGCGCAGGGCCGGGGCGTCGGCGGCGAAGGCGTAGCCGAGCACATGGATGGTCGCCCCGCCCCAGGTACAGGACAGTTCCACGCCGTTGACCAGGCGCAGCCCCAGCCCGTCCGCGGCCTGACGTGCCTCGTCCAGGCCCTCCAGGGTGTCGTGATCGGTCAGGGCCAGCAGCTCGACGCCACGCCCGTGGGCGCGCGCGACCACCTCGGCGGGCGCGAGAACGCCGTCGGATGCGGTGCTGTGGCAGTGCAGATCGACCTTCATGGCGCGTCTTTCGTTAATAAGGTTGTTTGTTATTATGCCGCCACATCCCGCTTCTGGCTGCCGCCGTGAAACAATTCATCGATTTCATCCCGCTTATCCTGTTCTTCATCGTCTACAAGCTCGATCCCCGCAACGTCGAACTGGCCGGCCAGGCCTTCGAACTGGGTGGCATCTTCAGCGCCACCGCGGTGCTGATCATCAGCTCCATCCTGGTCTACGGCACCCTGTTCCTGGTCCAGCGCAAACTGGAGAAAGGCCAGTGGCTGACTCTGGTGGCCTGCCTGGTGTTCGGCGGTATGACCCTGGCCTTCCACAGCGAGACCTTCCTCAAGTGGAAGGCCCCGGTGGTGAACTGGCTGTTCGCCCTGGGCTTCGCCGGCAGCCACTTCATCGGCGACAAGGTGCTGATCCAGCGCGTCATGGGCCACGCCATCCAGTTGCCGCAAGCAATCTGGACCCGCCTGAACCTGGCGTGGATCGCCTTCTTCGTCTTCAGCGGCTGCGCCAACCTGTTCGTCGCCTTCACCTTCCACGATATCTGGGTCGACTTCAAAGTCTTCGGCAGCCTCGGCATGACCGTGCTGTTCCTGGTCGCCCAGGGCGTCTACCTGGCGCGCCATATCCATGACGACGCCCCCCAGCAAAGCAAGGACTGACATGCTCTACGCCATCATCGCCAGCGATGCCCCCGAGTCCCTGGACAAGCGCCTGGCTACCCGCCCGGCGCACCTGGCCCGTCTGGAACAGCTGAAGAACGAGGGCCGCCTGGTACTGGCCGGCCCGCACCCGGCCATCGACAGCAACGACCCAGGGTCGGCCGGCTTTTCCGGCAGCCTGATCGTCGCCGAGTTCGAGTCCCTGGCCGCCGCCCAGAGCTGGGCCGATGCCGACCCCTACCGTGCAGCCGGCGTCTATGCCAGCGTGCTGGTCAAACCGTTCAAGCAGGTGCTGCCCTGATCTGACCCACGACGCAGGCCCATAACAATAACTAGGAAACCGGAGTTCCCCATGCGCCAAGGCCCGCTCTACCTGTTGCTCACCACGCTCTGCGTCACCTCCGCCGTGCATGCCGAAGAGTCGCAGCCACTGGCGCTCAACCCCGTGCCGGCGGCCCAGGCCGCCACGCCGGCTCCGGCCACCGACAGCGCCAGCCAGATCGCCGCCCTGCAACAGCAACTGGCCGAGAGCCAGCGCCAGCTCGGCGAGTTGCAATCCGGCGAACGCGAGACCGCCCAGATCAGCCGCCTGCGCCAGGACAACCAGCGCCTCAAGCTGCAACTCAAGCAGGCCCAGGCCGAGCAGCCGCCGCGCCTGCTCAGCGAGCAGCAGCTGTGGTACGCCATCGGCGCCGGCACCGCGCTGCTCGCCTTCGTCATCGGCCGCCTGAGTGCCGGTGGACGGAACAAACGCCGCAGCGAGTGGGTCTGACCCGCGCCGAAACCAGACACCAACACCATGACCGACCTGCTGCTGATCGACGACGACCGCGAACTGTGCGAGCTGCTGGCCAGCTGGCTGCAGCAGGAAGGTTTCAGCGTCCGCGCCTGCCATGACGGCGCCAGCGCCCGCAGCGCCCTGGCCGAACCGGCCCCGGCGGCGGTGATTCTCGACGTGATGCTGCCGGACGGCAGCGGCCTGGAACTGCTCAAGCAGCTGCGCAGCGAGCATGCCGAGCTGCCGGTGCTGATGCTCTCGGCACGCGGCGAGCCGCTGGACCGCATCCTCGGCCTGGAACTGGGCGCCGACGACTACCTGGCCAAGCCCTGCGACCCGCGCGAGCTGACCGCCCGCCTGCGCGCCGTACTGCGCCGCAGCCAACCGCCGGCCATGCCATCGCGCCTGGAGCTGGGCGACATCAGCTACAGCCCGCAGCGCGGCGTGGCCAGCCTGGGCGAGCAGGAGATCACCCTGACGCTGTCCGAGGGCCGCATCCTCGAAGCCCTGCTGCAGCAACCCGGCGAGCCGCTGGACAAGCAGGCCCTGGCGCAGCTGGCGCTGGGCCGCAAGCTGACCCTCTACGACCGCAGCCTGGACATGCACGTCAGCAACCTGCGCAAGAAGCTCGGCCCGCACCCGGACGGCCGCCCGCGCATCGTCGCCTTGCGCAGCCGCGGCTATTACTACGCGCCCTGAGAAACTGCTCAGAAGACCGCGAGCTAGAGGTATGCAAGGCAAAGCTGGGTGAAGAAGCGCAGTTTACGAGAGTAAATGAGCATGACTCGCTGCGCTCGCCCCATGGGGCCGCACTGACGTGCGTTGGCCGCAAGCGGCCTTCTGAGCACAGCTTTAACGCAGCAGGCCCGACGCGCAGCGGGCTTCTGGGCAGGTTCGGCTTTACCCAGCCTTTACCCAGACCTGACTGCGCTTGACCTTGCCCGCCCTAGACTGGGCTCATCCGGTAACCCACCGGTTCAGAGACAAGGAGATACAGCATGCGCAAGACCCTCACCGCCCTGATCCTGGCCGCCAGCCTGCCGACCCTCGCCCTGGCCATGCCGCAAGACGGTCCCGCCCCCTGCCACAAGTCGATGCACGGCGAACACCGTGGCGGCGGCCCGCTCAAGGGCCTCGACCTCAGCGCCGAACAACGCGAGCAGCTGGGCAAGCTGATGCGCGAGCGCAAGGACGACCCGCGCGAGATCACCCAGAAGTACCTGGGCAAGCTGCCACAGGCCGACCAGGACGCCTTGAAGAAGGAGCTGGAAACCGCCCGCCTGGAGCATGACAAGGCCATCCGTGGCATTCTCACCGCCGAGCAGCAGAAGACCTTCGACAGCCGCAAGGCCGAAATGGAGAAACGCCGCGCCGAGCGCGCCGAATTCGAGGCCTGGAAGGCCGAGAAGGACAAGCGGGCGCAGTAACCGCCCGCCCCCACTCCCGCCCGGCTCATCCAGCCGGGCTTCCTGTTTTGAGGAGCCCCCATGCGTTCACTGTTCTGGCGCATCTTCGCCAGCTTCTGGCTGGCCATCGCCCTGGTCGCCGGGCTGTCCATGCTGCTGGGACGCGCGCTCAATCAGGATGCCTGGGTCATCGGCCATCACCCGGCTGTCAGTGACCTGGCGGAGCTCTGGACCCAGCTCTACGAGCAAGAGGGGCCGCAGACCGCGCAGAACTTCCTAGAGAAGCGCAAGAAGCGCTACCGGGTAGACACCCAGGTACTGGATGACAGCGGTCGCTCCCTGGTGTACGGCACCTTCCCGCCACGCGCCGCCGCCTTCGAGGCTCGCCAGGACAACCCGCAGCGGCTGCCCTGGCGCCGCCTGACCGAGGAATACGTCAGCCCCAGCAGTGGCCAGACCTACCTGTTCATCTACCGCATTCCCCACCCGGAGCTGATGGACTGGCATCGCCAGAGCCTGTTCTGGCCGCTCAGCGCCCTGGCCATCGCCCTGGTGGTTTTGACCCTGCTCAGCCTGCTGCTGACCCTCTCCATCACCCGCCCGCTGGGCCGCCTGCGCGGCGCCGTGCACGACCTCGGGCAGACCGCCTATCAGCAGCACAGCCTGGCCCGCCTGGCGGCACGGCGCGACGAGTTCGGCGTGCTGGCCCGCGACTTCAACCGCATGGGCGCGCGCCTGCAGGACTTGATCGGCAGCCAGCGCCAGCTGCTGCGCGACGTCTCCCACGAGCTGCGCTCGCCGCTGGCGCGCCTGCGCGTGGCGCTGGCCCTGGCCGAACGGGCCGGGCCGGCGGAACGCGAGCAACTGTGGGGGCGCCTGACCCAGGAGTGCGACCGCCTGGAAGCGCTGATCGGCGAGATTCTCGCCCTCGCCCGCCTGGACGCCGACCCCGGCAGCGCCCACAGCATCGAGCTACGCCCGCTGCTCGACGGCCTGCTCGCCGATGCGGCGCTGGCGGCACCGGAGCAGAGGGTGGAGCTGCACCTGGACGATGGCCCGAGCCCCCTGCAGGGCTGGCCGGACATGCTGGCACGCGCACTGGACAATCTGCTGCGCAATGCGCTGCGCTTCAACCCGGAGGGAAAACCGATCGAGGTGACGGTGACTCGCCAGGCCGGCCAGCTGCATATTGCAGTACGCGATCACGGCCCCGGCGCGCCCGAGGAACTCCTCCAGCGGCTTGGCGAACCCTTCTTCCGCGCCCCGCACCAGCAGGCGGCAGGTCATGGCCTGGGCTTGGCCATCGCCCGCCGCGCGGCGGAGCGGCATGGCGGCCGGCTGCTGCTGGCCAATCACCCGCAGGGCGGCTTCATCGCCACCCTGGAGTTGCCGCTGGCGGAATGACGCGCGTCAGCCCTGCCAGGCGCTGACGAAGTCGAGCGGTTGCAGCGCCGGGGGGGTGCGCCGCTCGCCCTCGAAGCTGCCGACATAGAGGAAGCCGACGATCTTCTCCCCGGCCTCCAGGCCGAGCCCGGCCAGCACATGCGGATGTTGCGCCAGCGCGCCGGTGCGCCAGATGGCGCCGAAGCCCAGCGCCTGGGTGGCCAGCAACAGGCTGTGGGCGGCGCAACCGGCCGACAGCAGCTGCTCTTCCTGCGGCACCTTGGGATGCTCGGCGATGCGCGCCACCACCACAACCAGCAACGGTGCGCGCAGTGGCATGGCGCGCGCCTTGTCCAGCGCTTCCGGCTTGCTGGCCGGGTCCTGCGCCTGGGCCTCGGCGAACAACTCACCCAGGCGCGCACGCGCCTCGCCGTCCACCGTGATGAAACGCCAGGGCCGCAGCTGGCCGTGGTCCGGCGCGCGCAGGGCGGCACGGAACATCAGCTCACGCTGGGCGGCATCGGGTGCCGGTTCCAGCAGACGGCCGACGGATACACGGTTGAGCAGCAGATCGAGGGCTTGCATGACCACCTCCAGAGAATGCAGAACGGCATTCTAGCCGAAGTGTTGCGGCGTCAGCGGCGGCAGCCCATAGGCGGCGCGTGCCGCGTCGCAATGCGGGTTGTGCCGGCCATCTTCCCAGCTGGCGGTGAATTCGCGGCAGGTGCTGGAGCGCTGCTCATACATGCTGCAGTGCGTGCCACAGCCGACCTCGCCGTGCAGCGCGATGCAACGCACCGGCTTGCCCGTGGTACCGCGCATGGCGACATGGTGGGGAGCGATCTGCTCGACCCACTGATCGGGCACGGTGCCGCCGGCGGACCGGCATTCGCCCCAGTAGAAGGACACGCGAAAATTGGCGCAGCAGGCACCACAACGGAGGCAAGGATGGGGTTCGGACATGGACGGGCGACTGGAAAAGCCGGGGAAGGCCGGCGACCGGGGCGCTATTCTATGAATCGGCAGGGCGCTGTGAAGCCCCCGCCGACGGATTTACAGCCCAGCCGGCGCGGGTAGAATGGCGCCCTCGTTCACGTCAGAGCGCGCCCAATGGCCCTGCCGACTCTCCGTATCATCGGCTTCATCATCGGCATCTTCCTCATTACCCTGGCCGCCAGCATGGTCATCCCCATGCTGACCCTGCTGGCCTATGAGCGCACCGACGACCTCACGGCCTTCCTCTGGTCCAGCCTGATCACCTTCGGCGCCGGCATGGCCCTGGCGCTGCCCGGTAAGCCCAAGCACGTCCAGCTGCGCCCGCGCGACATGTACCTGCTGACCACCGCCAGCTGGGTGGTGGTGTGCTGTTTCGCCGCGTTGCCGATGGTGCTGATCGCCCACATCAGCTACACCGATGCCTTCTTCGAAACCATGTCCGGCGTCACCACCACCGGCTCTACCGTGCTGGTGGGCCTGGACAAGATGTCGCCAGGCATCCTGATCTGGCGCTCGATGCTGCACTGGCTGGGCGGCATCGGCTTCATCGGCATGGCGGTGGCCATTCTGCCGCTGTTGCGGGTCGGCGGCATGCGTCTGTTCCAGACCGAATCCTCGGACTGGGGCGAGAAAGTCATGCCGCGCTCGCACATGGCCGCCAAGTACATCCTGCTGGTCTATGTCGGCCTCACCGGCCTCGGCTTCCTGGCCTTCTGGTGGGCCGGCATGACGCCCTTCGAGGCGATCAACCACTCGATGGCGTCGATTTCCACCGGCGGTTTCTCCACCTCCGACCTGTCGCTGGCCAACTGGCAGCAGCCGGCCGTGCACTGGGTGGCCGTGGCGGTGATGATCCTCGGCGGCCTGCCCTTCATGCTCTATGTCGCCTTCCTGCGCGGCAATCGCCGGGCGCTGTTCAGGGACCATCAGGTACGCGGCTTCATCGGCTTTCTGCTGGTCACCTGGCTGATCTTCGGCACCTGGCTGTGGAGCCACTCGGAGCACAGCTGGCTGGATGCCGTGCGCATCGTCGCGGTCAACGTCACCTCGGTGGTTACCACCACTGGCTTCGCCCTGGGCGACTACACCACCTGGGGCAGCTTCGCGGTACTGCTGTTCTTCTACCTGACCTTCATCGGCGGCTGCTCCGGCTCCACCTCCGGCGGCCTGAAGATCTTCCGCTTCCAGGTCGCCTACGTACTGCTCAAGGCCAACCTGATGCAGCTGGTGCACCCGCGCGCGGTGATCAAGCAGCAGTACAACAACCACAGCCTGGACGAGGACATCGTCCGCTCGCTGATCACCTTCTCCTTCTTCTTCACCATCACCATCGGCGTGCTGGCCCTGGCCCTGACCCTGGCCGGACTGGACTGGGTGACCGCGCTGACCGGCGCCGCCACGGCGGTATGCAACGTCGGCCCGGGCCTGGGACCGATCATCGGCCCGGTCGGCAACTTCGCCAGCCTGCCGGACTCGGCCAAGTGGCTGCTGACCATCGGCATGCTGCTCGGCCGCCTGGAAATCCTCACCGTACTGGTGCTGTTCACCCGCACCTTCTGGAAGCACTGAGCCTTGTCCCTCTCCAGCCTGCGCACCCTGGCCTTCATCAACGGCATTTTCCTGATCACCCTGGCGGTGAGCATGCTGGTGCCGGTGGGCACGTTGCTGGTGTTCGAGCAGACCCGCGGCATCAATGCCTTCCTCTGGTCCAGCCTGATCACCTTCATCGCCGGTATCGCCCTGGTCGCCCAGGGGCGCCCGCAGGAAGGCCAGCTGCGCCCGCGCGACATGTACATGCTGACCGTGTCGAGCTGGGTGATGGTGTCGATCTTCGCGGCGCTGCCGTTCATTTTCGCTGAACACGCGAGCATCACCGACGCCTACTTCGAAAGCATGTCCGGCATCACCGCCACCGGGGCGACCATCTTCACCGGCCTGGACAGCATGTCGCCGGGCACCCTGATCTGGCGCTCGCTGCTGCACTGGCTAGGCGGCATCGGCTTCATCGCCATGGCCGTGGCGATCCTGCCGATGCTACGCATCGGCGGCATGCGCCTGTTCCAGACCGAATCCTCGGACCGCTCGGACAAGGTCATGCCGCGCTCGCACATGGTCGCCAAGTACATGGTGGTGGCCTACGTCGGCCTCAGCGGCCTGGCCGTGCTGGGCTTCTGGCTGGCCGGCATGGGCGCGTTCGATGCGGTCAACCATGCCATGTCGGCCATTGCCACCGGCGGTTTCTCCACCTCCGACGCCTCGCTCGGCAAGTGGCAGCAACCGGCCGTGCATTGGGTGGCGGTCGTGGTGATGATCCTCGGCAGCCTGCCCTTCGTGCTCTACGTCGCTACCCTGCGAGGTAACTACCGGGCGCTGCTGCGCGACGAACAGGTGCGCGGCTTCATCAAGGTGCTGCTGATCAGCTGGCTGGCGCTGGCCAGCTGGTACACCCTGACCACCGAACTGCACTGGCTGGAAGCGCTGCGCCTTGTGGCGGTGAACATCACCTCGGTGATGACCACCACCGGCTTCGCCCTGGGCGACTACCACCTGTGGGGCCCCTTCGCCAGCATGATCTTCTTCTACCTGGGCTTCGTCGGTGGCTGTTCCGGCTCCACCGCCGGCGGCCTGAAGATCTTCCGCTTCCAGGTCGCCTACATCCTGCTCAAGGCCAACCTCAAGCAGCTGGTGCACCCGCGCGCGGTGATCAAGCAGAACTACAACCGCCATCGCCTGGACGAAGACATCGCCCGCTCGATACTGGCCTTCTCCTTCTTTTTCACCATCACCATCGCCGTGCTCGCCCTGGCCCTTACCCTGTGCGGGCTGGACTGGATCACCGCGCTGACCGGCGCCGCCGCCACCGTCTCCGGCGTCGGCCCGGGCATGGGTCCGATCATCGGCCCGGCCGGCAACTACGCCGGCCTGCCGGAGATCGCCAAGTGGCTGCTGACCATCGGCATGCTGCTGGGGCGCCTGGAAATCCTGACGGTACTGGTCCTGCTGTTCCCCGCCTTCTGGCGCCACTGAGGCGCCACGCAGCAAAGCTGCTGCGCGTCCCGCTGGCGTCGTTGCGTCCTCGCTCCAGGCTCGCCTAGCAGGCGCTATGTCTCGCCTCTCGCTGCGGGACGCCTAGCCAGCAGGCCTGCTCGCTACGCTTTACCGCGCGGCGCAGCGCCGAGCCAGCCGAAGCGCGCTCGCGACGGTCGGAACGGATTTTTCGCCCAAAACGGGCTCCCCCAAAGCACGCCACCTGATACCACGGAGGTGCCACTCCCTCTCCCCCCAGGAGAGGGCTGGGGTGAGGGATAGGCAACGAGCGGCCTGGGGGCCCCTCACCCTCGACTCCTCCCCCCTAGAAGGATTGAGGGAGGCATCACAGCCGCGCGCGGTACTCGCCCGGCGTCGCGTCGAACCAGCGGCGGAAGGCGCGGAAGAAGTTGCTGGGGTCGGCGAAGCCGAGCAGGTAGGCGATCTCCAGCAGTGGCAGGTTGGGCTGCGCCAGGTACTGCTCGGCCAGCTCGCGGCGGGTGTCGTCGAGCAGTTGCTGGTAGCTGGTGCCCTCCTCCTGCAAGCGCCGCTGCAGGGTGCGCTCGGACAGCAGCAACGCCTGGGCCACCGCCTCGCGCTTGGGCTCGCCCTGCGGCAGCAGGCGGCACAGCACCTGGCGCACCTGATGGGTCACCCGGCTCTCCGAGAAGCGCGCCAGGTACTCACCGGCGAAACGGTCGTGCAGCTGCGCCAGCGCCTCGTTGGCACTGGGCAGCGGCGCTTCCAGGTCGGCGCGCGCGTAGAGCAGCGAATAGTGCTCGGCATTGAACTGCAGCGGTGCCTGGAACACCTGCCGGTACAGTTCCAGATTGGCCGGCGGTGGCCCCTGGAAGCTGACCCGCAGCGGCGTGATCGGCTTGCCGGTGAGCCAGCGGCAGAAGGCCAGCGAGTAGGCCAACGAGGCCTCGGAGCTTTGCCGAGCCGGCGGCAGTCGATCGCCGTGGATCGCCTGGATCAGCTCGAAGCCTTCCGGCAGCGCGCGCAGGCTGAGGTCAGAGCCTTCGGCGATGATCCGCTGGTAGCGCACCAGGCGGTTGAAGCCCTCCAGCAGGTTGCGGCTGGACATCAGCGCGTAGCCCACCACATGGAAGGACGAGGGGCGCACCACGCTGGCCATGTTCAGGCCGATCGCCGAGTTGCCCGAGGTTTCCACCGCCAGGTGCCAGAGGCGGGTCATGCCATCCTGCGGGAAGCGCGCGTCCGGATCGCTCAGGGCGGCGTAATCCAGGCCCAGGCGGGCGAACAGCTGGCGGCAGTCGACGCCGCCCAGCTCCAATGCCTGGACGATGCCGGAAGCCCAGCTGGAGGAAGTGGTACGTTCGCTCATGATTCTTCTTGTAGTGGCTAATGCACGGTCTGGCGCCGAGAGGATACTAAACTGGCACTGTATGTCACTGGCCGCAGGAGACAGCTCGCCTAGACTGCCGGTCAACAATGACAGGAGGTACGCCATGAGCGCTGAAACCACCGCCCGCTTCACCAGCTTTGCCGAGTTCTACCCCTACTACCTGCAAGAACACAGCAACGACGTGTGCCGCCGCCTGCACTACGTCGGCAGCCTGCTGGTGCTCAGCATCCTCGGCTACGCGCTGTTCACCCAGCAATGGCTGTGGCTGCTGGCCCTGCCCTTTGCCGGTTATGGCTTCGCCTGGGTCGGCCACTTCGTGTTCGAGAAGAATAAGCCCGCCACCTTCAAGTATCCGCTGTACAGCTTCATGGGCGACTGGGTGATGCTCAAGGATGCCTTCACCGGGCGCATCCGCTTCTGAGCGATGGGCCGGGTGGCGCCCGTCGTCCGGCCCGCGCCATTCGGCACCCGACGCTGGTCCTGTGACCGGCGTCCCGTTATGATCCCTGCCTGGCTCGCCTCTTGCAGAGCTGCCAAACGCCCACCAGAGGCGTCAGAAATTCAGCAGGGATAGTCGCAATTGAATAAAAATGCCGTGCCCCGGGCGCAGCCTGCCCCCTTGCTCCGTGAATACTACTCGCGGGTCCTGGCCTATATCGCTCCGGCTGCGGCCGTGGCCGCCGGAACCTATGTCAACCATTTCGGTTACGACATCCTGTGGCTGGTGCCCTACGCCCTGCTCTACCCGCACCTGGCCTACCACCTGGGCAACCGTTTCAAGCGCGACCATCCGCAGCAGACGGCCCTGGTGCTGACTTTCGTCGATTCCCTGCACGCGGGAGCCGCCGCCGTGCTGATGAGCTTCTCGGTGGTGCCGACGCTGATGTTCCTGCTGACCCTGGCCTTCAGCTCGCTGATTGCCGGCGGTTTGCGCAGGATGGGCCTGGCGCTGCTGGTGGCGACCGGCAGCATGGCCCTGAGCTTCGCCCTGATCCAGCCGGAACCACGCGTCGCCACGCCCAGCCTGGTAGCCCTCACCAGCATCCTGCTGACCACTCTATATATCTGCATCGCCGCCTACTTCGTCCACGAACAGGGCATGCGCCTGACCCTGGCGCGCAGCGAGATCAAGCGCGAGCAGGAGAAAGCCGCGCGGCTGGCGCGCAACCTTGCAAAGTACCTGTCGCCGCAGGTCTGGGAAATGATCTTCAGCGGCAAGAAGCACGTGCGCCTGGAAACCCAGCGCAAGAAGCTCACCGTGTTCTTCTCCGACATCAAGGGCTTCACCGAGCTGTCCGAGGAGCTGGAAGCCGAGCAACTCACCGACCTGCTCAACACCTACCTCAACGAGATGTCGAAGATCGCCCTCAAGTACGGCGGCACCATCGACAAGTTCGTCGGCGACAGCGTGCTGGTGTTCTTCGGCGACCCGACCAGCCAGGGCGCCAAGAAGGACGCGCACAATGCCGTGTCGATGGCCATCGCCATGCGCAAGCACATGAAGGTGCTGCGCCAGCAGTGGCGCGCCCAGGGCATCACCAAGCCGCTGGAAATCCGCATGGGCCTGAACACCGGCTACTGCACGGTGGGCAACTTCGGCGCCGACACGCGCATGGACTACACCATCATCGGCCGCGAAGTGAACCTGGCCAGCCGCCTGGAAAGCTCCTCGGAAGCCGGCGAGATCCTGATCTCCCACGAGACCTACTCGCTGATCAAGGACCTGATCATGTGCCGCGACAAGGGCCAGATCACGGTCAAGGGCTTCAGCCGGCCGGTGCAGATCTACCAGGTGGTCGACCACCGTCGCGACCTCGGCGCCCGCTCCAGCTATGTCGAACACGAGCTGCCCGGCTTCTCCATGTACCTGGATACCAACGGCATCCAGAACTACGACAAGGAGAAGGTCATCCAGGCGCTCAGCCAGGCTGCCGAGAAGTTGCGCGACAAGGTCATCCTGTAACGCCAAAGCCGCCTCCGGGCGGCTTTTTCATCACCCGCTGCCAGGCTCAGGCCTGCGCCGGCAGCCAGTCTTCCTGCGCCAGTGGCTCGCCATCGAGCAACGCCTGGCTGGCCAGGAACTCCAGGGCAGAGGCGCGCCAGGACTGCCGCGCGGCCTGCTCAGCGCAGATCGCGCGATCCAGCTGCAGCGCCGCCCGGCACGCCTGTGCCAGGTCCTCGTCCATCACCCCGGTCACGCCCGCCTGCAACACATCCAGCGGCCCGGCGACCGGGAAGGCCGCCACCGGCGTGCCGCAGGCCAGGGCCTCGAGCATCACCAGGCCCAGGGTGTCGGTGCACGAGGGGAACACCAGCACACTGGCAGCGGCGAACTGCGCCGCCAGGGCTTCGCCACTCAGGTAACCGAGAAACTGCGCCTGCGGATAGTCGCGCTGCAGCTCGGCGCGCTGCGGACCGTCACCAACCAGGCATTTGCGTCCGGGCAGCTCCAGCTCGAGAAAGGCCCGCAGATTCTTCTCCGCCGCCAGTCGGCCAACATAGAGAAATACCGGCTCGCCGGCCTCGCGCGGCCGCGCGCGAAACAACGCGGTATCCACCCCCTTGTGCCACAGGCGCAGGTGGCGCAGGCCATGACTGGCGAACTCCTCGCGCAGGCGCTCGGTGCTCACCAGCACCGCCTGGCTCGGCCGGTGGAAGCGACGCAGGTAGGCATAGCCCCAGCGCAGCGGAATGCGCGGCCAGCGGGTATGCACATATTCGGGGAAACGCGTGTGGATGGCACTGGAGAAGGCCAGGCCGCGACGCTTCAGCCAGCGCCGCGCGGCCCAGCCCAGCGGCCCCTCGGTGGCCAGGTGCACGCAGTCCGGGCGGAACTCGCGAATCGCCGGACCGACCCGCCACAGGTCCCACGCCAGCGGAATCTCCGCATAACTCGGGCACGGCAGGCAGCGGAAGTCCTGCGGCGACAGCAGCTTGACCAGGTGCCCCATGGCACGCAGTTCGCTTACCAGTGCCTGCAGGCTGGTGACCACGCCGTTGACCTGCGGCGCCCAGGCATCGCTGACGATGAGAATCCTCATGCGGCCTGCCCGATCACCGCCACTTCGGCGGCCTGCGTCTGATCCTCGGCCAGCCGGTAGAGCTGGATGCTGCCGTCCAGGTGTTCGATCAGCGCCGAGCAGGACTCCACCCAGTCGCCACAGTTCATGTATTCCACGCCGCCCACCGGGCGAATCTCGGCGTGGTGAATGTGGCCGCAGACCACGCCATCCAGGCCGCGCCGCACGCACTCGTGGGCGATGGCCTCCTCGAAGTCACTGATGAAGTTCACCGCCGTCTTGACCTTGTGCTTGAGGTAGGCCGACAGCGACCAGTAGCCGTAGCCCCAGCGCTCGCGCCAGTGGTTGAGCCAGCGGTTGAGGGTCAGGGTGAACTCGTAGGCGGAGTCGCCGAGGAAGGCCAGCCAGCGGTGGTAACGGGTGATCACGTCGAACTGGTCGCCGTGGATCACCAGCAGCTGGCGACCATCGGCCGTGGTGTGCACCGCCTCGTCGACCAGCTGGATGTTGCCGAGGATCAGTGTCGAGTAGCGGCGCAGGAACTCGTCATGGTTGCCGGTGACGTAGATCACCTCGGTGCCGCGCTTGCTCATGGTCAGCAGGCGGCGGATCACGTTGGTGTGGGCCTGCGGCCAGTAGATGCCGCCGCGCAGTTTCCAGCCGTCGATGATGTCGCCAACCAGGTACACGCGGTCGGCCTGGTAGCGCTTGAGGAAGGCGGCCAGGCGCTCGGCCTGGCAATCGCGGGTTCCCAGGTGGACATCGGAAATCCACAGGGTGCGGACGTGCTGCTTGCGGCTGGGCTTGCTGCGCTCGGCGATGCTCATGGGCGGCCTCCGGCTGGGTTTGGCCAAGCGTGCGCCGGCGCAATGAAGCGTCCATGACGGCCCCGTGACGATTGCATGACGCCCAATCGGGCTGCCGCGCCATGTACACTGACCGCTCGATCAGGAGTTCGCCATGTCCCAGCTGCTCTCCCTGCGCCACTACCACCACGAACAGATCGCCCACAGCCATGACCACGCCCAGCTGGTGTTCGGCCTGTCCGGGCGGCTCGATTTCGAGGTGGCCGGGCACGGTTGCCAGGTGTCCAGCATGAGCCTCGCGGTGGTCCCGCCCGCCACCCACCATGCCTGCGCCAGCCCCCTGGGTAGCCGCTGCCTGGTGCTTGACGTGCCGTTCGATGGCTGGCTGCAGCAGCGCCTCGGCCACCATGCCGACAGCAGCCGGCGCCTGCTCGATCGCCCGGGCCGGGTGCAGCTGACCCCGGCCCAGAGCCAGCTGGTCAACTGGCTGGCGGCCAGTCCGATCAACGACGAAGTGATCGCCCAGCAGGGCGCCGCCCTGCTCCTGGCCAGCCTCGGCAATGCCGGCGCGCAGCCGCTGGCGGCGCCGGGGCTGCCACTGGCGAGCATCGATGCGCATATCGACCGGCATTGTGCGCACCCGCTGCAGGTGGCCGACCTGGCGCGCCTGTGCAGGCTTTCCAGCGCGCGCTTCCACGCCCGCTTCCTCGCCGAGACCGGGCGCACGCCCATGGAACACGTGCGCCTGCGGCGCCTGCAGCTGGGCCGCGAGCTGCTGCTGTCCAGCCGTCTGGCAGTTGGCGAGGTGGCCGCGCGGGTCGGTTATGGCTCGCAGAGCGCCTTCACCGCCGCCCTGGCCCGCGAGTTCGGCCTCACCCCACGCCAGCTGCGCGCAGGCGCCTGACGCGAGACGCGCAACAAAGCCCGCGAGCCGCGCGACAGACTTGCCGGCCACGGCCACCTAGACTGTGCCGATCAGTCAGGAGTCAGCGTATGCAGACCATCGAATGGCAGGACTTCGAACGCGTCGAGCTGCGCGTCGGTACCCTGCTCAGCGCCCGCCCCAACGACAAGGCGATCAAGCCGGCCTACGTGCTGGAGGTGGACCTCGGCGAGCTCGGGGTGAAGACCTCCAGCGCCCAGCTCACCGCGCACTACAGCGCCGCCGAACTGGTCGGCCGCCAGGTGCTGTGCGTGTGCAACTTCGCCCCCAAGCGGGTGGCCGGGGTGCGCTCGGAAGTGCTGGTAACCGGTGTCTACGACCAGGATGGCAAGGTGGTGCTGGCCAGCTTCGACCGCCCCCTGCCCAATGGTGCCCGCCTGGCCTGAAGCTGCGCCGCCCTCACGCTCTCTCGATCTGGAATCCCCATGCAGCACCGTACCGCCCTCTTCGCCCTGCACCTGGGTGCCCTGTTCTTCGGCCTCTCCGGCATCTTCGGCAAGCTGGCCCTGGCCGCCCCGCTGGTCATCGTGTTCGGCCGCGCGCTGTTCGCCGTCGGCGCCCTGGTGGTATTCGCCCGCATCGGCGAACCACGGGCGCAACTGAGCTGGCGGCGACGCCTGGCCCTGGCCGGCGCGGGCCTGCTGCTGGGCGGGCACTGGTGGGCGTTCTTCATCGCGGTGAAGGTCTCCGGCGTGGCGGTGGCCACCCTCGGCTTCGCCAGCTTCCCGGCCTTCACCGTGCTGCTCGAAGGGCTGCTGTTCCGCGAGAAGGTGCGCCGGGCCGAATGGGGCGTGGTGGCCCTGGTCAGCCTCGGCCTGGTGCTGGTCACGCCGAACTTCGACCTGGGCAGCGATGCCACCCTCGGCCTGGCCTGGGCGGTGTTCTCCGGGCTGCTGTTCGCCATGGTCTCGGTGACCAACCGCGCCACCACCGCCGGGGTAAAGCCGGCGCAGGCTGCGCTCTGGCAGAACCTGGCGATACTGCTGGCGTGCCTGCCGTTGGCCTGGTCGGCACTGCCCACGGTACGCGCGCTGGACTGGCTGTGGATCGCCCTGCTCGGCCTGCTCTGCACGGCCCTGGCACACAGCCTGTTCGTCGCCAGCCTGCGCGTGCTCAATGCGCGCAGCGCGTCGGTGGTGTTCGCCCTGGAGCCGGTCTACGGCATCCTCTTCGCCTGGTGGCTGTTCAGCGAGCAGCCCACCCTGCGCATGCTCTTCGGCGGCGCGCTGATCCTGCTGGCCACGCTGGTCTCGGCACGCCTGAGCCGGCATGCGGCCGACGTGAAGGACATCGGCTAAGACTTAACGGTCGATGTGACCAAGATTGCGCTCGGGTTCGATCAGGTCGCGCAGGCGCTGCTTGAGCTCCTTGGCCTCGGGGAAACCGCCGTCGGCCTTGCGTTCCCACAGTTGTACGCCATCACAGACAATGCGGAACACCCCGCCGGTGCCCGGCTGCAGGCTGACCATGCCCAGCTCGTCGGCGAAGGTGCTGAGCAGCTCCTGGGCCAGCCAGGCCGCTCGCAGGAGCCACTGGCACTGGGTGCAGTAGGTGATGACGACCTCGGGTTTGCTGGACATGGCGCGCTCCGCGACTGAAGGAGGCGCCATGATAGCGCCGCCGGATCAGCCTTTCTCCAGGTTGCCCAGGATACGGGCGTGGATGTCCTGGCACAGGCGCTGCTCTTCCTCGCTGACACCGGCGAACAGCTCCTTGCGCAGCTGCACGGCGATGCTCTCGATGCGCTCGATCAGCGGGCGCGCCTTGGGGCTGAGCACGACCTTCTTGGCGCGGCGGTCTTCCGGCACGGCAATGCGGCGCACCAGCTCCTGCGCCTCCAGGCCGTCGAGCAGGCGGGCCAGGGTCGGCCCCTCGACGCCGACCGTCTGCGCCAGCTCGCGCTGGGTCGGCGGCTCCTTGAGCAGCGCCAGGTGCAGCAATACCAGCCAGCGCGCCTGAGACAGGCCCAGACCGGACAGACGACGATCCAGCTCGGCGCGCCAGGCGCGGGAAAGCTGGGCCAGTTGCATACCAAAACTGTGTTGCGCAAAGTTCTGCATAGTTGACTCTCGCTGGTCCTCGCCACTGCCCGCATCCCCTGTTTCGAGCGGACAGCAGAAAAACCTAATTATTAGTCAACTAACCATAACTCCAGAAAAGCCCGCCGCCAAGCCCGCCGTTACCATTTGACATACTGGTCTTCGACGAAGCCCCAGAGGTTGTCGATCAGCACCGGCGCGCGCCCCGGCGGACGCAGCACGCCCTGAAAGCAGCCGAACAACTGCTTGAAGTTGCTGGCCAGCAGGCCCAGGTTCAGCTGTTCACGGTGCAGGCCATGGCCACGGAATTCCAGCTCCACCTGGCCATCGCCGGAAACGATGCGCCACGGCTGCAGGGGCTCGTCGCGGTTGAACTGGAAATGCACGCCGCCGACCTGCAGCAGTTCGCCATCCAGCCAGTAGCAGTTCTCGCTGAAACTGGTCTCGTTGACCCCACAGGACAGGTTCAGGCCGACCCGCGTGCCTTTCACCTCGCCGGACAGGCAGGCCCAGTTCCAGAAGGTTTCCGGGCGCATGTAGCCGGCCGACCAGTCGTGGTGGGCAAAGGCGTTCAGCGCCGTCAGGTCGAAGTCCCCCAGTGCGCTGCTCACACTGCCGCGACAGCGCACGCCGGCCACTTTCTGCGCATAGACCCAGCCGTTGACCGCCGTTGGCGTGCAGATGCACATGGGCTGGAACTGCTGTTCGCTGAAACTCGCCTCGATGCGCGTGCCGTCATCCAGCTCGACCAGCAGATGTTTGTCGCTGCCGCGGTTGTCCAGGCGCAGCAGGTTGGCGCCGCTGCGCAACTCGCACAGGCCGTCGTTGGGCTGCTGCGAAAAGCGCGTGGCATGCCCCAGCGGCCGCTTGAACTCACGCTCGATCATGCGCCCGCTGGCCGGATGGAACAGGTAGACGAAACCGGCGGTGAGCAGGCTGATGTCGGCCAGCGCGCAGCCGCCGATCAGCTCGTCGCTGACCAGGCCGAAGTACTGGAACTGGTGAAAACGCCGCCATTTGGCCAGCGCGCCCAGGCGCCGGCCCATCGGCGAGCGGAAATCGAAGTCACGCCAGTTCACCTCGCCCGGTGCGGCCGGGAAGATGCCGTAGTGCGGTTGGCCATTGGCCTGGATCAGTCGTTCCATGAAAAGCGCCGGCAGGGGAAAGTCCCGATGCTAGCAGCCGCCGCCACGCCGGTGAGGGACCGTTGGCGCCAGCGTCTGTGGCGCTTCAGGTCACCACCTGGTTGCGGCCGAACGCCTTGGCCTCGTAGAGCGCGCGGTCGGCGTGCTCGAACAGGCTGTCCGGTGTTTGCTGGTTGCCCGGCTGCAGGCAACAGAGGCCGATGGACAGGGTCAGGACCGGCGCCGTCAGCGAGGCCTCGTGGGCGATTGCGCGCGCCTCCACGGCCTGGCGCAGCACTTCGGCGCGCTGGCGCGCCTCTTCCGGGGCGATGTCGTAGAGCAACACGGCGAACTCCTCGCCCCCCAGGCGCACGGCCAGGTCCAGCGGGCGCCGGGCGGCCTCCAGCAGTACTGCGCCGACCTGCTGCAGGGCCTGGTCACCCGCCTTGTGACCGTAGCGGTCGTTGTAAGCCTTGAAATGGTCGACATCGCACAGCAGCAGCGCCAGCGTGCGTTCCTCGCGCTGCGCCTGGCGCCACAGGCGGGCCAGCACCCGATCGAAACTGCGCCTGTTGTGCAGGCCGGTGAGGCTGTCCTGATGGGCCAGCACGCTCATCAGTCGGCTGACCAGAAAATACTCGCGCGACTTCAGCTCCAGCACATAGCAGCCCAGCGCGCCGATCAGATTGCCCACCACCAGAAACAGCAGGTTGTTGTACAGCCGCGCCGGCTCCAGCCCGCCAAGCCACTCGAACAGGCCGTATGCCAGCAGCACCAGCAATGATGTCACCGCTGCCTCGACCAGGCGCAGGCCGACCAGGAAATAGGCGGCGATGCACACCAGCAGCAGGCCTTCATAAGGGAAGAAAGGATCCTGGCCATGCCCCAGGGCGATGATGGCCGCCGCGCCCAGGCCCATGGCACCGATACAGGCGATGCTCAATGGCACCAGCAGCTCACGATGACTGCGCCGCAGGATCAGCCGGCCGCAGAACAACAGCAACAGCGCCACGCCCAGACGAATGGCCAGCAGGGCGAACAGCAGGGGCCCGTCGATCATCCAGATGTCGACGCCAGCGAAGGCCAGCCACACCAGCATCGCCACGCAGACCGCCAGACGCCTCAGTTCGAGGGTGTCGCGCAGCTGGTAATCGCGGTACTCCCACTCCAGCGCCGGCGCGAAACGCAGGCGGCGATAGCCGCGCGCCAGCTGCTCGGCATAGGGGCTGGAATGGACGTCGGCCAGCCAGTCGGGGTTGAACGGCACCAGAGCCTCACAGATTGATGGCGTAGTGCCACCCTAGCCTGTCGAGAAAGCCGTCACAAGTTGCCAGCCAGAGGATTGGCGTAAAGATTCGTTAACGCCGCGACGTCAGGCTTCGAACTCGGCCTGCAGCGCCGCGCGCACGCAGTGCAGCACGCCCTCCGGCACCTGCCCGGCGAACTGTTCGGCCACCGCGGCCACCGGCGGCAGCTCGCCCTCGCCATCGAGGAAGGCATCCTGGATCTCGCCGAGCAGCTCCTCCGGCAGGTCCAGCGCCTGCTCCAGCGACAGCTGCTGGCTGGCGATGGCCTCGGCCAGCAGGTTGTACACGCTCTTCTCGCCGCAGTTGAGCTGGCCGGCGATCTGCGCCGGGGTCATGCCGGCACGGGCCAGACTGACCAGTTCGTGGCGCAGGTCGGTGACCGCCCTGGGCGCCTCGGCGGACGCGCCGCCATTGAGCACGTCGAGGAACGCCTCGCCATAACGCTCCAGCTTGCGCGCGCCGACGCCGCTGACCTGGGCCATCTCACTGAGGCTGCGCGGCTGGCTGCGCAGCATTTCCAGCAGCGTGGAGTCGGGGAAGATGACGTAGGGCGGCACGCTGTGCTCTTCGGCCAGCTTACGGCGCAGGGCGCGCAGCGCTTCCCACTGTTCGCGTTCCTCGCCACGCACCAGCTGGCTGGCACTGCTGCCGCTGGCCTTGGCCGCCTGCTGCGGCTTGAGGTCACGACGCAGCTCCAGGGTCACTTCCCCGCGCAGCAGCGGGCGGCAGGCATCGGTCAGGCGCAGGCCGCCGTAGCCCTCCAGGTCGACATCGGCCAGGCCGCGCGCCACCAGCTGGCGGAACAGGGTGCGCCAGTCGCCCTCGGTCAGTGCCTTGCCGATGCCGAACACCGGCAGGTGCTGGTGGCCGGAGGCACGGATCTTGTCGTTCTCGCGCCCCAGCAGGATGTCCACCAGGTGGCCGACGCCATAGCGCTGGCCGCTGCGGTAGATGGCCGACAGGGCCTGGCGCGCCGGCTCGGTGGCGTCCCAGGTCTGCACGTTGTCGACACAGGTGTCGCAATGGCCACAGGGCTTTTCCAGCACTTCGTCGAAGTAGGCCAGCAGCGCCTGGCGGCGGCAGCGCGTTTCCTCGCACAGCGCCAGCATGGCGTCGAGCTTGTGCTGCTCGATGCGCTTGTGCCGTTCGTCGCCCTCGGAGTTGGCCAGCATCTGCTTGAGGAACACCACGTCCTGCAAGCCGTAGGCCATCCAGGCATCCGCCGGCAGGCCGTCGCGCCCGGCACGGCCGGTTTCCTGGTAATAGGCTTCCAGGCTCTTGGGCAGGTCCATGTGGCAGACGAAGCGCACGTTGGGCTTGTCGATGCCCATGCCGAAGGCGATGGTCGCCACCATGATCAGCCCTTCCTCGTTGAGGAAGCGCTTCTGGTTGTAGGCGCGCAGTTCGTTGGGCAGGCCGGCGTGGTACGGCAGCGCGGGGAAGCCCTGGGCACTGAGGAACTCGGCGACTTCCTCCACTTTCTTGCGCGACAGACAGTAGACGATGCCGGCATCGCCCTTGCGCGCGGCTAGGAAGGCCAGCAGCTGCTTGCGCGGCTGATCCTTGGGCTGGATGCGGTAGAAGATGTTCGGCCGGTCGAAGCTGGAGAGGAAGCGCTCGGCCTCCTGCAGGTGCAGGCGCTGGGCGATTTCCTCGCGGGTGCGCATGTCCGCCGTGGCGGTCAGGGCGATGCGCGGCACGCCGGGGAACAACTCGGCAAGCTGGCCCAGCTGCAGGTATTCGGGGCGGAAGTCATGGCCCCACTGCGACACGCAGTGCGCCTCGTCGATGGCGAACAGCGCCAGCTGCGGCAGGCGCTGCAGGAAATCCAGCATGCGCGGCTGCACCAGGCGTTCGGGCGCCAGGTAGAGGAACTTGATCTCGCCGCGGCGGACGCGCTCGGCAATGCCGCGCTGTTCCTCGGCGCTCAGGGTGGAGTTGAGCGCCACCGCGGCCACGCCGAGTTCGTCGAGGGTGGCGACCTGGTCGTCCATCAGCGCGATCAGCGGCGAGACGATCACCGCCAGCCCCTCGCGCAGCAGACCCGGCACCTGATAGCACAGCGACTTGCCGCCGCCGGTGGGCATCAGTACCAGGGCATCGCCACCACCGGCCACGCGATCGATGATCGCCGCCTGGTTGCCCCGAAAGGCGTCGTAACCGAAGACATCTTTGAGAATGCGCAGCGCGGCGAACATGGGCGACGGGATCATCCGGAGAGTGAAGAAACGGCCGCGCAGTATACGCGAGCCTGGCAGACGACAGGCCATCGCCTGTCGGCCGTGCTTTTGCCGGCACAGGCGGCTAGAATCCCGAAGATTACTCACTCAAGGTAGTTCCACGATGTCCTTCGCCGAGCAATTGTCCCGCCTGCAAGCCTTCCTCGATGCCGATGACCTGCATGAGGAAGCGCTGGACTACGTGGCCGCCCATGGCTACCTGACCGCCCTGTGCATCTGCCCTGACCAGGTGCCGGAGCGCGAATGGATCGACGCCCTGTTCGCCGAACCGCCGCATTACCGCAGCGACATCGAGCGCGAGGAAGTGGAGATCACCCTGCAGCTGCTCAAGGCCCACATCGCCCGCCAGCTGGCCAGCGACGACGAGCCGGAGATTCCCTGCGAGCTGGACCTCGGCGACGAGCCGGATGACTCCGACCTGCGCGGCTGGTGCATCGGCTTCATGGAAGGCGTGTTCCTGCGCGAAGCCGTGTGGTTCGAGGACGCCGAAGACGAAGTCAGCGAACTGCTGCTGCCGATCATGGTCGCCTCCGGCCTGTTCGACGAGCAGCCCGAGTTCGCCGAGATCGCCCGTGATCGCCAGCTGGTGGACACCATGGTCGAGCAGATTCCCGAGCTGCTCACCGCCCTGTTCCTGCTGTGCCAGGCGCCGGAAGAGAAACCCGCGCTGCTCAAGCCCCGCCACCACTAAGCCGCGCCCATGGCGCACAGCGACATCCCGCAGAGCCGTCACCGCAGCGTGCGCTACACGCTGCTGGCCATCGGCTGGCTGAGCGTGCTGCTCGGGGTGATCGGCATCTTCGTCCCGGTGCTGCCGACCACGCCCTTCCTGCTGCTGGCGGCCGCCTGCTTCGTGCGCAGCTCGCGGCGCTTCTACCTGTGGCTGGTCAACCACAAGCACCTCGGGCCGTGGATTCGCGACTACCTGGAAGGCAACGGCATCCCGCTCAAGGGCAAGGTCTACGCCATCGGCCTGATGTGGGCGAGCATCGGCCTGTCCTGCTACCTGGTACCGATGCCCTGGGCGCGCGCGTTCATGCTTACCAGTGCGGTGTTGGTGACCCTCTACATCCTGCGCCAGAAGACCCTGCCGGCACGCGACTGAACCTGGCGCGCGACGGCAAAAACCCCAGCGACTGCCTACACTTTCTCCACCTCCCGTGGAGAGCACCTTCATGCCGTTGCGGCCGCATATTCAGGGACGAGCCAGGAGTCTGCCGGCAGGCCGGCTGTTGCTCGGCGCCCTGCTCGGCCTGCTGCTGGCGCTGACAGCAAAGGCCAGCTGGGACTTCGGCCTGATCCTGCAGAACGCCGAGCAGCGCTACGGCGGGCTGGGCGTGGCCAAGGGCCGGATCGAAGCCTGGGACGAGCTGATCCGCGCCAGTGAGGGGCTGCCCGAAAACGAGCAGCTGGCCGCGGTCAATCGCTTCTTCAACCGCCAGTACCGTTTCTCCGACGACATTCGCAACTGGCGCCAGAACGACTACTGGGCCACCCCCGTCGAGGCGCTGGTCAAGGGCGCCGGCGACTGCGAGGACTACTCCATCGCCAAGTACTTCACCCTGCGCCGCCTCGGCGTGCCCGCCGACAAGCTGCGCATCACCTACGTCAAGGCGCTGCGCTACAACCAGGCGCACATGGTGCTGACCTACTACGCCAGCCCCGGTGCAGAGCCGCTGGTGCTGGACAACCTGATCGGCGAAATCCGTCCGGCGTCCCAGCGCAAGGATCTGCTGCCGGTCTATGCCTTCAATGCCGAGGGCCTCTATCTGCCGGGGCAGACCGGCAAGAAGAGCGATACCAAGAAACTGTCGCGCTGGCAGGATCTGTTGAAGAAGATGCGAGCCGAAGGCTTCGACATCGGAGAAGGTTAGGAGAGGCCTATGTCCCTGTTGAAACAGCTGTTTCTCGCCATCTGCCTGTTCCTCGTGGTGGCGTTCACCGGCAGCTTCATCGCCAGTGTCGAAACCTCGCGAGAGCAACTGCTCAGCCAGCTGCGCTCGCACGCCCAGGACGCCGCCACCGCGCTGGGGCTGTCGATGACGCCGCATGTCGACGACCCGGCGATGATCGAGCTGATGGTCAGCTCGATCTTCGACAGCGGCTACTTCGCCACCATCCGCGTGGTGCGCATCCCCAGCGATGAAGTGATAGTCGAGCGGCGCACCACCACCACCTCGGACCGCGTCCCGCAGTGGTTCGTCGACCTGGTGGACCTCGAGCCCGAAGGTGGCGACGCCCTGATCATGCGTGGCTGGGAACAGGCCGCCCGGGTCGAGGTACTCAGCCATCCGCAATTCGCCCTGGCCAAGCTGTGGGACAGCGCCATCGGCAGCGCCCTGTGGCTGCTGTTCTGCGGGGTGGTCAGCGCCATTCTCGGTGGCTGGCTGCTACGCACCCAACTGCGCCCGCTGGACAACATGGTCAACCAGGCCCAGGCCATCAGCCGCCGCGAATTCCTCACCCTGCCCCGCGTGCCACGCACCCCCGAGCTCAAGCGCGTGGTGCTGGCGATGAACCAGATGGTCGAGAAGCTCAAGCAGCTGTTTGCCGAAGAGGCCGCACGCAGCGAGAAACTGCGCGAGGAGGCCTACCAGGACAGCCTCACCGGGCTGGCCAACCGCCGCCTGTTCGAGATCAAGCTGGCCAACCAGCTGGCCATCACCGAGCAGAACGCCGCCGGCTACCTGATGTTCCTGCGCGTGCACGACCTTGGCGGCCTCAACCAGCGCATGGGCGGACAGAAGACCGACGCGCTGATCTACAGCATCGGCGAGCTGCTCAAGCGCCTGCTGGAACAGCGCGGCACGCCGGAGTGGCTGGCCTCGCGCAGCCGCGGAGGCGAGTTCACCCTGCTCGCCCCAGGGCTGGTCGGCGAGGATGCCGACCGCCTCGCCGAGGAACTGGTGGAAGGCCTGGAGAGCCTGCGCCAGACCGGCGCCAGCGACTGCATACCGGTGGCCCACCTGGGCATCGCCGCGTTCAAGCCGGGCGAGGAAATGGCCAATGTCATCGGTCGCGCCGACCAGGCCCTGGCCCAGGCGCAGAGTCATCCCGAGAAACCCTGGGAGCGTCTGGACGATTTCAACGCCAGTGCCGGCCAGGGTCTGCACGATTGGCGGCGCTGGATCGACGACGCACTCAACCAGGGCATGCTGCAGCTGTACTTCCAGCCGGTGGCCACCTGCGCCGATACCGGCCGCGTGTTGCACCAGAAGGTACTGGCGCGCCTGCTCGACCCGCAAGGCGAAGCCGTGGCCGCCGGCCGCTTCCTGCCCTGGATCGAACGCCTGGGCTGGGCGGCGCGCTTTGACCTGGCCATGCTCGAACACAGCCTGGCGCACCTGGCCAAGTACCCGCAACCGCTGGCCCTCAGCCTGTCCGCCGCCACCCTGCGTGATGCCGCCAGCCTGAACCCACTGCTCGATGTGCTCAAAGCCAACCCGCAGCAGGCCGAACTGATGACCCTGGAGCTGGATGAACGCTACCTGCCACCACCGGCTGAGCTGGAGAAGCTCAGCCAGCAGGTACGCGAAGCCGGCTATCACCTGGGCCTGCAGCACTTCGGCGGTCGTTTCAGCCTGATCGGCAACCTGACCCACCTGGGCCTGGCCTACCTGAAGATCGACGGCAGCTACATCCGCGCCATCGACCGGGAGAACGACAAGCGCGCATTCATCGAGGCGATCTTCCGCGCCACCAACAGCATCGACCTGCCGCCGATAGCCGAGATGGTGGAAACCGAAGGCGAACTCAACGTGCTCAAGGAGCTGGGCATCCACGGCGCCATGGGTCGCCTGATCGGCGCACCCGCCCCCTGGCAGGGCTGACCGGGCAGCATCACCACGCAAAAAAAGCCCGCCATGACGGCGGGCTTTGTGTATCGCTTAGATCAGTTGGTGATCATCATCACCGAGCAGGCCACTGAGCCCCTCGATCTCGGCACGGGTCACCGCCCGCCTGTCCAGCTTGCGCCGCGCGGCATCCGGCAGATCGGTGTAGCGGATCACGCCCTTCTCCACCAGCACGCTGACCACGTCCTCCAGCACCCGCACCAGCTCCAGGTCGGACTCCTTGAGGCTGGCCAGGCGTTCCTTGACCTCTTCGCGCGCCGCCAGCCAGTTGTGCAGCTCGTCACTCTCGACCGCCAGCGTTTCCGTCATCCCCTCGAACGGATCATGCTCCACCCGCAGCAACCGCCCTTCGGCATCCCTTTGCACGTACACCATGTGGTTTCCTCCAGGCATAAAAAGGCCCGCTACCCCACAAGGGTAGCGGGCCGATCGCATAAACGCCCCTCGGTGGTTTAAGCCACGTCGACCTTCAGCGTACCGTCGCCCAGCATGCCAAGTATGGTGCCGCTTTCGCCACCGCCATACAGGGTCAGCAGGTTAACGTCATGCAGGACGATGGTTTGCTCGGTTGATGTTGCCGGGTCCGCAGCGAAGGTCTGACTGACCTTGAGCACCGTGTCTACCAGAGCCCCATTACCGCCCACGTTGGCCGTGCTGATATCGATGAAGTTGAGCAGGTTGCCGATGTCACCTGCCTGCCCATGCTCACCGGACAACAGTTGCGACAGATCAAGCTTGTCGCCCTGCGTATTGCCGTTGAAGTTATGGACAAAGCCCTGAATGGTATCGGTACCGTTATCGCCGGCTTTCCACTGGTAGGTGTCCTTGTCGGCACCACCGATCAGCAGGTCGTTACCGAGCCCACCGATCAGCAGGTCGTTACCGGCACCGCCATCCAGGGTATCCGCTCCAGCCAGACCCGCCAGGGTGTCATTGCCCGCCAGACCATTGAGCGTGTCATTACCGGTCGTACCCTGTATGGCATCAGCCAGGGCAGTACCGTTGAACACATTGCCGGCTTCGATGGTGACATGCAGATTCACGCTCGAAGTGGCATCGTTGTCGGCATCCTGCACTACCACCTGGAAGTCGAGGTCCGCATCAACGGTGGTGGTCTGGGTCTTGATGAAGCCGATATCGGAGACCTTGACCACATCGTTGTCGCTTTGGTCATCGAAGTCGGTGAGGTTGTCGAAGCCATCATTGAAGTCGCGGTCGTAGTTGATCGCGACATTGGTGGAGATGCCTTCGACCGACGTCAGAATTTGCGCCCCGTAGATCTGCCAGCTCTCACCGGGGGCGTTGTAGTCATTGCTCTCGATGACGATCGCACCATCGTTGTTGTCCAGGGTGATGCCATAGAGGGCTAGGGCCGCCAGTGCCGGTGCACCGCTGAAATTGCGGTAGATGTCGCCGTTGCTGACGACCAGCGCCCGGGTGGTGGTAAGACCTCCGGCACCGACCAGCTTCAGCACGATCACCAAATCCTCATTGTTGATGCCATCGAACTTCAGGTAGACGCCATCAGCACGGCCGGTCGGGGTCAGCCCCAGGTTGCCGGTCGGGTTGGAGGTATAGAAGTTCAGGTCCAGCACTTCTCCCTTGCCAATGGTGTCGCCCGCCACCCCGTTCTCGCTGTTGGACAGCGAGACGTAGGAACTCGTCTGGGTGAAGGTCTCACCATTGACGAAGACGTTGGTGTTCGTGCCTCCCGTCTGCAGGTTGTTGCTACCGGTGCCACCACCGGTCTCGGCGTAGCTCCTGAACTGCACGAAGAAGTCAGTAGCCAGCTGAGAAACGGCCACCTCCGGATTGGTGGCATCCACCGTGCTTCCACCCGGCACATAGCCCGTAATACCCAGCGAAGCGCTGGTTTTCAGAACCTGGAAGCCCTCGATCGGCCCGTCCAGCGTCACCGTGTAGGTGCCGTTCACCTTGTCGAAGGTCAGGGTACCGGTAGCCTCTTCCTTGACGCCGGGGTTGGCCGGGTTCGGCGCGTAGTCGAACTCGATATCGAAGGTTGCGGTGGTAGCACTCTCCGATACCCAGGTCACCGATTGCGCGCTGATCGCTACGCCACCGACATTGCCCGTCAGCGCGATGGACTTGAAGTCCGAGTCCGCCGCACTGAAGGGGCCGCTGCCACGAGTATCGGCACCGGTGCTGTAGTCGAACACGCCGGTAGCTCCGCCCGGGTTGCCACTGTTGGAGTACACCAGGTTCGAGGTTGCCAGGATCGCCGGCACGTCGTCCTCGACCTGGATCAGCAGATCACCGGCCAGCGGCACCGGATTGCCGCCGTTGGTGGCCTTGACTGCCTCGGTCAGGTTCAGCGTGAGGATTTCGTTGTCGTTGCCGTTGGCCAGCGGATGATCCAGCGGGCCGCTGAGCGTAAAGGTGTAAGCGCCATTGGCCTGCACCACCAGGGTGAAGATGGTGGCCGCGCCCGCCATCGCCGTCAGGGTATTGCCGACGACGTTGTAGGTGACGGCCACCCCATCGGAGGTCAGGGTCGGCAGGAACGCCGGCGAGCTCTGCAGGCTGAAGGTGGCGGGACCGTTGCCGATCAGCAGCTCGGTCAGGCTGCCGGTGGCAACCGTGGTCTGCAGATCGTTATCGGTAATGCCACCGGGCAGTTCGTCCTCGTCCACCCTGCCGATTACCGGTGCAGCATCCTCGATATTGACCGTCAGCGTGGCCTGCGACGGGTCGCCGTCCTTATCGATGATCACGTAGTCGAAGCTCTCGCTGGTATCCGACGCAACGCTCTGCGGCGCAACGTAGCTCCAGGTGCCGTTGGTGAAGTTGAAGCTCAGTTTGCCACCCAGATCGGTGACGATGTTGCTCAACTGGCTACCGGCGATGCTACCTCCCGTACTCACCGCAATGGTGCCCACGCCGTTCCAGGTGTAGGTAACCCCATCGATCTCGATCGACAGCACCCGACCGGCGCCATCGGCGCCAAAGGCATCGTCGTCACCGCCACCCACGGCATTGTTGTTGCCAAGCAGGACGTTGCCGCCGACCACATTTCCGGAGATCTGGCCAAGCAAGGTATCGATAAGATCATCGAAGTCAGCCACCAGAATCGGCGAACCACTGCCGTCCAGATCGACGTCCTGCAGGCGCGTGCTATTGATGCCGTCACCCACACCAATGGTGGTGACGTTGATGCCATTGCTGTCGATGAAGTTGTTCCAATCCGTCGCCGTGCCACTCTGCAACGAGTTGTTCACACCAGTATCGACGTTCGGATTGCCGTCGCTGATGAAGAATACCTGGTTGCTCCAACCCGGGATCGGGTCATAGACATCCATGGTCTGCTCAACCGCCGCCGTGAAGTTGGTATTGCCGTTGAACGGACGGTTGGCCAGGATGTTGTCGACCAGCGACTCGAAGGCCGCTAGCGAACTGACCGCCGTGTAGGAGGTAGCGCCTGTGGAGAAGGCCACGATGGTGATCTGTACAGAACCGTCGGTGCCATTGAACAGCGCCTCTCCCGAAGCCCGCACCGCTTCCATCATGGTGGCGAATTCGGTGCCATTGATACTGCCGCTCGAGTCCAGGACGAAGGCGACGTTGAAGTCCTTGCCGCTGGACTCGGCAACGATGGCCGTGTCGTTCTGTGCGACCGGCGTATCGTCATCGACGTTGACAGTCAGCGTGCCGTTGGCGGTGTCGCCGTCCTTGTCGGTGACCTGGTAGCTCAGCGTGAACGACTGATTGTTCTCCAGATCGGCATTGGCATGCTGGATCGGGGCGTTCTGGGTCACGGTGTAGGCACCGGTCGCGGTGTTCAGCGTCAGTGTCAGGACCGTGGTGCCACCCTGTTTGACCAGCAACTGCGAACCGTCCGGGCTGGCCTGGTAGGTGAACCCGCCCGGGGCACCGGAAGCCAGCCATTTCACCGAGCCCGCGCCGTCGGCGCCGAAGTTGTGGCTCAGGTTGCCGACAACATTCAGCGCATTGACGTCATCGGTCCCGGCAGGACCACCCGCTATGCCGCCCGCCAGGGCATCGTCGTCCAGCTGTACCGTGTCATTGGCGCTGACGATCGGCACATCGTCCTCGATCTGCACCAGGAACTGACCGGCCAGCGGTACGGGGTCAACGCCATTGCTGGCCTGCAGGATGCTGGCGAAATCCAGCACCAGCAGCGCATCGTCGTCATTGCCACCCGGGGCATGATCAAGCGGTTTCAGCAGGGTAAAGGTGTAGTCGCCGTCGCTTTCCAGCTGCAGGGTGAATACCGTCGGCCCGGCTGCACCCGCCTTGGCCAGCAGGGTATTGCCCACCACGCTGTACACCAGCGGCGTACCGCCCGACGAGGCGCCATCCAGGCCGGTGGTGACAGTCGACAGACTGAACTGCACGCCGACGGCCGGCCCGACTACCAGGTTGGCCACACTGCCGGTGGCGACCGTGGTCACCGCGTCGTTATCGGTGATACCGCCGGGCAGCTCATCCTCGTCAACCTTGGCGATGACCGGGCTGATGTCCTCGACATAGACCGTGAGGGTGGCTTCGGAGGGGTCGCCGTCCTTGTCGACGATGACATAGTCGAAGGTCTCGACCTTGTCGCCACTGCCGGTGCTGGGCGCACGGTAAGTCCAGGCACCGGTGGCGAAGTTGAAGTCCAGCTCGCCGCCGCCCAGCGTCGGGATGTCGGTCAGCTGATTACCCAGGATATTCGGCCCGCTGCTCGGGTCGATCACCCCGGCGCCATTCCATACATAGGTGATGCCGTTGATCTCGATGGACAGAATCCGACCCGCACCGTCGGCGCCATAGCCGTCGTCGTCGCCGCTACCGCCATTGTTGACGCCGTCGCTGCCATGCAGCACGTTGCCGTTGACCAGACCACCCACCACATCGTCGAGCAGGGTGTCGACCAGATCGTCGAAATCATCCGCCCGTAGCGGGTCGTTGTTCGGACCGGCATCCAGGTCCACATCCTCCAGACGCTGGTCGACGATGCCGTCACCGATGCCGATGGTGGTCACGGTGATGCCGTTGCTGTCGATGAAGTTGTTCCAGGCAGTCGCCGTGCTATCGGCCAGCGAATTACCGCCGGTGCCCGTCTGCTGGTTGGGGTTACCGTCGCTGATGAAGACCACCTGATTGTTCCAGCCCGGCAGGGGCGTGAACGTATCCATGGTCTCTTCGATGGCATCGGTGAAGTCGGTGCCATTGCCAATGGTGTTGGGCCGCACGCCGCCCGGCTCGGACGGATTGAGGGCGTTGACCTGGGCTGCGAAGGCGGCCGCGCTGTCAAACGGCCCGAACGACAGTGCACTTTCCGAGAACACCACCAGCTGGACCTGTACGGCGCCACCGGCGCTGGCGAACAGTTCCTGACCGGCCGTGCGCACGGCGTCCAGCATCAGATTCAGCTCGCTGGTGCTGATGCTGCCGCTGAAGTCGAGGACGAACACCATGTTGATGTCCTCGGTCTGCCCCGTGGAGACGTAGGCCACGTCATCCTGGGCTACCGGCGTGTCGTCGTCGACATTCACGGTCAGCGACCCGGTGGCGGTATCACCATCCTTGTCGGTGACCTGGTAGGTCAGAGTGAACGGCTGATTGTTCTCCAGATCGGCATTGGCATGCTGGATGGGCGCATTCTGGGTGACGGTATAGGCACCGGTCGCGGTGTTCAGCGTCAGTGTCAGCACCGTCGTGCCGCCCTGCTTGACCAGCAGTTGCGAGCCGTCCGGGCTGGCTTGGTAGGTGAAGCCACCCGGTGCACCGGAATCCAGCCATTTCACCGTACCGGCACCGTCGGCGCCGAAGTTGTGGTTGAGACT
>NZ_BATI01000034.1 GCF_000467105.1 Aquipseudomonas alcaligenes NBRC 14159
TTTCCTAAGGCGATATGCATTGGGCAATGCGCTGTAACAATAGCGACCCTGATATCGGTGAAAGCGACATAGCGCTTGATTAATTCCGGCAAAACTTTTCCGACCCGTTTACTTGGCGATTGTGTCTGTCTATTATCAGGCCACTTACTAACTGCAACTGGCCACCTGGGTAAAACAACATGTCGCTGATTAACGAATACCGCGCCACCGAAGAAGCCATCAAAGAGCTGCAAGAGCGCCTGAAGAATCTGTCGCAAGATGACAAACTGAAGAAAGAACTGGAATTCGAAGGCAAACTGCGCAGCCTGATGGCCGAATACCAGAAGTCCCTGCGTGACATCACCGCCCTGCTCGACCCTGAAAGTGCCAAAGCCGGCAAGGCCGCCCGCGGCGCCGCCAAACCGGCCAGCGGCAAGCGTGCGCGCAAGGTCAAGCAATACAAGAACCCGAACACCGGTGAAGTGATCGAAACCAAAGGCGGCAACCACAAGACCCTGAAAGAGTGGAAGGCCAAGTGGGGCGCTGCCACCGTGGAAGGTTGGGCCACCCTGCTGGGTTAATCCCTGCGCAATGAAAAATGCCGGCGCTTGCCGGCATTTTTATTTGTCCGCCAATACCTCAGGAGCCGTAGCGGTTGCGCAGTAATTGCGCATGCTCGCGCCAGGCCTGCAATACCTGCTGCTGTGCCGGTGATGCCAGCGGCCACTCCTCCTGCAATGCCTGCGCGAAGTTATCCAGCGTATTGGGCGCACCCACGGAACTATCGTTCAGACGCTGCCGACAGAACTCCCGCCAGCGCGCCAGTTCCTCCCCCGCCAGCGAACTCGGAAAGTTGCGCGCACGGTAACGAAACAGCAACTCATCGAGGCGCGCATCGGCGAACGCCCAGTGGTCGCGCGCCAGTTGCTCGGCAGACGCAGCCCGCACCTGCTCGCACAGACGCTTATCGCGATCGCCGAGGAACCCTGAATAAAGCTGCTGCTCGGGATCGTCCAGCGCTGCAAAGTCATCGCTCGCATAAACCTCCGCCAACTTGGCTTGCCAGACCGCCTGCGCCTGTCGCAGTACCTCGGCCTGCCGCTCGCACTCGGCCAGGTCGAGCTGCAGGCGAACCAGGTCCTGCTCGCGCAACACCTTCATCGGCGCCACGACCGGGCACTTGTTGATATGCAGCAGCTTGAGCGGCACCGGCAATTCGCCCTCGCCCAGCTCGTCGCGCCGCGTGTACAAACGCCGGCGCAATGTCTCGGCATCCAGCTCCAGCAGAGGCTGCACATCGGCCTGCAGGTCGCAGACGATCAGCGCATTGCGATTGCGCGGATGCCAGGCCAGCGGCAATACCGGTGCCAGATAGTGGCGGCTGCCGGCAAAACGACCGGACACATGCACCACCGGTTGCAGCAGGCTAATCTGCTCCATCACCTGATGCTTGCCACGCAGCTTGTAGAGAAAATCATAGAGCCGTGGCTGGCGCGCCCTGATCAGCCGCGCCAGATCGATGGTGGCCCGCACATCGGACAGCGCATCGTGCGCCTGGCCATGCTCGATGCCGTTGGCCTGGGTCAGCCGCTCCAGCTTGAGCGAAACCCGCCCCTCCTCGTCCTGCGGCCACTCGATGCCGTCCGGGCGCAGCGCATAGGTGGCGCGCACCAGATCGATCAGATCCCAGCGACTGTTGCCACCCTGCCACTCGCGGGCATAGGGATCGTAGAAGTTGCGGTAGAGGCTGTAACGCGTCACCTCGTCATCGAAACGCAGGCTGTTGTAGCCGGCGCCGCAGGTGCCTGGCTGCGCCAGCTGAGCATGTACTCGCGCCATGAACTCGGCCTCGGTCAGTCCCTTTTCCGCCAGAATCTGCGGCGTGATGCCGGTAATCCTGCAGGCTGCCGGATGCGGCAGGATATCGTCGGAGGGCTTGCAATAGAGGTTGAGCGGCTCGCCGATTTCGTTGAGCTGCTCGTCGGTGCGCAGACCGGCGACCTGCAGCGGACGATCGCAGCGCGGGTTGATGCCGGTGGTTTCGTAGTCGTACCAGAAGATGCTGGAGCTCATGGGCGATCCTTCAACGTGAGAGGGCCAGTCTAACAAAGCATGATCGCGCTCACGCGCCGCGCGGCGCGTACTTGCTGGCGCCATGCCACTGTCGCTAGCATGCGCCCCTCGGAATACCTACCACGACCAGGAATGTCTCGCATGAATGAAGTAACGCTCCAGAACCCCTATACCATTCCCAGCAGCGACCTCATGGACAAGGCGGCGCCCGGCCAGGCCCTGTCGATCGAGGAAGCACTGACCCGTCGTTACGACTTCGCCATCTTCGACCTGCTTGGCGAAGCCTGGCGCAAAACCAAAGGCACCAAAGGCCTGATCTGGGGCGGTCTGTTCGCCTGTGCCGGCGTCCTGATCGGCGCCCAGCTCGCGCTCTATCTGGTCGCCATGGTCCTGGGGCTGGGCGCCTTCGGCCTGGCCGCCATCGGCGGCGGCGAAGGTGCGGCGATGGCTGGCGTTGTCGGCATGCTGCTGCTCACCGTACTCAGCACCGTGGTCAGCCTGGCCATCACCTATCCGTTCATGGCCGGTTTCAACATGATCGGCATTCGCCAGGCCGCCGGACAACCGCTGCGTTTCGGCGAATTCTTCGCCCATTTCAATCGCACCCTGGCGCTGCTGGGCGCAGCCATCCTGATGAGCATCGCCATCATCATCGGCTTCGCCCTGCTGGTACTGCCCGGTATCTACCTGTCGATCGCCACGCTGCTGACCATCCCGCTGGTGGTCGAGCGCAAGCTGTCGCCCTGGCAGGCCATGATGGTGTCCTGCAAGGCGATCACCCAGCACTGGTTCAAGGTCTTCTTCCTGTTCCTGACGATGAACATCGTCGTCTGGATCAGCATGCTGCCGCTGGGCATCGGCCTGATCTGGACCATCCCGATGTTCATCGTGATGATCGGCGTTCTGTACAACCGCATCTTCGGCGTGCTGCCCCCGCCGGCCCACTGAGCGCGGTGAAAGTTCGGGCCGCCTCGCGCGGCCCGATTGCTTTAGCGCCCTGCTGCTCGCTAGCATCAGGCATTCTTCGATGCAGTAGACCGATGTCCGCCATTTCAGCCACGCCCCCAGCCGCATTGCTGGACACCCGCCACCAGGTGGAAACGCCAGAGGGCATCGACCTGATCCTCCGGCCCGCCGGCCTGTTGCCGCGCGCCCTCGCCTTCGGCATCGACCTGCTGATCCGCGGCGCCATCCTGCTGGGCGCCTTTTTCATCCTGGCCATCCTCGGCCAGTTCGGCATGGGCCTCGGCACCATCCTGTATTTCCTGATCAACTGGTGGTACCCGGTGCTGTTCGAAGTGCTCTACCAGGGCCGCACCCCCGGCAAGAAGGCCATGGGTCTGCGCGTGATACACGATGACGGCACGCCGGTAGGCTGGGCGGCCTCGCTGACCCGCAACCTGCTGCGCGCCGTGGACATGCTGCCCTTCGCCTACTGCGTCGGCGCCGTCAGCAGCCTCAGCCACCCGAGTTTCAAACGCCTCGGCGACCTCGCCGCCGGCACCCTGGTGGTCTATCGCGACGAGCCGCCCAAGCGTCCGCAACTGCCGGAAGCAGACGCCGAGCGCGCGCCCTTCAGCCTGAGTCTGGTCGAGCAGCGTGCCCTGCTGGACTTCGCCGAGCGCAGTGCCGACCTTTCGGCCGCGCGCCGCGCCGAGCTGGCCGGCATTCTCGCCGAGCCCCTGGAGAGCCTGCCAGAGCAGACCGAGAAGCGCCTGCACGGCATCGCTCGCGGCCTGTTGGGGTCGGCATGAAGCAGCATCTGTTCGAACAGCGCCACGCTGCCGACTGGCAACGCTTCGACGAGTGCCTGAGCGCATTGGAAAAGGGCAAGGCCGAGCGCCAGGCAAGCGAACGCTTTGCCAACGACTATCGCCACCTGTGCCAGCACCTGGCCCTGGCCGAAGAGCGCGGCTACAGCAGCCACCTGATCGACCAGCTGCAGCAACTGGCCATGCGTGGCCACCAGCAGTTCTATCGCCACCGCAGCCATCTGGGTGCGCAGATCATCCGCTTCGTGATTGCCGGTTTCCCGCAACTGGTGCGCCATGAATGGCGCGCCGTGCTGGCCGGCTGCCTGCTGTTCTTCGGCGCCCTGATCGGCATGGGCCTGCTGACCTACCTGTTCCCCGAACTGATCTACAGCCTGATCGCGCCGGAACAGGTGCGCGAAATGGAACGGATGTACGACCCCGGCGCCCAGCGCATCGGCCGCTTTGCCGAGCGCGACTCCGGCGACGACTGGATGATGTTCGGCTTCTACATCATGAACAACATCGGCATCGCCTTTCAGACCTTCGCCAGCGGCCTGATCTTCGGCCTCGGCAGCCTGTTCTTCCTGCTCTACAACGGCCTGGTGATCGGCGCCATCGCCGGCCACCTGACGCGCATCGGCTACAGCGAGACCTTCTGGTCCTTCGTCATCGGCCACGGCGCCTTCGAACTCACCGCCATCGCCTTCGCCGGCGCCGCCGGCTTCAAGCTCGGCTGGGCGCTGCTCGCCCCCGGCCGCCTGCCCCGCGGCGAAGCGCTGCGCCGCGCTGCCCGCCAGGCCATCCAGCTGGTGGCCGGGGTCATTCTGTTTCTGCTGATCGCCGCCTTCGTCGAGGCCTATTGGTCCTCCATGACCTACGCCAGCCCCCTGACCAAGTACGGGGTCGGCGCCGGCCTGTGGCTGCTGGTGACCGCTTACTTCCTGCTCGCCGGACGGACTCACCATGCGCCTGACTGACGCCAGCGTTGCCATCCGTCCGCGCAGCGCCTGGGAAGCCATCGACCTTGGCGTGCTCCTGGCCCGGCGCCACGCCGGCCTGCTGATGCTCAGCTGGGCCGCCGTGACGCTGCCGCTGTTCGCCCTCCTCAGCGCGCTGCTATGGCGCTATCCGAGCCTCGCCGTACTGCTGTTCTGGTGGCTGAAGCCGGCCTGGGAACGCCTGCCCCTGCATATCCTGTCGCGCTCGCTGTTCGGCGAGGTGCCCACGCTCCGGGAAGCGCTGCGCGCCCTGCCGCGCCTGCTCAAGCCACAGCTGCTGGCCAGCCTGACCTGGCGCCGCCTGAGCCCGACGCGCAGCTTCGACCTGCCGGTGCTGCAGCTCGAAGGCCTGGGCGGAGAGGCCCGCAGCAAGCGCCTGACCGTGCTCGGCCAGCGCCACGCCGGCAGCGCCGCGTGGCTGACCATCTTCGGTGTGCACCTGGAAATGCTCCTGTGGATGGGCCTGGCCACCCTGCTCTGGCTGCTGGTGCCGCAGCAGGTCGAGATCGAGTGGGACTGGAACGCCCTGATCGCAGCCAGTAGCGGCGAGTGGCTGTGGCTGGAACACCTGTCCAACCTGCTCTACGTGCTGGTGCTGGTGTTCTGGGAGCCGATCTACGTCGCCTGCGGCTTCACCCTCTACCTCAACCGCCGCACCGAGCTGGAAGCCTGGGACATCGAGCTGACCTTCCGCCGCCTGCGCCAGCGCCTGCTCGGCAGCGCCTATGCCCTGCTGCTGGCCGGCATCGCCCTGGTGCTGTTACTGCCGGCCGGCGAAGCACTGGCCGACGAGCCGGCCGCCAGCTGCCCGGTGCCCTTCGACGATCCCATGGGCCCGGATGCCGAGCGCCTGCTCAGCCAGCCATTGACCAGCAAGGCCGCCCAGGACGGCATTACCCGTCTGCTCGAGGCGGCGCCTTTCGAGAATCGCGAAACCGTCACCCGCTGGCGCTTCGGCGAGGAAGAAAAAGCCGAAGAACCGAGTGAGGAAGACATCAAGGGCTTCGCCGAGACGATCGAGAAGCTGCTCAAGATCGGCGAATGGTGGGGCAAGCTGGACCTGGTCGCCCTGACCGTCGAAACCCTGCTGTGGGCCGCGCTGATCCTGCTGATCGGCCTGCTGCTGTGGCGCTATCGCGAGTGGCTGAGCATCTTCGCCGGCCGCATCGGGTTGCCGCAGCGCCGCATCCGCGCCATGCCGCAACAGCTTTTCGGCCTCGAAATCGCGCCGGAGAGCCTGCCCGACGATGTCGCCGGCGAGGCCGAAAGACTTTGGGCCGAGCACCCGCGCGAAGCCCTCGGCCTGCTCTATCGGGCCCTGCTCAGCCGCCTGCTGCATGATTTCCGCCTGCCCCTCAAGGGTTCGCACACCGAGGGCGAAGTGCTGCGCCTGGTCGAGGGCCTGCACAACGATGAACTGAGCCGTTTCAGCCAGGCGCTGACCCGCCACTGGCAGAACCTCGCCTACGGCCACCGCCTGCCACCGGAAAATCTCAAGCGAGGCATCTGCGAGGCCTGGCGCCGCCTGTTCGCCCAGGAGCGCCGCGCATGACTCGGCCGATGAAGCTTGCCCTCGGCGGCCTGCTGCTGATCCTCCTCGGCTGGGGCGGCCTGCTGCTGGTGCAGCGGCTGCAACCCTACGAAGAACAGATCGACCACGGCCCCTCTCCCGAGGCGAGGGCCAACGATTACCTGGCGGCCGAACTGTTCCTGCGCCAACAGAAGATCAACGTCAGGCGCGCCGATGGCCTGGAAGTGCTCAAGGACCTGCCCGCCGCCGGTCAGACCCTGATGCTGCTGGGGCCACGCCACAACATGACGCCGCGCCAGAACCAACAGGTACTGGACTGGACCGCCAAGGGCGGGCACCTGGTGTTCGTCGCCGAAGAGATGTGGGACGAGGAGGAAGGTCGCAGCGGCGACCTGCTGCTGGACAGCATCGGCGTGCAGCAGTACGACACCAGCCTCGAAGAGGACGAAGGCAGCGAAGAGGCCGTCGAAGACGAAGCGCTGGATAGCGAAGCCGAAGCCGAAGCCGAAGCCGAAGCCGAAGCCGAAGCCGAAGCCGAAGCCGAGACTGCGGGCACCGACGAGGAGGCGCAAGCCGCCGAGGAAGAAGATCGCTACCCGGAGCTGACCAAGATCTACCTGGAGAACGAGGACGCCCCGGCCTACGTCGAGTTCAACACCAGCTTCCACCTGCTCGACAGCGAGAACCGCGCCTACGCCTGGGCCAACAGCGGCGAATCCACCCACATGCTGCAACTGCAGCATGAGCAGGGCCTGATCACCGTGCTGACCGACGCCTGGCTGTGGCAGAACGATCGCATCGGCGACTACGACAACGCCTGGCTGCTCTGGTACCTGGGCCAGGACAGCGCCGTGACCCTGGTCTACAGCGCCGAGCGCGATGACCTGCTCAGCCAGCTGCTCAAGCACTACCCCGCCGCACTGGTGGCCCTCGCCCTGCTACTGGCCCTGCTGCTGTGGCACGTCGGCCTGCGCCACGGCCCGCTGCAGACGCCGCAGGTGCCGTCGCGCCGCCAGCTGGAGGAACACCTGCGCGCCGGCGCCGACTTCCTGCTGCGCCGCGTCGGCCAGCAACAGCTGCTGAGCACTCTGCAGCGCGACATCCTGCGCCGTGCCCGCCATCGTCACCCCGGCTTCGAACGCCTGCCGGTGGCCGAACAGTGGCAGGTCCTCGGTCGTCTCACCCGCCTGCCCAGCGGCGCCGTCAGCGCCGCCATGCGCCCGCTGCCGGCACAGCGTCTGTCCGCCGCCGACTTCACCCGCCAGGTCGCCAACCTGCAAACTCTCAGGAATGCCCTATGAGCGAAATTCCGCAGCAACCCAGCACCAGCCCCGACACCCCTGCCGCCGTGCCAGCGCCTGCGCCAGCCGCGGCCGCCACGCCGACTGCAGCGCCGGCCAACCCGGCCGCCCAGCAGCGCCAGCGCGCCAGCCAGATGCTGCAGGCCCTGCGCCTGGAACTGCAGAAGGCCGTGGTCGGCCAGCGCCAGGTGGTGGACGACGTACTCACCGCGCTGATCGCCGGCGGTCACGTGCTGGTCGAGGGCGTGCCCGGCCTGGGCAAGACCCTGTTGGTCCGCGCGCTGGCCAAGTGCTTCGGCGGCGAATTCGCGCGCATCCAGTTCACCCCGGACCTGATGCCCAGCGACGTCACCGGCCATGCCGTGTATGACCTCGCCAGCGAACAGTTCAAGCTGCGCAAGGGCCCGGCCTTCACCAACCTGCTGCTGGCCGACGAGATCAACCGCGCCCCGGCCAAGACCCAGGCCGCCCTGCTGGAAGTGATGCAGGAACGCCAGATCACCCTGGAAGGCCGCGCCATGCCGGTGCCGCAGCCGTTCCTGGTGATGGCCACGCAGAACCCGATCGAGCAGGAAGGCACCTACCCGCTGCCAGAGGCCGAGCTGGACCGCTTCATGCTCAAGCTGCGCATGGACTACCCGCAGGCCGATGAAGAGCTGACCCTGGTCCGCCAGGTCACCCGCTCGGCCAAGGCCGACATGCTCGAAGTGGCACCGCTGCGCACCCTGCTGTCAGCCAAGGACGTGCTGGCCCTGCAGAAGATCGCCAGCGAACTGGCGATCGACGATCAGGTGCTCGACTATGCCGTGCGTCTGGCCCGCGCCACCCGCAGCTGGCCGGGCCTGGCCATGGGCGCCGGCCCGCGCGCCTCGATCGCCCTGGTCCGCGGCGGTCGCGCGCGCGCCCTGCTGCGCGGCGGCGACTTCGTGGTGCCGGACGACGTCAAGGCCTGCGCGCTGGCCGTGCTGCGCCACCGCGTGCGCCTGGCGCCGGAACTGGATATCGAAGGATTGTCGGTGGATCAGGTGCTGCAGCAGCTGCTCGACCAGGTTCCGGCTCCGCGCCTGTGAAACCCTCGCGCCTGTTACTCGCCCTGATCGGCGGCCTGCTGGCCCTGGCGATCGTCCTCGGCAGCCTGCCGCTGCTCGGCATCAAGCTGCCGCAGACCCTGCAGCCGCTGTGGTGGGGCCTGCTGCTGGCACTGCTGCTGATCGCCGCTGCAGATGCCCTCTGGCTGCGTCGCCTGCCGACGCCGCGCCTGCAGCGCCAGCTGCCCGGCAACCTGCCGCTGGGACGCTGGAGCGAGGTGCGCCTGACCCTGCACCACGATTATCACCAGCCGCTGGTGGTGCAGGCCTTCGACCACCTGCCCGAGCACATGGATTTCGAGTTCATGCCGCAACAGGTGGAGCTGCATCCGGGCGAGCAGACCGAGTTCGGTTACCGGGTACGCCCACTCAAGCGCGGACATTTCCGCATTCCGCGCTGCGAGCTGCTGCTGCCCAGCCCGCTGCGCCTGTGGCAGGCCCGCCGCTTCATCGACCAGGCCAGCGAAACCCGCGTCTACCCGGACTTCGCCCGCCTCTACGGCGCCCAGCTGATGGCGGTGGACGACTGGCTCAGCCAGATGGGCGTGCGCCAGCGTCAGCGCCGCGGCCTCGGTCTGGAATTCCACCAGTTACGCGACTTCCGCGACGGCGACACCCTGCGCCAGATCGACTGGAAAGCCACCGCGCGCAAGCGCACGCCAATCGCCCGCGAATACCAGGACGAACGCGACCAGCAGATCGTCTTCCTGATCGACTGCGGCCGCCGCATGCGCAGCCAGGACGACGAGCTGTCGCACTTCGACCATGCGCTCAATGCCTGCCTGCTGCTCAGCTACGTAGCGCTGCGCCAGGGCGACGCCGTGGGCCTGGCGACCTTCGCCGGCGAGCAGGACCAGTACGTGGCCCCGGTCAAGGGCCAGGCCCATATCGGCAGCCTGCTCAACGCCGTGTACGCGCTCGACAGCACCCGTCGCCCGGCTGACTACGCAGCCGCGATCAATGCCCTGCTGGCGCGCCAGCGCCGCCGTGCGCTGGTGGTACTGGTGACCAACCTGCGCGACGAGGACGACGAAGAGCTGCTCGGTGCGGTCAAGCGCCTGGGCCGCCAGCATCGGGTACTGATAGCCAGCCTGCGCGAGGAAGTACTGGATCGCCTGCGCCACACCCAGGTACAGGACTACGAGCAGGCCCTGGCCTACTGCGGCACGGTCGATTACCTGAATGCCCGCGCCGGCCTGCACGAGCGCCTGCTGGCGCACGGCGTACCGGTGCTGGATGCACGGCCGAAGGAGCTGGGCCCGGAGCTGGTCGGACGCTATCTGGCCTGGAAGAAGGCCGGGGTGCTCTAAGCTCCGCCCAGCGGCGGAGCCGGCGATCAGCCGAGCAGAATGATCGCCCAGACCAGGCCGATCACCACCAGCGAAGTGAGCTGCGCGGCGCTACCCATGTCCTTGGCATTCTTCGACAGCGGGTGGCGCTCCAGCGAGATGCGGTCGATGGCCGCTTCCACCGCCGAATTGAGCAGCTCGACGATCAGCGAGAGCATGCTCACCGCCACCATCAGCGCCCGTTCCACCGGGCTCACGTCGAGCCAGAAAGCCAGCGGAATCAGCACCACGTTGAGCAGCACCAGCTGGCGGAAGGCGGCTTCGCCGGTAAAGGCCGCGCGCAGGCCGTCGAGGGAATAGCCGGCGGCGTTGAGGATACGTTTCAGGCCGGTCTGGCCCTTGAATGGCGACATGGAGAACGACAGTCCTGTGCAATGGAGGTCGGCACCTTAAGCACCTGACCGTCAAAAATGCGTGAAGGGCTCACTGCCCGGGGATCGATTCCATCTGCTGCAGCAGCAGCGCCGCCTGGGTGCGGGTGCGCACGCCCAGCTTGCGGAAGATGGCAGTGACATGGGCCTTGATGGTGGCCTCGGACACGCTCAGCTCGAAAGCGATCTGCTTGTTCAGCAGGCCTTCGCAGACCATGGTCAGGACACGGAACTGCTGGGGCGTCAGACTCGCCAGCCCGGCGCTAGCGGCCTTGGCTTCGGCCGAAACGCTGACCGCCTCGAACGCCTGCGGCGGCCACCAGACCTCGCCCTCGAGGACCTGGCGCACGGCCTGCTGGATGGTCTCCAGCGGGCTGGACTTGGGAATGAAGCCGCTGGCGCCGAACTCGCGGGAGCGCGCGACCACGGCCGCCTCTTCCTGCGCCGAGATCATCACCACCGGAATCTGCGGGTACTGGCCGCGCAACAGCACCAGGCCGGAGAAGCCGTAGGCACCGGGCATGTTCAGATCGAGCAGGACCAGGTCCCAGTCGCTCTTCTCGCTCAGGCGCGCTTCCAGTTCGGCGATGCTGGCCGCTTCCACCAGGCGCACTTCCGGGCCGAGCCCGAGGGTCAGCGCCTGGTGCAGAGCGCTGCGAAACAGCGGGTGATCATCGGCAATGAGAATCTCGTATGCGGCCATGGCTTTCCTGTTCTTGTTGTCGAGCTGGCTGGCGAGGCGGCGCTCAGCATGCCGAGCCGTGACGGGGTGGTCAAGTTCCGCGCTTTGCGGCAAAGTCGCCAGCTTTTCCTGCCGAGAACCGCCATGCGAAGCCAAGCCCTGCGCGCCGACCTGTTGATGCTGCTGACCGCGATGATCTGGGGCTCTGCCTTCGTCGCCCAGCGCCTGGGCATGGATGCGATCGGCCCCTTCCTCTATACCGGCCTGCGCTTCACCCTCGCCACCCTGGCGCTGCTGCCGCTGGTGCTCTGGCTGGGCAAACGCGAGGGCGAGCACAAGCCCGAGCCAGTCAACCGCGGCCTACTGCTCGGCGGCCTGGCCATGGGCCTGGCGCTTTCCTTGGGAATCAACCTGCAACAGGTCGGCCTGTTGTTCACCAGCGTGACCAACTCGGGTTTCATCACCGGCCTGTATGTCATCGTGGTGCCGCTGCTCGGCCTGCTGATCGGCCAGCGCACCGGCATGGGCACCTGGCTGGGCGCGGGACTGGCGGTGGTCGGCATGTTCCTGCTCAGCGTCGGCGAAGGCTTCCAGGTCGCCTCCGGGGACTGGCTGCAGCTGGCCGGTGCCTTCGTCTGGGGTATCCACGTGTTGCTGGTGAGCTTCTTCGCCAGCCGTCACGACCCGCTGCGCCTGGCCCTGCTGCAGTTCGCCGTCTGCGCGGTGCTGAGCCTCGTGCTGGCGGTGCTGTTCGAGGAGATCAGGCTCGAGGCCATCCTTGCCGCCGGCCCGGCCATTCTCTATGGCGGCCTCCTCGGGGTGGCGGTCGGCTTTACCCTGCAGGTAGTGGCGCAGAAGCATGCCATCGCCTCCCACGCAGCGATCATTCTCTCGCTGGAGGCGGTATTCGCCGCCATCGCCGGCGCCCTGCTGCTCGGCGAGGCGCTGGCGCTGAAAGGCTACTTCGGCTGCGCGCTGATGTTCGCCGGCATGCTGCTGGCGCAGCTGTGGCCCAAGCGCGCCTGAGTGCCGCCTAGCCTGGCGCTGTCGCGCTACAGAAAAGGCTGGATGGCCTGATGCGCCGGGCTCTGCTCGTCCAGCACACGGCGGTGCTTGGCGCTCAGGTAGTGTTCGGTGAACAGGTCCAGCCAGGCGTCCAGCGCCTGCGCCGCACGCGGCTCACCGGCCAGCTCCAGGCACAGCGCGGCTACCTCGGCCGTGCACAGGTGCTCGTCGCGCTTGGAGCGGCGCAGGCGGTAGCGCGACAACTGCTCCGGGCGCAGGCTGAGTACCGGAAAACGGTTCAGGTAGGGACTCTTGCGGAACATCTTGCGCGCCTCGGTCCAGGTGGCGTCGAGCAGGATGAACAGCGGCCGCTTGCCGTCGGTCGGTGGTGGCAGCACCTCGATCACCCGCTCGGGCTCGGCGTACTCGCCGGGGAACACCACGCAGGGGGCGTACTGCGGATCGTCCAGCAGCGCCAGCAGACGCGGATCGACCTCGGTACGCTGCCAGCCGAAGGCATGGGTATCGGCCACCAGGTCGGCGATCAGCCAGCCGGTATTGCTCGGCTTCAGCGCTTCCACGTCGTACATCAGCAGGCACACGCCTGCCTGCACCTCGACGCTCGGCCGCCAGGCACACAGGCAGTAGCTGGGAATCACCCGGCACCCGGGGCAGCGCTCGGAACGCGAGCCACGCGAGACAAAGGGTTTGAGGCTGCGCGCCAGGCGCTCGCTGCGCAGGCGGGAAACGGCATGGCTGCTCATGAGCGACTCCACGGAAAAGGCGCGCAGTCTACCTTCGCCGCCGGCAGGGAGTAAGATGGGCACCTGCTGAACCCGGGCCAGGAGCACCGGTCGAAACCAGCACTGCATACCATGGAGAGCCTCATGCCCCGCTTCATCACCCTGTTCGCCCTCGCCGCCCTGCTGCCTGCCGCTCACGCCGCCTCGCTGCAGGAGCATGAACTGACGCGCCTGCTGGAGCGGGTTGCCAAGGAGAGCAGCGTCGGCACGCCGCGGGCAATCAACGAGGACATTCTCGACCAGGGTTACACCGTGGAGGGCAACGAGCTGGTCAACCACCTCAGCGTACGCGCCGCGCACGCCGAGCAGATGCGCGCCAACCCGGCCACCGTGCGCAACCAGCTGGCCGCCAGCGTCTGCACCAACCCGGGCTATCGCAACCTGCTGACCCAGGGTGCGGTACTGCGTTACCAGTTCAGCGAGTACAAGAGCAATCGCCCGGTGGCGGTAGCGCGCTTCGTCAAGACCGACTGCGGCCTGCAGTAATCAGCCCTTGCCGCGTTGCTGCTCGCCATCGGCGCGGAGCTCGGCCAGCAGCGCCTGCATGTAGCTGGCCCGGCGCACGCCACCTTCGAGCCTGCGCAGGCATTCTTCTTCCAGGGTCAGATTGTTGATGCGCGCAGCCTGCACCAGCAGACGGTACAGCTGCAGATCCAGCTCCAGTGTCAGCTTGGGCATACCTGCCCCTCCCTTCCTGCGTCGACCGAGTGGTCGACACTGCAAGTAAACCAGAGCGCCGCGGACCTTCGCGCATGACGGACGAACGGCATGGCGCCGGCAAGCCATAATTTCGCTATGGGCAGCGGCCGCAGGCCATGGACCGAAGCCCACATCAGTAGAAGGAGATGTCCATGCCTTACGAACCGGATGACTATCTGTCCCGACACTTCCAGACCAGCGGCATCGATCTGACCAGCAAGGTGGAGGAACTGGCCGCGCTGGTGGTCCCCGCCAACAGCCCCAACCTGCCGCTTTACCAGGAAATGATCACCACCGTGATCCGCATGGCCCAGGCCGACCGCAACCGCTGGGACGCCAAGATCATGCTGCAGACCCTGCGCGAGATGGAACAGGCCTTCAGCACCCTTGAGCAGTTCAAGCGCCGGCGCAAGGTCACGGTTTTCGGCTCCGCGCGCACGCCGACCGACCATCCCGTCTACCAGTTGGCCCGGGAGCTCGGCCAGACCCTCTCACGCCTCGACCTGATGGTGATCACCGGGGCCGGTGGCGGCGTCATGGCCGCCGCCCACGAGGGTGCGGGGCTGCAGAACAGTTTGGGGTTCAACATCACCCTACCCTTCGAGCAGAGCGCCAATGCCACGGTGCGAGGCACCAGCAACCTGCTGTCGTTCCATTTCTTCTTCCTGCGCAAGCTGTTCTTTGTCAAGGAAGCCGATGCCCTGGTGCTCTGCCCGGGCGGCTTCGGCACCCTGGACGAGGCACTGGAGGTGATGACCCTGGTGCAGACGGGCAAGAGCCCGCTGGTTCCCATCGTCCTGCTCGATGAACCGAACAGCAACTACTGGGAGCACTTTCAGGACTTCCTGCGCCAGCAACTGAAAGAGCGCCAGTACATCCTGCCCAGCGACATGCACCTGCTGCATCTGGTTCACAGTGCCGAGGAGGCCGGCCAGGAAATTGCCCGTTTCTACCGCAACTTCCACTCCTCGCGCTGGCTCAAGGAGCAGTTCGTGATTCGCATGACGCATCCGCTCAGCGCAGAGGCCATGCACACGCTGGACAAGGAGTTCGCCGATCTCTGTCGCGGCGAGGGCTTTCTGCAGCAACCCTACTGCGAAACCGAAACCGACGAGCCCGAGCTGTGCGAGCTGACCCGCCTGGCGTTCCGCTTCAACGCCCGCGACCACGGACGCCTGCGTCAGCTGGTGGACTTCATCAATCTGCCACAGAACTGGGCACAGAACGACTGAGAAAGGCGCCAGGCGCATGAGAGGAATGGCGCACCTGGCAGCACAGAAAAAACAGAGCCCGGAGAGGGGACAAGCTCCGGGCTCAAGGGGAAATCAGTCCAGACTGACACCGCGCAGCAGGCGCCCTATCTGCTCCTGGGAAAAGCCGTGGTAAGCCAGAAAGCGCGCCTGCTTGGCCTTTTCGCGCATGTCCTCGGGGATCTGACCGGCGAACTTGCGTTGCCACAACTCGCGCAGCTGCTCCCCCCAGTCCACCTCCGCCTCGCTCAGGGCTTGCTCGATAGCCGGGCGTGACAAGCCGCGCTGAGCCAGCTCCTCGCGAATACGCATCGGCCCGTAGCCGGATCGCGCACGACTGGCGACGAAGGTCTCCAGGTAACGACTCTCCGACAACAGCCCTTCTTCCGCCAGGCGGTCGAGGGCGCCGTCGATCAACTCCTGTGGCGCCCCACGCTGGCGCAGCTTGCGCGTCAGCTCGACACGGCCATGCTCGCGCCGGGCCAGCAGGTCCATCGCCGCGCGGCGCACGGCAACGGCAGTATCGAGCATGGCGGTCATGGCCACTCAGCCTCGGGAATCAGGCGTCGAGATCGGCCAGATCGTCCGCCTCCGCTTCGGCGGCACCGCGAGCGGCGGCACCGGCCACCAGCAGCTTGTCGCGGATGATCTTCTCGATGGCGCTGCCGGTTTCCGGATTGTCTTCCAGGTACTTGGCGGCGTTGGCCTTGCCCTGGCCGATCTTGTTGCCCTGGTAGCTGTACCAGGCGCCGGATTTCTCCACCAGGCCGAGCTGCACGCCCAGGTCGATGATCTCACCGGTGCGGTAAATGCCCTTGCCATACATGATCTGGAACTCGGCCTGACGGAACGGCGGAGCCACCTTGTTCTTCACCACCTTGACGCGGGTTTCGCTACCGACCACCTCGTCGCCTTCCTTCACCGCGCCGGTGCGGCGGATATCCAGGCGCACGGAGGCGTAGAACTTCAGGGCGTTACCGCCGGTGGTGGTTTCCGGGTTGCCGAACATCACGCCGATCTTCATACGGATCTGGTTGATGAAGATGACCAGGCAGTTGGCGTTCTTGATGTTGCCGGTGATCTTGCGCAGCGCCTGGCTCATCAGGCGGGCCTGCAGGCCGACGTGGGCATCGCCCATCTCGCCTTCGATCTCGGCCTTGGGCACCAGCGCGGCCACGGAGTCGACGATGATCACGTCAACCGCATTGGAGCGCACCAGCATGTCGGTGATTTCCAGGGCCTGCTCGCCGGTGTCCGGCTGGGAGACCAGCAGGTCGTCGACATTGACGCCCAGCTTGCCGGCGTAGTCGGGGTCCAGCGCGTGCTCGGCATCGACGAAGGCACAGGTGGCGCCGGCCTTCTGGGCCTCGGCGATGACCGACAGGGTCAGGGTGGTCTTACCCGAGGATTCCGGCCCGTAGATCTCGACGATACGGCCCTTCGGCAGGCCGCCGATGCCGAGTGCGATATCGAGGCCGAGGGAGCCGGTGGAAATGGCCGGAATGGCCTGGCGGTCGTGGTCGCCCATGCGCATCACGGCACCCTTGCCGAACTGCTTCTCGATCTGACCCAGGGCTGCCGCCAACGCGCGCTTCTTGTTCTCGTCCATTTCCATCCTCACGTGATCAAAGGGAGCCGTTCGCTCACCAACAACTGTATAAGTAGACAGTAGTATTCCATAAGGCAAATCGCTCGCCTACCCCCGCGACGGATTTTCTCCCGCCGTCAGTCGGAGCAATCCTGCCAGCGCCCGCTCGACCGTCTGCCGCCGCACCGCCTCACGATCACCGGCAAACAGGCAGCGCTCGGCGAAACAGCGCGCACCATCGGCCCAGGCCAGCCAGACAGTGCCGACCGGTTTGTCCGGCGACCCCCCATCGGGCCCGGCGATGCCACTGACCGCCACGGCAAAACGAGCCCCACTGTGGCGACTGGCGCCGCCGACCATGGCCTCCACCACTTCGCGACTGACCGCGCCAACGCGCGGGAACAATTCCGCCGGCACGCCGAGCTGGGCCGTCTTCTGGGCATTGGAATAGGTGACATAGCCGGCCTCGAACCAGGCCGAACTGCCGGCGATACGGGTAATCGCCTCGGCAATGCCTCCGCCGGTACAGGACTCGGCGGTGCAGACCTGGGCGCCAAGCGCCTTGAGCTGCGCGCCCAGTTGTTCAGCCAGCTGCGTGATGGAATCCATGTGCGCTCCGGGGTGAAACGAGAAGGAGGGATACCCTACACTAGGCGCTTTTGCGATTTCAGCCGGACCGAACAGCATGAGCGATTTGTCAGCCCACACACCTATGATGCAGCAGTACTGGAAGCTGAAGAACCAGCATCCGGACATGCTGATGTTCTACCGCATGGGCGACTTCTACGAGCTGTTCTACGAGGACGCCAAAAAAGCCGCAGCCCTGCTCGACATCACCCTCACCGCCCGTGGCCAGTCGGCCGGCCAGGCGATTCCCATGGCCGGCATTCCGTTCCACTCGGCCGAGGGCTATCTGGCGCGTCTGGTGAAGTTCGGCGAGGCGGTGGCGATCTGCGAGCAGATTGGCGATCCGGCCACCAGCAAGGGGCCGGTGGAACGCCAGGTTGTGCGCATCATCACCCCCGGCACCATCAGCGACGAGGCCTTCCTCGACGAGCGCCGCGACAACCTGGTCGGTGCCATCCTCGGTGACGAGAAGCTGTTCGGCCTGGCCGTGCTGGACATCACCAGCGGCCGCTTCAGCGTGCAGGAACTGAAAGGCTGGGAAAACCTGCTGGCCGAGCTGGAGCGCCTCAGCCCCGCCGAACTGCTGATCCCCGATGACTGGCCGCAGGGCCTGCCGATCGAGAAGCGTCGTGGCGTGCGGCGCCGCGCGCCCTGGGACTTTGAGCGCGACAGCGCGCGCAAGAGCCTGTGCCAGCAATTCGGCGTGCAGGATCTCAAGGGCTTCGGCTGCGAGGGCCTGACCCTGGCCATCGGTGCTGCCGGCTGTCTGCTGGTGTACGCCAAGGAGACCCAGCGCACCGCCTTGCCGCACCTGCGCAACCTGCGCCATGAGCGCCTGGACGACACCGTCATCCTCGACGGCGCCAGCCGCCGCAACCTGGAGCTGGACACCAACCTCGCCGGCGGCCGCGACAACACCCTGCAGTCGGTGGTCGACCGCTGCCAGACCGCCATGGGCTCACGCCTGCTGACCCGCTGGCTGAACCGCCCGCTGCGCGACCGCAATGTATTGGAAGCACGCCAGGAGGCCATCGCCTGTCTGCTCGACCGCTACCGCTTCGAGCTGCTGCAGCCACAGCTCAAGGACATCGGCGACGTTGAGCGCATCCTCGCCCGTATCGGCCTGCGCAACGCCCGCCCGCGCGACCTGGCGCGCCTGCGCGATGCCCTCGCCGCGCTGCCGCAGCTGCAGAGCGCCATGGCCCAGCTGGATACCCCGCACCTGGCCGAGCTGGCGGTGAACATCCGTACCTATCCGGAACTGGCCGATCTGCTGGCCCGCGCCATCATCGACAACCCTCCAGCGGTGATCCGCGACGGCGGCGTACTCAAGACCGGCTACGACGCCGAGCTGGACGAGCTGCAATCGATCAGCGAGAACGCTGGTCAGTACCTGATGGACCTGGAGGCGCGCGAGAAGGAGCGCACCGGCTTGGCCAACCTCAAGGTCGGCTACAACCGCGTGCACGGCTACTTCATCGAACTGCCGAGCAAGCAGGCCGAGTCGGCCCCGGCCGACTACATTCGCCGGCAAACTCTGAAAGGCGCCGAGCGCTTCATCACGCCGGAGCTGAAGACCTTCGAGGACAAGGCGCTGTCGGCCAAGAGCCGCGCCCTGGCCCGCGAAAAACAGCTGTACGAGGAACTGCTGGAGCTGCTCATCGCCCAGCTGGCCCCGCTGCAGGACACCGCCAGCGCCCTGGCCGAGCTGGACGTGCTGGCCAACCTGGCCGAGCGTGCGCTGAACCTCGACCTCAACCGCCCACGCTTTGTCGAAGAGCCCTGCCTGCGCATCGACCAGGGCCGCCACCCGGTGGTCGAGCAGGTACTGGAAACGCCCTTCGTGGCCAACGACCTGGGCCTGGATGACAGCACCCGCATGCTGATCATCACCGGCCCGAACATGGGCGGTAAATCCACCTACATGCGCCAGACCGCGCTGATCGTGCTGCTCGCACATATCGGCAGCTTCGTACCGGCAGCCGCCTGCGAACTGTCGCTGGTGGACCGCATCTTCACCCGTATCGGCTCTTCCGACGACCTCGCCGGCGGCCGCTCGACCTTCATGGTGGAGATGAGCGAGACCGCCAATATCCTGCACAACGCCACCGACCGCAGCCTGGTACTGATGGACGAGGTGGGTCGTGGCACCAGCACCTTCGACGGCCTGTCGCTGGCCTGGTCGGCTGCCGAACATCTGGCCAAGCTGCGTGCCTGGACTCTGTTCGCCACCCATTATTTCGAGCTGACCGTGCTGCCCGAAAGCGAGCCGGTGGTGGCCAACGTGCATCTCAATGCCACCGAGCACAACGAGCGTATCGTCTTCCTCCACCATGTGCTGCCCGGCCCGGCCAGCCAAAGCTATGGCCTGGCGGTGGCGCAGCTGGCCGGCGTGCCCGGTCCGGTGATCCAGCGTGCCCGCGAACATCTGGCCCGCCTGGAGACCACCAGCCTGCCGCACGACGTACCCCGCGGCGAGCCAGGACAAGTTGCCGCGCCCCTGCAGAGCGATATGTTCGCCGCCCTGCCACACCCAGTACTGGAAGAATTGGGCAAGATCAATCCCGATGATCTGACCCCGCGCCGCGCCCTGGAACTGTTATATACATGGAAGACGCGCATCTAACGCCGACGCGCTCAAGCTGATAGAATCGCGCGCATTTTTACGACTGCCCGGTTTACAGCCTGAGCCGCGGCCATTATTGAGCGCCTGCAAGTCCCGCACAGACGGGAAGCAGGCCGCCGCCCGAGGAGACAATCAGCATGACCTTCGTCGTCACCGACAACTGCATCAAGTGCAAATACACCGACTGCGTGGAAGTCTGCCCGGTGGACTGCTTCTACGAAGGCCCGAACTTCCTGGTGATCCACCCGGACGAGTGCATCGACTGCGCCCTGTGCGAGCCGGAATGCCCGGCACAGGCGATCTTCTCCGAGGACGAAGTGCCGGAGAACATGCAGGAGTTCATCGAGCTGAACGCCGAGCTGGCGGAAGTCTGGCCGAACATCACCGAGCGCAAGGATGCCCTGGCGGACGCCGAGGAATGGGATGGCGTGAAGGACAAGCTGCAGCACCTGGAGCGCTAAGCGCCCGCAACGCAAAAGGCCCGCATCTGCGGGCCTTTTCGTTTCTGGCTTTCCTGCGGGCAAAAAAAGGGGCGGTGATTAACCGCCCGCTCTTTCTTCCCTACTCCCTGAGAATCCTTTCATCTTCCTGATGAACTGCATCCTGCAGTGGTTCCCTGGCCACCATCCTGGCGACCGTGCCTTCTCCCTAGGCACGGCTTCATATTAGCGTTTCAGCGCCGCCGAGCAAGGCCGCCCTACGCCGAAAAGCCTTACTCAAGGCCGCCATCAAATAAAATAATATCCTTATTAGTCAAATGCTTAAAAAGCATCGACACAGAATGACAGTTCGCAACCGATGCCATTCTCGTGAAATCTCCTACGCCCATGTAAGCCATGACTTACACGAACTACCAATAAAAAGCCCGGCTAGTGCCGGGCTCTGTGTCTGCCGTACCTGTTACTGGAACAGGGCGTCGCTGGACAGACCATTCTTCTCCAGAATTTCGCGCAGCCGTTTGAGCGCCTCGACCTGGATCTGCCGCACCCGCTCGCGGGTCAGGCCGATTTCCTGGCCAACTTCTTCCAGGGTGCAGCTCTCGTGACCGCGCAGACCGAAACGCCGCACCACCACTTCGCGCTGCTTGTCGGTCAGCTCGGACAGCCACTGGTCGATGCTCTGCGACAGATCATCGTCCTGCAACAGGTCGCAAGGGTCGCTCGGACGGTCGTCGGTCAGGGTATCGAGTAGGGTCTTGTCCGAGTCCGGACCGAGTGACACATCAACCGAAGTGACCCGCTCGTTGAGGCCGAGCATGCGCTTGACCTCGTCGACCGGCTTCTCCAGCAGGTTGGCGATCTCCTCGGCCGAGGGCTCGTGGTCCAGCTTCTGGGTCAGCTCGCGGGCCGCTCGCAGGTAGACATTCAGCTCCTTCACGACATGGATCGGCAGGCGGATCGTACGGGTCTGATTCATGATCGCCCGTTCGATGGTCTGACGAATCCACCAGGTCGCATAGGTGGAGAAGCGGAAGCCGCGCTCCGGGTCGAACTTCTCCACGGCGCGAATCAGCCCGAGGTTGCCCTCCTCGATCAGGTCCAGCAGGGACAGGCCGCGATTGACGTAGCGGCGGGCGATCTTCACCACCAGGCGCAGGTTGCTTTCGATCATGCGCTTGCGCCCGGCAGGGTCGCCTTTCTGCGCCAGACGTGCGAAGTGGACTTCTTCCTGTGGGGTGAGCAGCGGGGAAAAACCGATCTCGTTGAGATACAGCTGGGTCGCATCGAGCGCCCGGGTGTAGTCGATGTACTTGTGCTGTTTGAGAGTAGTGGTCGAGTTCTTGGATTTGGCGCTGGAGAGGGACAGCTCGGCTTCCTCTGTCAGTTCCTCCAGGACGATGCCGGGCTCCATCAGGAGAACCTCATCGTCTACGTCAAACTCCGGCGCTTCTTTGCTGAGTGCCATTGTTGTTGTCCTGTGCTGAGTTCGACAACAAGCCTTGGCGGCACCCAATCCAGTTTTGCATCAGGGAGAACCGGCCCCCCAAGCCAGTTGGATCCTGGCCTGCCGCCGATCATTGCGCACCTGATGAATCGCTGGATGACTCCCTGGCCACACCAAAGCCCGCTCCTCCCACGCATGGAACAGGTTGGCGGCAGAGTCAGCGGCGAGGCAGATATTGCAGGGGGTCTACCGGTTTACCTTGGCGGCGAATCTCAAAATGGAGCTTCACCCGATCGGCACCCGTGGATCCCATTTCGGCGATATGCTGTCCGACTTTGACCTGCTGTCCCTCCCGCACCAGCAGCCTGCGGTTATGTCCGTAGGCGCTTACGTAGGCATCGCTGTGTTTGATGATTACCAATTCGCCGTAGCCCCTTAAACCACTTCCGGCGTACACGACGGCACCATCAGCCGCAGCCAAAACAGGCTGGCCCAATTCTCCGGCGATATCAATTCCTTTATTCAAACTCCCGTTTGACGAGAATTTGCCGATCAGCATGCCATTGGCAGGCCAGGCCCAGCCCTGTGCCGAACGCTGTACCGGCTGCACCTTGCCGGCGGTTGCGCTGCCACCAGCAGCCACCACGGGCGGCTGAGGCTGTGCGGTCGGCGGCGTCGGCGTTTTGGCCGGTGGCTGGCTTTGCACCGGCGGCCGAGAGGTCGGCGGTTTGGTGGCCGGCGGCTTGCTCTGCTGCACCACCACCGGAGCACCGCCCGCTGACGGCACATCGAAGCGGATCAGCTGCCCCGGGCGGATGGTGTAGGGCGCGGGAATACTGTTGCGTGCCGCCAGGGCCTTCCAGTCCCAGCCGAAGCGGAAGGCAATCGAATACAGGGTATCGCCACGCTGCACCCTGTAGGCACCGGCCGTGGCCTGCGGACGGACAGGCGCCGCCGTGCCGCCGCCATGAGTACGATCCACCACCTGGGGTGGCGTGGAAGGCGAGCTGCTGCAGCCCGACAGTATTGCCGCGAAAACCGCCGCCCCCAGGCCGAGGCCCTTCAGGTGCTTTCGCTGCTGTCTGCTCTTGAGACTCACCCCGTGCTCCCCTGCCGGTGTTTCTTGTAGATAAGTGTCTGCATTGTGCCGGAAATATCCGGCATCGCCAGTGTTCGCCCGCGGATCGATAGCGATGCTCAGGCCAGCGGCCCATTGAGCAGAGGCACGAAGCGCACCAGATCGAGCACATGACGGGAGTAGCCGTCTTCTTCGCGAACGATCAGCAGCAGCTCCTGGGTTTCGCCGGCACCCACCGGGATCACCAGACGCCCGCCGATGGCCAGCTGGTCCAGCAACGCCTGCGGCACCTCGCTGGCCGCCGCGGTCACGATGATGCCGTTGTAGGGCCCCAACGCATTCCAGCCTTCCCAGCCATCGCCCCAGCGGAACACCACGTTACGCAGCTTGAGCTCGGCCAGGCGTTCCTTGGCGCGGTCCTGCAGCGACTGGATGCGCTCCACCGAGAACACCCGCTCCACCAGCTGCGCCAGCACGGCGGTCTGGTAGCCGGAACCGGTACCGATCTCCAGTACCTTGTCCAGCGGGCCGCCGGCCAACAGCAGTTCGGTCATGCGACCGACGATGTAAGGCTGCGAAATCGTCTGGTTATGGCCGATCGGCAGCGCCGTATCTTCGTAGGCACGGTGGGCCAGCGCTTCGTCGACGAACAGGTGGCGCGGCGTGCGGCGGATCACCTCCAGCACGCGGGCATTGGACAGCCCTTCCTCGTACAGCCGCTCGATCAGGCGCTCGCGGGTGCGTTGCGAGGTCATGCCGACCCCCTGGCGCTGCAGATGATCCTGACCGCGCATCACAGCAGGCCCTCCAGCCAGCCGTCCAGCCCGGCGAAGGCCTCGTGGAAGGTACGGTCCAGCTGCAACGGGGTAATGGAGACATAGCCCTGCATCACCGCGTGGAAATCGGTACCCGGGCCGCCGTCCTCGGCATCGCCGGAAACGGAGATCCAGTAGCCCTCCTTGCCGCGCGGGTTGACCTGCTTGACCGGTGCGGCAGCGCGCGCGCGATGCCCCAGGCGGGTCAGCTGCACGCCGCGGATGTGTTCCAGCGGCAGGTTGGGCACGTTGACGTTGAGCACGGTGCGCGGCGGCAGGTCGAGCTTGTCGTGCGCCTCGACCAGCTTGCGGGCGAAGTAGGCCGCCGTCGGCAGGTTGGTCGTCTGCCGCGATACCAGCGAGAAGGCGAACGCCGGCTTGCTCAGGAAGCGCCCTTCGAGGGCGGCGGCCACGGTGCCGGAATACAGCACGTCGTCACCCAGGTTGGCGCCCAGGTTGATGCCCGACACCACCATGTCCGGCAGCGGATCGAGCAGCGCATTGAGGCCCAGGTGCACACAGTCGGTCGGCGTCCCGTTGAGCGCGACGAAACCGTTGGGCAGGGTCGCCGGATGCAGCGGCCGGTCCAGGGTCAGCGAGCTGCTGGCACCGCTCTTGTCTTCGCTCGGCGCGATGACCAGGCACTCGGCGTAGTCGGCCAGTGCGTCGTGCAGCGCGGCGATACCGGGCGCCATTACCCCGTCGTCGTTGGAGATCAGAATTCGCATGGAGAGTCCGTCTGCCCTGCCGGCAGCAGATCGACCAATTCGCGCACCACGGCGGTGGCGAAGCATCCGGCCGGCAGGACGAATTGCAGTTGCACTATCTCAGGCTCGGGATAATGCCACGTCAGACCGGCGATGGGGAGGCGCAGGATACGCCGTTCGTGTGCCATGCCCGCCTTCGCCAGCCAGGCCGCCAGCGCCGGCTCCGCCTCTGCGATGCCCTGCTCCTGGGCATGAGCCGCACCCGCCGCAGGCGAAGCCCCCTCGCCCCACAGCGGCCCGGTCGGATGCAGGTCGAGAATGGCCAGGCGCGGATCGCTGCACTCGCTTTCGCCGGCCATGAAGAAACTGCGGCTGTCGGTGAACGCCAGCAGGTCGCCGAGCTGCGCGCGGTTCCAGCTACCCTCAGCCACGCGCGCCGCCAGGGCACGGTTGAACAGATAGCTGCGCGCCGCCGAGAGCAGACGCGAGCGGGTGTTGCGCTGCTCCGGCAGCTCGCCGCGCTCGGCAAAGGCGCGGGCATCGGCCACGTTGCCGCCCTGCCAACCGAAACGCTGCAGGCCATAGTAGTTGGGCACCCCCTGTTCACGGAGGTGCTGCAGGCGCAGCTCCAGCGCCGCGCGGTCGGCCTTGAGGCCGGTCAGGCGCAGGGTGAAGCCATTGGCCGAATGGGCGCCACGCTGCAGTTTGCGTGAGTGGCGCACGGCCTTGAGGATGGCCAGGGTCTCGCCCTCGGCGGCGGACAGGTCCGGATCGGCTTTGCCTGGCAGGTGCAGGCTGAACCACTGGCGGGTCAGCGCCTGGCGATCCTTCAGCCCGGCATAGCTGATGTTGCGCTGCGACACCCCGGCCGCACGGGCCAGGCGGCGCGCCGCTTCCTCGGTGTTGAGACCGCGCTTCTCCACCCACAACCACAGGTGCTCACCCGTGCCGGACAGCGGAATGTCGAGCACTTCGTCGACCTGGAAATCCCCGGCGGTGGCCTTGAGTACGGCCTGCCCGCAGGCCTCGCCATGGGCGCGCGGGCCGAGCAGCTCAAGCTCGTTCATGCCTTCACCAGCAACGCCACGGCGTGCACCGCGATGCCTTCCTCGCGCCCGGTGAAACCCAGTTTCTCGGTGGTGGTGGCCTTGACGTTGACGGCGTCCAGCTCCACCTGCAGGTCCTCGGCGATGCGTGCACGCATGGTCTCGATATGCGGCGCCATCTTCGGCACCTGGGCGACGATGGTGGCGTCGACATTGCCGACCACATAGCCCTTGGCCTGCACCAGCCCGACCACATGGCGCAGCAGCGCGCGGCTGTCGGCTCCCTTGAAGGTCGGGTCGGTGTCGGGGAAGTGCTTGCCGATGTCGCCTAGGGCACAGGCGCCGAGCAGGGCGTCACTGAGCGCATGCAGCAGCACGTCGCCATCGGAGTGGGCCACCAGGCCGAACTTGTGGGGAATGCGCACGCCGCCGAGAGTGATGAAATCGCCCTCGCCGAAGCGATGAACGTCGTAGCCATGACCGATACGCATAAGAGAAACGCCCCGAAGAAAATCAGGCGACGATTCTACCCCAGGCGGGCGATGGGCTCGCGCAATCGATCACCCAAGACGACAACAGTCATGCACGCAGCAGGCTGGCCCAGGCCAGCAGCAGGCTGATGCTGACGACCAGGGTCAGGGGCCGGCGCAGCGCCGGATACCATTGCGGCGCCAGGCCCAGCGCGGTCGCACGCAGGTCGGCGAAGTAGAGCATCACGAAGGCGAAAAGGAGGATCGGTAGAACCAGTCCGAAGGGCTTACCGCTGGCGATGGCAACCCAGCCCAGCAACGGCGGGATTACCGACAGCCCCAGTTGCAGCCTGGCACGTTCGTCATTGGCCTGGGCACGCATCGCCAGGCCCCAGTGGATGGCGCCCATGAAGGCCAGGATCACGGCCGCATAATCCAGCAGCGCGGTCATCACGAAAGGCCGCCAGCTGCTCGGCGCGACCCAGACGCCCAGCGCGCCGCTGACGAAAGGAATCAGGCCGGCATAGCCCAGGTACATGGCCAACCGCTCAGGCTGCTTGGCTTCAAAGGGATGCATCACAGGCTCCTCTGGCTGAGGGCACTCAGGTTAGTCAGACCGGTGCCCCGACCGCAAATGCCGACTACCCGCCGCTGGCGAGCAGCGCCGCCGCATGATGGCGCAGGTGGTCGTCGATAAAGCTGGCAATGAAGTAGTAGCTGTGGTCGTAACCCGGCTGCAGGCGCAGGGTCAACGGATGGCCCACGGCGCTGGCCGCCGCCTGCAGGGCCTGCGGCCTGAGCTGGACCTCAAGGAAGTCGTCGCGGTCGCCCTGGTCGACCAGAATCGGCAGCCGCTCCGTTGCCTCGGCCAGCAGCGCGCAGGCATCCCACTCGCGCCAGCGCGAACGGTCCTCACCCAGGTATCGGGAGAAAGCCTTCTCGCCCCAGGGGCACTGCAGCGGATTGCTGATCGGCGCGAGCGCCGAGACCGACTGGTAGCGACCAGGGTTCTTCAGCGCACAGATCAGCGCACCGTGACCGCCCATGGAGTGGCCGGCGATGCCGCGTTGGTCGCTGACCGGGAAGTTGGCCTCGATCAGCGCCGGCAGCTCCTGCACCACGTAGTCATACATGCGGTAGTGGCGTGCCCAGGGCTCCTGGGTGGCGTTGAGGTAGAAACCGGCACCCAGGCCGAAGTCCCAGGCCTTGTCCGGGTCATCCGGCACGCCCTCGCCACGCGGGCTGGTGTCGGACGCGACGATGATCAGGCCGAGCTCGGCAGCCATACGCTGCGCTCCCGCCTTCTGCATGAAGTTCTCGTCGGTGCAGGTCAGGCCGCTCAGCCAGTACAGCACCGGCAGCCTGGCGCCCTGCTCCACCTGCGGCGGCAGGTATACGGCGAACACCATGTCGCAGTTGAGCACCGTCGAGCGGTGCCGGTAGCGCTTGTGCCAGCCGCCGAAACTCTTATTGCTGGAGACGATGTCCAGAGTCACGTGAAACTCCTCTCTCGTGGTGCGGGAGGCCGCCCCGTGGAAGCCGCATAGCGTTTCCACCACTGAAGGTGGATAAGCCGCCTTGCGGCGGCGTTATCCACCCTACGGATCAATAATGGATAACGGTACGAATACTCTTGCCTTCGTGCATCAGGTCAAAAGCCTCGTTGATCTGCTCCAGGCCCATGGTGTGGGTGATGAAGGTGTCCAGCGGAATCTCGCCCTTCTGCGACTTCTCGACATAGCTCGGCAGCTCGGTGCGGCCCTTGACGCCGCCGAAGGCCGAACCACGCCAGACGCGCCCGGTCACCAGCTGGAACGGACGGGTGCTGATCTCGGCACCAGCCGGCGCCACGCCGATGATGGTCGACTCGCCCCAGCCCTTGTGGCAGCACTCCAGCGCAGCGCGCATCAGTTGCACGTTGCCGATGCACTCGAAGCTGTAGTCGACGCCACCATCGGTCATTTCGACGATGACGTCCTGGATCGGCTTGGCGTGGTCCTTCGGATTGACGAAGTCGGTGGCACCCAGCTCGCGGGCCACGTCGAACTTGGCCGGGTTGATGTCGATGGCGATGATGCGCGAGGCCTTGGCCATCTTGGCGCCAATGATCGCTGCCAGGCCGATGCCACCCAGGCCGAAGATCGCCACCGTGGCGCCCTCTTCCACCTTGGCGGTATTGAGCACGGCACCGATACCAGTGGTCACACCACACCCGAGCAGGCACACCTTGTCCAGCGGCGCTTCCTTGGGGATCACCGCTACCGAGACTTCCGGCAACACGGTGTATTCGGAGAAGGTCGAGCAGCCCATGTAGTGATAGACCGGCTCACCGTTGTAGCTGAAACGCGTGGTGCCGTCCGGCATCAGGCCCTTGCCCTGGGTGGCACGTACCGAGCTGCACAGGTTGGTCTTGCCGGATTTGCAGAATTTGCACTCACGGCATTCAGCGGTGTACAGCGGGATCACATGATCGCCGACCTTCACCGAGGTCACGCCCTCGCCCACTGCTTCGACGATGCCACCGCCCTCGTGACCCAGTACACAGGGAAACACGCCCTCTGAATCCTGACCGGACAGGGTGTAGGCGTCAGTATGGCAAACACCGGTGGCGACGATGCGCACCAGCACCTCACCGGCCTTCGGCGGCTCGACATCGATCTCGACGATCTTCAGCGGCTCATTGGGCGCAAAGGCGACGGCAGCACGGGACTTGATCATGGACGTTCTCCAGTGGATGAAAAGTGCCGAGAGTGTAGACCTCGGCGTTTTTCTGGATAATCCAGGCAGTCAGCAAAACATTATTGCCAACCAGGGATAATCGATGAGCAACTGGGAAGGCTTGGACGAGTTCGTCGCGGTCGCCGAATGCGGCCGCTTCGCCGCTGCTGCGCAGCGCCTGGGGCTTTCTACCTCGCAGGTCAGCCGCCAGGTGGCGCGCCTCGAGGAACGCCTGCAAACGCGCCTGTTCTACCGCAGCACACGCAAGGTGACGCTGACCGAGGCAGGGCAGACCTTCCTGCAGCACTGCCAGCGCCTGCAGGACGCCCGCGACGAAGCCCTGCGCGCCATCGGCGACCTGGCCGGGGAGCCCAAGGGCCTGCTGCGCATGACCTGTGCCGTGGCCTACGGCGAGCGCTTCGTGGTGCCGCTGGTGAACAGCTTCATGGAGCGTCACCCGCAGCTGCGGGTGGAGATCGAGCTGAACAACCAGTCTCTCGACCTGTTGCAGGGTGGCTTCGACCTGGCCATCCGCCTCGGCCGCCTGCATGACTCGCGACTGGTCGCCACCCGCCTGGCGCCACGAGTCATGCACCTGTGCGCGGCGCCGGCCTACCTGGAGCGCTACGGCCGACCTCATTCGCTGTCCGAGCTGGGCCGGCACAACTGCCTGGTCGGCAGCAGCGACCAGTGGAGTTTCCAGCAGGACGGTCGCGAGCTGAGCCAACGGGTGCAGGGCAACTGGCGCTGCAACAGCGGCGAGGCAGTACTCGACGCCGCCCTGCGTGGCTTCGGCCTGTGCCAGTTGCCGGACTACTACGTGCAGCCGCACCTACGCAGCGGCGCGCTGGTCGACCTGCTGCCGCAACAGCGCCCGCCACACACTGCCGTGTGGGCGCTATATCCGCAACAGCGGCACCTGTCGCCCAAGGTGCGTCTGCTGGTGGCGCTATTGAAGGAAGAACTGGCGCGGCGTCCGGAGTACCAGGAGGTTCCGGCCTAGGCCGGCGTGAGGCAATCCGGCCCCTCGAAGGCGGGGTCGTTGATCAGCGTGCTCAAGGCCCGCTCGCGCAGCGCCGGTTGCGGCGCCTCCAGCAGGGCCTGCAGCGCTTCGACCGGGGTCTGCGGGTCGAGCCAGGCGCGGGTCGCCGCCTGATCGAGAACGATCGGCCGGCGCAGGTAACTGGCCGGCGCGGTGATCATCGCCACACTCAGGTAGGTCTGCCCGGCGGTCGGGTAGGCCTCCCAGATCCCGGCCAGGTACAGCAGCCCCTCGCTGCTCATCCAGTATGGGCGCTTGCGGTTGGCCTGGCCGCGCCACTCATAGAAGCCGTTGGCCGGCAGCAGACAGCGGCGCAGGCGGAAGGCCTCGCGAAACATCGGTTGCTCGGCCAGCGTCTCGGCCCGGGCATGGGCCGGCGCCCTGGAGAGGTCCTCCAGCCAGGCCGGCGTCAGCCCCCAACGGCCGGCAGCGGCCTGCAGCTCGCCCTCGGGCTGGTGGATGAACAGCACCTGGGCGCCGGGCGAAAGGTTCCAGCGCTGCGGAAATCCTTCGGGAAAACCCGGCAGGCTCGACAGGGCCTGGGGCCAACGGAACAGGGCGTAGCGTCCACTCATGGGCGGCGGGGTTTCCAGCAGAAGGAGGCAAAAGAACTCAACACAGCAACACACCGGGGAGCCCGTCTGGCTCCTCGCCCGGCAGCGGCGCGGCGGCATTGTACGCGGCGATCAGCCGCCGCGCCCGCTCGGCCTCCTCATCCTCCACCAGCAGGCCGAGCAGGCCCAGCGCCGGCAACTCGCCCACCGCCCCGAGCAGGTGGCGCCCGGCCAGATGCGCCTCCACCCCCTCGCTGGCCAGCATGCCCAGCAACAGCTCAGCCTCCAGCAGGTCCTGCGGCTCGTAGATGCGTTGCATCAATCATTCTCCCCGCGCACATCCAGCGACCAGTTTTCGCCATCGGTCTGCAGGGAAAAAATGATCGGCCGACAGCACACCGGACAGTCCTCGACATACTCCTGATCACCGGCAGACAGATCGAGCAGCGCCTCGACCTCTTCCCAGCAATAGGGGCACTGGTACATCTGTGATTCCAGCATCGCGGCCTCCGTGTGACTTGCCGTTATAATCGCCGGTCTATTGCTGACCCCGCGCACCTGCGGAGCACGTGGCCCCGGTGGGGCAATCCGAGTAGCCGAACAACGAGAACATGATGGGCGAATTCGATTCCATCCGACCTTACGCCGACCACGAAGTCCCCGCCGTACTGGCGCGCCTGTTGAGCGACGACACCTTCCTCGGCACCCTGACTCGCTTCCGTTTCCCGCGCCTGGCCGGGCCATTCGGCTGGTTGCTCAAACCTCTTATAGCCCATCTGCTGCGCCGCGAGACGGCCGATATCGCCTCGGTGGATGCCCTGCAGGCGCGCATCGAGCCCTATATCGACCGCACAGTGGAGCGCGCCACCAACGGCATCAGCTTCTCCGGCATCGAGCACCTGAAGGCGGGCACGCCCTACTTGTTCCTCGCCAACCACCGCGACATCGTGATGGACCCGGCCTTCGTCAACTACGCGGTGTTCCACGCCGGGCTGCCGACCCCGCGCATCGCCATCGGCGACAACCTGCTGCAGCGCCCATTCGTCAGCGACCTGATGCGCCTGAACAAGAGCTTCATCGTGCACCGCAGCATTACCGGGCGGCGCGAGAAGCTGGCGGCATTCCAGTTGCTGTCGGCCTATATCAACCACTCGATCCGCGAGGAAGGCCAGTCGATCTGGATCGCCCAGGCCGAAGGCCGGGCCAAGGACGGCGACGACCGTACCGATTCGGCGATCCTCAAGATGTTCCACATGAGCCGCAAGGACGAGCCGTTCGCCGAGGCGCTGGCGGCGCTGAACCTGGTGCCGGTGTCGATCAGCTACGAGTACGACCCCTGCGACCAGGCCAAGGCCCGCGAACTAAAGATTCGCGCCAGCACCGGCGGTTACGAGAAGGCGCCGGGCGAGGACGACGCCAGCATCGCCCTGGGCATCACCGGCTACAAGGGCCGCGTCCACGTGCATTTCGGCGCGCCGGTGCGCGAAGGCTTCGAGGATGCCAAGCAGCTGGCCACGCTGATGGACCAGCACATCCTCAGTGGCTACCGGCTGTTCCCGGTGCACCTGCTGGCCTATGCCGAGTGGGAGGAGCGCGATAGTGCCCTCGCCGTGCCATCGGTCGAGCAGCTGTTCCCCGCAGCTGAGGTAGCCACTGCCCGCAGCGAGTGGCAACGCCGCCTCGCGGCCTGCCCCGCCGAGCAGCATCCCTGGCTGATTCGCCAGTATGCCACGCCGGTACGCAACCAGTACCGCATCAAGGCCGGCCTGCCGCTGTAAGTGCAAGGCCCGCCGAGCCATGCGGCGGGCCTTTTAATCTGATCATCCGGCCAAACTTTCGGCGTTATTTCGATATATATCCGCCCGCGCTTCAAGTTGCTTAACACGCTGCTGTTTTTTCTCGCCAAAGCCCACATATTCAGCAACTAACGCTGGCAATCAGCCACGAACTTTGGTTAGTTATCGCACAGGGAAAACCGGCAACTTTTATTGACCGGACGGTGTGCGCAAACTTCTGCCCGAGTGCATTCTTCGCCGCCTTCCGCAGCTCGAACCGGCCCGGCCCACGGTCTGAAAAGGAATTTGCACATGCGCCGCGTCGTGATCACCGGAATGGGGCTGGTTTCCAGCCTCGGCAATGACCTGGAGAGCGTCACCCGCCATCTGCGCGAGGGTCGTTCGGGCATCCGCTTCAACCCTACCTACGCCGAAGTCGGCATGCGCAGCCAGGTATGCGGCGCGGTGCCGCTGGACATGGATGCGCTGAACATCGACCGCAAGGTCAAGCGCTTCATGGGCGACGCTGCGGCCTATGCTTACCTGGCCATGCAGCAGGCGATCAAGGATGCCGGACTGAACAACGCGCAGGTTTCCCACCCGCGCACCGGCCTGATCGCCGGCTCCGGCGGCGCCTCTGCGTTCAACCAGATGGAGGCCATGGACATCCTGCGCGAGAAGGGCATCGCCCGCGTCGGCCCGTTCCGCGTGCCGCGCACCATGAGCAACACGGTTTCCGCCTGCCTGGCCACACCGTTCCGCATCAAGGGCCTCAGCTATTCCATCGCCTCCGCCTGCGCCAGCAGCGCGCACTGCATCGGCCACGCCATGGAGCAGATCCGCCTGGGCAACCAGGACATCGTCTTCGCCGGGGGCGGCGAAGAAGAGCACTGGAGCCAGAGCTACCTGTTCGACGCCATGGGCGCCCTCTCCAGCCAGCACAACGACAACCCGGAAAAGGCCTCGCGGCCCTACGACACGCGCCGCGACGGCTTCGTCATCTCCGCCGGCGGCGGCATGGTGGTGGTCGAGGCGCTGGACCATGCGCTGGCGCGGGGCGCGCGCATCCACGCCGAGATCATCGGCTATGGCGCCACCTCCGACGGCTACGACATGGTCGCGCCCAGCGGCGAAGGTGGCATGCGCTGCATGCAGCAGGCGCTGGCCAGTGTCGAGGAGCCGATCGACTACATCAATGCCCACGGCACCTCCACCCCGGTGGGCGACCTGGCCGAGATGCGCGCGATCCGCAAGGTGTTTGGCCGCCAGATGCCGCCGATCAGCTCGACCAAGAGCCTGTCCGGCCACGCCCTGGGCGCCGCCGGCGTGCACGAGGCGATCTACTGCATGCTGATGATGCGCGAGAACTTCATCGCCGGCTCGGCCAACATCGACAACCTCGATCCCGAGCTGACCGACATGCCGGTGCTGCGCGAGGCGCGCAGCGGGGTAAACCTGAACACGGTGATGAGCAACAGCTTCGGCTTCGGCGGCACCAACGCCACCCTGGTGCTGAAGCGCTGCGAAGGCTGAAGCCTCCTCTCCCTACGCGGGCCGCCCGCCCCCTCTCCCGCCAGCGGGAGGGGGGAGCACTCGTAGCCCGGATGTAATCCGGGAAGCAGGCAGCTCCGTCCCCCGGATTGCATCCGGGCTACCGTACTGGCAGGCATGAAAAAGCCGGCTTAGCGCCGGCTTGTTGCAGCGCTGGAGGATCAGGCCGCCAGACCTACCCCGCCGGTGGCGACCAGGATCTGCCCGCGAATGGCACTGGAGCGCTCCGAGGCGAGGAAGGCGACCACATTGGCGATTTCCTCGGGTTCCAGCGCCCAGCGCCGGCCGCAGGATTCCATGTTGGCGATCATGCGCGGCCACATCTCCGACAGGTACGGCAGCATCTCGCTGCGCACCAGCCCGCCGCACACGCCGTTGACGCGGATGCCGCGGTCATACAGCTCCACTTCCAGGTAGCGCACCAGGTTCTCCAGGGCTGCCTTCATCAGGCCCAGCGGGTAGTTGGGCAACACCAGGTGCGAGCCCACCCCGGAGATGGCGCAGATGGTGCCGCCGGCCGGCATCAGCGGCGCCACAGCATTGATCACTGCCACGTTGCCGACCAGGCTGGTGCCGAACAGCTGCTTCCAGTCGTGCTTGGTCAGTTCGAGAACCGGCTTGAACGGCGAGCTGGCGGCGTTGAGCACCAGGTGGTCGATGCGCTCCAGGCCGTCCAGGCGCAGGCTCTTGATCATCTGCTCCACGTCGCGGCTCTCGGAGATGTCCGCCAGCGCCTTGTAGGCACGCACGCCGCGCGCCTCGGCGCGGGCCACCAGGTTGTCCAGGTTGGCGGCGCCCTTGCCCTGGCTGCGCCGGTAGTTGAGCACCACATCGAAGCCGTCATCGATGAAGCGCTCGGCGATGGCGGCGCCTATGCCGCGGGCGGCGCCGGTAATGAGGACGACTTGCCGTTCCGTTGTCATAACTCTCTCTCACTCTGTATATGAAGTGCGCTCGCCAACAACAACTTCAATAACAGCAGCGCAATATTAAACGCCTACTTACAGGCGCAACTTTTCCTGCACTCAGGTGCATCGTTTATTACTGCCAGCCGGACAACTTGAAAGCCCTCCGACCGGCAACTTTTCAATTGCTCAGGTAAATCTGAACGCCTCGGCGATCAGCAACTTCGAAGCCCGCTTCGCCGGAATGATCGAGGCCAGTACGGCGGTAACGATGGCCAGCGCACAGGTGAACCAGAACAGGTCGACATCCTCGTCCCACAGGATGAAGGCCAGGTAGCCCTTGGTGTAGCCCGGTGACGGCGGCATGGGCAGGCCGTGGATGTTGATCAGCTCGGCCAGGCCGATGCCTACCGCCACGCTGAGCGCGGCGCCGAGCAGGCCGATGAAGATGCCCTCGAGGATGAACAGCCGCCCCACCTCGCGCTGGGTCAGGCCGAGGGCACGCAGGGTGGCGATCTCGCGGGTGCGCTCAACCACGTTCATCATCAGCGTGTTGCCGATCATGAACACCACGATGACGCTGACGATCGACTTGATGAAGAAGAAGATGCCGTCGAACAGGCTGACCACCTGGTGGTAGTACACCGCCAGCTCGGACCAGGGCCGCACCTCCAGCGCCAGGCCATGCTCGGCGATGATCGCCTGCACCCGCTTGAGCGCGGCGTCGGTCTGCGCGGTATCGTTGAGCAGGATGATGATGCGGCTGACCTCGTCGGTTTCCAGCAGCGCCTGGGCGGTTTCCAGCGGCATCTTCAGCGAGCGGTCGTCGTACTCCTTGATGCCCGACTCCATGACCCCGCGCACCGTCACCGACATGGCGTTCTGACCGCCCTTGGGATTGACCACCAGCAGGTCCAGCTCGCTGTCGTAACCGGCGCCCAGGCCCTTGGCCACGCCGGTGCCGATGGTGACGCCGAGGCCGTCGATGCGCGACAGGTCGCTGCCCAGCACGATGCGGTCCAGCGCGCCCAGGGTCAGCGAGCTGGCCGGCTCGATGCCGACGCCGGAAATGAAGGTGGACGTCTCCGACTCGTAGTGCGAGGCGATGCCGGAGAACTCGATCTGCCCGGTCACCGTCTTCAGCAGCGGCCCCAGCTCGGGGTCGGCGGCGAGGATGCGCTTGATCTCCTGGTAGCCGGGGATGCCGTGGCGCAGCGGGTTGGTGGCGCCGCTGGCGAGGTAACCCTCGCGGTACAGCTGCAGGTGGCCGAGGTTGGTGCGAATGGTCTGCTCGCGCAGGGCCGAGAAGGAGTGCTGGACGAAACCACCGAAGGTGAACACCGCCACCCCGCCCATGATGATCGCCAACAGGGTAATGCCCGAGCGGCGGCGCTGGCGGAACAGGTTGGCGAAGGCGTAGCGGATCGAGGTGGGCCGGCGCAGGGCGGTCCACAGCACCAGCAGCAGGGCGTAGACGATGATGGCGTTGGCCAGGTAGTACAACAGCTCGCTCATGGCGCCGCCTCCACGATCGTGGTCAGGACCCGCTCCACCTCGGCGCGGGTGATGGGCAGACGGTCCTCGGCCTGCAGCAATTCACGCCAGGGCGAGACCAGGGCGTTGGCCGCAGCCTCATCGCCCGCCGCGCGTTCGGCGCGCGCCTGCAGGAAGTCCACCAGCGGCAGCAGCTCGGCCGGCACCTGCTCGGCGTGTTCGCGCAGGTAACGCAGATCCTTGAGCGCCACCACATGGCGGCCGAACTCGGCCGGCACGTAACAGTCCAGGCGCGCGCGCAGCAGGCGCAGGCGCCAGTCCTCGGGGTTCTGGTCGACCGCCTCGTCCATCAGGAAGAAGCCGCGCTTGGCCAGCTCGGCGGCGCGGAAGTAGTTCTGCCGCTTGACGTACTCGCCGGCCATGAACAGCCAGCCGTAGCCCTCGTAGAGCTTGGCCGGCAGGTCGTCGGGGTGCTGTTCGCGCCAGGTCGCCAGCGCTTCCAGGGTGCGCTCGTCGAGGCCCTCGCTGGGCGCCCGCACCACGGCCAGGATGCCCTGCTCACGCACGGGCGCAGAGGCATGGCGCGACACCAGTGCATCCAGGGCGGCGCGCCCCTGCTCACGCAGCTGATCGGCGTCGATGGAAGCCTGGGCGCCTCCCGCGACCAGCAGGCTCAGCAGCAGTAGCCAGCGGCTCATGGCGCGATCCTCCCGTCGGCGATGCTCACCACCCGCCCGGCCACATCGCGCACGGCATCGGAATGGGTGGAAATGATGAAGGTGGTGCCGTTCTCGCGGTTGATTTCCTGCATCAGCTCCAGCACCGAGCGGCCGGTTTCCGAATCCAGGTTGCCGGTGGGTTCGTCGGCGATCACCAGCGCCGGCTTCTTCACCAGTGCACGGGCGATGGCCACCCGCTGCTGCTGGCCGCCGGACAGCTCCACCGGCCGGCGCAGCGCATGCTGCTGCAGGCCGACCCGTTCCAGCGCCTGCATCACCAGGTGGCGCGCCTGCTCCTTGCGGTAGCCGTTGAGCATCAGCGGGTAGTAGACGTTGTCGAACACGCTGAGCACCGGCAGCAGGTTGAAGAACTGGAAGATGAAGCCGATCTCGCGGGCACGCAGTGCGGCCAGCTCGCGGTCGTTGAGGTCGGCCAGGTCCTGGCCGAGGAAATGCACGGCGCCGGCACTGGGACGGTCGATCCCACCGATCAGGTTGAGCAGCGTGCTCTTGCCGCTGCCCGACTGGCCCACCAGCGCGACGAACTCGCCACGCTCGATCTGCAGGTCGATGCGGCGCAGCGCCTGCACGCGGCCCTCGCCCTTGCCGTAGCACTTCTCCACCGCGCTCAGGCGCACGATGGGCAACTGGGTCGCCTTGACCAGCTGCAGCCGGCGGGTCTCGCCGGGCGCCGGCGTATGCGCCAGCTGGGCATCCTTGTCCATGCTCATCACTCCCCCCGCAGCAGCCAGGTGCCGCCCTGGCTGTCACTCAGGCTCAGCAGCGCCGGCGGGGTATCCGCGGTCGCCGCCTTGCGTTCGGCATGCCGTTGCAGCGCCAGCAGCGGATTGAGCCCGCCACTGTCACCGAAGCGCCGGCAGATGTTTTCGTACACCCAGTGCTCGCCAGCAGCGGCCACCGCGCCGGCCTCGACCTGATCGAGCAGGCTGGACGGATAGTGGCCGCCGTAGACCAGCGCGCGCCGCTCCGGCAGTTGCTCGGCCCAGCGCTCGCCCAGCCACTGGCCCGCCGCCTCGCGGCCGGCGGGGGCCTGCAGGTAACGCGGCGCACCCAGCAGCAGGCCGGGCTGACGCGCGCTGGCCAGCGCCTCGCCGCGCCGCAGCACCATGAAACCGGCGCGCTCCACCAGCGGCGCGTTGTGCTGGCCGCCACGCCCCAGCCAGGCGCGCTCGGCAGCGTTGCCGCTGAGCGCCTCGGCGAAGCACAGCACCGGAAAACTGCGGAACAGCCCGCCCAGCAGCACGCTGTCGGCGGCACCGCTGTGCAGCAGCGACTGCGCCATGCGCAGGGCCTGGATGAAGGCTCCGCGCCCCGCCTGCACCTTGCAGGAGAAGGCCTCGGTAGCCTGGTCGCGCAGGATGAATTTGGGGATCACGTCGAGATCGAAACTGTCGCGCCAGTTGAACGCCTGCTCCAGGTGCGAACTCTGCCCCCAGAAGTCGAAATACAGCAGGGCCATGCGCTCACGCGCGCTGCGCCGTCCGCAGCTGGCCTCGGCGGCGGCCACCGCCTGCTTGGCCGCCTGGGCGACGGCGTTGAGTGTGTCGCGGTAGCCGGACTTGGCCGCATCCAGGCCACCGTCCTGGCTGAAACGACTGAAATCCCACTGGCGCCGGCCCGTCTGGCGCGCGGCCTTGCGGTACAGCTGCGCCTCCCAGGCGCGGAACCAGCGCGGCTCGAAGCGCTGCGGGGCGCGCTCTGCCTGCAGTACCGAGAGGCCAACCAGGGCCAGGGTATTGCTGTACTGCTCGGGCTGCGTCTGCAGCTCGGCGGCGCTGGCCGGGCGCAGCGGAGTCAACTGCATTTCTTCGACAGACATGATGCTCTCGCTTATCCGGCCAGCCGCGTCAGCGTGCAGGCAGCCATGGAACCTTCGATACCCAGACCCAGCTTGACCAGCTTGTCGCTGTGCAGCGTCAGCGGGGCGGCATCGGCGTGCAGGTGCACCCCGGCGGCGTCCAGCGGCGCCAGGGCCTTGAAGGCCAGCAGGCGACGCTCGCGCAGGGCGTCGGCGGCGATGGCCAGGTCGGTCAGGCCGCTGGCCGCCACCTGGTAGCCAAGCTGCGCCTTGTAGGAAACGGCCGGCACGGCGTGGTCGCCCCACAGCTTGCGCACCGCCATCAGCTCGGCCTGGTCGCTGCCGCGAATGCCGTTGCCGTGCATGAACAGGCAACCGATGTCGGCCGGCGTGGCGGCGGCCTGCTCCAGAGAGGCCTCAACGGTGCGCGCCAGGGTGCGGAAATCCGGCGCGAAGGACTGCCCGCCGCGCCCCGAGCCACCGCCCTGGCAGACGGCGAAGCCATCGATGCGCAGCTGGCCGCGGCCGCCGCGGGCCTGCAGATGGGCCTCGCTCTCGAGGATCACCAGCGCCGCCCCACCGCCCAGCAGCACGCCCTCGGTGGCGGCCGAGAACGGCTGTGCCACCTCACGGGCCAGGGCGTTGACCCCGCCCATGAACATCAGGTTGTACTGCGACACCTGCTGCCAGGAGGCCACCAGCACCAGGTCGGCGGCGCCGCTCTCGATCGCCTGGCGGGCGAGGAACAGCGCCGACAGGCTGGAGCAGCTGGCCGTGGACAATGCCAGCGGCGGCAGCGCCAGGCCGATGCGGCGCATCAGCAGGCGACCGAGGCGCTCCTCGGCATAGCTGTCGCTGTGCATCTGGCGGATGCCGGGGTTGAACAGCAGGTCCTCGGCATCGTTGCGCTGCAGGTAGGCGGTGAACTTCATGATGTCCGGCTGCACGCCCTGGCCGCCGATGTAGCACTGCACGCGCGAACCGGCCAACTCGGCACGGCTCAGGCCGGCCTGGGCCAGCGCTTCGTCGAGTACCTTCTCGATCAGCACGCAGGCGGTCTCGGCATCGCAGCCGGCGGGGTTGCGCCGGGTCGCCGGCAACGCCGGCATCGCCACCTGCTGCGGATTGAACATCAGGCCGTTGCCCTGGGCCGCCCGCTCGCTGGCGAAAAAGCCCGTGCGCGGGCCGAGGCGCTGCTCGGCCAGCGCCGCGCAGAGCGAGGCCGCATTCTGGCCAAGGGCGTTGAACACGCCCAGGCCGGAGATCACCGCACGCCCGGCGTCAGCCATCCTTGCGCACCAGCAGGGCGTAGTTGTTGCCCCCGTCCGAAGCGCCCAGCACCAGCGCGTGGCGCACCTCGCGGCGCAGCGGCTGGCGCACGAAGGCGATGTCGTCGGCGCAGAACTCGCGGGTGTAGGGAATCGGCGCGATCTCGCCGCTGCGCATGATCTGCAGCACCTGCGCCAGGTTGAGCAGGCCGGCGGCCGACTCGACGAAGCCGAAGTGACCGTTGTAGTTGACCAGCGGCACCTCGGCCGCCAGCGCGCCGAACACGGCGCGTACCGCGTCCAGTTCCTTCTGCGCGCTGTCACCGGTGCCCCAGCTGGTGCCGCAGATCAGGTCGACCTCGCTGGCCTGCAGGCCGGCCTCGGCCAGCGCCTGCTGGATCGCCGCGATCATCGCGTTGCCGGCAGCCAAACCGGATTCGCCCGGGTAGGCGGCATCGCAGGAGCGGCCATAACCGAGCACCACGCCAAGCACCTGCGCACCGCGTGCACGGGCGGCGTCGAGGTCTTCGAGCAGGGCCACCGCGGCGCCCTCGCCCAGGGTGAAGCCACTGGGGTTGGCGCCATAGACCTGGAAGGCATCCGCGGCATCGCTCCAGCACAGGCGATCGGCCGTCGCCGGTGACATCAGCACCGAGGCATAGGCATTCTCCTCGGCGCCGCCGACCAGCGCCTGCGGCTGCAGGCCCTGGCGCACCAGCTCGTAGCCGTAGAGCAGCGCCCCGAGGCCGGCGTTGTAGCCGGTGGACAGGGTGGTGTTGTAGCCCTTGAGGCCCTTGCTGATGGCGCAGAAGGTGGCGGTGGAGTTCATCAGCGCCGAGGGGAATTCGAAGGTACGCGCGCGCTTGGGGTCCGGGTGCAGGCTCTGCGCATAGCGCGCAATGGTGGCCTGCGGGCCCTTGGACATGCCCATGATCAGCGCGACGTCGGTATCACCGTGGCGCACCTTGCGCCCGCCGCTCTGCAGCGCCTGCTCGACGGCCAGCAGGCCGTGGGTACCGATGCGGCTGGCCTTGCGCGGGTCGTAGTTCTTCAGGTGCTTGCGCGCCTCGATGCCGCGTACCTCGTGGGCACGAAACTGCATGGCGCGCAGGTCGGCCTCGGTCATGCCGGCCAGGCGCTCGGCCAGCGCCGGATTGGCCTGCATCAGCTGATTGAGGTCGTGGGCCTGCTCGCCGCTACCCAGCCAGTCATCGGCCGATACCGACAGCGAGCCATCGACGCCATTGCGGATGTTCTCGGCGATCTGCTCGGCGCCATAGCCCAGCGAGCTGAGCGCACCGAAGCCGGTGATGGCCACGCGGCGCGGCTGGTACTCGGTGGCCGCCGCAGTCTCCGGGGTCACCGAGGCGACGATGCTGCAGTTGTTGCCGCCGAAGGCGTAGTTGTTCTTCATGAACAGCCCGACCTGGTGCTCCTGGAAATGGTTGGGCACGTAGTTGAGGTCGCAGCCGGTGCGCGGGGTGGAGAAGTTCAGGGTCGGCAGCACCTTGCCGGACGGCAGGGTGGTCAGGCAGGCGATCATCTCGATGATGCCGGCCGAGCCGATGTTGTGGCCGAAGTAGGACTTGGTCGAACTCACCGGGATATCGGCGATGTTGGGGAAGACCTTCTTCATCGCCAGGGTCTCGGCGCGGTCGTTGGCCTCGGTGCCGGTGCCGTGGGCATTGATGTAGCCGATGGCCTCCGGGCCGACGCCGGCGTTGCGCAGCGCCGCGCGCATCACCAGGGTGGCGCCTTCGGCGCGCGGGTCCGGCGCTGTTTCATGGTGCGCATCGGAACTGGTGGCGTAGCCGATGATCTCGCCATAGATGGTGGCGCCACGCGCCTTGGCGTGCTCGTACTCCTCCAGCACCAGCGCGCCGGCGCCCTCGCCGACGGACATGCCGGGGGTGCCGGAGAACGGGCAGCAGGGCTCCTCACGCATCGCCTTGAGCGCATAGAAACCGGCGAAGGTGGGCAGGTAGACCGGGTCGGAGCCGACAATCAGCGCCACCGGGTTCTTGGCATTCTGGATCTGGTCGAAACCGATGCCGATGGCGTTGGTACTGGCCGTACAGGCCGTGGCCACCAGCTCGAAGCCGCCCTTGAGGCCGAGCAGCGAAGTCACCACCGGGCAGATCGCCGAGAAATTGCCGCACACTTCCATCTTGCGCGGGCTGAACTGCTCGGGCTGGTGTTCGATCAGCGGCATGATGGCCTCGGCGCTGGCCGAGGACACACCGACCACCAGGCTGGTGCGTTCCAGCAGCGGATCGCCGAGCAGGCCGGCATGCTCCAGGGCATCACGGCCGACCTTGTACCCCCACAGTGAGGTACGGTCGAGCTCGGGCAGGCGCTGCGGATCGATGCCGGGGTACTCGACCGGCTGCAGCACTTCGGATGCCAGGGCATCGTCGAAATAGTGGCGAAAATGCTGGCTGGGACCGATGGCCGCCTTTTCGGCGAACAGGCCCTCGCGAAACGCTTCCAGCGTATTGCCGAGCGCCGTGAGCACGCCCATCCCTGTGACTACTACCCGCTTGCGCTGAACCATGTGTGACTCCTCCGAGGCGGCGACCTGAGAACGGACCGCCCGCCCCGGCGGCCCGCTCGCTGTGGCTGATGACGTGGATTACTGGGCCTGCTGCTCCAGCAGGCTCTTCGGCCGCGACGGGTCGACGTAGCTGTGCTCGGCCGGGTTGACCAGGAAGCTGAAGTTCTGCAGGAAGGGGATCGCCACGGTGCTGATGGCAACGCGCGCACCGCTGGCGTCGATGGCATAGCCGTCCAGGCCGGCGTAGGCGTAGTCGCTGTCGAGCAGCGCCTGGCCGATATGCGCCTGCACACCCTCGGACCAGCCCAGGGTGATCACCTTGCCGATCACGCTCTCGCCGCTGTACACGGCATCGCCAATGTTGGCCGCGGCGCCGTCGCCCTTGACCAGGAAGCCGACCACGCGCTGCGCGGCGCCCTCTTCCAGCTTGGCCAGCAGGGCGTCCTTGCCGACGAACTCGTCCTTGTCGTAACGCACCGCCCACTGCAGCTGCAGCTCGATCGGGCAGCGGGTGAATTCACCGGCCAGGGCCGGGTCCCAGCACGGGTTCTCCAGGCGCGAACGACTCTGGAACTCGATGCCGCCGGTCTTCAGGTCGAACTTGGCGCCGGCCTCCAGGGCACGCTGCCAGAGCTCGGCCAGGGACTCACGCGGGCCCAGCACCTTGTAGGAAAACTCGCCGTGCTTGCCGGCACGCAGCAGGGTCACGTCGTCCACGTGCATGAACTCGAGGAACGGCAGACCGAGCACGTCGAAGCCGAACAGCTCGGCCATCAGCTCCCAGCTGTAGGGGCCTTCGAACAGCAGGGTGCCGAGCTGGTTCTGCGCGGCGATCTCGACTGCTTCCTCGCCGACCAGCGCCTGCAGGCTGGCGGCCAGGGTGTCGCCCTTGACCCATTCGGTGAGCAGCAGGAAGCGCTCATCGTCACACAGCACATAGAGGTCGGTGACGATCTGGCCCTTGTCGTCCAGCAGCACGGTATACAGCGCCTGCTCGTCGCGGATCACCGAGAGGTCGCCGCCGACCACGCGGTTGAGGAAGTCATAGCCTTCGTCACCCTGGACTTCGACGATGCCGAAGTGCGAGTAATCGACCATCAGGATGTTCTTGCGCGCGGCCTGGTGCTCGGCAGCGGGCTCGCCATAGTGCAGCGGGATGCGCACGCCATTGCGTTCGCCCAGGGTGGCGCCGGCGGCTTGGTGAACGGCTTCCATCGGATTCATCGTTGTGTCCCTCGAATTGTGTGCGGCAGAAGTCAGGCGGCTGCGGCCTGGCGTTGCAGAATGAAGTTGGCCAGCGAGTTGACGTTGCGCATGTAGGACGGGTCGTCACCCTCGGAAACGCGCACGCCGAACTCCTCGTCGAGCATCACCACCAGCTCGGTGGCATCCACCGAGTCGAGCTTCAGGCCGCTGCCGAACAGCGGGGTGTCGTCGTCGATCTGGGCGCGGTTCTGGTACAGGTTGAGACGGTCGATCAGGCTGTCCTTGAGCTTGTCCAGTACGGCCCGGCGCTGGGCGATGGCGTCTTGCAGTTGCTTGTCCATAGTGGGGTCCTCGCGGTCGGGCTTAGCCCGGGTAGTTGAATGGCTTGCTCATGTCGAACCAGAAATTGGCCAGCTTGCCGACGGTGGTGACGCGCCGGCCGATGCGTGCCTCGACCTTGAAGTGGCTGAAGCCGGCCGGGTCCTTCATCACCAGCTCGCTGCGCATGAACAGGGTGTCGCCGGGCAGGACCACGCTCTTGTACTTGAGGTCCTGGGAGGCCAGCACACCGCCCCACTTCTTGCGGATGGCGGCGATGATCTCCATGCCCTCCTCGCTGTGCAGGGCCTTCTGCAGGTCGCGGCGCTCGGACAGGTCGCAGTCGAAACGCTGCTCGTACTCCTCGCAGAAGGCGGTGAGCAGGGTCAGGTAGTCGCTGGTCTGGCCCATCGCCTCGGCGATCAGCACGCCAGGCATGATCGGGCTGTCGGGGAAGTGCCCGGTGAACTGCGGCTCGTTGAACGAGATGTTCTTCACCGCGGTGATGTAGCCGCGCGAGCCGCGCTTGAATTCGCAGATCTTGTCGACCAGGAAGAACGGATAGCGCCAGGGGCCCATCTTCATGAGCAGCGAGGGTGCGACGAGACTTTCTTCGGTATCGGCCATGGGGCCTCCTTAACGCATGATCAGGCCGCCATCGACCACCAGTGTCTGGCCGACGACGTAGCTCGAGGAGCTGGAGCAGAGAAAGGCGATGGCCTCGGCCACTTCGCGGGTTTCGCCCATGCGCTGCAGGGGGATTACCGAGAGGGTCTGGCGGATCACGTTGCGCGGCACGCGCTTGGTCATCACCGACTCGATCAGGCCCGGGGCCACGGCATTGACGCGCACGCCCTTGGAGCCCAACTCGCCGGCCAGGGTGCGGGTGAAGCCGATCATCCCGGCCTTGGCCGCGCTGTAGTTGGTCTGGCCGAAGCTGTTGGTCAGGCCGGCGATCGACGAGACGTTGACCACCGTTGCCTGCTTGGCCTTGCGCAGCAGGCGCAGGGCCGCCTTGGTGGCCATGAAGGTGCCGTACAGGTTGGTCTTGACCACGTCGTCGAACTCGTCGAAGTCCATCATCGAGAACAGGTTGTCGCGGTACTTGCCGGCGTTGTTCACCAGCACGTCGAGCTTGCCCTCGGCCTCCTCGATCCGCGCCATGGCGGCGTCCAGTTCGGCCTTGTTGGTGATGTCGCACTTGAGCGCCACCAGGCGCCCGGCGAACTCCTGGCGGTCGGCCAGCTCACCCAGGCGCGCCGGGTTGTTGTTGTAGGTGGCGTACACCTTGCTGCCGTCCTCCAGCAGCTTCTCGCACACCGCCAGGCCGATATCGCCACTGGCGCCGGTCACCAAAGCGACCTTCCCCTGCAAATCCGTATACGTTGCCATTGCCCTAGCCCTATCTTCTGGTTGTCACCCGAGCACAACCGCCGCCACTGCGTGGGTGCCGCAGTGGGATATGCTCAAACTCGCCGCGGTCAGACCCGACCGCTGCATTTCCTCGAGGAAGCGCCCGCCGAACACCAGGTACGGCCGCCCCGCGTCTTCATGCTCGATACGCAGGTCGTGGAACTGGATGCCGTCGCGAAAACCCGTGCCCAGTGCCTTGACCGCCGCTTCCTTGGCCGCCCAGATGCCCGCCGCGCGCTCCGCGTTGGCCTCGGCGTCGCCGATGTAGTCACGTTCCGGGGCCGTGTAGACCCGGTTGAGGAAACCCTCGCCACTGCGCCGGCTGGCGGTGCGGATACGCTCGATTTCCACGATGTCGATACCGATGTGCATGCTCATGGCCTCTGCGGCATGCCGGCCGCCACCGGTTGCACGCCCAGCTCGCGGATGAACAGGCCGGCCTGCTCGGCGTCGCGCTGCTGGGTCAGTCCGCGCTCGCGCCAGAAGGCCCAGCCGGGAGCGACCAGCAACAGTGCGCAGAACAGCGGGAACGGCAGCGGCTGCGGCAGTTGTGCCAGCAAGCCGCACAGCACCAGGGCCCAAAGCCCAACGGCGGCGTAATACAGAGCCATGCGTGGCAGCACCCGGGCACTGCCTGCTACTGGCGCCGAGGGGGTGCGCAGCAGTGCGGAGAGGCGCTCACCCACGGCCGAGTACAGGCGCGAGCGCCGCGCGCCGAGCAGCAGGAAGAAGGTGACGATCCAGCCCAGGATCATCGCTGCCACGGCGAACTCCGGCTTGCCGTAACCGCTCTGCAGGTCGAAGTCCGGGCGGCCATGCAGCGGCCAGATCAGCGCCAGGCTGATCAGCAGGCTGATGGCCAGATCCTCGGCGCGATAGCGACCGGCATCACGCAGGCGCGTCATCTGCGGCAACATGGCGTTCTCGCCCTGATCGCTGGCCAGGACCATGAAGTAGGGCGCGCTGCCGGTCAGCAGCAACGCCAGCAGCAGCGGAAAGAGCAGGCCGAGCACCACCAGTGTGACCAGCGCCGGATAGGCCGGCAGCAGCGCCAGCCCCGCCCACAGCAACACCGTGATCAGCCCGGCCAGCAGCAGCGGCAGGCTCAGCGGCCGCCGCAGCGGATTGAGCAGCCCGATCAGCGGACTGACGCGCAGCTGCTGCAGCTGCTGCAGCTCGCTCGGCAGGACCATGAACTTGAGCGAACGTGCCGCGTAGATCCAGTAACCCGGCGCATCACGGGAGGCGCCCAGGGTGACGCCGAAGGCGATGGCGAAACCGGCCGGCAGCACCTCCAGCAGACCCAGCGCCTGGCTGTTGCGCAGCAGGGCAAAGGCCATCAGCAGACACAGGAAACTGACGCCCAGGCATAAGCCGAAACCATAGCGGCCGGCGTGCTGGCGGAAAGTCGGCAACATGTCCGGCGCCTCAGTCGGCCAGCGCCGCATGCGGCGCCAGGTGGTCGGAGACATGGCCTACCGGCGGCAGCGGCTGCAGCTCGGTGAAATCCTGCAGCAGGCGCCCCAGCACCTTCTTCGGACCAACCTCGAGGAAACCGCCCACGCCGCTGGTGACCAGTGCCTGCATGGTTTCGCGCCAGCGCACGGTGGAATACAGATTGACCACCAGATCCTGGCGAATCTGCTCGATATCGCTGACGGCGGCTGCCGCCTGGTTGGTGAACAGCGGTAGCTGGGGTGCGGCGAACTGCAGACCGTCGATGACCGCCTGGAAATCCTCGCGCCCGGGCAGCATCAGCGCGCTGTGCCAGGCGCCGTTGACCGGCAGCTTGACCTGCTCGAAGCCGGCCCGCAGCAGCGCCGGCAGCAGCTCCTTGAGCGCCGCCTTGCTGCCGGAGATCACCTGCTGGCGCGGCGAGTTGTCGTTGGCCACGGTAATCGCATCGCCCAGTTCATGCGCGGCGATCAGCTCGGCGATAGCGTCGCGGCCAACGCCCTTGATGGCGTACATGGCGCCATCGGTCTGCTCGGCCAGTGCCTGCATGATGCGCCCGCGAGCAGCCACGCCACGGAACACATCCTCCATGCCCAGCACACCGGCGGCGAACAGCGCGGAGAACTCGCCGACGCTGTGCCCGGCCAGCGCCGCCACATCCGGCTCGCCGCGCTCGCGCAGGGCGACCAGGCTGGCGATGTTGACGCAGGTGACCGCCACCTGCTGGTACTGGGTCTTGTCCAGCTTGGGCATCGGCCCCTTGCTGCACAGGCGGCGCAGGTCGAAACCGGCGATGTCGCTTGCACAGTCCCAGACCCGCGCGGTGGCGGGCGACTGGTCGCAGACCGCCTCGCCCATGCCGATATGCTGGGTACCCTGCCCCGGAAACAGCAGGGCCACACCCGCCTTGTCACCAGATTGCTCGAACGCCTGCATAACCCACCCCGCTGTTTCCCAACCGACCGAATTCACTGTTATCCGGACCGTCCAGATAACCGCCGCCTAAATAGACTTCAAAGTTGCGCGTCAACTGCGAGGACAGGTGCAGATTGAGGGCAAAGCTGCGATCTTCGATGTTGTAGATCGTCGAACTTTCCCAGGACCACCTGCGCAACTCCGCCTCGTTATCATCCAGGTGCAACATCAGGTAATTACGACCCGGCAGCAGATCACGCCGCGCCATGTTGTCGGCTTCTTGAGCAAACAACAGTTGATAATCCCTGAACAGATCCACCGAGGTTGCCTGATAAGCCCCCTCCAGCAACTCCAGCGTCTCGAAGTAGTTATCCCAATCTCGCTGATGCCAGCCCTGATCCTGAAAAAGGTATTCCAGGGAGATCGCCGTATTGTTATCCGTGGTGTAGCGCAGACCGGCACCGAACTGATAGAAACGCTGCCGATCCTGTTCCTTGAAAAAATCATCCGCAGTCGGCAACTGCCAGGCCTGCAATTTATTCAGCGCCGCTTCATCTAACTTGCGAACCTGACTCTTTTCATTCACCGACAATTCGACACTGAGAATCCAGTCGTCATTGATGAAACCGCTGGTGCCCAGACCGAAGGCATAACTTTCACCACCAACCAGTACCAGCCGAGGATTAAAGTCCTCGAACACCGCCGTGGTATACGACAGGTAATAGCGCTCTGCCGAATTTGTGCGCTGCGAAGTGTTCCACTCCGCCACCCGTGGTTTGTGCGACGGGTTGGCCAGTTGCGGTAGTACCGCCAATTCCAGTGTGCCGGCCTGATTGAACCAGGACATCTGTGCGAGCAGAGCGCCTTCGCGATAAGTGTCGCGCCAGGACACACCCAATGCATTGATTACACCGCGCTCGGCGTAATTGCTCGGCGCCTGTAGAAAGTCCAACGGACTGACAAAAAAGAACTGACCGTTGCGTATATCCTTCTTGCCAATATCGATAAAAACAGACTCATGTGGCGTCAGCGATACATAGGCCTCGCGCACAAAGCCACGCGTGTCGTGACCTTCACTTTGCTGGGCGCTGCCGCTCTCACCGAACGTGCGCAGATGCTCGCCGAACAGGTTGAAATGCAACTTGGCCGCCTCGCCCGCGCAGTCACCATTCACCTCGCCGTAGGCCGCTGCCGAACTCATCGCACGGGTGAATTCCCCCTCTGGGTTCAGCTGTGCTTCCCGCGTCGCAGAGCGTCCTGCTTCGCTCCCGGCAAAGCCTGCAAGGCTGCACGAAGGCTCCGCGCCGGCCGGTCTGGCCAGCAGCGCCAGACAAATCCAGGCCAATAGAACGCCACTGCGCCTCATCGCAACACCACACCCTTCCATGTCAGAGAGTCAACGCAGACGCAGCAAGTATTCTTTCTGGAAGTACGCCTCCGGCACGGCCTCCAGGCGCACGTCGGAGTACAGCATGCGGGTGTACTGTTCCTTCTTCAGACTGTCTTCGATATAGATTTCATGCGGCCGCTCGACCCCCAGGGCCGGTTTGTAATCGCGGTACCAGGCACGCTTGATCAACTTGTCATTGGTGGCGAGAAACTCTGCCTTGAAGGGGCGATAATTTTCCGCATCCACCCAATAAATGATTTTCGGGTAAGTAACATAAGGCCAGCGCCGCTGCAGTTCCAGGCGATAGCACTTGCGCCCGTCACACTCCTCGGTGGCCGCCAACTTGGAGATATAGGAAAGATCGAAATCTGTGGCGACGACATCGCCATTGGAAACTTGCCCCACCAGGCGCTGCTGGCGCGAAATGGGAATTGGCCGACGCAACTTAGGCTCGTAATACCAGAGCTTGTCGAATATCGACAACAGCGATTTGCCTTTTTCACTGGGCGGTTCAACGAAGCGCACCAATGCGCGCGCATCGCCTTCCTGCCCGGCCTCCGCCTTGTAAAAACGCATGGCCACATCGAAACTTTGCCGGGCAACTTCATGATCGCCCTTCATTTCCACCAGGGTCAGCGCATAACGAAAGGGTTCAGCCGGCGCACGAATACGATCGGCGCGCCGAATGATATCCACGGCCTGTGCATCTTCGACAATTGCCGGAGAGGCATTTGAAGTTTGCGTGGACTGCTGAGCAGCCGCCAGCGCAGGTGGCATCCATAAGGCCCACCCGATAATTGCAAACAAGGAAACTATGCCGTGCCGCATCCATTCATCCCCCGCAACGCCAAAAGACCAGAGCCTGGACACTGCAGAACTTATTATTATTTTGGCGGCGACTTCCTGACGACCGCTTATGGTTCAGCTTCAAAGCTGGCCGAATCCTATTTTTAGCCAGCCATTAATGTCAACACGGCATTCCGTGAACTATTTCTGTAATGAATAGCAAAAAGCCATATTCGACTAATGAAACATCAATTTATATCGGCGCCGCATCTAATTAGAGCAGGAGTTCTAATTAGCTTATTAGGCCACCCTGTAATATGACCAGACAGTCACGGCAAAAGCCCATGCGCGCCTCAGGCGTGCCGCTCACGGGTAATAGCCGGGCGCCATCAACGGCGCTTCATCGAGGGAATTTAGTGCACCCTATGTCGCATCACTCGGCAGGGCAGCGAGGTGGCAGGCCCGCACCGAGCGGAGGAATGTCGGGCAGCGGGCTGCGACGAAAAGTCGAGAAAAGAGGATGACCGGGCGGTTTTCTGTCGCGATCTGCGCAGACCTCGGCAACTGCCGAGGTCTGCATTGGCTTACAGGCGGGTGCTGAACCAGGACAGCAGCAGCGCAGCACTCAGGGTGGCGCTGCCGAAGAGGTAGAAGAAACGGTTGATGCGCAGGGTCGGCTCGTCCAGCAGCGAAGCTTCCTGATCAATCTCTTCCAGCTCGCTTTCGCCGGCCAGGCGGGCGTACGCGCGCTGCTCGCGCAGGCGGGTCGCCAGCAGCAGCCAGCTGCCGGCCACGGCAAAGAACAGGGCCAGGCCGTTGACCACTTGCCCGGGATAGCTCGAGAACAGGGACCAGAAGTACTGCAGGGACACGCGAATCACCTCGACAGCCAGGGCTGTGCACCATCAACAGGAAAGGACCGACACCGAAAACAGGCAGCAGCCACTGCGACGCCATACCGTACGGCCTATGCCATTCGTCGGCGCACCAAAAGCAGGCAACGCAACGCTCAAGCTGAGCTCAAGGCCCGTCGTTGCGGGGCGGCAGTCTACTGAAAAGTGCTCGGTTATAAATTCCGTTTCCGACGAACGAGCCGAGTTATCACCAATACATCTAAAAACGGTCATTTTCCTGGCCTAGGGTTTGATTCTCCTTTTAGTGACTCAACAGTCACTACCGTGACGGAGCGACATTCACAACAGCGGAGGAACCGCCATGCTCAACCCGCAACCTGTAGACCGCGACTATCTGATCGACTCGCTGGAGGAGGTGGAAGCCCTGGTAGACGAGCTCTCCTTCAACGTGCAGGACCACCACTGGCTGGTGTACTGCGCCCTCGGTGGCCATGAGCACTATGACCTGCCGGACATCGACGAACGCACCGGCTTCAGCCTGCCCGAACTCTATGCCGAGGCGGCCTGAACCCCGCGCGCGGCACGCATGAAAAAGCCCGGCACTGGCCGGGCTTTTTTCATTGCGCGTGAGTTACTGCTGGCCGAGCAGCTGGCCGATGGTCGGGTCCTTGAAGGCGCGGGTCAGGGCGTCGCTGAGTACGTCGCTGACCAGCTTGGTGTTGGTCTCCTGATTCGGCGCCATGCCGAAACGCTGATTCAGCGAGGCGCCATAGCGGCCGCTGTAGCGACGGTTGCTGTTCTGCACATCGGCGCGGAAGGTGGCGCTGATGTCAGCCTCGGTGACATACATGCCTTCCTTCGGCGACTGGTACTTGAGGTCGGCCAGGGTCAGGGTCAGCTGCGGCGCATTGTAGGCGTTCGGGCTCGGGGTGAAGCCGAGCAGGCGTACCGCGGCCTCGGCCTCGGCCTGCAGGCGCGGCAGGATGTCCTGGCCCTGCACGCTGATGTTGCTGGTCTCCGGGTAGAGGCCGCCACGGGTACCGAGCACCGGCGACTGGCGACCGTCCACCACCCGCACCACCACCGGCTGGCCCTGGCCAACGGCCACCAGCGGCGCATTGAGCTTCGGCTGCGGACGCAGTTGCTGCGGGCTGTGGGCACAGCCGACGAGGCTGACGCCGAGTACGGCTAGCAGACCGAACAGCAGGTGTTTGTTCATGGGCGATCTCCAGAAAAGAAGGCAACGGAAAATGGCCGGCAGTATACCCAGCAGCCTGCCGACTGTCTTTCCGACCGCTGCGGCGCCGGGCGGGTTCCTGTCATCGCCCTGTCACCGCCCCGTGCGATAAGACTGGCGCACCTGAGGAGGAATGTTCCGATGATGAGTCTCTGGTCCCTGCTGACCCCGCGCGCACGGATGCGCCGCTTCGCCCTGCTGGATGCCATGGGCACCTGCCGCGCCTTGCGCGAGGCCCGCGAGTTGCCCGGCGAAGCAGGCTGGGTGGAAGTGCGCGAACTGCGCAGCCAGTGGCTGGGCCAGACCTTGCCGCTGGAGGCCATGGTGGCGCCGCGGCATATCGGCAGGCGACCGCGCCCTGCCCTGGCGGCCTGAACGCCAGGCATGAAAAAGCCGCCCGAGGGCGGCTTTGTTGTATGCGGACCTGTCAGGCCAGCTGCAGCGCCTTGCTGGTCTGCTCGGCGACTTCGCGATACAGCGCGGCATCCTCTTCCAGCACCTTTTCGCGGGCCGGGAAGATCTCCTTGAGCTTGGCCGCCCACTCGCCCTTGGCCTTGTCGGCGAAGCAGCGCTCGATCAGGTTGAGCATGATCGAGACGGTCACCGAAGCGCCCGGCGAGGCGCCCAGCAGCGCGGCGATGGAGCCGTCCTCGGCCGCCACCAGTTCGGTACCGAACTGCAGGATGCCGCCCTTCTTGGCGTCCTTCTTGATGATCTGCACGCGCTGACCGGCAATCTCCAGGCGCCAGTCGGCCGGGTTCAGGTTCGGGTAGAACTTGCGCAGGGCGTCCAGGCGCTGTTCCGGCGACTGCAACACTTCCTTGATCAGGTAGCGGGTCAGGTCGAAGTTGTCGCGCGCCACGGCCAGCATCGGGCCGATGTTGCTCGGGCGTACCGAGAGCGGCAGGTCGAGGAACGAGCCGTACTTGAGGAACTTGGTGGTGAAGCCGGCGTAGGGGCCGAACAGCAGCGAGGTCTTGCCATCCACCACGCGGGTATCCAGGTGCGGCACGGACATGGGCGGAGCGCCCACTTCGGCCTGGCTGTAGACCTTGGCCTGGTGCTGCTTGACCACTTCCGGGTTGTCGCAACGCAGCCACTGGCCGCTGACCGGGAAGCCGCCGAAGCCCTTGCCTTCCGGAATGCCGGACATCTGCAGCAGCGGCAGCGCACCGCCACCGGCGCCGAGGAAGACGAAGCGCGCGTGGATCTCGCGCTGCTCGCCGCTCTTGGTGTTCTTCACCTGCGCGGTCCAGCCCTGGGCGCTGCGCGACAGGTCGGTGACCTTCTGGCTGTAGCTGATGGTGACGCCGCCCTGGGTGGACAGGAACTGCAGCAGCTGGTTGGTCAGGGCGCCGAAGTTGACGTCGGTACCGTTGGCGGAGCGGGTTGCGGCGATGCGTTCGCTGGCATCGCGGCCAGCCATCATCAGCGGCATCCACTCGGCCATGGTGGCCTTGTCTTCGGTGTACTCCATGCCTTCGAAGGCATGGTGCTGCTTGAGCAGCTCATGGCGTTTCTTGAGGAAGCCGACATCCTTCTCGCCACGCACGAAGCTCAGGTGCGGCACCGGGTTGATGAAGTCACGCGGCGAACCGAAGCCCGGCTTGCCGGCCAGGTGCGACCAGAACTGCTTGGAGACTTCGAACTGGGCGTTGATCTGCACGGCCTTTTTGATATCGATCGAGCCGTCCGCCGCCTGCGGCGTGTAGTTCAGCTCGCAGAGGCCGGCGTGGCCGGTACCCGCGTTGTTCCACGGGTTGGAGCTCTCGATGGCGCCCGAAGAACGCAGCTCGGCGATCTCCAGCTTGAGGCTCGGGTCCAGTTCCTTGAGCAGCACCGCCAGGGTAGCGCTCATGATGCCGGCGCCGACCAGCAGCACATCCACAGTTTCGTGATTGACTTGCGTCATTAACGCTTCTCCAAGATCTGCAGTACCAAACCGCTGACATCGGCCTTTTGAGCCGCGCATCGGCGTCTAATCACTGACAGCCAGACGGGTGTCTGGAGCTTCGGAGGGCTGGCGCCGTGGCCGATGATTTGGCCTGACAGACACCGAGCAACCTCGTCCGGCACGTTTCGCCTGTGGGCAATCCGTGCGTTCAATTCTTCAACTCGTCGCGGCGGCGAAGCCACCCTGCGCCGGCCTCAGGCCCGGCGCGCCGAGGCCTGCAGGGCACTCGGGCGGGAAGTTTTCGGCGCGCACAATACCACTAATGCCGCTGATTCAGTCGCAAAAAATGCACCAACCCCGTCGGACGGTCACTTTTTCTACGATGTGTCAGGCTTTCGCCGCTTTTACCGCTTCGACATAGGGTTCGGCCAGGCGCTGATCCTGGATCAGGGCGATGAAATCGTTGCCCTGGGCATCCTTGGCGTCCAGGTCGTAACCGGCGTCCTTGAAGAAGGTCAGGAACTTCTCGAAATCGTCAATGCGCAGGCCGCGGTAGGCCTTGACCAGCTTGTGCAGGGACGGCGGCGTATCGTCGGCGGGCTCAACGCCCAGGAAGAGACGGATCGAATCGTCGCTGATCTCTTCGCCAATCACCTGTTTCTTGTCTTTACGCATCACGCACTCCAGCTCGCAGCGGACTCACACGGGGCCGGCAGTTTACCTGCGCCCAGTGCGCCGCTCAACGCGACTAAAGGTGCGTTTTCAGCTGGCGAAGTGCGACTTCATCCAGACCAGGTAGTCAGCACCGCCGGCTTCGCCCTCGCGCGGCGCCCAGGCGGCCTGTTCGGCCTCGATCAGCGGCCGGTAGGGCCCGGCCTTGCATTCGAAGAGGATGCTGTCCGGCTGCAGCACCACCAGGGCATGGAACTGGCCGGGCGCCAGATCGACACCGAGGCAGTCGCCGCCGGCCTCGAGCAGGCGGGTCTGCTCCAGCGTGCCGTCCTCGGCGAACAGCAGCAGGCCGATACGGCCCTGCAGCACCAGCAGGGTTTCGGCCTTGTCGGCGCACAGGTGACGATGGGGTGGGATATAGGTATCGGGCTGCAGCCCCACCGCCAGGCGGTGGCAGGGCTCGCTCATCTCATGCAGGTTGTGATGGGCACGCCGGCGCGGGCTCTGCCCCGCCTTGCCCGCCAGTTCGGCGAAAAAGCGCGGTCGAGGAAGGCCGGCGCGCGCACTTACAGGCCTTTTACCGCGTAGATGCCGGCGGCGTTGCGCCAGTAGCCCTTGTAGTCCATGCCATAGCCGAAGATGAAGCGATCTTCGCAGGACAGGCCGACGTAATCGGCCTTCAGGTCCGGGCGGGCCTTGCGGTCGTGGTCCTTGTCGATCAGCACGGCGGTGTGCACGGCGCTGGCGCCGGCGTGCTTGCAGAACTCGATGATGGCCGACAGGGTATGACCCTCGTCGAGAATGTCATCGATGATCAGCACTTCGCGGTCGATGAAGGAGATTTCCGGCTTGGCCTTCCAGAACAGCTCGCCGCCGGTAGTCTCGCTGCGATAGCGGGTGGCGTGCAGGTAGGACAGTTCCAGCGGGAAGTTCAGCTTGGTCAGCAGCTTGCCGGCGAAGATCAGGCCGCCGTTCATCACGCAGAACACCACCGGATTACGCTCAGCCAGCTCGGCGCAGATGGCGGCGCCGACCTGCTCGATGGCGGCCTCGACCTGGGCCTCGGTGAACAGGCAATCGGCTTCGGCCATGACTTGGCGGATGTGGGCGAGATCGGCGGACATGGCGTGCTCCGGAAAGGTGATCGGGGGACTGGTCAAAAAATGGTCGGCAAAGGTACTCAGATGGGCGCCTCAGGGCAAGCCCGACGGCAGATTTTCTGACCAATCAAACAGCTAAACCGTTAAACTGCGCGGCTTCTGAGAGGCATTACCGATGCTTTACTCTAGCCAGAATTTCCTTCCCGCCCCGGAGACCCTCGCATGCCCATCCGTGAGATCCGCCATCCGCTGATCCGCCACAAGATCGGTCTGATGCGCCGCGCCGACATCAGCACCAAGAACTTCCGCGAACTGGCCCAGGAAGTGGGCGCCCTGCTGACCTACGAGGCGACCAACGACCTGCCGCTGGAGCACTACGAGATCCAGGGCTGGGCCGGGCCGGTACAGGTGGAGAAGATCGCCGGCAAGAAGATCACCGTGGTGCCGATCCTGCGTGCCGGTATCGGCATGCTCGACGGCGTGCTCAGCCTGGTACCGGGCGCCAAGGTCAGCGCCGTGGGCATCGCCCGCAACGAGGAGACCCTGCAGGCGCACACCTACCTGGAAAAACTGGCGCCGGAAATCGACGAGCGCCTGGCGCTGATCGTCGACCCGATGCTGGCCACCGGCGGCTCCATGGTCGCCACCATCGACCTGCTGAAGAAGGCCGGCTGCAAGGAAATCCGCGCCATGGTGCTGGTCGCCGCGCCCGAGGGCATCCAGAAGGTCGAGGACGCCCACCCGGACGTGACCATCTACACCGCCTCCATCGACCAGTGCCTGAACGAGCACGGCTACATCATTCCCGGCCTCGGTGATGCCGGCGACAAGATCTTCGGCACCAAGCAGAAGGACGCCTGAGCATGAGCGAGTACAACGACCCGCTGCCACGGCAGATCCTCTCCGGCGCGCAGATGCTCTTCGTCGCCTTCGGCGCCCTGGTGTTGATGCCGCTGATCACCGGCATGGACCCCAACGTGGCGCTGTTCACCGCCGGCATCGGCACCCTGCTGTTTCAGCTGGCTACCGGCCGCCAGGTCCCGGTATTCCTCGCCTCCTCCTTTGCCTTTATCGCGCCGATCATCGCCGCCAAGGGTGAGTTCGGCATGCCGGCGGTGCTCGGCGGCGTGGTTGCCGCCGGCTTCGTCTACACCTTCCTCGGCCTGGCCGTGAAGCTCAAAGGCCCGGGCTTCATCGACCGCGTGCTGCCGCCGGTGGTGATCGGCCCGGTGGTGATCTCCATCGGCCTGGCGCTGTCGCCGGTGGCGGTGAACATGGCCATGGGCAAGACCGGTGACGGCGCCGCCGAACTAGTGCCCTACCAGACCGCCATGCTCATCTCGATGTCCGCCCTGGTAACCACCGTGCTGGTGGCCGTACTGGGCCGCGGCCTGTTCCGCCTGGTGCCGATCCTCGCCGGCATCGCCGTGGGCTGCATCCTCTCGGCCTTGTTCGGCGTGATCGACACCAGCACCATCGCCGCCGCGCCCTGGCTGGCGGTGCCGAAGTTCATGGCCCCCGAGTTCCACCTCGGCGCCATTCTGTACATGCTGCCGGTAGCGCTGGCACCGGCCATCGAACACATCGGCGGGGTGATCGCCGTCGGTACCGTCACCGGCAAGGACTTCGTGCGCAAGCCAGGCCTACATCGCACCCTGCTCGGCGACGGCCTAGCCACCTCGGCCGCCGGCCTGTTCGGCGGCCCGCCCAACACCACCTACGCCGAAGTGACCGGCGCGGTGATGCTGACCAAGAGCTTCAACCCCAAGGTGATGACCTGGGCGGCGATCTTCGCCATTGCCCTGGCCTTCATCGGCAAGTTCGGCGCGGCGCTGCAGGCCATCCCGGTGCCGGTGATGGGCGGTATCCTCTGCCTGCTGTTCGGCTCGATTGCGGTGGTCGGCCTGAATACCCTGATCCGCCACCAGGTGGACCTGTCCGAGGCACGCAACCTGGTGATCGTCTCGGTGACCCTGGTGTTCGGCATCGGCGGCATGGTCATCGGCGGCAAGGCCTTCGCCCTGTCCGGCATCTCCCTGTGCGCCATCAGTGCCCTGACGCTCAACCTGCTGTTGCCGGGCGGAAGTGCCTGGCGCAAGCACCCGCCGATCGATCCCGAGATCTGATCGCCCAAGGCCCCGCTCGCGGGGCCTTTTTCATGGTGGGCGGTCGCCAGTTTGGCGTTTTCGCCCGCACCACGGCTCCCACAGGTGACGCATCCGGTGCCATGCTGGCCGGACCTGCCGCCGCCATGCCCCGAGGAGCCCGCATGTCCGTCGAAGACCTGGATGTCCTGATCGTTGGCGCCGGCCTGTCCGGCATCGGCGCCGCCTGCCACCTCAGGCGCGAGTGCCCGGACAAGCGCCTGGCCATTCTCGAGGGGCGCGCCGCTCTGGGTGGCACCTGGGACCTGTTCCGCTACCCCGGCATCCGCTCCGACTCGGACATGTACACCCTCGGCTACAGCTTCCGTCCCTGGACCGATCCGCAGGCCATCGCCGACGGCCCGTCGATCCGCCGCTACATCGAGGACACCGCCCGCGAGCATGGCGTCGACAGCCTGATCCGCTACCACCACCGGGTGCTGCGCGCCGAGTGGGACAGCGCCCAGGCCCTGTGGACCCTGCAGGTGCGGCGCGGCGACGAAGCCGAACCCGTGCAGCTGCGCTGCCGCATGCTGGTGCTGTGCACCGGCTACTACCGTTACGAGGCCGGCTACACGCCGGACTTCCCCGGCCGCGAGCGTTTCACCGGCACCTTCATTCACCCGCAGCACTGGCCGCAGGACTTCGCCCCCGATGGCCGGCGCATTCTGGTGATCGGCAGTGGCGCCACCGCCGTGACCCTGGTGCCGGCGCTGGTCGCACAGGGTGCTCAGGTGACCCTGCTGCAACGCTCGCCGAGCTACGTGATCAACCTGCCGCAGCAGGACCGCCTGCTGGCAGCGCTGCGTCGGCTGCTGCCGGCGACCTGGGTGTACCGTCTGGCGCGCACGCGCAACGTGGCGCTGCAGATGTTCTTCTACAACCTGGCGCGGACCTGCCCTGGCCTGGTGCGGCGCCTGCTGCTCGGCCTGGTGCGTCGCCAGCTAGGCGCAGACGCCGACCTGCGCCACTTCAGCCCGCGCTACAACCCCTGGGATCAGCGGGTCTGCGCCGTGCCCGACGGCGACCTGTTCGCTGCCCTGCGCAGCGGCCGGGCCGAAGTGGTCACCGAGCAGATCGACACCTTCACCGAGCAGGGCGTGCGCCTGCGTTCGGGGCAAGAGCTCACGGCCGATACCATCGTCAGCGCCACCGGGCTGGAACTGCAGCTGTTCGGCGGCCTGCAGCTGGTGGTCGACGGCCGCCCCTTCGTCGCCGCCGAGAGCCTGGGCTATCGCGGCCTGATGCTGCGCGACCTGCCCAACGCGGTGATGATCCTCGGCTACACCAACGCCAGCTGGACGCTCAAGGCCGACCTCTCCAGCCAGTACCTGTGCCGCCTGATCCGCCACATGGATGCCCACGGCCAGCGCCAGGTAACGCCGCGCCAGCACGGCGCGGTGGGCAAGGCGCCCTTCCTCGACCTGAAGTCCGGCTATATCGAGCGCGCCGCCCACCTGCTGCCCAGCCAGGGCGACCGCATGCCGTGGAAGGTCTACCAGAACTACCTGCTGGACCTGATCCTGCTGCGCCACGGCCGCCTCGAGGATGGCAGCCTGGAGTTCCGCTAGTCGCCCAGGCAGCGAATCTGCTCGACCAGCCACTGCAGCGCCTGGTCGCGGCGGCGCAGGTCGAGGCTGACGATCTCCAGGTCGAAGGGCCCCAGGGCGAACGGCAGGTCGAACAGCTGCAACGGCAACAGGCCGGCGAAGTAGCGCGCCAGGCGCGTCGGCAGCACCGCCACCAGGTCGCCGCCGGCGGCGATGTGCGCGGCCTGCAGGTAGTTGGGCGTGGTGTAGACGATCTCGCGGGCGAGGCCGTGCTCGCCCAGCCACTGCTCGACCATGCCGCGGGTCTGCCCGCCATGCACCCACAGGTGGCGCAGGCGCAGGAAAGTCTCCAGGTCGAGCCCCGCCCACAGCTGCGGGTGGTCGCGCCGCGCCACCAGCTGCAGGGTCTCGCTCATCCAGCGCACCCCGGCGAAGCGCGGCGGCAACGCCTCGAAACGGCCCAGGGCGAGGTCGATCTCGCCTTTTTCCAGGGCCTCGGCCGGCAGGCGTGGCGACAGGTGCTGCACGTCGATGCGCACGCCCGGCGCCTGCTCGGCCAGACGCGCCAGCAGGCGCGGCATCAGTAGCATCTCAGCATAGTCGGTGAGGGCTATGCGAAAACGCTGGCGGCTGCGTGCCGGCTCGAAGCGACTTCCCTCGCCCAGGCTCTCCTCGATCTGCCGCAGCGCCGCGCGAATTGGCGCCTCCAGCTCCAGGGCCCGCGGCGTCGGCTGCATGGTGCGGCCGACGCGCACCAGCAGCGGGTCGTCGAGCAGGTCACGCAGGCGGTTCAGCGCGTTGCTTACCGCCGGCTGGCTCAGCGCCAGGCGCTCGGCGGCGCGCGACACGTTGCGCTCGCGCAGCAGCACGTCGAGCACGCGCAGGAGGTTGAGGTCGAAGGTCAATATATTCACGGGAAGAATTCAACTTATCACAAGCCAAAATTTCTCAAATAGTACCTGCGTACTTAAGGTGCGTCAGTTTCCATTGGGCTTAGCGAGACAGGGCAATGCACAACTACAAGATCGACAGCGCCGCCGTGATCGGCGCCGGCACCATGGGCCGCGGCATCGTCATCAGCCTGGCCAGCGCCGGCATCCCCGTACTGTGGCTGGACAACAACCCGCAGATGGTCGAGGCCGGCCTGCAGATGGCCGAAGACACCTGGGCCCAGCACGTCGCCAAGGGCCGCATCAGCACCGGCGAGGCCAGCCTGCGCCGCGCGCGCATCCAGGCCGTGAGCGACTATGCCGAATTGGCCGGGGTCGACCTGGTGATCGAGGCGGTGTACGAGAACCTCGAACTCAAGCAGCAGATCTTCCGCACCCTGGACAAGACCGTGAAGCAGGGTGCGATCCTCGCCAGCAACACCTCGGCCCTGGATATCGACGCCATCGCCGCCGTCACCGCGCGCCCGCAGGACGTGCTCGGCCTGCACTTCTTCAGCCCGGCGCACATCATGAAGCTGCTGGAAATCGTGCGTGGCGCCCACACCGCTCCGGCCGTGCTGGACGCCGCGCTGGGCCTCGGCCAGCGCATCGGCAAGGTCAGCGTGGTGGCCGGCAACTGCGCCGGCTTCATCGGCAACCGCATGCTGCATACCTACGTGTTCGAGGCGCGCAGCCTGCTCCTCGAAGGCGCCTACCCGCACCAGGTGGACGCCGCCCTGCAAGGCTTCGGCTTCGCCATGGGCCCGTTCCGCATGTACGACGTGGTCGGCATCGACCTGGAATGGCGCGCCCGCGAACTGGCCGGCCAGGGCCAGGACGTGGCCCAGGTGCAGGTCGACAACCGCCTGTGCGAACTCGGCCGCTTCGGCCAGAAGTCCGGCAAGGGCTACTACCTCTACGCGCCGGGCAGCCGCCAGGCCGAGCACGACCCGCAAGTGGACGCCCTGGTACAGCGCGAGAGCGAGCGCCTCGGCTACGCCCGCCGCCGCATCGGCCCGGAGGAAAGCCTCGAACGCTGCCTGCTGGCCCTGGTCAACGAGGGCGCGAAGATTCTCGAAGAAAAGATCGCCGCCAACGCCCACGACATCGACCTGGTGTACCTCAACGGCTACGGCTTCCCCGCCGACAAGGGCGGGCCGATGGCCTGGGCCGACGCCCAGGGCGTAGCGCAGATCCGCCAGCGCCTGCTGCAGCTGGCCGAGCGCTTCGGCGCGCACTGGCAGCCGGCCGGCCTGATCGACCGCCTGGTGGCCGATGGCAAACGCTTTGCCGATGTCCGGGAGGGCCGCGCATGAGCTATCTAGCCCCGCTGCGCGACATGCGCTTCGTCCTGCACGAACTGTTCGATGTCGCCGGCCACTGCGAGCGTCTGGGCAACGGCCTCGATCGCGAGCTGATCGACGGCGTGCTGGAAGAGGCCGCGGCCTTCACCGCCAACGAGATCGCCCCGCTCAACCGCAACAGCGACGAGGAAGGCTGCCAGCTGGTCGACGGCAAGGTGAGCACGCCCAAGGGCTTCCGCGCCGCCTACAAGCAGTATGTCGACAACGGCTGGGCGAGCATGACCGGGCCGCTGGACTTCGGCGGCCAGGGCTTCCCGCAGCTGGTCAGCTTCGCCTTCCACGAGATGCTGATGGGCGCCTCGCTGTCGTTCCGCATCTACTCCGGCCTCACCGAGGGCGCGGTGCTGGCGCTGGACAAACACGGCAGCAACGAGCTGAAGGACGCCTACCTGGCCAAGATGGTCGGCGGCCAGTGGACCGGCACCATGTGCCTGACCGAACCCCAGGCCGGCACCGACCTGGCCCTCCTGCGCACCCGCGCCGAGCCGCAGGCCGACGGCAGCTACAAGGTCACCGGCAACAAGATCTTTATCAGCGGCGGCGAGCAGGATCTGTCCGAGAACATCGTCCACCTGGTGCTGGCGCGCCTGCCGGACGCCCCGGCCGGGGTCAAGGGCATCAGCCTGCTGCTGGTGCCCAAGTTCATCGCCACGGCGGAAGGTGGTTTGGGTGCGAGGAACGCCCTGAGCTGCGGCGCCATCGAGCACAAGATGGGCATCAAGGGCGCCTCCACCTGCGTAATGAACTTCGACGGCGCCACCGGCTGGCTGGTCGGCGAGGCCAACCAGGGCCTGGCCTGCATGTTCACCATGATGAACGACGCGCGCTTCCAGGTCGGCCTGCAGGGCCTCGGCATCGGCGAAGCGGCCTTCCAGGGCGCCCTGAGGTATGCCAAAGAGCGCCTACAGTCGCGCGGCCTGAAAGGCGCCGTGGCGCCGGACAAGGCGGCCGATCCGATCATCAATCATCCGGACGTGCGGCGCATGCTGCTGACCCAAAAGACCCTGGTCGAAGGCTGCCGCATGCTCGCCGCCTACACCGCGCGCCAGCTCGACCTGGAGCACGGCGCCGACGAGCCGGCCGCGCGCAAGGCCGCGGCCAGGCGCGCCGCGCTGCTGATCCCGATCGTCAAGGCCTTCTTCACCGACATGGGCCAGGAAGTCGCCAGCCACGCGGTACAGGTCTACGGCGGCCACGGTTTCATCCGCGAGTGGGGCATGGAGCAGCTGATGCGCGACAGCCGCATCACCCAGCTCTACGAGGGCACCAACGGCATCCAGGCGCTCGACCTGATCCGCCGCAAGCTGCTCGGTGACGGCGGCGCCGAACTGGGCGCACTGATCGCCGAATTCAGCGAACTGTGCGACGCGCAGGCCGGCCAACCGGCGCTGGCCGAGATGGCGCACACGCTGCAGGCACGCCTGGGCGAGTGGCGCGAGCTGAGCGCCGAGGTACTCGCCCGCAGCCAGCGCGACGCCGAGGAAATCGGCGCCGCCTCGGTGGACTTCCTGCAGTACTCGGCCTATGTGTTGCTGGCCGGTTTCTGGCTGCAGGCCGCCGCCACCGCCCAGCGCGCGCTCGACGCCGGCAGCGGCGAGGCGGCCTTCTACCAGGCCAAGCTGCACAGCGCCGGGTTCTACCTGCGCCGCGTACTGCCGCGCGCCAGCAGCCACCGCGAGGCCATGCTGGGCGGCGCGGCGTGCCTGATGGCGATGCCGGAGGCCAGCTTCGCATTCTGACGCACGGCCGTAGGGCGGGTGAAAAACGCGGGTTGCACCCGCCCTACGCGGACACTGAGGTACTCGTAGGGTGGATCACGCTTCACCGATCCACCGGGTGGCGCTCCACCGAGCGGAGTCATTGGTGGATGAACAGAGCGTCATCCACCCTACTTCACTAGCAAACCGACCGAGAGCATCTGGTGAAAAAAACAAAAATAGCCCTCTCCGTACTTCTGCTGATCGCCGTGACTCTCGGCGCTCTGTACAGCTATTTCCTCTACGCCGCCAAACCAGCCGCGCCGACCCTGAGCGCCAGCCTGCAACGCGCGCAGATCGCGGTCGGCGACCGCCAGCGCGACTACGCCTACTACCTCCCCGCCAAGCTGCCGGCCAAGGCGCCGCTGCTGTTCGTGCTGCACGGCTCGCTGCAGACCCTCGACGACATGCGCACCTTCAGCGCCTACCAGTTCGAGCGCCTGGCCGACGAGCACGGCTTTATCCTCGTCTACCCGCAGGGCGTCGAGCGCAACTGGAACGACTGCCGCGCCGCGGCCGACTACCCCGCACGCCAACAGAACGTCGATGACGTCGACCTGATCGCGGCGCTGATCCAGCGCTTCGCCGCGCAGCACGGCGCCGACCCGCGGCGCGCTTTCCTCGCCGGCTATTCCAACGGCGGCCACCTGGGCCTGCGCATCGCCCTGGAGCGCCCAAACCTGCTGGCCGGCGTCGCCGCCGTGGCGGCCAGCCTGCCGACGCCCGACAACCTGGCCTGCCGGGCCGTGGCCGGCGCCACGCCGGTGCTGCTGATGAACGGCACCCGCGACCCGATCAACCCCTACAACGGCGGCCGCGTCACCCTGTTCGGCTTCGGTGATCGCGGCACCGTGCGCTCGTCCTACGCCTCGGCGCTGTACTTCGCCGAGCGCGCCGGTTACGTGGCCGCCGAGATGCGGCGCGAGAACCTGTGGCAGAACGGCGACAACCCGGCGCAGCGCGTCGAGCTCGACCGCTGGCGGGCCGCCGAGCGCGCCGAGGTCGCCCTGTTCGCCGTGATCGGCGGCGGTCATCTGCTACCCCAGGCCGGCTTCCGCGCGCCGCGCCTGCTCGGCCCGACCCTCTCCGGTTTCGACGGCCCGCAGGCCATCTGGGACTTCTTCGCCCGCCAGCGCCCCGCGCCAGCGCAGCCCTGATCGTCAGGAGGATTCGCCATGCAACCCTTCAGCTTCGCCACCACTGCGCAGATCCTCTGCGAATCCGGCGCCGCCACGCGCCTCGCCGAACTGTGCCGCGAGCGCGGCGCTCGCCGCGTGATGCTGGTGACCGACCCCGGCATCACCCGTTTCGGCCTGCTCGACGGCGTGCTGCCGGGCTTCGCCAGCGCCGGCCTGGCCGTGGAAGTGTTCGACCAGGTGATCGCCGACCCGCCCGAGGCCATCGTACTCAACGCCGTGGAGCGCGCCCGCGCGCTGGGCGCCAACTTGGTGGTCGGCTTCGGCGGCGGCAGCTCGATGGACGTGGCCAAGCTGGTCGCCCTGCTCGCCCACCCCGGCTGCCAGCAGGCGCTGCAGGACATCTATGGTGTGGGCAATGCAAAGGGCCAGCGCCTGCCGCTGATCCAGGTGCCGACCACCGCCGGCACCGGCTCGGAGGTGACGCCGATCTCCATCGTCACCACCGGCGAAACCACCAAGATGGGCGTGGTCTCGCCGCTGCTGCTGCCGGACCTGGCGCTGCTCGACGCCGAGCTGACCCTCGGCCTGCCGCCGGCGGTGACCGCCGCCACCGGCATCGACGCCATGGTCCACGCCATCGAGGCCTACACCAGCAAGATCAAGAAGAACCCGCTGTCCGACCTGCTGGCCCGCGAGGCCTTGCGCCTGCTGGCCGCCAATCTGGATGAGGCGGTGCACAACGGGCACAACCGCGAGGCACGCCAGGCCATGCTGCTCGGCGCCTGCCTGGCCGGCCAGGCTTTCGCCAACGCGCCGGTGGCGGCGGTACACGCCCTGGCCTATCCGCTCGGCGGGCATTTCCATATTCCCCATGGCCTGTCCAATGCCCTGGTGCTGCCGCATGTGCTGCGCTTCAACGCGCCGGCTGCCATGCCGCTGTACGCCGAACTGGCGCCGCTGCTGCTCGGCGAGCGCTTCAGGGAGGGCAGCGCCGAGCAGCGCTGCGCCGAGTTCATCAACGAGCTGGCCGCCCTCAACGAACGCTGCGGCCTGCCCAGCCGCCTGCGCGACGCCGGCGTGCCCGAGGCCATGCTGCCAACCCTGGCCCGCGACGCGATGCTGCAGCAGCGCCTGCTGGTGAATAACCCGCGCGAGGTCAGCGAGGCGGATGCGCTGGCGATCTACCAGGCGGCGTATTGAGTAACTCCCTCTCCCTCCGGGAGAGGGGTGGCCCAGCCAATAGCCCCAAATACAGCCCACGAATCTAACTACCCCGCGCACCACCCAGGCCCTAGGCTGGTACGCAAGCACGACGAGAACCGCCCCATGAGCCAGCCCGAACACCTGCGCAGCGACTACGTCCACTTCCAGCCGATCACCACGCGCTGGCACGACAACGACCTCTACGGCCATGTCAACAACGTCGTCTACTACGGCTTCTTCGACAGCGCGGTGAACACCTACCTGATCGAAGTCGGCGGCCTGGATATCCACGAGGGCGAGGTGATCGGCTTCGTGGTCAGTTCGTCCTGCGACTACTTCGCTTCCATCGCCTTCCCCGAGCGCATCGAGGTCGGCCTGCGCGTCAGCAAGCTGGGCAACAGCTCGGTGCAGTACGAGCTGGCCATTTTCAAACAGGGCGAAGACGAAGCCTGCGCCGCCGGGCGCTTCGTCCATGTGTTCGTCGACCGCGCCAGCAACCGGCCGGTGCCGATTCCCGAAACCCTGCGCCAGGCGCTCGCGCGCCTGCTGCGCGACTGACAAAAAGCCATAACAGAGGATTCCGCCATGCAAGACGCCGTCATCGTTTCCACCGCCCGCACGCCGATCGCCAAGGCCTTCCGCGGCGCCTTCAACGACCTCAAGTCGCCGTCCATGGCCGCCGTCGCCCTGCGCGCCGCCGTCGAGCGCGCCGGCATCGAGCCGGGCGAGATCGAGGACGTGGTGATGGGCACCGCCATGCAGGGCGGCACCGCCTCCACCAACCTCGGCCGCCTGGCGTTGCTGGCCGCCGGCCTGCCGCTGTCGGTCAGCGGGCAGACCATCGACCGCCAGTGCGCCTCCGGCCTGATGGCGATTTCCATCGCCGCCAAACAGATCATGGTCGACGGCATGGCCGTGACCGTCGGCGCCGGCCAGGAGCAGATCAGCCTGGTGCAGAACACCCACATGAAGTGGACCGCCACCGACTACGATCCGGCCGTGGTGAAGATGGCCGAGCACGCCTACATGCCGATGCTGCAGACCGCCGAGCTGGTGGCCAAGCGCTACGGCATCAGCCGCGAAGCCCAGGACGCCTACTCCCTGCAATCGCAACAACGCACCGCTGCGGCCCAGGCCGCCGGCCTGTTCGCCAATGAAATCGTCCCGGTCACCGCGCGCAAGAAGCTGGTGGATAAAGAAACCGGCGCTGTCACCTTTGAAGACGTGACCCTGAGCATCGACGAAGGCAACCGCCCGCAAACCGTGCTGGAGGACCTGACCAAGCTCAAGCCGGTCATCGAAGGCGGCTGCATCACCGCCGGCAACGCCAGCCAGCTGTCCGACGGCGCCAGCGCCAGCGTACTGATGAGCGGCAGCCTGGCCGCCCAGCGCGGCATCGCCCCGCTCGGCCTCTATCGCGGCATCGCCGTGGCCGGCCTGGCCCCGGAAGAGATGGGCATCGGCCCGGTGTTCGCCGTGCCGAAACTGCTCAAGCAGCACGGCCTGACCGTCGACGACATCGGCCTGTGGGAACTCAACGAAGCCTTCGCCTGCCAGGTGCTGTACAGCGCGCAGAAGCTCGGCATCGACCCGACCAAGCTCAACGTCAACGGCGGCGCGATTTCCATCGGCCACCCCTACGGCATGAGCGGCGCGCGCATGGTCGGCCACGCCCTGCTGGAAGGTAAGCGCCGTGGCGTGAAGTACGTGGTGATCACCATGTGCGTCGGTGGCGGCATGGGTGCGGCGGGGCTGTTCGAGGTGCTCTGAGCCCCGTGCGGCAAACGCGAAAACGCAGGCTCAGGCCTGCGTTTTCGTTTCTGCGGTACTCAGTTGCCGCGGTAGGTGGAGAAACCGTACGGGCTCAGCAGCAGCGGGATGTGGTAGTGCGCCACGCTGCCGTCGACCTCGAAGATCACCGGCACTTCCGGGAAGAAGGTCGCGGTCGCGTGCTGCTTGAACCAGGCGCCGGTTTCGAAGGTGACGCGGTAGGTGCCGCTTTCCAGCTTCTTACCCTCGGGATAGAGCGCGGTGATGCGGCCCTGCTCGTTGGTCGTGCCCTCGTTCAGCTTGTTCCAGCGCTCGCCGTCGAGCTTTTCCAGGCTGACCTCGACACCCGGCGACGGCAGGCCGTCCTGCAGGTTGAGGACGTGCACGCTGAGCGGGTTGCCGGCGGCCAGGACGAGGGTGGACAGGCCGCTCAGGGCGCTACCGAGCAGCAGGTTTTTCAGCATCTTCATGGTGGATCTCCAGTTCAGGGTTGGGTGGGTAGAACCTGGGCGATGGCCTGCAGCGCGCAGCCTTCGTCGAATTGCGCGCCGCCGGCACCGGCCACGCCGATGGCGCCAATCACCTGGTCAGCCACCTTCAGCGGTACGCCGCCGCCGAGTAGCAGCAGTTCATCGAGGGTGTTGAGGTTTTCCGCGTCGGGGGTGCTGCGCGCACGCTCGGCCAATAGGCCGGTGGCGGTCTTGGTCGACAGCGCGGTGAAGGCCTTGCGCTGCGCGGCCAGGGTGTTGTGCGGGCCGACGTTGTCGTCGCGCTGCAGCGCCACCAGGTTGCCGCCCCGGTCGACGACGGCGGCGACCGCGCTGCGGCCTTCGGCATGGCAGGCGGCCAGGGTGGCGTCGAGCAACTGGTTGGCCAGGGCCAGGCTGACATCGGCGCGCTGCGTCACCGCCGGGGTCTCGGCCCAGGCCGGGCTCGCCGCCAGGGCCAGGGCGAGCAGCGACAGTGCGGTAGGGGTTCGGATGGTCATGCGGTTCTCCCGGATAAGGCTCGGCTGAGCCAGTGGCGGGCATCTTGCCCAGCCCTTCCGCACAGACCGATTGCCGGCGGATTACCAATTTGTAATGGGAGAGAAGCGCGGATCGACCTAGGCTATGCGTCTGCAGTGGAGGTCGGCATGCGTATCCTGGTGGTTGAAGACGAAGCGAAGACGGCGGATTACCTGCGCAAGGGTCTGAGCGAATCCGGCTATGCGGTGGAGGTCGCCGCCAATGGCCTGGACGGCCTGCACCTGGTGCAGGAGGAAGAGTTCGACCTGATCATCCTCGACGTCATGCTGCCGGGCATCGATGGCTGGCAGCTGCTGCAGATCATCCGCCGCCAGCTGCAGACCCCGGTGCTGTGCCTCACCGCCCGTGATGCCGTCGAGGACCGTGTGCGCGGCCTGGAGCTGGGCGCCGACGATTACCTGGTCAAACCCTTCTCCTACGCCGAGCTGCTGGCCCGCGTGCGCAGCCTGCTGCGCCGGGGGCCGCCACGGGAAACCGAGCACTTCGAGGTCGCCGACCTGCAGCTCGACCTGCTCAAGCGCAAGGTCACCCGCAGTGGCGAGCGCCTCAACCTGACCAACAAGGAATTCGCCCTGCTGCACCTGCTGCTGAGCCGCCAGGGCGAAGTGCTGTCGCGCTCGCTGATCGCCTCGCATGTCTGGCAGATGAACTTCGACAGCGACACCAACGTGGTCGACGTGGCCATCCGCCGCCTGCGCGCCAAGGTCGACGATCCCTACCCGCTCAAGCTGATCCATACCGTGCGTGGCATCGGCTACCTGCTGGACCTGCAGCCATGAGGCTCTGGCCGAAAACCCTGAGCCTGCGCCTGGCGCTGATGTTCGCCCTGGTCGGCGTGCTGCTGCTCGGCGCCCTGGGCTTCTTCCTGTACCAGTCGCTGCAGCGCGAAATCGCCTGGCGCGACGACCAGGCCCTGCTCGGCCGCCTGCAGCGCATGCAGGCCCTGCTCGATGACGCCGCCAGCATCGAGGCGCTGCGTCGGCGCCCGCAGCTGTACGAGAACATGCTGGGCAACCGCGACAACCTGCTGTGGATAGTCGATGCCCAGGGCCAGCCACTGATCGAGGTGAACCCGCCGGCCCTGCCGCTGCCGAACCTGCCAGCAGCACCTGAGCCCCGGCTGGCCGATGCACCAGGCAACCCCACCCTGCGCCTGGCCTGGCTCGATGTGCCGCGCCCGGGCGGCTCGCTGCGGCTGATCGCCGGAAAGCTGGCCAGCGAGCGCGAGCAGATGCTCGCCGCCTATCGCCTGAAGATTGGCCTGGCGCTGGGCGTCGGTGCACTGCTGGCCTTCGCCCTCGGCGCCCTGGTCAGCCAGCGCGGGCTGCGCCCGGTGCGCCAGCTGGCCCGGCAGGCCGCCAGCATCGATACACAGCACCTGCACCTGCGCCTGCAGGGCTTTGCCGAGGTGGGCGAGCTGAGCGCCCTGAGCCAGGCCCTGAACCAGATGCTCGACCGCCTGGAGCAGGGCTTCGCCCAGCTCTCGCGCTTCTCCGAGGACCTGGCCCACGAGATGCGCACGCCGCTGAGCAACCTGATGGGCCAGACCCAGCAGGCGCTGCGCCACTCGCGTTCGGTGGAGGATTACCAGAACCTGCTGGTGTCCAATCAGGAGGAGTACGAGCGCCTGGCGCGGATGATCGACAGCATGCTGTTCCTCGCCCGCACCGAGCAGCCGAAGGCGGCGATCCAACGCGAAGCGGTCAACCTGCAGGCGCTCGGCGAGCAGCTGTGCGACTACTTCGAGGGCATGGCCCAGGAACGCGACCTCACCCTGCTCAACCAGGCCAGCGGACAACTGCATGCCGAGCCGCAGCTGCTGCGCCGCGCCCTGGCCAACCTGCTGGCCAACGCCCTGCGCCACGCCACGCCGCACAGCCGCGTGACCCTCGGCAGCACCTGCACGGCCACGGGCGTGACCCTCAGCGTGCACAACCTCGGCGAGCCGATCGGCGCACAGCACCTGCCGCATCTGTTCGAGCGCTTCTACCGCTGCGACCCTTCACGCCATCAGCCGGGCGACTCCGGCGGCCTGGGCCTGGCGATCGTGCGTTCGATCATGCAGGCACACGGCGGCCAGGTCAGCGTCAGCAGCGATAGCGACGGCACCCTCTTCCGCCTGCACTTCCCGAGCTGACGGCCGCGCAGCGGCGCCACTCATGCAAACCCGGCAGTGGCCTTCACAGCTGCTCGGGTGCCCGCTCGCACAGTACCTTGAGCGCCTGCACCCACTGCGGGTGGTCGTTCAGGCAGGGCACCAGCACCAGATCCTCGCCGCCCGCCTCGCGGAACTGCTCGCGGCCGCGGTCGCCGATTTCCTCCAGGGTCTCGATGCAGTCGGCGACGAAGGCCGGGCACATCACCAGCAGCTTCTTCACCCCGGCCTTGGCCAGCTCGTCCAGGCGCGCCTCGGTATAGGGCTCGATCCACTTGGCGCGGCCCAGGCGCGACTGGAAAGCCACCGACCACTTGCCGGCCGGTAGCCCGGCGCGCTCGGCGAACAGCTCGGCGCTGCGCAGGCACTGGGCGCGGTAGCAGTTGGCGAGCACCTGCGGCGAGGCGTTCTTGCAGCAGTCGGCGCCTTTCAGGCAATGACCGGTTGGGTCCAGCTTATGCAGATGGCGCTCCGGCAGGCCGTGGAAGCTCAGCAGCAGGTGGTCGAAGTCCTGCTCGAGATAGGGCTTGGCGCTCTCCGCCAGCGCGTCGACGTACTCCGGCTGGGCGTAGAACGGCGCCAGCTCGGCGAATTGCAGGGCCAGGCCGCGCTCGCGCACCACCCGCCGCACTTCCTGCAGCGCGGTGGTGGTGGTGCTATCGGCGAACTGCGGATAGAGCGGCGCCAGGGTGACTTTCTTCACGCCCCGGGCCGCCAGGCCAACCAGCACCTTCTCGATCGACGGCTCGCCGTAACGCATGGCCAGTTCCACCGGGCCATGCGGCCAGTGCGGCGCCATGGCCTGTTGCAGACGGCGACTGAGCACCACCAGCGGCGAGCCCTCCTCCCACCAGATCGAGGCATAGGCGTGTGCCGACTGCGCCGGACGCTTGAGCAGGATCAGCGACACCAGCAGCCGGCGTACCGGCCAGGGCAGGTCGATCACGTAGGGGTCCATGAGGAACTGATTGAGGTAGCGACGCACGTCGGCCACCTCCGTGGAAGCCGGCGAACCCAGGTTGAGCAACAGCAGGGCGTGATCGGTCATGCGGAGTCCTTGAGCAGGTCGGCCAGGGCCGAGTCGAGGTCGGTGAAGCGAAATACGTAGCCATCGGCCAGTGCGCGCTGGGGCAGGGCCTTCTGCCCGCCGAGCAGCAGGCCAGAAAGCTCGCCCAGGCCCAGCCTGAGCAGTGGCCCAGGCACCGGCAACAAGGCCGGACGGTGCAGTGCCCGGCCCAGGGCGCGGGCGAAATCCCTGTTCCTGGCCGGCTGCGGCGCGCAGGCATTATAGGGACCGCGCGCGTCGTCCCGCTGCAAGAGAAAATCGATCAGGCCGATTTGATCCTGCAGGTGGATCCACGGCATCCACTGCCGGCCGTTGCCGATCGGCCCACCCAAGCCCAGGCGGAACGGCAGCAGCAGGCGCTTGAGAAAACCGCCCTCGCTGGCCAGGACCAGCCCGGTGCGCAGCAGCACCACGCGCATGCCGAGGGCCTCGGCGCGCTGCGCCGTCTCTTCCCAGGCGCCGCACAGCTGGGCGGCGAAGTCCTCGACCACCGGCGCATCGCTCTCGTGCAGCTCGCGCTCGCCAGCGTCGCCGTACCAACCCACGGCGGACCCGGAGATCAGCACCCGCGGCCGCTGCGGGCGCGCTTCCAGCCAGGCCAGCAGACGCTCGGTCAGCGCCACCCGGCTGTCCCACAGCAGCGCCTTGCGCTTGTTGGTCCAGGGCCGGTCGGCGATTGGGGCGCCGGCCAGGTTGATCACCGCATCGAGCGGCGCATCGGCCAGCTCCTCGAGCCGCGCGATGCCGCGCACCCCGTTGCCACAGAGCGCCGCGACCCGCTCGGGACGCCGGCTCCAGACGGTCAGCTGGTGGCCCTGGCGCAGCCAGAGCTGGCACAGGGCCCGCCCGATCAGCCCGGTGCCGCCGGTCAGCAATATGTGCATGGCGTCCTCCTCACATGGCGCGAACCCGCGGTTGCGCCCTAGTCTGAACATTGAGCCCAGGTCATATGTCTTGATTATCGACGAGGATCAGGCGGTCACGGAAGAAAATTCTGTACAGAAAATCAGATTGTACAGATTTTCCCGAGCGCGTAGCCTGAGATAAAGACAACGAGGTCAAACATGAACGCCCCCATTGCCATCATCGGAACCGGCCTGGCCGGATTGTCCGCCGCCCAGGCCCTGCATGCTGCCGGCCTGCCAGTCGAGCTGTTCGACAAGAGCCGCGGCAGTGGCGGACGCATGGCCAGCAAGCGCAGCGATGCCGGCTCGCTGGACCTGGGCGCGCAATACTTCACAGCGCGTGATCGCCGCTTCGTCGAAGTGGTGCAGCAGTGGCAGGCGCGCGGCTGGGTCGCCGAATGGGACCCGCAGCTCTACCAGTACAACCAGAACGGCCTGCAGCCCTCGCCGGACGAGCAGCTGCGCTGGGTCGGCGCACCGCGCATGAGCTCCATCAGCCGCGCGCTGCTCGGCGCCCTGCCGGTGCACTTCGGCTGCCGCATCACCGAGGTGTTCCGTGGCGAACAGCACTGGGGCCTGCAGGACGCCGAGGGCAACAGCCACGGCCCCTACAGCAGCGTGATCGTCGCCACCCCGGCACCGCAGGCCACCGCCCTGCTGGCCGCCGCGCCCAAGCTGGCCAGCGCCGCCGCCAGCGTGATCATGGAGCCGACCTGGGCCGTGGCCCTGGGCTTCGAGACTGCGCTGCAGACCCCGGTACAGGGCTGCTTCGTGCAGGACAGCGCGATCGACTGGCTGGCGCGCAACCGCAGCAAGCCGGGCCGTGATGGCGCGCTGGACACCTGGGTGCTGCACGCTAGCAGCAGCTGGAGCCGGCAGCACCTGGACCTGCCCAAGGAGGCGGTGATCGAACAGCTGCACGGCGCCTTCGCCGAGCTGATCGGCTGCGCCGTGCCGGCACCGGCCTTCAGCCTGGCGCATCGCTGGCTCTACGCGCGCCCGGCCAGCGCCCACGAGTGGGGCGCCCTGGCCGACGCCGACCTGGGCCTGTACGCCTGCGGCGACTGGTGCCTGTCCGGCCGCGTCGAGGGCGCCTGGCTGAGCGGCCAGGAAGTCGCGCGGCGCCTGCTGGAGCACCGCCAGTGAGGCCCGGCCGGATCAACCCGCGCAAGCTGCTGCTGTCGAAATGGACGGCACGCGCGCCGCGCAATCGCGAGCGCCACTTCCTGGTCACCGAGCTGCATCGTGACGACGCCGGCGAGGTGCTGGCGATCGACCTGCAGGCCGTGCTCACCGGGCGCAGCGAACGCCTGGACTGGCACCAGCTGGAAGACACCGAGCGCTGGCAGATGGGCTGGAAGTAGCGTCTGTGGGACAATGCCGGCCCCGCCCGCCGAACCGCCCGTCATGCGTCAGAAAAGCCATCCGCCCCGCCAGCCCAAGGCCATCGCCAAGGGTCAACTGCACCCGCGCAACCGCCACCAGGGCCGCTACGACTTCCCCAGGCTGATCGAGGCCAGCCCGGAGCTGGGGCGCTTCGTCATCCTCAACCCCTACGGCAAGCAGAGCATCGACTTCGCCGACCCCGAGGCGGTGCGCGTGTTCAACCGCGCGCTGATGCGCCAGCTGTACGGCATCGCCCACTGGGACATTCCGCCCGGCTACCTGTGCCCGCCAATCCCCGGCCGGGCCGACTACCTGCATGGCCTGGCCGATCTGCTGGCCGAAAGCAGCGATGGCGCCATCGCACGCGGCAAAGGGGTGCGTGTGCTGGACATCGGCACCGGGGCCAACTGCATCTACCCGCTGCTCGGCCACAGCGACTACGGCTGGCGCTTCGTCGGCTCGGACATCGACCCGGTCGCCCTGGCCGCCGCTCGCAGCATCGTCCAGGCCAACGGCCTCGGTGATGCCATCGAGCTGCGTCAGCAGCACGAGCCGCAGCACATTTTCCAGGGCCTGCTGGCCAGCGACGAGCGCTTCACCCTGACCCTGTGCAACCCGCCCTTCCACGCCTCTGCCGCCGAGGCGGCCAGCGGCAGCACACGCAAATGGAAGAACCTCGGCAAGCTCGACCCCAAGCGCAAACTGCCGGTGCTGAACTTCGGCGGGCAGAGCAACGAGCTGTGGTGCGCGGGCGGCGAAGTGGCCTTCCTGCGACGCATGGCCCGCGAGAGCGCAACGGCGGCCGGGCAGGTGCTGTGGTTCAGCAGCCTGGTGTCCAAGGCCGGCAACCTGGCGGCGTTCAACGCCGCCCTGCAGCAGGCCGGCGCCCTGAAGGTCCGCCAGGTGGACATGGCCCAGGGCAACAAGCAGAGTCGCTTCGTCGCCTGGACCTTCCACGACGTGGCCGCACGTCGCGCCTGGCTGAAAGGTATCGCCGACAGCACCCCGAACTGACTATGCTGACCAGGTAACAGCTTCAGGGAGTTCGGGAGTCCCCATGCGCTGGAAAAGCCTGCTGACCATCTGCTGCCTGTCCTGGTGCATCAGTACCCAGGCGCAGCCACGCGAGTTGCAGATCAGCGTCGGCGACTGGCCGCCCTACCTGTCCACCGACCAGCGCCACAATGGCGTGATGGCCCACATCATCAGCGACCTCTTCACCGAGGAAGGCTACAAGGTCAACTTCCGCTTCCTGCCCTGGCCACGCGCCTATTCCGATGCCGCCGCCGGCAAGTTCGACGCCACCGGCGTGTGGATGCACAAGCGCGAGCGCGAGACCGACTTCCTGTTCAGCGCGCCATTGCTGGACGAGCAGTTCGTGTTCTTCCACCTCAAGTCGGTACCCTTCGACTGGCAGCAGTTCGACGACCTGACCGGCATGACCCTCGGCGGCGGCCTGGAATACAGCTATGGCCCCGGCTTCGACGCGTTCCTCGCCCGGGGCAAGGTGCGCATGGAACGGGTCTCCAGCGACCAGCAGAACTTCGAGAAGCTGCTCAAGGAGCGCATCGTGCTCTACCCGCAGGAGGTCAACGTTGGCTATGCGGCGCTACGCAGCCAGTTCACCCCGGCCGAGCGCGCGCGCATCACCCACCACCCCAAACCGCTGCTGGTCAACCAGAGCTACCTGATGCTGCCCAAGCGCCTGGCCGACAGCGAAGCCCTGATGCAGCGCTTCAACCAGCGCCTGCAGGCGTTCCGCGACAGCGGCCGCTACGACCGCTACTTCCATGACCTGCAGGCCGGCAAGTACATGCTCACCGAGGAAGAGGCGACCCAGGCCTCGGCCGAATAGGCTGGCTGCGCATTACATCGCCCATTCGTTGACCACCATGTGCGTCTTCACTCGCTGCATGCCGGGAAATCCCTCGATCACCCCGCGGATCTCCGCCAGGCGCGCCATACTCGCCGCCTCCACCTGCACCAGCATGTCGGTCTCGCCGCTGATGCCGCAGCACTGGCGGATTTCCGGATAGGCGCGCATGCGCTCGACATAGTCCTGGCAGCGACCGTCCTTGTAGAACAGTTCGAGGAACGCCTTGACCCCGCTCCCGGCCGGGTCGGCCACCTGCGCGTGGTAGCCGCGGATCACCCCGGACTGCTCCAGCTGGCGGATGCGCTCGCCCACCGCCGAACGCGACAGGTTGACCTCGCGGGCGATCTGGCTGACGGAGGTGCGCGCATCCTGGCGCAGCAGGGCGATGATCTGGCGATCGAACTTGTCCACGGTGGTTCTCGGCGGCCGGCAGTTTGACGGGGGATTCCGCCACATTGCCGGCAATCGGCGGCGACCTGCGCGCGGCGGCGCCCGTAACATGGCGGGATCGAAAGGAAGGAGCGAGCATACATCATGAGCCGGCTGAACAAGGAACTGGGCCTGCTGCAGGGCATCGCCCTGCTCAGCACCTCGCTGCTGGGCACCGGTATCTTCGTGGTGCCGGCCCTGGCCGCCACCGCCGCCGGCTCGGCCTCGCTGTGGGCCTGGCTGATCCTGATCGCCCTGGTGCTGCCGGTGGCCTTCACCTTCGCCCAGCTGGGCCGCCACTTCCCCCATGCCGGCGGCGCGCCGCACCTGATCGGCCGTGCCTTCGGCGCGCGCAGCGAGCGGCTGATCGCCCTGCTGTTTCTCGCCGTGCTGCCGGTGGGCCTGCCGGCGGCGCTGAACATCGCCACCGGCTTCTGGCAGGCGGTACTGCCCATCGGCCGTGGCGAGGCGCTGCTGATCCAGTTCGCCACCCTCGGCCTGATGCTCCTGCTCGGCCAGCGCCCGGCTCGGGCCAGCGGCCTGGTGCAGGGGCTGATCGCCCTGGCCATCCTCGGCACCGTCGGCCTGGTCTGGTGGGTCGGCGACCTGCCGCTGGCCAGCCAGCCGCTGTTGCCGCCGATCGACGGCTCCTGGCAGCTGATTCCCGCCGCGCTGGGGGTGATGTTCTGGTGCTTTGTCGGCATCGAGGCCTTCACCCACCTGGGCGAGGAGTTCAAGCACCCGCGGCGCGACTTCCCCCTCGCCCTGCTGCTCGGCGTGCTGCTGGCCGGCCTGGTGTACTGGGCCTTCTCGGTGGCGGTGCTGAGCTTCGGCGTGTACGGCAACGAGCACAGTGACGCCGCCTCGCTGCCGCGCCTGATGCACAGGCTGCTCGGCGATGAGGCGCGCTGGCTGGTTGCGGCCGTCGGCTACCTGGCCTGCTTCGCCTCGATGAACGTCTATGTGCAGGGCTTTGCCCGGCTGATCTGGAGCCTGGCCGACGAGGACAAACTGCCCTCCGCCCTGGCCGTGCGCAACCGCCACGGCGTGCCGGCCCGCGCCCTGCTGCTGGTGGTGCTGATCTGCGCCCTGTGCGCCGCCATGGCCGCCGTACTGCAACTGTCGGTGGACGACCTGATCCGCTACGCCAACGGCAACTTCATCGTCGTCTACCTGCTCAGCATGGCCGCCGGCGTGGTGCTGCTGCGCGGCGTCTGGCGCTGGGTCGCCGGCCTCAGCTGCGCGCTCTGCGGCCTGGTGCTGCTGGCCCTGGGCGTGGATGCGCTGTATGCCCTGGTCCTGCTCGGCGGCTTCGCCCTGCTCGATCGCTGGCGCGAGCGCCAGCGCACACCGGCAAGCCTGCAGAGCTGAGGCGGTTCCGGCTATCCTCAGGCAGGGATAGCCTCAAGGACCGACCATGCGCCGCATTCTGCGTGACCTGAAAATCCTCATTCTCGCCAACCTGTGGCTGGTGCCGGTACTGGCCGGCCTGGTGGGCGCGCTGTTCTACTTCGTCGCCCCGCCGCCGCCCATGCATGCACGCCTGGCCACTGGCGCCGAAGGCGGTGGCTACCATGCCTTCGCCGAACGCCTGCGCACCGAACTGGCCGAACAGGGCTTCGAGCTGGAGCTGGTGCCGAGCCTGGGCTCGCAGGCCAACCTGGCCAAGCTGCTGGACGGCTCCGTCGAGCTGGCCCTGGTGCAGAGCGGCCAGGAGCTCAACCTGGCGCCGGAGGCACGCGACACACTGACCGGCCTCGGCGTGATGTACCGCGAGCCGCTGTGGCTGTTCACCGGCCCCAAGGTGAAGTTCGAGCGCCTGGCCGACCTGAAGCAACTGCGCCTGGCCATCGGCTCGGCAGACAGCGGCACCCAGGCGGTGACCGCCGCGCTGTTCGCGGCCAACCGCATCACCCCGGCCGACTATCCGAAGCAATGGCAGCCGCTGGGTGGCAGCCGTGCCGCCGACGCGCTGGTGGCCGGCGAGCTGGACGCTGCCTTCTTCGTCGGCCCGGCGGAGAATCCGCTGATCCAGCGCCTGGCCGCCGAACCGAAACTGCGCCTGGTCGGCCTGCGCCGCACCCAGGCCTACCTGGCCCGCCTGCCGCACCTGAGCCGCCTGGAAGTGGGCGAAGGCATGCTCGATATGGCGCGCAACACGCCCGACCGCGACATCGTCACCCTCGGCCCGGTGGCGACTCTGGTGGCCGGCGAGAACTTCCATCCCTCGCTGACCCCGCTCATCCTCGAAGCCGCGCGCGAGGTGCTCAAGGACGGCAGCCTGCTCGATGCCGCCGGCAGCTATCCGCAGCGCCCGCCGCGCTCGCTCGCCACCCTGAGCGAGGCCGAGTACTACTACGACAAGGGCCTGCCGATCCTGCAGCGTTACCTGCCGTTCCGCATCGCCTCGCTGGCCGACCGCTACATCATCCTCGCCATCCCGCTGGTGATCCTGCTGTTCCCGCTGTTCAAGGCCATCGGGCCGATCTACCAGTGGCGCATCCGCGCGCGCATCTACCGCTGGTACAAGCACCTGCGCGAGATCGACCAGCAGCTGTACAAGGGCAAGCTCGGCGGCGATATCGGTGCCGAGATCGAGCGCCTGGAGAAGCTCGAGGACGAGCTGGCGCGGGTCGAGGTGCCGCTGTCCTATTCCAGCGAGCTGTACGAGCTGCACATGCACCTGCGCTACATGATCGAGCGTCTGCACGCCGTGCAGCGGCGCCAGGCACTAGCGCCGGCGCAATAAAAAAGCCCCGCCAGGGCGATCCTGGCGGGGCTTTTTGTTCAGGCGTGGATCACTTGATCCAGTGCTTGCCCCAGTGGGG
>NZ_BATI01000033.1 GCF_000467105.1 Aquipseudomonas alcaligenes NBRC 14159
AGCCCCTGCGGATCTCAGCCAATAGCTCGGCAATCTGGTCTGTCGTCAGCCAGGACAGTTCACGCTCCTGGATCTTCAACGGCTTCACCAGGGACAGCGGATTGTCGTAGTCGATGACGCCCAGGCCGCGCAGTTCGTTGTAGACGGCACGCAGATACCCAAGCTCATTATTCAGAGTCTTCGGCGACGTGCCCGCCCCTAACCTGATCCGGCGATACTGTGCGTAGGTCTGCGGGTCCAACCTGATGGCAGGAGGGTCGCGCAGGCACTTGGCCAGGGCTTCAAGCTTGATGCGGCGACGCTCGCCGTCTCTCAGCGAATGACCGTGTAAATCGAACCAGAGGCCGACCAACTCACCGAGACGGCGAAGGTCTTTCGGCTTGGGTGCCCAATCCGGGTTTTGTGCAAATCTGGCTCTGCAGGTCGCTTCGAATCGCTGGGCTTCACCCTTGGTCTTGAGGGTCTTGCGGAAGCGCTTGCCTTTGACGGGCTCGACGTCGACCTTCCAACGTCCGTCCGGTAGCTGTTCGATTGCCATCTATACAGCTCGCCCCCACCTGACGTGGCGTTCCTCCAGTAGCCCCTTGATGTGCTTATAGAGCTCGCGCTCGCTCATTTCCTTAGCGGCGTAGTGCTCCCGGATGACGGGCCAACAGTCCCATTGTTTTAGGGTGGAGAACGCCTTTTTTACGCCCACTCGCTCCCTAGCCAGCAGGCTTACGAAGTTTCCCAGGAACAGCTCCACGTTCTTACCGGAGAAGCCTCGGGCAGTCTTGTAGTGGCGCTTGTACTCGGTGGCATCGATCAGGGAATCGACCGGCACATCGACACGCGCATCGTCACGCATCAGGGTCCATACCGGCTCGAAATAGCCAGGGCGGGAGATGAACTTGAACTGCCGCAGGCCATAGCGCCACAGGCCGTCCAGATGCCCTGCGAAGGTCGCATAGCAGTCGGTTTCAATGGCCTTGCCGGTGGCCAGATCGATGGAGCCGCTGGCGAATTGCTGGATGATGGAGTGGTGGTAACGCAGTTCCACACGCCACACATCCTGGGCCGGGTTGTAGTTGTCCGGGTCGCCCTCGTCGAAGCTGTCGCGGCGCTTCCAGACGCCTTCCCAGAAGTCGAGTTTGTCAGTGGCCTTGGCCTGCTCGGTCTTGTTGTAAATGCACAGTTGCACGCCAGCAGCGGAACCGAACATGGAGGTTTCACCGCGGCCGTAGACGCTGGATTTGGTGGCCCACTCGATCTGGTTGATGCCGCTGATGTCGCGGTGAGTGCGCGCCCGGCAGTGCATACGGGCGACCAGATCGGCAGGTGGTTGCCAGCCCTGTACGTCCAGGGCCAGATGCACGGCGCACTGGTTGCGCTCGATGTGGCTCAGCACGTGGCTGGCGTAATAGTCCATGCGCTCTTGCAGGCGCTCGGGGCTCAGGGCGTCGATGGCATGGGGTGACACTTCGATCTTGAGGTGGGGACCGATCACGTCAGACTTGCAGTTGAAGTTCTTCACCAGCAGGACAAAGCCCAGGTCGGCGTTCTGCAGCTTGTACTGGTAGCCGGAGTCCTTGCTGACACGGCCGGCATGCCAGCGCTCCCCTGCGAAATCGACGATGGTGCCGGGCTTGTCGAACATGCCCAGGATGTGGGGCAGGATCAGCCCCCGGTACAGCTGGCGGACCGTATCGACCGCGCAGCGCAGCAGGCGGACGTTCGACAGGTCGGTCAGCCGTGCATTGCCCGGGTCCACGAAGATTCGTCCCTTCGGGCTCTCTTCACCGTTCAGGTTGAGGCGAACGTGGTCTTTCATCTTCATTGGGTTTCTCCATCAATGACCAGTAATTGCTGTTTCGGAAACTGACTATCTGACGTGTTACAGGGACGTCAGGCGGCGGCCGGCGCGCGCGTGGTCGCTCTGTACCGAGCCGCTCCATCGCGCGCGCCGTCTGCCGCTTCGTAGAGCCATATGGTTGGTTGAATACTGTTGGGTAACTGGGTTGCGGCTTGGCCGATCCAGTGAGCAAGGGAGAGCAACAGAAGGAGGATTGCGAGGGGATTGAGGCCGTCCATTTCGAACGCTCCAGGGATGGGGTGGTTGCCATAGCCTGCAGGCCATCAGAAGACGGGAAGTAAAGCGCGGGAGGAATCAGCTGAAATGCACACCAAGGGCGCCGCCCTTGTCATCCCGCTCTTGCCGCCGAGGGCTCGGGAGCGTGGGGTGGTGAAGCTACCCCACACTCCCCGGCAGAGGCTGTTCATGTTTGTGCAGGGTCAAGGGTGCGCTGCGCCCGTGCTTCCGTTCTTCGGAACGGTGGAGCTGTTCCGACGAGCCGGGAGCGCGGCCCCTGACCTCTCTGGATAGGTTCGGGTCATACGGCCCAGTACGTTGCCGGAACTGTGCCGGTCGCGGTGCCGTATCGCCCGAATGGTGCGGATGTTGTAGAAGCAAAGCTCGGTCGGAAAATCAGCCTTTCCATCCAGGGGCATCGTCAGGAAGTAGCCGGCCTCGTGGTAAACGCCCTCCATCGGCAGGGCCATGCCGACGATGTGGAAGCAGCGCCACAGCGGTTCCGGGTCTTGGTACCAGATCATTTCAACGAGTACGGTGGCGCCCATGTACTGCGCCGCATTGGCAGCGGTGACGACATTGCAGCTATGCATGGCGGCGCTCTCCTTCCTTGAATCCGGGCTGGCTCTGGAACATCGGAGGGATCGGCAAGCGCCTCAGAAAACTGCGCGCTTCGCTGCGAATCGACCGGATAGAACGGATATCCGAGAGATACACGTCCAGAGGGTGTTCATCGCCGGGATTCTTCATCAGCAGGAACGCCTGCTCATGAACGCCTTCGACGGGCAACACCAAGCCGATCACATAGCCGGCACGCCAGCACGGCTCGGGATCGTCGTCCCAGACCAGTTCGACCACCACCGGCTCCCCCAGGAAGCCCACAGCGGAGAGCACATCCAGACCAGCAGGCTTACTAGACATGGCTGTAGTCCCCCTCTTTGAACTGGGTCTTGCCCTTGGCCATGTCTTCACGCAGGCGGGCGAGGTTAACCATGCGGAAGTCCGCTAGCCGCATGCTCGGGATGGTGCCGGTGTCGATCCAGTTGATTGCCTCTTCCACCGACACACCGCTCATTTCGGCGAAGGTCTTCACGCTGCACAGGTCCAGGCTTTGGTCTTTGCTCATAGGGTCCACTCCCGCTCCAGAAGGTGGCGGGTCAGAAGCGCCACGTTGACCATCACGCGCTTACCTACCTTCTCGGTGGGCAAGTAGCCGCGATCAATCCAGGTACGCACGACGATGGGTTCGTCACCCATGCCGATCCATTCGGCGAACCTCTGCCAAGGCATCAAAGGCGGGGCACCGTGCAGCTTTTGGGGGTCAAGACCTTCAGGTGGTAGCATCCATGAACTCCGCTATATCCAGCTTTATCTTGCATTAAATGCCTTACATTATTTGCAAGGTAGAGACAAAATATAAGCCAGCCACCACATAGAAACCACCACTATGTGCAAGCTTTTTAGATGCTTTAGGAATGATAAGAGAAAGATTGATATCCATTTGGGATAAAGAACAGCTTTCGGCCCCTAAGCTTGAGAAGCTAACCGGCATAGACCGCAGCAGCTGGTATCACCTGAGAAATGGAAAGCGGCGTGCCAACGAACAGGACATAGAGGCCATCGTGCAGATGTTTCCTCAGTACGCTTTTTGGATTGCTAGCGGGCAAACAGCACCCGAGATTGGACAGACAAGCCCTGACCCTGACGAGGCCAACCGAAACTTGAGCCAACCGAACGCGGGATAGCGCTCAAGCAAGGAATAGCTAGGCGCAGGCATGCCCGGCAAAAGGTGGATTCGTAAGGCGTGCTCAGAAAACAGAAATGGCCGGCCTACTTACAGCGCGACAAGTGCCGTGCCTGCCATTTAGTTAAAACACATAAAGCGGCATCGCCTTAAACAAGGGCACGCACCAATGAACTCAGAAAAAGCCATAAACAACATATTAAAATCAGAGCTTGAGATAACATTTAAGACATTAAAAATAATATCTCAAGACAAACAAAACCCGAAAAAATACATTGCCAACGGAAAAATAACACAAGACAAAAATGGCCAACTAATATTGGAGGCAATATGGAGCCCCCCAAAAGGAAAACCTCTTGAGCCAAACTGGGGAATGGACTACATAGAGCCAGGCCAAATCATCCCAAAAGAACACTATTTCAAAATCGAAGGAATAAGCGTAGAAGGCCATAAGTGGATAGCGACAGACATCCACCTAAGCACAAATTACTACTTCCCAACAAGCACCATAGTTTTTAAAGGGCAAATACCCGACATTTTTCAAAAAGGAAAAACGGCTCACCCGCCGACGGGAAACACTCGACTAATAGCCTGCGAAGTAAAAGACCTAAAGATTCCAACCAATGAATATAACGAGAAAGAACAGAAAAGAAACATTACCAACGTCACTGTTGCCGACAAAAAATGCCAGATTAGAATTCACGAAAACCATGTGACCTTTCTGATAAAAAGCCCCAAACAAATTACAAATGAAAAAGCACAATCAATTGTGCATGCAATTGAACTAGCTACCGGCAAGAATCTTCAAAAAATATACGATCACAGCATAACCCCAAAGAGCTTCTCTATAACGCTCTATTCCCGCCCTGCCCCCGAAGAGCTGTGGAGCATCCTGCCACCTCTGAACCGCCACCACAAAATAGATGAGCTTGAAGAAATAACAAATAAACTACACAAGCTCTCTCAAGAAAAAAGAAAGGCAATAATATGGTTCTGGAAAGAGATCGGCATATCAAGCCAAGCCGGGATAGAACCCTTCATGAAATCAATATGCTCAAACATAGAAGGGATGGTAGATTTCTTTTACAGCAAATATAAAGTAGCTGACAGCTCCTTTGAGAAAGAGTGCCTGCAAGCACTAGATGTCATCTCAAAAATAGAGTCATCGATATCCCCAAGAGCCTTTCAAAGAATCTCAGGGAACTTGAAATCTGCAGGTTCGCCATCCGTAAAAAATGCGTTTTATAAGCTACTAGGCAACAAAGCAGACAACTGGAACAGTCTCAGACATAAAGCTCTTCATGGCAGCCATCAAAAGTTATTCAATGACACTCAAAAGCTTTTCGACCTTACATATAGCTGCCTATATATATTTTACGAACTAACATTAGAAGCCATAGGCCATAGAAATAAAATAATTGACTACTCAACAAGAGGCTATCCAGAAATACCCCCTCTTATTTCTCAAATTAAAGCCGGCCTCCAAAGCCAGAAATAATCTTGCCCGAGCCGTAGCTACTAGGGCCAGTGACCATAAAGTGTCACAGAAGAAGCAAAGCTATGCAGCTCAATGCGGCAGCACGTGTGCAGCGAGGTCAGCACTGCCGGGATATGCAGAGCATTGCAAGCGCGACAGGATGGGTTCAAATCCTCCCGGCTCCGGCAGATCACCCCCCTGATTTTCCTGCCGAAGATCAGGGTTTTTCTTTTCTGATCAAAAAATCGACAACCGCCCACCGCAACGTGTTATGGTGCCGCCCCCCGCAAGGTGATAGGCGCAGATGGCAACGGCCATCCTGAGCCATGCGGCAATGCAGTCCTTCCCGGACCTGGCATGTATCTGGAACACCACTCCACTTGAGCACACGTTCTGCCCCCCTGAGATCAGGAGCAGATGCACTGTGCAGCATTGATGCAAGCCGCCCCTCCCCTGCAGTGCCTTGTTCGACAAGGTTCGTGCAGCTGTTCTGCTTGATCTCAATCGTCCCTACTGGCGTCACCTCCTGTCGAGACAACTAGCCGCCGCTGAACCAGCTTGCGAACGCATGCCTGGCTTGCCGGTCATAACGCATGCGCGCCCAGGCACAACGTCGGCGCGCCCGACATGAGCATTCATCATGAGTACACCCATCATCTGCCGTACCTATCGGCAACCCGTCAATCAATGCAAATGCTTCCGCTGCCGCCCGCAGGGCGTGAAGCTCAGTGAACGCGCAGGAACCGGCCTCGCGGCCGCGCCGCACGGCTGAAGCGCGCCCGGACAGCCCTGTATCAGCACAGGCTGCAGAGCGCCGGTGGCAGCGGTATGCTCTGCGCGTACCGGTCAGCCCGGACGTTTTTGCAGATCGACCGGGAGACGGTTCGTGCGGTATCTGTTGTTGATGTTGGGCCTGCTCTGCGCCCACGCCTGGGGTGATGTGGCGCTGTCACCGGAGCAGCAGGCCTATGTGCGCGCCCACCCCGAAATCAGTATGTGTGTCGACCCGGACTGGGCGCCGTTCGAGCGCCTCAATGCCCGGGGCGAGCATGAAGGCATCGCCGCCGACCTGCTGCGTCTGCTGGCCAGCCGCGCCGGGCTGACGCTGCGTATCCACGTCACACCGGACTGGGATGCCTCGCTGGCCGCTTCCAAGGCTGGCGAGTGTCAGTTGCTCGGCTTTCTCAACCAGAGCCCGGACCGCGACGCCTGGCTGCTGTTCACCCAGCCCTACTTCACCGACGCCAATGTGCTGATCAGCCGCGAGGAGCACCCCAGCGTCGCCAGCCTGGGCGACTTCGTCGGCGCCCGCATCGCCCTGCCCTCGGGTACCTCGGTCGAGGAAAAGCTGCGCCGCCTCTATCCCGGCCTGCAGTTCGTGATCGTCGGCAGCGAGGCGGAGGCCTAGCGCCTGGTCAACGAGCGCCAGGCCGAGTTCACCCTGCGCTCGCTGGTGATGGCCGCCGACACCATCAAGAACGAGGGCTGGTTCAACCTGAAGATCGCCGGCCAGGTGCCGGAACTGGACAACCTGTTCCGCATCGGCGTGCTGCGCTCGGAGCCGATGCTGCGCGACATCCTCGATCAGGCCATCGCCACGCTCACCCCGGACGAGGTCAACGCCATCGTCAATCGCTACGTGGCGGTACGGGTGGAGACGCCGGTCGACTATCGACTGCTGCTGCAGGTGGTCGCTGTGTTCGTGCTGATCCTGGCCAGCAACCTGTTCTGGGTGATACGCCTGCGCCGGGCGAACCGCAAGCTGGCGCGGCAGGCGGTCACGGACGCGCTGACCGGCCTGGCCAACCGCAAGCAGCTCAACCGGTTCAGCCAGGGCACCGTCGAAACCGCGCGCCGCCATCATCGGCCGCTGGCGGTGGTGCTGTTCGACATCGACCACTTCAAGGTGGTGAACGATCAGCACGGCCATCTGGTCGGCGACCAGGTGCTGTGCGACATCGCCGCGCTGCTGGCGCGCGCCGTGCGCCAGGGCGACTGCCTGGGGCGCTGGGGCGGCGAGGAGTTTCTGCTGATCTGCCCGGAAACCCGTGGCGAGCAGGCGCTGCAACTGGCCGAGCGCATCCTGGCGCAGGCGCGGAGCCTGCCGCTGGCTACCGGCAAGCCGTGCACGCTGAGTGCGGGGGTTGCCCAGCTCGGCGCCGGGGACAGCGTCAACGACCTGCTGCAGCGCGCCGACGAGGCGCTCTATCAGGCCAAGACGCAGGGGCGTGACCGTGCGAGCCTGGCACAGCGCTCAGAACAGCCCGAGCTGGCGCTCGATCAGCGCAGCGAAGTCGTCACCCACGAAGGGTAGGATGGCGTCCGCCACCGGCCGCAGCTGGCGCTGGATGTAGTGGTCGTAGTCGATGGCCGAGCGCCGGGTTTCCAGCGGCTCGGGGCCGGCAACGGTGATCAGGTAGCCGATCCAGGCGCCGCGCCGGTACTGCCGGGGGCGGCCGAGGCGGTCGTTGTGTTCGTCGGCCAGGCGCGCGGCGCGCACATGCGGCGGCACATTACGCGGGTAGTCGGTGAGGTTGCGCTTGAGCCGCTTGCGGTACACCAGCAACTCGTCCAGCTCGCCATCCAGGGTGCGCTGCACGTAGTCACGCACATAGTCGCGGTGCGGCTGGCGCGCGAAGATCAGGCGGTACAGCTCCTGCTGGAACTGCTGGGCCAGTGGCGACCAGTCGGTTCGCACCGTTTCCAGGCCCTTGAACACCATCTCGTCACGCCCGTCGGCACGCCTGACCAGGCCGGCGTAGCGCTTCTTGCTGCCCTCCTCGGCACCCCGCACCGTGGGCATCAGAAAGCGCAGGTAATGGGTCTCGAACTGCAGCTCCAGGGCGCTGGTCAGCCCCATCTCGGCCTGCAGGTGCTCGCGCCACCACTGGTTTACCCGCTCGACCAGCGCCCGGCCGACGGCCGTCGCCGCCTCGTTCTCGTGCGCGCGGCCGAGCCAGACGAAGGTGGAGTCGGTGTCGCCATAGATCACCTGGTAGCCCTCGGCCTCGATCAGCTCGCGGGTGCGGCGCATGATCTCGTGCCCGCGCAGGGTGATGGACGAGGCCAGGCGCGGGTCGAAGAAGCGGCAGCCGCTGGAGCCGAGCACGCCGTAGAAGGAATTCATGATGATCTTCAGCGCCTGCGACAGCGCCGCGTTGCCGGCGCGCTTGGCCGCCTCGCGGCCCTGCCAGACGCGCTCGACCATCGCCGGCAGGGCATGCCGGGTACGAGAGAAGCGCGCGCCACGGAAACCGGCCACCGAATGCGCATCGTCCGGCTCGCGCAGGCCTTCGATCAGCCCGACCGGGTCGATCAGAAAGGTGCGGATGATCGAGGGGTACAGGCTCTTGTAGTCCAGCACCAGCACCGATTCGTACAGGCCGGGGCGCGAATCCATGACGAAGCCGCCGGGGCTGCTGTCGCCCTGCATGTCGCCCAGGTTGGGCGCGACGAAGCCCAGGCGGTGCATGGGCGGCAGGTACAGGTGGGTGAAGGCGGCCACCGAGCCGCCGCTGCGATCGGCCTGCAGGCCGGTGACGGCGGCGCGTTCGAGAAGGAAGTCGATCAGCCGGGTGTGGGCGAAGATGCGCGTGACCAGCTCGCAGTCCTTGAGGTTGTCGCGGGCCAGGGCCGGCTTGTCCTCGGCGAACATGCGGTTGATCTCGTCCATCCGCTCGTAGGGCGTGTCGATTGCCTTGCCCTCGCCGAGCAGGCTCTGGGCGACGTTTTCCAGGCTGAACGAAGGGAAGTTCCAGGTCGCCGAGCGCAGTGCCTCGATACCGTCGATGATCAGCCGCCCGGCCGCCTCGGCGAAGTAGTGGTTGTGGCTGCGATGCTCGCGCCAGTGCAGCTCGCCGCCGTCACGGCCGAGGCGCAGCGGCACCTTGAGCTCGCGGGAGTGGGCCAGCAGCACGCGCAAGTCGAACTGCACCAGGTTCCAGCCGATGATGGCGTCCGGGTCATGCGCGGCCAGCCAGTCATTCAGCCGCTGCAGCAGCTCGGCGCGGCTGGCGCAGTAGGTCAGGTCGAAGTCGTCCACCGCCGCGCCTTCGCCGAGCATGTACACCTGGCGCTGGCCGCAACCTTCCACGGCGATGGAATACAGCTCGCCGCGCTCGCTGGTCTCGATGTCCAGCGAGGCCAGGCGCAGCTGCGGGCGGTAGTCCGGCGCCGGCTTGAGCAGGCCGTTGCACAGCACGCCCTCGGCATCCGGCGTGCCGGCAAACAGCACCGGCGCGGTGATGAAGCGCTCCATCAGGTAGCGTTCGGGCGGGCGGATGTCGGCCTCGTAGACCTCCACGCCGGCCTCGCGCAGGCGCTTTTCCAGCTTCAGCAGCTGGCGATAGGAGGCGCAGTACAGGCCGAGCACCGGGCGCTGGTGGAAGTCGCGCAGGCCCAGCTCGCGCAGCTCCACGCCGCGCTCGCCCTGCAGCAGCGCTTGCGCCTGTGCGCGTTGTTGCAACGGCACGAAGGCCACCGCCGGCTGCGGCGCCAGACGCAGGCGACGCGGGCCGGCATCCGTGGCCAGCCAGAATTCCACCTCGCTGCCGGCGGCGGTGTCGCGCCAGTGGCGGGTCAGGACGAAGCCCTGCTGTAGATCCACGCGGTTGTCCCGGAAAACTGTTCTCGGCGCGATTCTACTTGGACCGTCGCGGCGCCGTCCGGGTTAGATCTCCACCTGGGTACCCAACTCGATCACCCGGTTCACCGGCAGCTGGAAGTAACTCATGCTGCTGTTGGCGTTCTTCTGCAGCACCACGAACAGGCGCTCGCGCCAGGGCGCCATGCCGAAGCGTTTGGTCGGGATCACCGTCTCGCGGCTGAGGAAGTAGGTGGTACGCATCGGCTCGACATTCAGCCCTTCGACCCGGCACAGACGCAGCGCCTCCGGCACGTTGGGCTCCTCCATGAAACCGAAGTGCAGCAGTACACGGAAGAAGCCATCGCCATACCGCATGACCTCAATACGCTGCCCTGCCTCTACCCGCGGGCAGTCCTCTACCACCACCGTGAGCAATATCACCTGCTGGTGCAGCACCTGGTTATGCAGCAGGTTGTGCAGCAACGCGTGGGGCACGGCGTCCGGGCGGGCGCTGAGGAAGATGGCGGTGCCATCGACCCGATGCGGCGGCTGGATGCGGATGCTGTCGAGGAAGGCCTGCAGGGGCAGCGCCGTCTCGTCCAGCCGGGCGAACAGCATCTGCTTGCCGCGCTTCCAGGTGGTCATCAGGACGAACAGCGCCACCCCGGCCACCACCGGAAAGGCGCCGCCCTGGAAGATCTTCGGCACGTTGGCGGCAAAGAACAGCCCGTCCACCACCAGGAAACCGAGCAGCAGCGGCAGCGCCAGCCACAGCGGCGCGCGCCACAGCAACAGAGCCACGGCAGCCACCAGCAGGGTATCGATCAGCATGGTGGTGGTCACCGCCACGCCATAGGCGGAAGCCAGGGCGCCGGACGAGCCGAAACCGATCACCAGCAGCACCACGGCGACCATCAGCGCCCAGTTGACCACGCCGATGTAGATCTGCCCCTGGGCCGCACTGGAGGTGTGCTGCACCTGCATGCGCGGGATGTAACCAAGCTGGATGGCCTGCTGGCTGAGCGAGAAGGCACCGGAGATCACGGCCTGCGAGGCGATGATGGTGGCCAGGGTGGCGAGGCCGATCATCGGCAACAGCGCCCAGGACGGCGCCAGCAGGTAGAAGGGGTTGCGCGCCGCCTCGGGGTTTTCCAGCAGCAGCGCGCCCTGGCCGAAGTAGTTGAGCACCAGCCCCGGCAGCACCAAGGCGAACCAGGCGCGGGCGATCGGCTTGCGGCCGAAATGCCCCATGTCGGCATACAACGCCTCGGCACCGGTCAGCGCCAGCACCACGGCCCCGAGAATGGTGATGCCGATGCCCGGATGGCTGATGAAGAAGTTCACTGCCCACACCGGGTTGACCGCCTGCAGCACTTCGGGGCGCAGCACGATGCCCTGGATGCCGAGCACGCCGAGCACCGCGAACCACAGCACCATCACCGGCCCGAACAGAATGCCGATGCGCGCCGTACCGTGCTTCTGGATCACGAACAGGCCGATCAGCAGCACCACGGTGACCGGCACCACCCAGTGCCCCAGGGCCGGCAGTGCCACTTCCAGCCCCTCGACCGCGGACAGCACCGATATCGCCGGGGTGATCATGCTGTCGCCATAGAACAATGCCGTACCGAACAGGCCGAGCAGCACCAGCACCCCGCTCAGGCGCGGATAACCGGCGGTGGCGCGGCGGGCCAGCGCGGTCAGGGCCATTACCCCGCCCTCGCCACCATTGTCGGCGCGCAGCATGAATAGCACGTACTTGAGCGACACCACCCAGAGCAGCGACCAGAGGATCAGCGAGAGGATGCCCAGCACGCCCTCGGCGTCGACACGCACCCCGTAATGTCCGGCGAAGACTTCCTTGAGGGTGTAGAGCGGGCTGGTGCCGATGTCGCCGTAGACCACGCCGGCGGCGGCCACCAGCAGGCCGAAGGATGATGTGCGGCCGTGGCTCTCGGCGGCCGACTCTGCAGTATTGGAACTCACCTGGATCTCCCCGGAACCCGCTGGGACTGACGAATACGGCGAGCGGCAGGCAACCGCTCAGCGCAGCATAGCTGGCCGTCAATTTTCGCCAACAGACTGGGCATCCGGCGTTAAAAAAGCGTAAAGATTCGCCTAGAACAGCGCGGATTGCCGCGCCAGCACACCTTCCAGCTCCAGCAGCGCCTGCTTGCGCGGCAGGCCGCCGGCATAGCCGGTGAGCTTGCCGTCGGCACCGATGATGCGGTGGCAGGGCACGATGATGGCGATGGGGTTGACCGCGTTGGCGCGGCCCACGGCGCGCGCCGAAGTCTGGCGGTTGAGCTTCAGGGCCAGCTGGCCGTAGCTCAGGGTGGTGCCATAGGGCACCTGGCGCAGGTGCTGCCAGGCTTCCTGGAGAAAGGCGTTGCCCTGGGGCGCCAGCGGCAGGTCGAAGACCCGACGGCGGCCGGCGAAGTATTCCTGCAACTGCCAGGCTACCGGGGCCACGGCGGCCGACTCGCGCTGCACCAACACACCCCGCCAGTACAGCGGCTCGTCCGGGGCCTCATCGATAAACTCCAGGCGCTGCAGAGCGCCGTGCCCGTCCACCAGGGCGATCATGCAGCCCAGCGGGGTGTCGATCAGGTCGCCGCGCAGCTGAGTCATGTCTGCGCTCTCAGCCATGCCGTGCGGCGCTGGCCTGGACGATGCGCCGGGCCGGCACGCGCAGCTGGGTCAGCAGGTACTCGGCGAAGGCCGGCGCGTAGTCCTGCTGCGCGATGGCCTGGGCCATGCAGGTCAGCCATGCCTCGGCCTGGGCCTCGTCGATCGGCCACTGGGCATGGAACGCGGGGATGGCAATCGAGCCGTAGCGCTCGGCGAACAGCCTGGGGCCACCGAGCCAGCCGCTGAGGAAGCAGGCCAGCTTGTCGCGCGACATCTCCAGGCTGGCCGGGTGCATGGCGCGCACGGCGGCCGCCTCGGGCAGCTCGTCCATGCAGCGGTAGAAATCCTCGACCAGCCGGCGCAGGCCTTCGATACCCCCGGCCGCCCGGTAGGACGCGTCGCCGACACCGTACTGCTCGCTCATATGTCGCACCTCATGAAGACAGAGCGACATTCTAGCGCCGAGCCCCATCCGCAGGGCGGGTGCAGCCCGCGCAGCCGCCCACGCGAGTTGCACACGCCCTGCTCGAAGCGGCTTCAGCTACCGATCACCCCGCCATCATTTCGGGTGATCAGCAGCGTGGTCGAGCGCGGGCGGGTTTTGCCGTCGCTGGCCGGGAAGCTGAGGCCCGGGTGCTGGATATTGGCCCACATGGCCTTGCCGTCCGGGCTCCAGGCCAGGCCGGTGATCTCGCAGCCGCGCGGGCCGACCAGGAAGCGACGCACCTCACGGGTGGCGGGATCGGCACAGAGCAGCTGGTTGCAGCCCATGTTGTGCATGGCCGGCTCGATGTCGTCGTAGTCGGTCTGGATCCACAGGCGCCCGGCAGCGTCGAAGGCCAGGCCGTCCGGCGAGGAGAACAGGTCGCCATTGATGGTGCCGGTCAGGTTGGCCGGCACCGGCTTGCCGTCCTTGTCCTTGGCGCCGCGCGCCTCGCCGGCGAGCAGGAACAGCTCCCAGGCGAAGGCGGTGGCAGTCGGGTCGGCGCCCTGCTCGTTGAAGCGCAGGATCTGCCCGTGCAGGTTGTGCGGGCGCGGGTTGGCCTTGTCGGTGGGTTGCTTGTCGCCGCGCCCGTCATTGTTGGTCAGGGTCACGTAGACCTCGCCGGTCGTGGGGTGCACGGCGGCCCACTCGGGGCGGTCCATCGGCGTGGCGCCGGCGCGGTCGGCGGCGGCGCGGGCGTTGAGCAGTACCTCTTCCTGGCTGGCGAAGCCGTTCTCGGCGGTCAGGCCGTTCTGCCCGTGCACCAGCGCCAGCCACTGGCCGGAGCCATCGTCATTGAGGCGCGCGACGTACAGGGTGCCCTCGTCGAGCAGGTTGCGCGCGGCCTTGGGGTTGGCGACATCGAAGCGGCCGGCGGGGACGAACTTGTAGATGTACTCGCCCTTGGCATCGTCGCCGGAGTAGAACGCCATGCGCCCGTCCTTGCCCAGGCTCTGCGCCGCGCACTCGCGGCTGAAGCGGCCGAAGGCGGTGCGCTTGATCGGCTGCGCCTGCGGATCGAAGGGGTCGATCTCGACCACCCAGCCGAAGCGGTGCGGCTCGTTGACGTGGCCGCCGTGGGGCTGGTCGGCGTATGGCGTGGCGTCGAAGCGCGGATCGGCAGTCTCCCACGCGTAGTTCTTGCTGGTGCCTTCCTTGGCCAGGCCGTAGCGCTTGTGCGATACGCGTGCCTCGAAGTCGGCCTTGTCGCGGTTGATGAAGTAGTTGGGCCAGTTCTCCTCGCAGGTGAGGAAGGTGCCCCAGGGGGTGACGCCGGTGGCGCAGTTGTTGAGGGTGCCGAGCACCTCCAGCCCCGCCGGGTCGCTGGCGGTCTTCATCACCGCGTGACCGGCCAGCGGGCCGGCGATGCGCATCGGCGTGAGCATGCTGATGCGGCGGTTGTAGGGCGAATCCATCACCCGTTGCCACTGACCATCTGCGCCCTTCTTCACCTCGATCACCGACACGCCGTGGGCCGCCTGCTCCTTGCGTACCTCGGCCAGTGGGCGCGGCTTGCTCTGGTCGATCTTGCCGGACGGGTGCAGCGGCGGGTTGACGTACTCGTGGTTCATCACCAGCAGGCCACGATCCGTCTCGCCGGCGAAGGGGAAGAAGTTCATGCCGTCGTGGTTGTCGCCGGCCTGCTTGAGCTGGGCCTGCCAGTCGTCGCTGGCATCCGGGTTCCAGGCCGGCGCGCCGGCTTCCACCGGGTCGCCCCAGGAGAAGAACGGCACGGCGCGATAGCCCTCCGCCACCAGCACGCGGTCGAACTGCGGGTCGAGCTGCACCGGCACGCCCTTGAAGCCCAGCAGCGGGCTGGCAGTGGCCTTCGCGCAGGCGGCCAGGCCGCCGCCGAAGAAGCCCAGCGCCGCCAGGGTCAGGCCGCCCTTGAGCACATTGCGCCGGGCCGGGTTGATCAGGTTGGCCAACGGCGGGTTGCTGCTGGGGTTGATGGCGATGTCGTCGTGGGCTTCCAGGCGTTCGTGGAAGTGGCTGTGTTCGTTCATCAAGGGTCTCTTGGCAATTTTGTGGTGGTTTCCCGGATTGCATCCGGGCTACGGCCTGAGGTGGTCGCCATACCCTCACCCCGGCCCTCTCCCGGAGGGAGAGGGGGTGGTCGGAGTGGGCTGGCCGCTCTGGGTCATTCGATGCGGTAGTGGAAGGTGTTCCTCACCCCTTCCACCGCCACCGCGCGGCCATCGACCAGGCGCGGCTGGTAGCGGAAGCTTTTAGCGGCGTTGAGTGACGGGCGTATGAACAGCGGATGACAGTCACCCACCACCTGCGGGTCTTCGACGCGGCCCTGCGGGTTGACCCGGTAGCTCACCGTGCAGTCGCCCTCGATGCCCTTGTCCAGGGCGCGTTCGGGGTAATCCGGCGCGTCCTTGGCGATCGGCAGGTACTGGCGACTGGCGGCCGCCGCGGCCTCGGCCTGGCGGGCGCGTTCGGCGGCTGCGGCAGCGGCGCGGGCCTGGGCTTCCTGTACCTGCTGGCGGGCCAGTTCCTCGGCCGCACGGCGCTCGCGTTCAATGCGCTGGCGCTCGGCCTGTTCGCGTTCCAGGCGCTGACGCTCGCGCTGCTGCTCGACGCGCTTGCGCGCCAGGGCGGCCTGCTCCAGCTGCTGCTGTTCGATGCGTGGGTCGGGCCTGGGTGCCTCTACCGGCTTGGCCGGCTCGGGCTCGGGCAGCACCGCGGGCGGCAGCACGGCCTCGGGCTGTGGCGGGGCCGGCGGCGCCAGGGTGACCAGGCGCGTGGTCAGCGTCTGCACCTGCGGTGCGGGTGGCGTGTCGGCCTGCCAGTGGCTGAGCAGCAAAGCCAGCACCAGGGCGTGCAGGCCCACCGCCACGCCGGCGGCGACAAAGCTGCGCCAGCCGTTGCCGGTCAGCGGTACGAACACCCAGGACGACGGGCGAGACATGGCCAGCGTGCTCACTGCGGTGCCTCGGTGATCAGGCCGAGGTTGCTCACCCCGCCCTTCTGCAGCGCAGCCATGCCGGCCAGGACCGTGGCGTAGTCGGCGTGGCCGTCGGCGCGGATGTACACCTGGGTGTCGCTGCGCGCGGCAATCAGCGCGCCGACCTTGCTGGTCATCTCCTCCAGGCTCACGGCACTGTCGGTGCGGTGTTCGGTGTCCAGCTCGCTGCCAAGGTTCCAGTAGTAGCCGCCGTCGGCCTGCACCGAGAGGGTCAGCACCTGCTGCTGGCTGTCGGTCGGCAGCGCCTCGGCGGCGACCTTGGGTAGCTCGATCTTCACGCCCTGGGTGAGCATGGGCGCGGTGACCATGAAGATCACCAGCAGCACCAGCATCACGTCGATATAGGGCACCACGTTCATCTCGGCCTTGGGGCCGTGTTTGCACTGCGGCTTGCGCATCTCGCCTCTCCTCAGGCCGCCTGGGCCAGGCCGGATGCCGGCAGGCGCCGCTGCAGGCGGCCCTGCAGCTCGTTACCGAAGGCATACAGGCGGGTGCTCAGGGCCGCCACGCGGGCGGAGAAGCGGTTGTAGGCGATCACCGCAGGAATCGCCGCGAACAGGCCGATGGCGGTGGCGATCAGCGCCTCGGCGATGCCCGGGGCGACAGTGGACAGCGTCGCCTGCTGCACCTGCGACAGGCCGATAAAGGAATTCATGATTCCCCACACGGTGCCGAACAGACCGATGTAGGGGCTGACCGAGCCGATGGTGGCGAGCAGTGTCAGGCCTTTCTCCAGGCGCGCCTCCTGCTCGGAAATGGCCACCAGCAGGCTGCGCTCCACGCCGTCGATCAGCGTCTCGCGCGCCACCTGTGGATCACGGCGCAACTGCGCATATTCGCCATAGCCGGCGCGGAACAGCTGCTCCAGCGCGGCGTCGTCATCAGTGCGTTCGGCACCTTCGCGGTACAGGGTGGCGAGATCGCCTGTCTCGCGGAAGCGACGCAGGAAATCCCGCGCCAGGCGCTCGCTGCGACCCAGCAGCAGGCTGCGCTGGACGATCAGGTACCAGCTGGCCAGCGAAGCGGCAAGCAGGCTCAGCATGACCAGCTTGACCAGCAGGCTGGCGTCGTTGACCAGGCTCCAGACGGTCATCTGTTCCAGGGTGGCGTGCATGGTGTGGCTCCTCCTCAGGTGTGGGGGCGGGTCGTGCTTGCACGTCCCTCACCCCGGCCCTCTCCCGGGGGAGAGGGTGAATGGGTGCTATTCGATTACGCGGCGGTTACCGCCTGATGACAGGGCTATTCCAGGCCGAGGGCACGGGCGATGTCGGCCCAGGGCACCAGCTTGAAGTTCTGCGTGCTCTCCGGCATGCGCTTGCGCCCGTCCTGCACCACCAGCAGGCCCTGGCTCCAGGGCCCGCCGAGGTTGGCCGAGGTCACTTCCAGGCCGTCGGTCTCGGAGGCGCCGTCGATACCCAACTCGCCGTTGAGGCCGACGCGGAAGGCGCCCTTGAGCGCATAGGGCGGCTCGGCATCGAGCAGCAGGTAGCTGTCGTTGCCCTGGCTGGACACCACCAGGTAGTCGCGCTCCTCAGACTGGTACAGGCCGAGGCCCTCGACATCGGCATGCAGCGCGCCGCCGACCTTCATCACCTCGTGCAGCTCGGTGGGGCCGTCGGCACGGGCGTCCAGCGCCCACACGCCGGTGTCCTCCTCGCCGACGAACAGGCGCTGGCGCTGGTCGTCGGCCACGCAGCCCTCGGGCTGGCTGGCCACTGCGAAGCGCCGCACCAGCTCACCCGCGACCTCACCGCCGCTATCACTCAGGCGGTACTGCAGGAAGCTGCCGTCCTTGCCGTTGGCGAAGGCGTACAGCTCGCCGCTGGCCGGCTGGAACAGGCAGATGCCGTAGATTTCCTTGAGCGGCGTGCGAATCTCGCCGGCCTCGCGCAGCTCGCCGCTGGCGCGGTCGATGGCGAACACGGCGATGCTGTCGCGGTCACGGTTGCTGGCCACGGCCAGGTCGACGCGTTCGCCGCCCAGGCTGAAATTGGCGCGCACATCGACGTTGTTCAGCCGGCCCACCGGCAATTCCTGCAGCAGCGTGCCGTCCAGGTCGTAGACCAGCAGGCCCTGCTTCTTGTTGGTGCCGAGTACGCGCGAGCGCGCCGGGTTGACCGGGTCGACCCAGATCGCCGGATCGTCGGCGGCGTCACCGTGGCGGCCGACCGGTTCGCTCTGGCGCAACGCGGGGATATTCACCAGCGCCTCGGGCGCCGCCACCGGCTGCGGCTGCCAGGCCAGAGCACCCTCGTAGAAGCTGCCGCTGCCGTCGTCCTGCAGCAGAAGGTCGAGGCCCTGGGCACTCGGCCGCACGGCCAGGCGCTCGGGTTCCTCCAGGCCCGGCAGGTCAACCTTGCCGGCGGCCTTCCAGGTCTCGCCCTGGCGCTGGTACAGGTGCAGTTTGCCGGCGCCGACATCCAGCGCCAGCACGCCACCCGGCACGCTGGCCATGGCGCCCACGCCCTGCTCCAGGCCGCCGAAGGGTTTGACCATGTCCACCGGCACGCGGCTAGCTTCGGCCTCCGGATGCGCCGGATAGGCCCACAGGCCGACACCTTCCTCGTTCACCAGCAGCTGGTTGGCGGCATCGTCGACCTGGCAGAACTCGGCCTGTGGCGGCAGCGGCAGGCCGCGCACGCGCAGGGCCTCGGTGTTCAGCTCGCGGCCAGTACCGACCAGCCACTGCTCGCCACGGCCCTCCTCGCCGACCAGGAACAGGTAGAGGTTGGCCGCCTCGTCGCGGTACAGGCACAGGCCGGTCATCGCGTAGTCGCGGGCAGGCAGGGCCAGGCTGCGGCCCCACTGGCGCGTGGCCGGGTCGAGCAGCACCAGGGTCGGGCGCTGGCTGGCGGCGTCCAGGCTGGCGACCAGCAGCTGGCCGTCCAGCTCGCGGCTGTCGAGGCCGGTGAAGCGCCCGGGCAGGCGCGCCAGCTCGGCGCCCTGGGCATCGAGCAGCAGCAGGCCGCGCTGCTCGCTGGCGGCCAGGCGCTGCTCGCCGGCGAAGCGCAGGTCCTCGGCCTTGAGCTGGCTGGAGGCGCCCCAGGGGCTCAGGCTCAGCTTCGGCGCTGCGGCCGAAGCCGAGGAAGGCAGCTGGTCGCAACCGGCCAGCAGCAGACCGGCGAACAGCAGGGAAAGGGGGAACGATGGATGCATTGCGTCGGTAATCCTTGTGATGAAGCTTGCCTGGCAGACACAGCTCCCTCTCCCCTTGGGGAGAGGGTTGGGGAGAGGGGGCGACTCAGGCCCTCTCCCCCCCCTCTCCCGTAAACGGGAGAGGGGCTTATATCGCGCAGCCGGCCGTATGGCCGACGCGCAGCAGGCACGAGTCAGAAGTGGGTGAAGGTCAGGCCGAGCTTGTAGGTCGGGCCGTATTCCTCGTACTGGGCGTTGTAGGCATTACGCCCGGTGTAGACGTAGTAGCTCTCGTCGGTGAGGTTCTGCGCCTCGAACTTGAGCTGCAGCTCCTTGGTCAGGAAGTAGCCGGCGCTGAAGTCGACGAACACCTGGTCGTCCACGTGCAGGTCGTGCTGCTTGTCGTCGATGCCGGCGACCTCGTAGAGGTAGTCGGACTTGTAGTTGGCCGACAGGCGCAGGCTGAGCTTGTCGTTCTCCCAGCCGAGCATCAGGTTGCCGACGGTGTCGGACTGGAACGGTAGGTCGATATCGCGCGAAAGCTCGCGTCCGCTGTCGGCATCGAAGCCGCTGATGCTGGCGTCGGAGCGGCTGAAGGTGGCGTTAGCGCCCAGCAGCAGGCCGTTCCAGGGTGCCGGCAGCCAGTCGAACTTCTGCGAGTAGGCCAGCTCCAGGCCCCACAGGTCGGCGTTGTCACCGTTGGCGAAGGTGTTGGCCTCGGCGAAATCGACCCACTCGCCAGTGCCGGCCAGGTCGGCGTTGTAGACGAAGTTTTCGATGTCCTTGTAGAACAGGAAGGCGGACACCACGCCGGCGCGGCCCAGGTAGTGCTCGATGCCGAGGTCGTAGTTGCGCGACTCCAGCGGGTCGAGCGCCGGGTTGCCGAAGCTGGCCTCGTCGCCGTCGATGACGAAGCCTGGCGCCAGCTGGCCGAAGGTCGGCCGCACCACGCTGTGGGTGATGGCGGCACGCACCTGGGTGTCCTTGTCCAGCTGGTAGCGCGCGTGCAGGCCCGGCAGCCAGTGGTGGTAGTCGTTGCTGGCCTCGATGCTCTCGTAGTCGCCGTCGCGGATGCCGGTGCCCTTGGCCTCGAACTCGGTGCCCTCGTAGCGCAGGCCGGTGATGATGCGCAGGTCGTCGATGTCGAGGGTGTGCATCAGGTAGGCCGCGTTGATGTCCTCGCTCATGTCGAAGTCGTTGACCCGCGACTCCTCTTCGTTGAAGAACTCGCTGCGGTCCAGGCCGCCGATCAGGTCTTCGATGCGGTCCGCCGACAATCCGGGGCCGAAGCGGTCCAGGCTGTAGTCGACCGTGCCCTTGGTGAACTGGTCCATGCCCAGTTGCTCGTCGCTGAAACCGAAGTCGCCGAGGTCCTCGTAGGTCCAGATATCGGTGTCGTTGCTCTTGTCGCGGCGGCTGAGCTTGCCACCGAACTTGACCTGGGCGGCGTGGCCGGCCAGGTCGTAGTCACGGGCGGCGTCGAGCTTGATGTTCTTCTCGGTGTCTTCGGTGTTCTCCTTGGCCCACTCCACCTCGCTGAGGCTGAAGCTGGCCGGGTCGTAGAAGTCGTCGCCGACGTTCAGCCGCGGCTTGCGGGTGCTGTCGAAACCGACATCGGCGAAGTCGTCGTTGCCTTCGAACAGCGCGCCGCCAATGTGTCCGGGCGTGTCCTCGCTGGACTGGCTGTAGCCGACCTGGCCGTTGAAGGTCCACTGGCCGACCAGCTGCTCGCCGCCCAGTACGAAGGACTGGATCTCCTGGGTTTCCTCGCGGTCCTTCAGCTCGCGCCAGCCCTCGGCATCACCCGCCTCGCCGGGCTGCTGGGCATCGGCGAACTCGACACCGGCGGCGTTGCGCGTCTCGGTGTCCTTGAAGCGGCTGTACAGGGTGCGCAGGTAGTAGCTGGAAAAGTCGTCCGGGCGGTAGTCGAAGTTCAGGCCCAGGCCGCTGCGCTCGCGGCGGATGTCGTAGTCGCGCTGCTCAAGCTGTGCGAGCCGGGCGCCGTCCTCGAAGTCCCAGTCGCCGCCGGTCTCGACGTTGTCCGAGCCGAAATCACGCTGCTGCCAGCTCAGCGCGGCGGCTACGCCGAAGTTGTCGGTGCCGTCGCCAAGGCTGAAACGGTCGCTGATGGCGCCGGAGAATTTCGGGCTGGTCTGCTCGGTGTTGTCGTCGTAGCTGCCCTCGGCGCTGCCGGTGTAGAACAGGCCCTTGTGGTCGAAGGCCGACAGGCTCTCCACTTCGATGGTGCCGCCGAGCGAGTTGGCGTCCATGTCCGGGGTCAGGGTCTTGACCACCGACAGCGACTGCACCAGCTCGGACGGCAGCACGTCGAGGGCCACGGCGCGGCGATCGGCCTCCGGCGAGGGGATCAGGGTGCCATTGACGCTGACGCTGTTGAGGTCCGGGCCCAGGCCACGCACGCTGACGAAGCGGCCCTCGCCCTGGTCGCGCTCGACGCTCACGCCCGGCAGGCGCTGGGTGGACTCGGCGACGTTCTGGTCCGGCAGCTGGGCCACGCCGTCGGCGTGCACGGTGCTCTGTACGCTGTCGGAGCGGCGCTGCTCCTTGAGTGCCTGATCGATGCTGGCGGCCTGGCCGATCACCTCGACATATTCGTCGGCCGCCCACAGCGGGGTGGCGGCGATGGCCAGCGCCAGGACGCTGACGGTAAAACCCGCACGGCGGGCATTGAGTTGGCGTTTGTACATGCTGATCTCCCCAGATAAGCGTTGCGGCCGGACCAGTGCCCGGCGACCTGGGGCGCAAGCTAGGAGCCGCGGATGACGCTTCTGTGACAGGGTTTCGGCGCAGGCCCGATTTGCCCGGATTGGCCGGCCGATCTGAGCCGAAATGACCCAGGCGCAGGCCTTCCTGGTAGGCCGGGTGAACCCCGCGAGCCCGCACCAGCGCGGGTTTGACCCGCCCTACCCTGGGCCCGGGAAAAATAATCGGCATCTGCCCTGAGCCGATTCGACCTCCCCCGCTGCAACCATTCGGTCACATGGCTCTGCTCTGCTGACGCCCGAACCTCTTGCGCGGAGCCCACCATGCCCACTCTGTTCGGTCTGCATCGCCTGAAACTGGCCGCCCTGCTGCTGGCCGCCAATGCCGCCCTGCTGCTGCACCTGGGCGCCGGCGACCTCAAGCCGATGAGCGACTGGGTGTGGCTGGATATCCTCGGCGAAGGTGGCTCGGCCCTGCTCTGCCTGGTCTGGCTCGGCCTGGTACTGAAGAGCCGGCCCGCCGGGCGGGTGACCAACTTCCTCGCAATGGGCCTGGGGCTGGTGTTCCTCTCCTGGTGGGTGGACGCCCTCGACGAGTTCATCCTGCTGCCGGATGCCATAAGCTGGGACCACTGGCTGGAGTCGGCGCCAATGCCGCTCGGCCTGGTCCTGCTGACCCTTGGCATCTACCACTGGCACCGCGAGCAGCTGGCCATCAGCGCGCAGATGGAGAAGCGCGAGCGGCTGTTCCGCGAGCACCTGCTGTTCGACAAGCTGACCCCGCTGAACACCGCCGACTACCTGCGCCGGCAGCTGCAGCAGAGCCTGGCCGAGGCGCGCGCCGCGCAGCAGCCGCTGTCACTGGTGATCCTCGACCTCGACGACTTCAGCCAGATCAACCGCCTGCATGGCCACGCCGAGGGCGACCGCGTGCTGCAGGCGCTGACCCAGCTGCTGCTGCTCAACCTGCGCCACCGCGACCTGCTTTGCCGCCTGGCCGGTGATCGTTTCGTGGTGCTGTTACCCAATACCGGCGCACGCGAAGCGCAACTGCTGGCCGAGGAGCTGCGCCTGGCCGTGGCGCACCTGGCGTACAAGGCCCGCGCCCATGGCGAGCGCCTGCAGCTGCAGGCCAGCACGGCCGCCGTGATGGCCCTGCAGGACGATGCCGATGGTCTACTGCAACGCCTCAACCTGGCGCTGGCCAAGGCCAAGCAGCCGCCCTACGCGCACAGCGCCTGAGGCCGCCGCCATGACCCTGCCGACCGACTGGTACGAATGCGACAGCCGCTTCATCCCCGGCCACTGGCAGCCGGCCGTGCTGCTCGACCTGGCCCTGTCGCGCGGTATCGACAGCCACCGCCTGCTGCGCGGCAGCGGCCTGTTCCACGAGGACATCCTCAGCGGCCAGGCGCGCCTGAGCCCGCAGCAGTTCCTCTGCCTGATCGACAATGCGCGGCGCCTGCTCGAGGCCGACGACAGCAGCTTCCTGTTCGGTCAGCGTCTGCTGCCGGGGCACTACGGCCCGGCCAGCCATGCCCTGCAGCATGCCGCCGACCTGCGCCAGGCGCTGGACGTGCTCGCCGACCAGCGCGCCCTGCTCAGCCCGCTGCTCAGCCCGCGCCTGCTGCTCGACGAGCAGTACCTGTACCTGTACTGGCTGGATAGCTGTGGCATCGGCGCCCAGCGGCGCTTCCTGCTGGAAGCCTCGTGCACCGCGCTGGTGGCCATGAGCCGCTGGCTGGCCGGCCAGGCCCTGCCCTGGCAATGCAGCTTCAGCCACGCCCAGCCGCGCTACGTGGAACAGTACTGGGTACACCTGGGCGAGACGGTACGCTTCGACGCGCCGCTGGACCTGATGCGCCTGCCACGCGAGTACTTGCACCAGCCCTGGCCCGGCGCCGCGCTCACCGCCGGGCGCGCCGCGCAGCAACAGGGCCTGGCGCAGCTCGATGCCCTGGGCTTTCGCGCTGGCCTGCTGGATCGCCTGTACAGCTACCTGCTGGCGCATATCCGCGAACCGCTGCAGCTGGAGGGCGTGGCCCTGGCCCTGGGCATGAGCGCCTCGACCCTCAAGCGCAAGCTGCAGAAGCACGGCACGCATTTCCAGGAACAGCTGGACCAGGCGCGCAAGCACGTCGCCCTGTACCTGTACCAGGTGCGCGGCTATGGCAACGAGGAAGTCGCCGCCTATCTGCAGTTCAACGACACCACCAATTTCCGCCGCTCGTTCAAGCGCTGGACCGGCCTGGTGCCGAGCCAGGCGCGGCAGATGTTCGGGCTGTAGCGCGGCGAAGGTCGGCAACTCGGGGTCGCATCCGCGACGGATCGCCGCAGGCTTAGGGTGTAAGCTTGTGACCATCCAGTCACAGGAGTACCTCATGGCCCTCGGCGTTTTCGACCTGTTCAAGATCGGCATCGGCCCCTCCAGCTCGCACACCGTGGGGCCGATGCGCGCCGCCGCGCGTTTCATCGACGGGCTGCGGCGCGAGGGGCTGCTGGCAGCCACCGCCAGCCTCAAGGTCGAGCTGTACGGCTCGCTCGGCGCCACCGGCAAGGGCCACGGCAGCGACAAGGCCGTGCTGCTGGGCCTGGAGGGCGAGCAGCCGGACACGGTCGACACCGCCACCATCGACAGCCGCCTGGCCGCCCTGCGCGCCAGCGGCGAGCTGCAACTGGGCGGCGAGAAGACCATCCGCTTCGTCGAGAAGGAGCACCTGGCACTGATCAGGAAGCCCCTGGACTACCACCCCAACGGCATGATCTTCCGCGCCTTCGACGCCGCCGGCCTGCAGCTCCGCGCCCGCGAGTACTACTCGGTGGGCGGCGGCTTCGTGGTGGACGAGGAAGCGGCCGGCGCCGACCGCATCGTCGAGGACCGCACCGAGCTGGCCTACCCCTTCAAGACCGCCAAGCAGCTGCTGGCGCTGTGCGCCGAGCACAACCTGTCGATCAGCCAGCTGATGCTGGCCAACGAGGCGGCCTGGCGCCCGGAGGCGGAGACCCGCGCCGGCCTGCTGAACATCTGGCAGGTGATGCAGGACTGCGTCACCGCCGGCTGCCGCAACGAGGGCACCATGCCCGGCGGCCTCAAGGTACGCCGCCGCGCCGCCTCCCTGCATCGCCAGCTCAGCCAGAACCCCGAGGCCAGCCTGCGCGACCCGTTGACGGTGATGGACTGGGTCAACCTCTACGCCCTGGCGGTCAACGAGGAGAATGCCAGCGGCGGCCGCGTGGTCACCGCGCCCACCAATGGCGCGGCCGGTATCGTGCCGGCGGTGCTGCACTACTACCGGCGCTTCGTGCCCGGCGCCAATGACGACGGGGTGGTGCGTTTCCTGCTCACCGCCGCGGCCATCGGCATTCTGTACAAGGAAAACGCCTCGATCTCCGGCGCCGAAGTCGGCTGCCAGGGCGAGGTCGGGGTGGCCTGTTCGATGGCCGCCGGGGCCCTGTGCGAAGTGCTGGGCGGAACCATCCAACAGGTGGAGAACGCTGCCGAGATCGGCATGGAGCACAACCTGGGACTGACCTGCGACCCGGTCGGCGGGCTGGTCCAGGTGCCGTGCATCGAGCGCAACGCCATGGGCTCGATCAAGGCGATCAACGCCGCGCGCATGGCCCTGCGCGGCGATGGTCAGCACTTCATCTCGCTGGATCGGGTGATCCGCACCATGCGTGACACCGGCGCGGACATGAAGAGCAAGTACAAGGAAACCGCCAGGGGCGGCCTGGCGGTCAATATCATCGAGTGCTGAGGCGCTGCACGACGTGCTCATGAAAACGGAGGCCTAGGCCTCCGTTTCTGTACGCAGCTACCGCTCAGTGACGCAGCCGATAGCCGGTCCTGAAGATCCAGCTGACCACCGCCACACAGGCCAGCAGGAAGCCGCCGATCATGCCCAGGCTCAGCCCCAGGCTGACGTCGGCGACGCCGAAGAAGGCCCAGCGAAAGGCGCTGATCAGGTACACCACCGGGTTGAACAGGGTGATCTTCTGCCACAGCTCAGGGAGCATGCTGATCGAGTAGAAGCTGCCGCCGAGGAAGGCCAGCGGCGTGACGATCAGCGCCGGCACGATCTGCAGCTTCTCCCAGCCATCGGCCCACACGCCGATGATGAAGCCGAACAGGCAGAAGGTGATGGCCGTCAGCACCAGCAGCGCCAGGGCCCAGAACGGGTGGGCCAGTTCGAAATCGACGAACAGCATCGAGGTGAAGAAGATGATCAGGCCGAGGATCACCGACTTGGTCGCCGCCGCGCCGACATAGCCGACCAGGATCTCGAAGTAGGACACCGGCGCCGAGAGGATCTCGTAGATAGTCCCCGAGTACTTGGGCATGTAGATGCCGAACGAGGCGTTGCCGATGCTCTCGGTGAGCAGCGCCAGCATGATCAGGCCGGGCACGATGAAGGCGCCGTAGCTGACGCCGTGCACCTCGGTCATGCTGCTGCCGATGGCCGAGCCGAACACCACGAAGTACAGCGACGTGGAGATCACCGGGGTGGCGATGCTCTGCAGCAGGGTGCGCCAGGTGCGGGCCAGCTCGAACAGGTAGATGGCCTTGATGGCATAAAGGTTCATGCGCGCTCCTTGTCGTGCACCAGGCTGACGAAGATGTCCTCCAGCGAGCTTTCGCTGGACTGCAGGTCCTTGAAGTCGATGCCGTGCTGAGCCAGGTCCTTGAGCAGCTCGGCGATGCCGGTGTGCTCGTGCTGGGCGTCGAAGGTGAACACCAGGGCATGACCGTCGTCGGTCAGCTCCAGGCCATAGCTGGCCAGCTGCGCCGGCACGCTGGCCAGCGGGTGCTTGAGCTGCAGGGTCAGCTGCTTCTTGCCGAGCTTGTGCATCAGCACCTGCTTGTCCTCCACCAGGATGATCTCGCCCTTGCGGATCACCCCGATGCGGTCGGCCATCTCCTCGGCTTCCTCGATGTAGTGGGTGGTGAGGATGATGGTCACGCCGCGCTCGCGCAGGCGCCGCACCATGTTCCACATGTCGCGGCGCAGCTCGACGTCGACGCCGGCGGTGGGCTCGTCGAGAAACAGGATCGACGGTTCGTGGCTCAATGCCTTGGCGATCATCACCCGGCGCTTCATGCCGCCGGACAGTTCGAAGATCTTGGCGTCGCGCTTGTCCCACAGCGACAGATCCTTGAGCAGCTGCTCCAGGTACTGTGGATCAGGTTTCTTGCCGAACAGACCGCGGCTGAACCTGACCGTGGCCCAGACCGTCTCGAACACGTCGTTGACCAGCTCCTGCGGTACCAGGCCGATGGCCGAGCGCGCGGCGCGGTAGTCGGCCTTGATATCAAAGCCGGCGACCCGCACCCGGCCCGCGCCGGGATTGACGATGCCGCAGATGATGCTGATCAGGGTGGTCTTGCCGGCGCCGTTGGGGCCCAGCAGGGCGAAGATCTCGCCTTTGCGGATCTCCAGATTGATGTGCTTGAGGGCGGAGTGACCGGACTTGTAGGTCTTGCTCAGGTTCTCGACCGCGATTACCGATTCCACGGCGGCTCCTTGGTCTGGCGGGAAAACAGCGATTGTAGAGCAGGAAGCATCACCATCGCTCGCCAAGCCTGACGCAACGGCCAGGTATCAGCGGCGCTTGTTATGGGAACGCAGTTTGTAGCGGTCGCCGGGGTGGAGCAGGCGGGCGTAGCTGACCAGGTGTTCGTCCGACCAGGTGCGACGGATCATCGACAGGCAGGGCGCGGCCGGGTCGATGTCCAGCCAGGCGGCGGTCTGCGCGTCCACCAGCACGGCCTCGACCACGTGCTCGACATCGGAGATCGGGCAGCTGGCCACCAGCACCTCGTTGGGCGTCTGCTGGCTGAAATCGCTGTCCAGGTAATGCGGCACCCAGCGCGGATTGACGAAGCGGTCTTCCAGCTGGATCGGCACGCCGTCCTCGCGGTGCACCAGGATGCTGTGGAACACCTGGGCGCCCAGGCGCAGGCCGAGGCGCAGGGCCACCTCGTCGTCGGCCGCCAGCGCCTCGCAGCGCAGCACGTCGTTGCTGTAGGCGTGGCCACGGCCGCGCACCTCGGCGGCGATGTTCATCACCTCGTGCAGCGAGGATTCGGCCTTGCGGTCGGTGACGAAGGTGCCGAGGCCGGCCTGGCGCACCAGGTAGCCCTGCTGCACCAGGTTGTTGATCGCCTTGTTGGCGGTCATGCGGCTGACGGCGAAGTCGCGCGCCAGCTGCTCTTCCGGGGGAATCTGGTGGTGGACCGGGTAGGCGCCGCCGCGAATGCGTTCGAGCAGGAAGTCCTCGATGGCCTTGTAGCGCGGGGTGCTGCTGGTCACGGTGGCTCCTTGGAATTGCCCGGTTGCGGCGGATGATAGCGGAGCTTGGCGCCCCTCTCCCACTGGTGGGAGAGAGGACGGGGCGGCCCGCGTAGGCCCAGCCCTCTCCCCAACCCTCTCCCGTGAACGGGAGAGGGGGCGGCCCGTCTGTCCCTTCAGTCCGTAGCACGCTTCTTTAGTACATCAGCCCACCGACGGCAGCATCCCGGCCGGCAGCAACGGCGTCAGCACGCGCTCGGCGAGCAACTCGTCGGCGGCGGCGATGTCCGGGGCGAAGAAGCGGTCTTCGACGTAATAGGGCACCCTGGCACGCAGGAGCTCACGGGCCTGTTCCAGGGCCGGCGAGCTCTTCAGCCCCTCGCGGAAGTCCAGGCCCTGGCAGGCACCCAGCCACTCCACGGCGAGTACGCCACGGGTGTTGGCGGCCATGTCCCAGAGGCGCTTGCCGGCGTTCGGCGCCATCGACACATGGTCTTCCTGGTTGGCCGAAGTGGGCAGGCTGTCGACGCTGTGCGGGTGGGCCAGGGCCTTGTTGTCGCTGGCCAGGGCCGCGGCCGTGACCTGGGCGATCATGAAGCCCGAGTTGACCCCGCCATTGGCCACCAGGAAGGGCGGCAGCTGCGACATATGCTTGTCCATCATCAGCGAGATGCGTCGCTCGGACAGCGAGCCCATTTCCGCGATGGCCAGGGCGATATTGTCGGCAGCCATGGCCACCGGCTCGGCGTGGAAGTTGCCGCCGGAGATCACCTCGCCCTCGGCGGCGAACACCAGCGGGTTGTCCGACACCGCGTTGGCCTCCACCGCCAGCACCTCGGCGGCCTGGCGCAGTTGGGTCAGGCAGGCACCCATCACCTGCGGCTGGCAGCGCAGCGAATAGGGGTCCTGCACCTTGTCGCAGGCGGCGTGGGAGCGGCCGACTTCGCTGCTGGCGCCGAGCAGGTGGCGGTAGGTGGCGGCCGCGTCGATCTGGCCTTTCTGCCCACGGGCGGCATGGATGCGCGCATCGAAGGGCGCCCGCGAGCCCAGCGCCGCTTCCACGGTGAGGGCGCCGCAGACGCTGGCGGCGGCGTACAGGTCCTCGGCCTCGAACAACCCGCGCAGGGCGTAGGCGGTGGACACCTGGGTGCCGTTGAGCAGGGCCAGGCCCTCCTTGGCGGCCAGGGTCATCGGCTCCAGGCCGGCGATGGCCAGCGCCTCGGTCGCCGGCAGCCACTCACCTTTATGCCGCGCCTGGCTTTCCCCCAGAAGAACGAGCGACATATGCGCCAGCGGCGCCAGATCGCCGGAGGCGCCCACCGAGCCTTTCAGCGGGATATGCGGATAGACCTCGGCGTTGACCAGGGCGATCAGCGCCTCGATCACCTTGCGCCGGATACCGGAGAAGCCACGCGCCAGGCTGTTGATCTTGAGCAGCATGATCAGCCGCACCATGGCATCACTCAGCGGCTCGCCGATGCCGGCGGCATGCGACAGCACCAGCGAACGCTGCAGCTTCTCCAGGTCGGCGGTGGCGATGCGGGTCGAGGCCAGCAGGCCGAAACCGGTGTTGATGCCGTAGGCGGTGCGGCCCTCGGCGATGATCTGGTTGACGCAGGCGACGCTGGCGTCGATGGCCTCATGGGCCGCGGCGTCCAGGGTCAGGTGCACGGGCGCCTGGTAGGCGGCGCGCAGATTGGCCAGGGTCAGCTGGCCGGGTTTCAGGTTCAGCGTATTCATGTTCTGTCTTCCACAGAGCGTGTTCAAAGTCTCGCGAGCTAGAGCCAAAGGGTGGCGCAAATGGCTGAGGACGCGGAGTTTACGAGCGGTAAATGAGCAGTCCGAAGCCATTTGCAACGCCGTTTGGCCGACGCGCAGCAGGCTTTGGACATGCTCTCAGCCGATCATCGGCAAGTTCAGGCCCTGCTCGCGGGCGCAATCGATGGCGATCTGGTAGCCGGCATCGGCGTGGCGCATCACCCCGGTGCCCGGGTCGTTGGTCAGCACGCGGGCGATACGCGCGGCGGCTTCATCGGTGCCGTCGCAGACGATGACCATACCGGAATGCTGGGAGAAGCCCATGCCCACGCCGCCGCCATGGTGCAGCGAGACCCAGGTGGCGCCGCTGGCGGTATTCAGCAGGGCGTTGAGCAGCGGCCAGTCGGACACGGCGTCGGAGCCGTCCTGCATCGCCTCGGTCTCGCGGTTGGGGCTGGACACCGAGCCGCTGTCCAGGTGATCGCGACCGATCACGATGGGCGCCGACAGCTCACCCGAACGTACCATCTCGTTGAAGGCCAGGCCGAGCTTGGCGCGCAGACCCAGGCCGACCCAGCAGATACGCGCCGGCAGGCCCTGGAAGCTGATGCGCTCGCGGGCCATGTCCAGCCAGCGGTGCAGGTGGGCGTCGTCAGGAATCAGTTCCTTGACCTTGGCGTCGGTCTTGTAGATGTCCTGCGGATCACCGGACAGCGCGGCCCAGCGGAACGGGCCGATGCCGCGGCAGAACAGCGGGCGGATATAGGCCGGGACGAAGCCGGGGAAGTCGAAGGCGTTGGCCACGCCCTCCTCCTTGGCCATCTGGCGGATATTGTTGCCGTAGTCGAAGGTCGGCACGCCCATCTTCTGGAAGTCGAGCATGGCCTGCACGTGCACGGCCATCGACTGCTTGGCGGCCTTGACCACGGCTTGCGGGTCGGTCTGCGCGCGGTCCTTGTACTCGGCCCAGGTCCAGCCGATCGGCAGGTAGCCATTGAGCGGGTCGTGGGCGCTGGTCTGGTCGGTGACCATATCCGGGCGCACGCCACGCTTGACCAGCTCCGGCAGGATCTCGGCGGCGTTGCCCAGCAGGGCGACGGAGATGGCCTTGCCTTCGGCGCAGTACTTGGCGATGCGCGCCAGGGCGTCGTCCAGGTCATTGGCCTGCTCGTCGACGTAGCGGCTGCGCAGACGGAAGTCGATGCGCGACTGCTGGCACTCGATATTCAGCGAACAGGCACCGGCCAGGGTAGCGGCCAGCGGCTGGGCGCCGCCCATGCCGCCGAGACCGGCGGTCAGTACCCAGCGGCCCTTGAGGTCGCCGCCGTAGTGCTGGCGACCAGCCTCGACGAAGGTTTCATAGGTGCCCTGGACGATGCCCTGGCTGCCGATGTAGATCCAGCTGCCGGCAGTCATCTGGCCGTACATGGCCAGGCCCTTGGCGTCCAGCTCGTTGAAGTGTTCCCAGGTGGCCCAGTGCGGCACCAGGTTGGAGTTGGCGATCAGCACGCGCGGTGCATTGCTGTGGGTCTTGAACACGCCGACCGGCTTGCCGGACTGCACCAGCAGGGTCTCGTCGTCGTTCAGTTCCTTCAGGGTCTCGACGATCTTGTCGTAGCACTCCCAGTTGCGCGCGGCGCGGCCGATGCCGCCGTACACCACCAGTTCCTTGGGGTTCTCGGCCACGTCCGGGTCGAGGTTGTTCATCAGCATGCGCAGCGGCGCTTCGGTCAGCCAGCTCTTGGCATTCAGCGTGGTGCCGCGCGGGGCGCGGATTTCAACGTCACGGTACTTGGTGGTCACAGCGGTTTCCTCTTGTTGTTCGGCGCTCAGAGGCTGAGCAGGTGGATGAGGCGCGCCGCCGCCTTGGCGGTGCGGCTATCAATGTCGTGTTCGGGGTTGAGCTCGGCGAAGTCGACCAGGCGCAGCTTGCCGCTGGCCTTGAGCCGTTCGAGCAGCGGCTCCAGCAGCTCCAGGCGCACCCCGCGCGCGGCCGGGGCGCTGACCCCGGGGGCCTCGCAGGCCGGCAGCACGTCGATGTCGAAAGTCAGGTAGAGGGCGTCGCAGTTGGCGGCGAAGGCGTCCAGCTCGGCGCCGATGGCGTCCAGGGTCGACTCGCGGATCTCGCGGTCCTCGCGCACCAGCACGCCCAGCTCGGCGGCGCGGGCGAACAGCGCGCGGGTGTTGCTGGCGCGGCTGACGCCGAGGCAGGCATAGCGGAATGGCCAGCCGCGGGCGGCGCTGGCCTCGGCGATCTGAGCGAAGGGAGTGCCGGAGGAGTGCACATGGGCCGGGTCGCGCAGGTCGAAATGGGCATCGAAGTTGACGATGCCAATCTTCGGGGCATGGTTGCCGGACAGGTGTTCGGCCAGCCCGGACCAGCTGCCGTAAGCCACTTCGTGGCCACCACCGAGCACCAGCGGCAGGTGGCCAGCATCCAGCAGCGCGCAGACGTTGCGCCCCAGGCGCGCCTGCGCGCCTTCCAGGTCGCCGTATTCGCAGGCCACGTCGCCGGCGTCATAGGCCGGCGCCCGGCGATGCCAGGCCAGGTTGGCCAGAGCCTTGCGCAGCGCCTGCGGCCCACCGGCGGCGCCGACGCGGCCGTGGTTGCGGCGCACGCCCTCGTCGCAGGCGAAGCCGAGCAGGGCCAGGCCAGGCTGGCTGTCTTCGCTCAGCGCTCTTATGCGCTGGTGCCAGCGTGGGCTGTCCGGCTCGGGGTCGACGCGGCCGGTCCAGCAGGCCATGGAATGGCGGTCAGCGTGCATGGGTAATCTCTCCACAGAAGATGCGCTGGCGCAGGCGCCCGGCCTGCACCGCGTAGGCCAGCTCGGCGGGCTGGCGGATATCCCACAGGCACAGGTCGGCGGGCGCGCCGACGGCGATGCGGCCCAGCTCCGGCAAGCCGAGGGCGCGGGCGGCGTGGGCGGTCATGCCGGCCAGGGCCTCGCGCGGGGTGAGGCGGAACAGGGTGCAGGCCAGATGGGCCATCAGGGTGGGCAGGCAGATCGGCGAGGTGCCGGGGTTGGCGTCGCTGGCCACGGCCATCGGCACCTGGTACTGGCGCAGCAGCTCGATGGGCGGCAGCTGGGTTTCGCGCAGCACCTGGAAGGCGCCGGGCAGCAGCACGGCCACCGTGCCGGCTTCGGCCATGGCGCGCACGCCGGCCTCATCGAGGTATTCGACATGGTCGGCGGACAGTGCGCCGTACCTGGCCGCCAGGGCGCTGCCACCGAGATTGGACAGTTGCTCGGCGTGTGCCTTGATCGCCAGGCCATGCTCGCGCGCGACCTGGAAGATGCGCTCGCAATGCGCCGGGGAGAAGCCGATGCCCTCGCAGAACACGTCCACCGCGTCGGCCAGGCCTTCACGGGCGACCGCCGGGATCATCTGCTCGCAGACCAGGCGCACATAGTCGTCGGCACGGCCGGCGTATTCCGGCGGCAGTGCATGGGCGCCGAGCAGCGTAGTCATTACCCGCACCGGACGCAGCTCGCCGAGGCGGCGGGCCACGCGCAGCATTTTCAGCTCGTCGGCGACGGTCAGGCCGTAACCGGACTTGATCTCGACCGTGGTCACACCATCGGCCAGCAACACATCCAGGCGCGGCAGGCTGGCGGCAATCAGCTGGTCCTCGCTGGCGGTCCGGGTGGCGCGCACGCTGCTGAGGATGCCGCCGCCGGCGCGGGCGATCTCCTCGTAGCTGACGCCTTCCAGGCGCTGCTCGAACTCACCGGCACGGTCGCCGGCATACACCAGGTGGGTATGGCAGTCGACCAGGCCTGGGGTCATCACCCCACCGCACCCGACCTTGTCGGCACCGATGGCCAGGGCCGGGTCGAACTCGCGCTCGGGCCACAGGCCGGCGATGTGGTCGCCCTCCACCAGCACGGCCATGGGCTCGGGCAGCACCTGCAGGCCATCGAAGAGGGTCAGGTCGCGCCAGAGCAGGCGCTTGCGGGAAGACTGGGACATTGCGGAGCTATCCTCGGCGTTAATGTATATACATTTAAACCGTGACCAGCGAGTCGTCAACCCCCACGCTGCAATCCAGACGGCTAAACAACCATAGAGACACATGGAAACCGCACCGCGGGATGGACGGGGAGCCGTCTTTTGCTCAAATATGTATATACATTAAGGGGAGAAAAACATGCCCATCCAGCTCATCGACCTCGACTGTCTGCCCGCCAGCACCTGGAAGAACGGCGGTGGCAGCACCCGCCAGCTGGCCATCGCCCCGGCCGCGGCCGGGCTGGATGACTTCGCCTGGCGCATCAGTTGCGCGCGGGTGAGCGGCGCCGGCCCCTTCTCCGCCTTCCCCGGCATCCAGCGCAGCCTGGCGCTGCTGGAGGGCGAACTGCTGCTGCAACGGCAGAGCGGTACCACGACCTTGTGCGCCGGCGGCAAGTCGCTGGACTTTTCCGGCGAGGAGCCGATCAGCGCTAGGCCACTGGCCGGCGAGGTGCTCGATCTGAACCTGATGAGTCGGCGCGCCGACTGGCAGCAGGGGCTGAAGTCCTTGCAGCTGCATGGAGAAATGCCACTGACCGAGCTCGCCGAGGTGCGCCTGCAGGATGGCCACGCATTCAGCCTGCATGCGCGCCAGGCCTTGCTGCTGAACGATGAGCCGGGCGAACTGCACCTGCATGGCCAGCAGGCGCACTGCTATCTGGGCCTGCTGCGCCGGCTGAGCTGAGGGCAGGTAGCCCGGATGCAATCCGGGGAGGCAGGAGGCCCCGCTCCCGGATTGCATCCGGGCTACGTCAGGCCGGGCCTGTGCATGCCCTCTCCCCCTATGCCGAATTACCGGCCGCAACGAAAAGACCCCGCCGGGGCGGGGTCTTCTTTATCAATACGCGACGCTTACTGCGGCTGGGCGATCAGCATGCCGTTGTCGTTGCGCTTGAACTGCGGCAGCAGGGTACCGATGACCATGCCGGCGATGCTGAACAGCAGGCCAGCCAGCTGCGGCGGCCAGAAGGCCTCCTCGGTCCAGCTGTACTCCAGGTAGATCCACGAGCACAGGCCGAAGGCGATGGCGACCAGCGCGCCCTGGGTGGTGGCACGCTTCCAGAACAGGCCGGCGAACAGCGGCACCACGGCGGCGACCAGGGTCACCTTGTAGGCATTGCCGACCATCTCGTAGATGCTGGCATCGGAGTACAGGGCGAAGGTCAGAGTGGCAACGGCGCATACCAGGATGGTGCAGCGCATCAGCAGCAGGAACTGCTTGTCGTTGAGCTCCGGCAGGAAGCGCTTGAGCACGTTCTCGGTCAGCGTTACCGACGGCGCCAGCAGGGTGCCGGAGGCGGTCGACATGATGGCCGACAGCAGCGCGCCGAAGAACATGATCTGGGCGAACAGCGGAGTCTTTTCCAGGATCAGCAGCGGCAGGATCATCTGCGCATCCTCGGCCAGCCACTTCTGCACCAGCGCCGGATCGATCATCGAGGCGGCGTACACCAGGAAGATCGGCAGCATGCAGAAGGCCAGGTAGAACACGGCGCCGGCCATGGAGGCGCGAGCGGCGATGTTTTCCGTCTTGGCCGACATCACGCGCTGGTACACGTCCTGCTGCGGAATCGAGCCGAGCATCATGGTCACCGCCGCGCCAATGAAGGCGACGATGTCCTTCGGCTCGAAGCTGTGCATGAAGGTGAACTTGCCTTCGCTGGCAGCCTTGCTGATCACCAGGTCGGCACCGCCGGCCATGTCGCTGAACAGCCAGACCAGGTAGATCAGACCGACCACGATGATGATCATCTGGAAGAAGTCGGTCAGGGCGATCGACCACATGCCGCCGAACAGGGTGTACAGCAGGACGATGAAGGTGCCCAGCAGCATGCCCTGGGTGGTGCTGATGGCACCATCGGAAAGCACGTTGAACACCACGCCGAGAGCGATCAGCTGGGCGGCGATCCAACCCAGGTAGGACATGACGATAACCAGGCTGACGATCAGCTCGACCTGCGAGCCATAGCGCTTCTTGAAGTAGTCACCGATGGTCAGCAGGTTCAGGCGATACAGCGGACGGGCGATAATCGCGCCGACGATGAACAGGCACCAGAAGGAACCGAAGGGGTCCTCGACAATGCCGGCGAAGCCTTCCTCGAGGAAGGTGGCGGGAATGCCCAGTACCGCCTCGGAACCGAACCAGGTGGCGAACACCATGGCCGCGACGATGGGGAAGCCCATGCTGCGACCGCCGGATGCGAAGTCTCGGGTGTTGTGTACCCGGGTGGAGGCATAGAAACCGATGGCCACGGTGGCCAGCAGGTACAGCGCGACGAACCAGATCAGCATTTTTCCGTTCCAGCGACATCGGCCCGCCACAGGCTGCCCCGCAAGGCGGAGGGGCTGGGACGGCGGGCTACAGGTTTTTGTTATGGCCCTCCTGGCCTGCTTTGAACACGGAGCACCGATGATCCCCGCGCCAGGCCGCGCAGTCTGGCAAAACCGTAAAATATGTCAAACAAAATTGGCCGTTTTTATGCTCACAGCCGACGACATGCCTTGTTACGAACTGTAAACCACTGAAAAACCTGCACTAGAACCCGGCACACCGGCAGCGGGCAGTTGCATATTTTTGACAGTACAACCACGACCTCAGCGCTGCAGCGCCGGCCCCGGCATGGCCATCACGCCGCACTGCCACGTTCCCGGGCAACGCCTGGCGGCGACGCTCAGCACGGCGCCAGCGGCAGCCCTCTGGAGACCGTCACAGCCGCCGTCGTTATTCGCCTGCACACCAGCAATGGCGGCACTCCGACAGCCCGGGGCGAAGCACTCTGTAACACCCGCCGCAAACGCGCAGCTTGAGCCCAGCGCTCGCCTTCGGGATACTGCACGCCGATTTGCACACCGCCTGCCCGCTTTACCGCGTGTGCGCCCAAGTAGCCAATGGACTGCGTTGAAAGAAGACGGGGAGCCATCGTCGATGATGAAGAGAAGCGACTGGATCTGGACCGTCATCGGTTTGGCCGCAGTCGTATTTTCCTGCTACCTGCTCTACAAGGAGATTCGCACCATCTCCCTGGACGAGCTGCAGGACAGTCTCCACGCCATCCGTCTGCACAACTGGCTGATGGCCGCCGGCGCCACCCTGGGCGCCTACTTCGCGCTGGCCTGGTACGACCGCATCGCCATCGCTCACCTGGGCAAGAAGATCTCCTGGTGGTTCATCACCCTCTGCTCCTTCACCACCTACGCCCTGGCCCACAACATCGGCGCGTCGGTGTTCTCCGGTGCGGTGGTGCGCTACCGCGCCTACAGGAGCAAGGGCCTGGCGCCGCAGGATATCGGCGTGCTGATAGTGTTCTGCTCCTTCACCTTCGCCCTCGGCGTGCTGCTGTCAGGTGGCGCCGTGCTGATCTGCCAGCCCGAGCTGATCCGCCGCGTGGTCGATGTCGGGCCCTGGCTGTCGGTCGCCATCGGCGCGATTCTGCTGGGTCTGGTGGCGCTCTACGTGCTCGGCTCCTGGCGCCAGTTCAAGCCCTGGACCTGGGGCAAACTGCGCGTCGAATATCCACGCCTGGGCATCGTCGCCCGCCAGCTGGTTGCCGGTCCGCTGGAGCTGGCCTGCGCCGCGGCGATCATCTACTTCGCCCTGCCGGCCGAGAGCAATCCGGGCTACCTGGTGGTGCTCGGGGTATTCCTCGCCTCCTTCTCCCTGGCCCTGCTGTCGCATGCCCCCGGCGGCCTGGGGGTGCTGGAAGTGACCTTCCTCGCCGCCATGCCGGAGCTGCCCAAGGTCGATGTGCTGGCCGCGCTGATCGTGTTCCGCGCCTTCTACCTGCTGCTGCCGTTCGCCCTGTCGCTGCTGGTGGTGCTCGGCTTCGAATGGACACAATGGCGCCAACGGCGCGAGCAACGGGGCTGAGGGCTCCGGCGAGGGATACGCCATGCACAGCATCGAACGCATCTACCCGCCCGACCTCGACCCTGCCAGCCCGGGCGACCAGAACGCACTGCGCATCCACCTGGAACGTTACGAGTTCGCCGCCCGTCATCTGTGCGGCGAGCAGGTGCTGGACATGGCCTGCGGCTGCGGTTACGGCAGCGCCCTGCTGGCCGAGCGACACCCGGACAAACAGGTGACGGGCGTCGACATCGACCCTGCCGCCATCGCCTACGCCCGCCAGCACTACCAGCTGCCCAACCTGCGTTATGTCTGCGCCGATGCCGAATCCTTCGCCGCCACGCAGCGCTTCGACAGCATCGTCAGCCTGGAAACCATCGAACACCTGCCCAACCCGCGCCAGCTGGTGGCCAACTACGCGCGCCTGCTCGCGGCCGGCGGCCGGGTCATCGCCTCGGTGCCGATCACGCCGACCCTCGACGGCAACCCGCACCACCTGCACGACTTCAGCCGCAGGAGCTTCCTCGCCCTGTTCCGTCACCATCGCCTGCGCCCTGATACCCAGGAGCTGGAGCAGATCCAGTGGTGGCAATTCCGCGGCCTGTTCTCCCGCCGTCCGGACCACGCCAAGCGTCATCGCTCCGAAGGCGTAGGCAACGCGGTGCTGAACTACTACCGACGCCACCCCACCTACCTGCTCGCGCGCCTGGCATCGATGCTCCGCTACGGTTTCAGCAACCGCTACCTGACCTGCCTGTTCATCGCCGAATAGCCCGTTGCAGAGCCTGCGCAGCCGCCATTAGCGGCATCGATGGGCAACATCAGGACGATCAACTTTTGTCTCGCCGGCGCCTGAGTACCATGTGCTCCGTAGCCACTTTCCTGCTCCTTCGAGGAGACCCGAGATGAAAAAGCAACTGATCGCCAGCCTGATCCTGTCCACCCTGAGCTTTGGCGCTTTCGCCCTGCCGGGTGACGAACAACCGCCACTGACCGAGCTGCAGCAGATCCGCAGCCCGTCCACTGTCACCGAGGGCGGCGCGGACCGCCTGATCAAGATCCGCCATGTCGCCGAAGGCGGTTCTGATCGCCTGCTCGAAAACCGCCGTGTTGCCGAAGGCGGTGCCGAGCGGGTCGCGCGTCGCACCGCCTGATCAGGCCTCGCGCAGCCCCACAAAGCCCGGCGCCTGCCGGGCTTTTTTATTGTGCCGGCGTCAGCGGCGGCAGGCGGTAGATCCAGATGCGCCGCAATACGCTGGCGAACTGCCGCGACAGGCGCCCGCTGTTGTAGAACTGGCCATAGCGCGCGGCAATCTCGCGTACACGCGGCGCCAGCTCGGCATAGCGGCGCGCCGGCAGGTCGGGGAACAGGTGGTGCTCGATCTGGTGGCTGAGGTTGCCGGTGAGGATATGGAACAGGCGACCCCCCTCCAGGTTGCTGGAGCCGCGCAGCTGGCGCAGGTACCAGTGCCCACGGCTCTCCCCTTGCACCGACTCCTGGCTGAACACCGCCGCGCGCTCGGTGAAGTGGCCGCAGAAGATCACCAGGAAGGTCCACAGGTTGCGCAGCAGATTGGCCAGCACGTTGCCCGCCAGCACCGCCAGGGCGTTGGCACCGAGCAGCAGCGCCAGCAGGGGGAACAGGGCGTAGTCCTTGAACCACTGGCGCGCGACCTTGAGGCCGAACTGGCGCAGCAGCGGGCGTACCTCGGCGCCGCTGATGCGGCCCTTGTACCACTTGTCCAGGCGTAGGTGCTGGATCGCCACGGCGTACTGGAACAGCAGCGCCTGCAGCGTGACCCACAACGGCTGCCAGCGGTAGAAGGGCTTCCAGCGCTGCTCGGGGAACAGGCGCACCACGCCGTAGCCGACGTCGTCATCCATGCCGATCACATTGGTCCAGGTGTGATGGGTATGGTTGTGCGTGTGCCGCCAGAAGTCGGCCGGGCCGACGATGTCCCACTCGTAGCGACGCCCGGCCAGCTCCGGATCGTTCATCCAGTCGTACTGGCCGTGCATCACGTTGTGGCCCAGCTCCATGTTCTCGAGGATCTTGCCCAGGCCCAGCAACAGGCTGCCAAGCAACCAGGTCGGCGGGAACCAGCCGAACATCAGCAGCGCGCGGCCGCTCCAGCAGCACAGGCGCACCGCGCCGCGCATCCGGCGGATGTAGCGGGCATCGCTCTCGCCCAGCGAGGCGAGGGTCTGGCGGCGCAGTTCATCCAGCTCGGCGGCAAAGGCGTCGAGTTCCACGGGGGTCAGTTCACGGTCAAGTCGCATCGTCGTTGTCCTAGAGATCGAGTTGCACATCGCCCAGCGGCGCGCTGACGCAGATACGGATCGGCTGGCCGGGTTCGGCGAAGGCCTGGCCGCTGCGCAGGTCGCGCACCGCGCCACCCAGCAGGGTGCAGGTACAGCCGGCACAGATGCCTTGGCGGCAGCCATGGGCCGGCCGCAAGCCGGCCGCCTCGGCCTGCTCCAGCAGGCTGCGCGAGCCGTCGCCCTGGCTTTCCAGGCGGCTGCGGGAGAAGTTCAGGCGCAGCGCCTGGCCGGCCTCCGGCGCGTACCGCAGGGGACTGAAAGCCTCCGCCTGCAGCGCGCCGACAGCGCTCGCCCGCACCGCCTCGACGAACCCTGCCGGCCCGCAGGCGAGCAGGGCAAAGCCCTCCATGCCCTGCAGGTGCGCAGCCCGGAAGCGCCCGCCCTGCGGCTCCGCCTCGGGACCGGTGAGCTGCCAGTGCACCTGCAGATTCGGGTGGCGCTGCATCAGCGTCTGCAGCTCGGCGGCATATGCCTGCTGGCCGCTGGCACGCACGTAGTGCAGCAGCGTCACCGGCGCCGCATAGCCGGCTTGCAGCGCCTCGCGCAGCAGCCCGAGCAGTGCCGTGATACCGCTGCCGGCGGCGAGCAGCCCGACGCCAGGTGCCGCTTGCGGCCAGCACAGCTCGCCCTGGGCCACGCCCAGTTCGACCAGATCGCCCACCGCCAGGTGGTCGAGCAGATGATTGGAGAAGCGGCCACCCGGCTGACGACGAATGCCCAGCTCGATGCCGCCGCCACGTTCGACCCGGGTCAGGCTGTAGCTGCGACTGTGGCGCACCCCGTCGATCGGCAGGTACAGCTGCACATGCTGGCCTGGGCGCCAGCCACGCGCATTGCCATTGCAGCGCAGGCGCAGCGCCAGCAGGTCGTCACTGACCCAGCAGCGCCCCGCCACCCGGGCGAAGACCCGATTCAGGCGCCAGGCCGGGTGCAGCCAGGCCAGCACGGCGTCGACTTCCGACTCGCGCAGCCAGCCTCGCGCAACCAGTACGCGCAAAGGCCCCAGCAGCGGTGCCAGCCAGCGGATGACGGAAAGAGGCAAGAGCGACATGCGGCATATTCCAGTGAACAAGTGTTCACAAAATGCCAGAAGCCCTCCATTTCAGTCAACAAGTGTTCACTGATTGTCATTCGACGCCGGCAAAACGCTTTTGTTAGAGTGCGCCGCTACCTCGCCACCTGCCGAATGCCATGTCACCACGCGCCGAACAGAAACAGCAGACCCGCCAGGCCTTGATGGATGCCGCGCGCAACCTGATGGACAGCGGTCGCGGCTTCGGCAGCCTGAGCCTGCGCGAAGTCAGCCGCACCGCCGGCATCGTGCCAACCGGCTTCTACCGGCACTTCCAGGATATGGACGAGCTGGGCCTGGCCCTGGTCGCCGAGGTCGACGCCACCTTCCGCAGCACCCTGCGCGAAGTGCGCCGCAGCCAGTTCGAGATGGGCAGCATCATCGAGGCCAGCACGCGCATCTTCCTCGACGCGGTGAGCGACAACCGCAGCCAGTTCCTCTTCCTCGCCCGCGAGCAGTACGGTGGCTCGCAACCGGTGCGCCAGGCCATTGGCCGTCTGCGCCAGCAGATCACCGACGACCTGGCCGCCGACCTCAAGCTGATGAACCGCACCCCGCACCTGGACGACGCGGCACTCGACGTGGTCTCCGACCTAGTGGTGAAGACCGTGTTCGCCACCCTGCCGGAGCTGATCGACCCGCCCGCCGAAGGCCTGCCCGCGCACCTCACGCCCGAAGCGAAGATGACCCAGCAGCTGCGCTTCATCTTCATTGGTGCCAAGCACTGGCGCGGTCTCGGCCAGGGCCGCGACTGAACGCACCAGAACAGCTCTTCTCGATAGACGGCGCACCAACATAAGGCATCCGTAAGCCCCAACTTCTGGCACACCCCCGCCAGCGGCGGGCATCAGCGGCTTGGCAAGGGCCTTGCTCTGGTCACCGGACCATTGCCTGGCCGGAAGCCTCTTATGTTGGTGATCCATCACCGCCTCCCCCCCCAGCCCTACTGGGATGAAGAACTGCACCTGACCTTCGATGCCCGCAGCAAAAGCCGCCTGCGCTGCTTCAGCGCGGCCGGCGAGGACGTCGGTCTGTTCCTCGAACGCGGCCAGCCGCCGCTGCATGACGGCGACTGCCTGCGCGCCGAGGACGGGCGCATCGTGCGGGTCTGCGCGCGCCCGGAGAAACTCCTGCACGTCACCTGCGCCAGCAGCTTCGAACTGCTGCGCGCGGCCTACCACCTGGGCAACCGCCACGTCACCCTGCAGCTCGGCGACGGCTGGCTGCGCCTGCCCGAAGACCACGTGCTGCAAGCCATGCTCGACCAGCTCGGCGCCAGCACCTGCCAGGTCGAAGCACCCTTCCAGCCCGAACACGGCGCCTACGGCGGCGGCCATCACCACTCCCATCATGGTGACGCCGAGTTCAACTACGGCCCGCGCCTGCACCAGTTCGGCGTGCGCCTGTGAATCCCGCCTGGCAACTCCTGCGCCTGGCCAGCCCGCAGCTACCAATCGGTGGCTACAGCTACTCCCAGGGGCTGGAAATGGCGGTCGACAGCGCCCTGGTGCACGACCCGGACAGCGCCCGGCGCTGGATCGCCGATCAACTCCTGCTCAACCTGGCGCGCTTCGAGGCGCCACTGCTGCTGGCCCACTGCCGCGCCGCAGCGGTGGCCGATTGGGACCGCCTGGCCGACCTCGCCGAGCGTCACCGCGCCAGCCGCGAGAGCCGCGAACTGGCCCTGGAGAGCCGGCAGATGGGCTACTCGCTGAAGCAGTTGCTCGAGGGCCTGCCGGAGCTCGACGAGGCGGCCCGAACCTTTCTGCACACGCAGCCGGAGCTCGGCTTGGCCCCCGCCTGGGCGCTGGCCGCGCGCACCTGGGACATCAGCGCCGAGGATGCCCTGGCCGCCTGGCTGTGGGGCTGGCTGGAAAACCAGCTGGCGGTGCTGATGAAGACCCTGCCGCTGGGCCAGCAGGCCGCTCAGCGCCTGACCTCGGAACTGCTGCCGCTGCTGGAGCAGGCCCGCCATCAGGCCATCACCCTGGAACCCGAACACTGGGGCAGCGCCGCCTTCGGCCTGGCCCTGGCCAGCATGGCGCACGAGCGCCAGTACAGCCGTCTCTTCCGCTCATGAAACAAGGAACTCAGCCATGAACAGCCAACCCCTGCGCGTCGGCATCGGCGGCCCGGTCGGATCCGGCAAGACAGCCCTGACCCTGGCGCTGTGCCAGGCCCTGCGCGAGCGCTACAACATCGCCGTGGTCACCAACGACATCTACACCCAGGAAGACGCCCAGTTCCTGGTGCGCAACGAAGCCCTGGCGCCCGAGCGGATCATCGGCGTGGAAACCGGCGGCTGTCCGCACACGGCGATCCGCGAGGATGCCTCGATCAACCTGGAGGCGGTCGACCAGCTCAATCGGCGCTTCCCGGGGCTCGACCTGATCATCGTCGAGTCCGGCGGCGACAACCTCTCCGCCACCTTCAGCCCCGAGCTGTCGGACCTGACCCTGTACGTGATCGACGTGTCCGCCGGCGACAAGCTGCCGCGCAAGGGTGGCCCCGGCATCTGCAAGTCCGACCTGCTGGTGATCAACAAGATCGACCTGGCACCGATGGTCGGCGCCTCGCTGGAAGTGATGGACCGCGACGCGCGCAAGATGCGCGGCGACAAGCCCTTCGTGTTCAGCAACCAGAAAGTCGGCCAGGGTCTGGACCAGATCATCGACTTCATCGAACGCCACGGCATGCTCGGCGCCGCCTAAGGAGATCCACCATGCAACTGCGCAAAACCCTGTTCGCCATCGCCCTGTTCCTCAGCCCCGCGCTGGCCTTCGCCCATGGTGGCCACGACCACTCCGGCCTGCTGGCGGGCGTCGCCCACCCCATCACCGGTCTCGACCACCTGCTGGCGATGCTCGCCGTCGGCCTGTGGGCCGCGCAGCAGAGCGGCGCGGCACGCTGGGCGCTGCCGGGCACCTTTGTCGCCACCATGCTGCTCGGCGGTCTGCTCGGCTTCGCCGGGCTGGAGATCCCGCTGATGGAGACTGGCATCGCCGGCTCGGTACTGGCCTTCGGCCTGCTGGTGGCGGTTGCCGCGCGCCTGCCGGTAGCCATGGCACTGGGCCTGACCGCGCTGTTCGCCCTGACCCATGGCGTGGCCCATGGCCTGGAGCTGCCGGCACTGGCCAGCCCGTGGGGCTACGCCGCCGGCTTCGTCGCCGCCACCGCCGCCCTGCATGGCGCCGGCTACGCGCTGGTGCGCTGGCTGCCACAAGCCGCTGCGCCGCTGGTGCGTGTGGCCGGCGCGGCATCGGCAGGTGCCGGTTTGTGGCTGCTGGGGAGCTGATATCGGCCGGCTGTTGCTAAACTGCCACTGGATTTCCCTCAACGCGGTTTACTCCATGCTCGCGCGCCTGCTGCTTGGCCTACTGCTCTGCGTCACCGGCCTGGCCAGGGCGCAGAGCCCCACTCCACTCGAAGTCACCTGGGGCATGAGCCCCTGGCCGGGACTGGTCAACATCGAGGATGGGGAACCGCGCAGCGGCGTGATCATCGACCTGCTGCAGCAGATCACCCTGCGCCTGCCGGAGTACCAACACCGCTACAGCCTGGTCAACCTCACGCGCGGCTTCGAGCAGGTCAAGCGCGAGCCCCTGAGCTGCTTCCTGCCGACCTTCCGCACCGCCGAGCGGGATCAGCTCGGCCATTACGTCAGCCTATTCGTCGCCATGCCGCATCAGTTGCTGATTCGCAGCGAAGACCGTCAGCGCATTGCCGGCGACCAGACGGAAGTGTCCCTGCAACAGCTGCTGCGCAATCCCAGCCTGCGCGGCGGACTGATCCAGGACCGCAGCTACGGGCCCGTGCTCGACCCGCTGCTGCAGGCCCCCGGCGCCCAGCCACAGCTGATACGCGTGCAGACCAGCAGCGCCGGCAACAACCTGTTCGACATGCTCGAACGCGGCCGTGTCGACTACCTGCTGGAGTACGCGGAAGTCATCCAGTTTGCCCAGCAGCAGCGCCAGACCTCGCTCGCGGTCACGCTGCTGCCACTGCAGGAGGCCAACACGCCCTTCGTCAGCGGCATCTACTGCAGCAAGAACGCCGCCGGCGCCGAGCTGGTCCGGCGCATCGACCAGATCGCCCGGCAACCGGAAGTGATTGCGCACTTCGTCGCCGCCCAGCACGCCTATGTGCCAGCCGCCACGGTGAAGCACTACCAGGCCTGGCTGGACAGGTTCTTCGGCGAGCGCCCGGGGAAGAACCTGACCTCGCTGCCCTGAGTGTCCCCGCCTGGCTATCGGCCTGATCGAGACAATCAACCGGCATTCGCCGGCGGTACCACCTAGGCTTAACCCATTGCCCGGGAGTGATCGCCATGAACCTGCACGACCTGCTGCACAGTCTTCTCGCCACCTACGCCGCCGGCGCCAGCGGCCGCTGCCCGCAGGAACTCGCCTGACCGATCGGACAGGGTTACCCTGTGCGCCCTTTCGTTCACGGGAGCACAGTGCATGAGCCTGAAGTCAGTCTGCGTATTCTGCGGCGCCAGCCCCGGCGCCCGGCCCATCTACCATGAAGCTGCAGCCCAGCTCGGCAGCCACATCGCCGAGCGCGGCCTGACCCTGGTCTATGGCGGCGGCGCCGTCGGCCTGATGGGCGTGGTCGCGGATGCCGCCCTGGCCGCTGGCGGCGAGGTCATCGGCATCATCCCGCAGAGCCTGGAGCGCGCCGAGATCGGCCACAAGGGCCTGACCCGCCTGGAAGTGGTGGACGGCATGCACGCGCGCAAGGCGCGCATGGCCGAGCTGGCCGACGCCTTCATCGCCCTGCCCGGTGGCCTGGGTACCCTGGAGGAGCTGTTCGAGGTCTGGACCTGGGGCCAGCTCGGCTACCACGCCAAGCCGCTCGGCCTGCTCGAGGTGGACGGCTTCTACGCCCGCCTCACCGACTTCCTCGACCACCTGGTGGCCGAGCGCTTCGTCCGCGAGCAGCACCGCGCCATCCTTCAGGTCAGCGCCTCACCCGCCGAGCTGCTGGCACGCATGGATGCCTGGCAACCGACCGCCGCGCCCAAGTGGGTCGACCGCACATAACGCCGGCGGCGGCGATGACAGCGGGGCGACGCCATGCTAAACAGGGCTCCCGCCAAACAAGGATGTTGTGCCCATGCCCCTGCTCGCCCTGCTGCTCATCGCCTGCCAGATCATCTGTGGCCTGCACGTGGTCCGCAGCGGCCAGGAACGCAACTGGCTGTACCTGATCATCGCCCTGCCCGGCCTCGGCTGCCTGATCTACTTCCTCGGCATCATGCTGCCGGACCTGCTCGGCAGCCGCAGCGGCCGCCGCGCCGTCAACCGTCTGCACGACCGCCTCGACCCGCAGCGCCACCTGCGCGCCCTGCGCGACGCCCTGGAACTGAGTGACACCCGCGAAACCCGCGTGCAGCTGGCCGACGAGCTGCTGCGCCTGGATCAGCCCGCTGAGGCCGCCGACCACTACCGTGCTGCCCTGCGCGGCGTGCACAGCCACGCACCGGACATCATGCTCGGCCTGGCACGCGCCCAGTTCGCCCTGGACGATGCCGCCGGCTGCCGTGACACCCTGGACCAGCTGATCCAGCACAACCCACAGTACCGTTCCAGCGAAGGGCATCTGCTGTATGCCCGCGCCCTCACCCGACTCGGCGAGCTGGCCAAGGCCGAGGAGGAATACCACGCCCTGCTCGGCCACTTCGCCGGCCCCGAGGCGCGCTACCACTACGCCCAGCTGCTGCGCCAGGCCGGTCGCGAGCGTGACGCGCGCGCCCAGCTGGAGCAGATCGAGCAGTACGCGCGGCGCGCGCCCAAGCACTACCGCAACCTGCACCAGGCCTGCCTGGCGCAGGTGCGTGACGAACTCAAGGCGCTGGACGCTCCGCAGCAGCAGAACGCCTGACGCCAGCCCTCAGCCAGCGGCCTGCTGCACGATGACCGTCTGCGCCGGCATCGGTGCCGGGAAACCGGCCTCGCCGAGGGCGTCCTTGATCACCTTGTTGGTGTCGAAGTAGACCTGCCAGTAATGGTCGGTATGGCAGTAGGGCCGTACCGCCAGCACCGGCCCGACCAGGTTGAACTCGAGAATCTCGACCTCCACTGCAGGTGTCGCCAGCACATGCTCGATGGTGGCGATGCGCTGCCGGAGCAGCGCCGCAGCCCCCTTCCAGTCGGCCGATCCCGCCAGTTGTGCCTTCAGATCGACGCGACGAAACGCGTTGTGCGAGTAGTTCTGGATGGTGTCGCCGAAGATCTTGTTGTTGCCCACCAGGGTCAGCACATTGTCCGGCGTATTGATCGCGGTAACGAACAGACCGATCTCGGTAACCGTGCCGGTCACGCCGCCGACGGTGACGAAATCACCCACCTTGAACGGCCGCAGGACGATAATGAAACCGCCGGCCGCGAGGTTGGCCAGCAACCCCGACCAGGCCATGCCGATCGCCAGGCCCACCGCGGCGATCAGCGCCGCGAAGGTGGTGGTCTGTACCCCGAAGTAGCCGAGAATGCCGATCACCAGCAGGATATTCAGGGTGACGGTGACGAAGTTGCCCAGATAACGCAGCACGGTCGGGTCGACCTTCTGCTGGCCCAGGCCCTTTTGCAACAGGCCGACGGCGAAGCCGATCAGCCAGCGGCCGACCACCCAGAAGGCGATGGCCGCGAGAATCTTCACGGCGAAGGCGGCGCCGTACTGCGCCGCCAGTTCCAACAACTGATTGACCTTGGCGGTACCCGCCGAGACCAGAGCTTGCCCTTCTTCCATGATGTTCTCCCGCATGCGGTGGATGACTGGAAAAACGCTAGCACGGACCCGCAAAAACGCTGGCGGCAGGGCAATTTGCCATCGTATACACTGCTGGTGCGCCCCCTGCTTCCGGTCAACTCGATGATGCGCCCGTTCCTGGTGTTGCTTGCCGTACTGCTACCCCTGGCCCCGGGCCTTGCCGCCGGCGAAGCTACGCTGCGGCTATTGACCTGGCCCGGTTATGCCGATGCCGATCTGGTCCGGCAGTTCGAACAACGCCATGGAGTCCGGGTGGAAGTCACCCTGGTCGGCAATGACGACGTACTGCGCAGCAAGCTGGCCCGCAACAACGGCGAAGACTACGACCTGATCGCCGCCAACACCGCGGAGATCGAGCACTATGTCCAGCAGAAGCTGCTGCAGCCGCTGCAGCCGGCACGCATCAAGAACACCGCCCGCCAGCTCTGGCGCTTCCGCGACTACCCGAAAATTCCCGGCATCACCCATGACGGCAAGGTCTACGCCATTCCCTACACCTATTCGGAAATGGGCCTGATCTATGACCGCAGCCAGTTCCGCGAGCCGCCACAGTCCATCACCAGCCTGTGGGACCCCAAACTGCAGGGCCGGGTGCTAGCCTTCAACGGCAGCAGCCATAACTTCTCCCTGGCCAGCCAGGCGCGCGGCCGCGACCCGTTCCGCATCGCCGCCGACGATTTCCCGCAGCTGGGCGAGCAGCTGATCGCCCTGCGCCGCAACGTGCTGACCTTCTATTCGCTGCCCGAGGAAGCGGCCAGCCTGTTCGAGGAACATCGCATCGCCCTGCTCTGGGCCAACTACGGCCGCCAACAGCTCAAGCAGCTGCGTGACGCCGGAGCCGACGTCGGTTACGTGATTCCCCGCGAGGGCGCGCTGGCCTGGCTCGACTGCTGGGCGATCAGCCGTGGCGCGCGCGACCTGGCGCTGGCCGAAGCGTGGATCGATTTCAGCCTGGAAGAGCCGATGAGCCGCGCCCTGCTCGAACGTCAGGGCCTGTCCAATACCCTGCAGGAGCCCGAAAGCCTGGACCTGCCCGGACGCATGATCTGGCTGCGCCCGGTGGAGGATGCCGAGCGCCGCGCGCGCCTGTGGGAGCGCATCCTTTCCGGCGAGCGGACACCGCTGGTGGAGGCGCAATGAAGTTCGGCATCGCCTTCAAGCTGGGCTGCCTGCTGGCTGTTTTCGGCGTACTGGCCTGCGGCCTGACCGGCTATTACAGCTACAGCAGCAGCCGCGCCACCCTGCTCAAGGCCGCCGAGCGCGACCTGCTGACCGCCACCCAGGTGCTAGGGCGCAACCTGCGCGGCAACATCGACGGCGTCTCGCGCGACGCCCTGGTGCTGGCCGGCATCGCCCAGGGCAAGTCACTGCCCCAGGCGCCCAGCGCCCCCGTCCGCGAGCAGGCGGAGAACGACCTGGCCGAGCTGTTCGAGACCCTGATGCGCGTGCACCCCGAGTACATGCAGATTCGCCTGATCAGCGCCGCCGGCCACGGCCTGGAGCAGGTCCGTGTCGATCTCGACGGCGAGCAGCCAGTGCGCATCCTCTACCCGGGCCTGCAGGAAAAGGCGCACTTCGACTACGTGTTCGACACCCTGCGCCTGCCTCCTGGCCAGGTGCGCCTGTCGCCCATCGTGATCAACCATGAGCTGGGCACCCATTCCGGGGTGGGCAGGCCGACCCTGCATGTGTCCACCCCGGTAGCGGGAGCCGACGGCCAGCCGAGCGCGCTGATCGTCATCAACATCGACCTCAACCAGCTGTTCGACCAGCTGCGCAGCGACCTGCCAGCGCACTACCAGGTCTACCTGAGCAACCGCTGGGGCGACCTGCTGATCCACCCCGACCAGCGCCGCACCTTCGGCTTCGATCAGGGCCGCCGGCGCTTCCTGCAGGACGAGTTCCCGGACGTGCAGCAGCTGCTCGATACACACACCGAGAGCCTGATCGGCCGCAGCGATGGCAAGGACACCAGCCTGGTGGCCGCTTTCGTGCGTCTCGCGACCAACGCCGGCAACCGCGAGAGCTTCGTGGTACTCGGCCTGGCCCAGCCGGAGGAATATGTCCTCAAGGAGAGCAGCCGGCTCGGCGAGCGCATCATCCAGGTGGTGATTTTCGCCAGCCTGCTGGCCGTATTGATCGCAACCATCGCCTCACGTGCCATGACCAGCTCGCTGAAGCGCATCAACCTGGCCGTGCAGCAGTTCGCCCGCGAGCGCAAGAATGCCCCCCTGCCGGTGCAGCGCCAGGACGAACTGGGCCAGCTGGCACGCAGCTTCGTGCAGATGCAGGAAGAAATCGTCGAACACCTGGAGGAGCTGAGCCGCAGCCGTAACGCCCTGGAGCATCTGGCCCGGCACGACCCGCTGACCGGCCTGCCCAACCGCCGGGTGTTCTTCGAGCGCCTGGAACACGCCCTGGCTGCCGCGCGGCGCAGCGCCAAGCCGCTGGCCGTGCTGTTCGTCGACCTCGATCACTTCAAGCAGCTCAATGACAGCCTCGGCCACAGCATCGGCGACCGCGTGCTGCAGGCCGTGGCCAATCTGCTGCGCTCGGCCACCCGCGAAAGCGACACGGTGGCGCGCCTGGGCGGCGACGAATTCGTCATCCTCATCGAGCAGCTGGACGATCCCGGCCGGGTGGTGGCGGTGCTGCACAAGCTGCACGAACGCTTCCAGCTGCCCATGCTGCTCGACGGCCACGAGGTCAAGGTACAGGCCAGCATGGGTGTCAGCCTGTTCCCGCGCGACGGCGACGACATCGAATCGCTGGTGCAGCAGGCCGACCGCGCCATGTACGTGGCGAAGAACGCCGGTCGTAATACCTATAGCTATGAGTCCAACGAGCAGCGCTGAGTCTATGCTTGCGCTATCGACCCTAAATCTCGCGTGGTGATTTCGGTGATTCCACTGCTGGTCTGCGACGACTCCGCCATGGCGCGCAAGCAGCTGATTCGCGCCCTGCCCCCCGAATGGCCGGTGAGCATCACCCAGGCCAGCCAGGGCGAGGAAGCCATGGCCGCCATTCGCCAGGGACTGGGCGAGGTCGTGCTGCTCGACCTGACCATGCCGGTGATGGACGGCTACCAGGTACTGGCCCAGGTGCGCGAAGAGGGCCACGCCTGTCGCATTCTGGTGGTCTCCGGGGACGTCCAGGAGGAAGCTCGGCGCCGCGTCACCGAGCTGGGGGCGCTGGCCTTCATCCGCAAACCGGCCCCGGCCGAGGCGCTGCGTGAAACCCTCGACGCCCTCGGCCTGCTGCAGCTGTCGGTGGCCGGCACTGACACCGCAGCGGCCGCCGGCGCCGCGCCGGTGGAGACCAAGGTCGGCTTCCGCGACGCCCTGCGCGAAGTCACCAACGTGGCCATGGGCCGTGCCGCCGCCCTGCTGGCCGAAGAGCTGGGCGTGTTCGTGCAGCTGCCGATTCCCGCCGTGAACCTGTTCGAGGCCAGCGAGCTGCACATGGCCCTGACCGACGCCAACCGCGGCGAACAGCTCAGCGCGGTGTGCCAGGGCTTCGTTGGCGAGGCCATTGCCGGCGAGGCGCTGCTGCTGTTTCACGACTCGCAGACCGCCGACATCGCCCACCTGCTGGGCCTGCGCCCAGGCGGTGATGTCGCCACCTCGGAAATGCTGCTGGACCTGGCCAGCGTGCTGATCGGCGCCTGCCTGTCCGGCATCGCCGAGCAGCTCGACATCCGCTTCTCCCAGGGCCATCCGCAACTGCTCGGCCAGCATGCGCGCAGCATCGACGAGCTGATCCAGTTCAACGGTGCGCGCTGGCGCAAGACCCTGGCGGTGGAAATCAGCTACGGACTGGAGGACCACGCGGTGAACTTCGACCTGCTGCTGCTGTTCACCGAGAACTCGATTCCGCGGCTGACTGCCAAGATCCAGTACCTGATGGAGTAGACCATGGCCGGCGAAGCCCAGATCGACATGCGCGAACTGCACTGGCTGCTGGATATCGTCCAGTGCCTGGATGTCGGCGTATTGGTGATGGACCGCAACTTCCGCGTGGAAGTGTGGAACAGCTTCATGGAGAACCACTCGGGCCTGGGCGCCGACCAGGTGCAGGGGCGCAGCCTGTTCCAGCTGTTCCCGGAAATCGACCGGGTCTGGCTGGAGCGCAAGGTCGGCACCGTGCTGCGCCTGGGCACCCGCGCCTTCAGCCTGTGGCAGCAGCGCCCCTACCTGCTGCGCTTCGAGACCTACCGGCCGATCACCGGGCAGGCCGACTTCATGTACCAGAACCTCACCATCATGCCGCTGGCCGCCGCAGGGCGTGAGGTCGAGCACGTCTGCCTGATGATCTACGACGTCACCGAGGCGGCCGAGGCGCAATTGCGCCAGGCGCCCTAGGCCCGCTACTTCTTCTTCGGCCGCGGCTTCTCGCCGAACTTGGGCACCGCGCGCACGGCCTTGGCCTTGGGTTTGTCGTCGTCGGCCTCGAACCAGTTGCCCATGTGGATCTTGCCCTTGCCGGCACCCGGCACCAGCTTGACCTTGGGCTTCTTCGGCTTCTTCAGCACGGCGCCGCCGGGGGCCGTGACCGGTACCCGGTGATCCGGTTCGAAGCCCGGCTCGTCCTGGCGGCGGATGACCTGGCCGATCAGCGTCTCGATGGCCGCCAGCAATTCGACTTCGTCGGCGCAGACCAGCGATACCGCCTCACCTGTGGCGCCGGCACGACCGGTACGGCCGATGCGGTGCACGTAGTCCTCGGCGACGATCGGCAGGTCAAGGTTGACCACCCGCGGCAGTTCGCTGATGTCCAGGCCACGCGCGGCCACATCGGTGGCGGCCAGCACACGCACCTCGCCGGCCTTGAACCGCTGCAGCGCGCGCAGGCGCGCCGGCTGCGGCTTGTCACCGTGGATCGAGTCGGCAGCGATGCCCTCGGCCAGCAGCAGCTGCTCCAGCTCGTCAACGCCCTTGCGGGTCTTGGCGAACACCAGCAACTGGTCCCAGCCGCGCTCGCGGTACAGGTGCAGCAGCAGCTCGCTCTTGCGCTTCTTGTCCACCGTCACCAGCCACTGCTTGACCCCCTTGGCCGTGGTGTTGCGCGGGCTGACCTCGATGGACAGCGGGTCGCGCAGCAGCTCCTTGGCCATCAGGCGGATGGCGTCGGAGAAGGTGGCGGAGAACAGCAGGGTCTGACGCTTGCGCGGCAGTGCGCTGAACAGCTCGTCCAGCTCCTTGGCGAAGCCCAGGTCGAGCATGCGGTCGGCCTCGTCCAGCACCAGCGCCTGCAACTGGTCGAAGCGCACAGCATTCTGCCGGTACAGGTCGAGCAGGCGACCGGGGGTGGCCACCAGCAGGTCGATGCCCTTGCGCAGCTTCATCATCTGCGGGTTGATGCTGACCCCGCCGTACACCGTGTAGGTGCGTAATGACAGATTCTGCGCGTACTGCTGCACCGCCTGCGCCACCTGCTCGGCCAGCTCGCGGGTCGGCACCAGCACCAGCGCGCGCACCGAGTTGGCCGCCACCTGCGAGCCTTCCATGGTCAGTTTCTGCAGAAGCGGCAGGGCGAAGCCGGCGGTCTTGCCGGTACCGGTCTGCGCCGCAGCGAGTACGTCACGGCCCTTGAGCACGACGGGAATGGCCTGCTTCTGCACCGGCGTGGGCTCGCGGTAATCGAGTGCCTCAAGAGTGCGCAGGATGGAATCGATCAGGCCAAGGTTGGCGAAGGACATGGCGGAGCAACCGGAAGCGGAAAGCTGCCAGTTTAACCGTTCGCTTTAGAACCTGTTCAAGGTCTCGCGAACTAGAGCCAGGACAAGCAATAGAAGCGAAAAAGGCACTGGACCCGCACACGGACTGAGCATTCTGATACGTCGTGTCCCGGCGGCCGACACGCAACAGGCTTTGAGCAGGTTCCCAGTCGTGCTCGACCGCCACGCACAGTCCGTTAGTGGCATTGGCTTGAGGCTTGCTGGCCTGAACCGGCTGGACGCCGATGCTGCTGATCATAGAGGTCAGGCGGCTGCGAACAGCTGCCTGCAGTCAGGGACATGCGACGGCGCTCCAGCACGCCGAGCTGGCTGTGCAGCACCTCCAGTTAGCCGAACAGCTTGGCAACATGGTAAGGCGCAACCTTGGCTGCCGGCGCCGACGGGCAGCCCCGTCAGGCCTTGTCGATGCCTACCAAGCCCATGCACTGTCAGATCGGCGCCTTGTTACAACCGAACGCTGCGGCCGCTGGGAAGGCGCCGCTCCGGGGCTGGCGCAGGGCCGGCAAATCGCCGATGCTGCGCCCATGCGCCTGATCGACACCCACACCCACCTCGACTTCCCCGAATTCGACGCCGATCGCGCCGAGATGCTGCAGCGCAGCCACGAGCTGGGTGTGGAGAAACTGGTGGTGCTCGGCGTGTACCAGGGCAACTGGCAGCGCCTGTGGGACCTGGTGCAGGCGCACGACGGCCTGCACGCCGCCTTCGGCCTGCATCCGGTCTACCTCGACCAGCACCGCCCCGAGCACCTGGACGAACTGCGCGCCTGGCTGCAGCGCCTGGCCGGCCACCCGCGGCTGTGCGCGGTCGGCGAGTTCGGCCTGGACTACTTCATCGAGACGCTCGACCGCCAGCGCCAGCAGGAGCTGTTCGAGGCCCAGCTCAGGCTGGCGGCAGAGTTCGAGCTGCCCGCCCTGCTGCACGTGCGCCGCGCCCATGCCGCCACCATTGCCACGCTCAAGCGCCAGCGGCTCAAGCGCGGCGGCATCATCCACGCCTTCGCCGGCAGTTACGAGGAGGCCCGCGAGTACCTGCGCCTCGGCTTCAAACTGGGTCTGGGCGGCGCGCCGACCTGGCCGCAGGCATTGCGCCTGCGCAAGGTGGTGGCGCAGTTGCCGGCCGAGGCCATCGTGCTGGAGACGGACGCGCCGGACATGGCACCGGCCATGTACCCCGGCCTGCGCAACAGCCCTGAGCATCTGCCGGCCATCTGCGCAGCCCTGGCCGAACTGCGCGGGGTGACGCCTGAAGAACTGGCGTCCACCAGCAGCCGCAATGCCGCCGAGCTGTTCGGCTGGAAAGCAACCTCGTAGGGCGGGTGCAACCCGCGAGCCGGCAACACGGATTCACCTGCCCTCCCCCCACAAACGACAAGGCCCGCCAAATGGCGGGCCTTGCACATTGCACAGGACTTATCAGACGCGGAAGGCGCTGATCAGCTCCTTGAGCCGCGCGACCTGATCGGACAGCTGGCGGCTGGCCTGTTCGGTCTGCACTGCGCCTTCGGCGGTGCGCTCGCCGGCCTGGTTGATCTCGACGATATTCATGTCGATATCGTGGGCCACGGCGGTCTGCTGCTCGGCAGCGGCGGCGATCTGCTGGTTCTGGTCGACGATCATGCCGACCGCGCCGAGGATGTTCTCCAGCGCCTGCTGCACCTGGGCCGACTGGTTGACGGTGCTCTCCACCATCTGGTGGCTGCCGTTCATGGCGGTCACAGTGGCGCCCACACCATTCTGCAGGCGACCGATCATCTGCTCGATCTCCTCGGTGGACTGGTGGGTACGCTTGGCCAGGTTGCGCACCTCATCGGCCACCACGGCGAAGCCACGGCCCTGCTCGCCGGCACGCGCGGCCTCGATGGCAGCGTTGAGCGCCAGCAGGTTGGTCTGCCCGGCGATGCCCTTGATCACGTCCAGCACCTGGCTGATGGAGGCGCTGTCGGCAGCGAGCTGATTGATCACGCCGACCGACTGGTCGATCTCGCTGGCCAGACGCTGGATGCTGCCGACCTGCGACTCGACCATGGCGCGCCCGCTGACCGTCTCGTCGTTGACGCTCTGCGCACTGCTCACCGCCGCGGCAGCGCTGCGCGCGACTTCCTGGGCAGTGGCGGACATCTCGTTCATCGCCGTGGCGACCTGCTCGATCTGACCGCGCTGAGCGGTCACGGCCTGGCTGCTCTCGCCGGAGACCAGCTCGACGCGATCGGCCTGGCGCTCTACCTCGACCACGGTCTGGCCGACCAGGTCGATCAGGTCGCGAATCTTCGCCACGGTGCCGTTGAAGACTTCGCCCAGCTCGCCCAGCTCGTCCTGGCTACGCACATTGACGCGCACCGTCATGTCGCCGGCGGCCACCTGATTGAGGGTGCTGCCGAAGCCCTTGAGGGTGGCGCGGGTGGAGACGTAGAAAGCGCCGTAGAGATAGCCGATGGCCAGGAACACCGACACCAGCGCCACCACCAGCAGTACCATCTGCGTACGCTTGCCTTCCAGACGCTGGCTCAGCTCGTGATCGAGGAAGCCGAGCATCTGGTCGTTGAAGGTGTAGGTCTTGTCGATGGCGGCGCTGAGCTGGTCGAAGAAGCCCTGCCAAGGCGCGTCCAGGGTGTCGGCCATGAGCAGCTGCTCTTCCAGCACACCGCTGATTTCCATCAGCGAGGCACGGCTGGCCTCGGCTGCCGTGCTCAGCTCATTGCGTGCACGCGCGTTGCCATCCAGCGCACTCTGCAGCTTGAAACCGTACTCGGCGTGCAGTTGCTCCAGCTGGGCCAGCATCTCGTCGAGCTTGGTGCTGTCGGAAGAGCCGAGAATGCCCTGGCCGAGCGAGTAGGAACCCAGCGCACGCCCCTTGCTCAGCGCCTCGGTCACCGGCGGCGTGGCAGTGGTCAGCAGCTCGGCCATCTGCCGCACGGTCAGGTCGCTGTCCTGACTGAGGCCGGACTGGCTGGCAACGAACTTGATGAAGACCTCGGCATTGTCCAGCGCCTTGACCACCAGACCGGCCTTGCTGCGCAGCGACGACTCGGCGGCAACCGCGTCCAGGGCCGTCTTGATGGCATCACGCTGGGCGTTGAACTCCTCGATCTTCTGCGCGTCATCGCTGGGCGAGGTCAAGGCGTCGAGGGTCTCGGAGATGCTTTTCTCCAGAGGTGCAATCAGTGCCGCAAGCTTGTCCGCCTCGCCGGACTGGCCGAGCACCGCATTGATCTCGTAGAGATCGTTCAGGCGCTCCAGCTCCTGCCGCATCTTCTGGCTCTGCTTGAGCAATTCCAGGCTCTGCAGCTCGGTTCGGGTATCGACGAAGGCGTCGTAGGATTCGCGCACCAAGTAGTAGTTGGTGACCAGCATGGGCAGGAAGAACAGCACGCTGATCAGGCTGAACTTCATGCCGAAGCTCAGGCGGTTCATCAGCGCGATGGCAGGGTACAACACGCTATTCACTAGACGTCTCCTGTTGCCATTATTGTTGTATGCCAGCCGGGAGAAGGCTGGTCGCTTGAACGGCAAGGTGTCGAGGCTTTCTGAATTCTAGCGGGGCTGGCCATTTGCCAGGCGCAGCTCCCCCACCACTTGTATACCGGATATCGGCGCCGGTCTGTGTAACTTAAGGTTAAGAATGCGCATGTCTCTTCGCTTCGGCATTGATCTGGGTGGTACCAAGACGGAAATCATCGCCCTGCAGGGTTCCGACGAGCGGCTACGCCGTCGCCTCCCCACTCCGCAGGGCGACTACCCGGCCACCCTGCAGACCATCGTCAGTCTAGTGCGCGAAGCCGAAGCGCAACTGGGTAGCTGCGGCAGCGTCGGGGTCGGTATTCCCGGCACCCGCTCGCCGGACCACGGGCTAATCAAGAATGCCAACTCCACCTGCCTGATCGGCGAGGACCTGCAAGGCGACCTGGAGCGCCTGCTGGAGAGGCCGGTGCGCCTGGCCAACGACGCCGACTGTTTCACCCTGTCCGAGGCCAGTGATGGCGCTGGCGCCGGTGCCGACAACGTCTTCGGGGTGATTCTGGGTACTGGCGTCGGCGGCGGCATCGCCATCCACGGCCGACTGCTGAGCGGCCCCAACGCCATCGCCGGCGAGTGGGGGCACAATGCGCTGCCCTGGCGCAGTACCGCCGACGGCCCGACCAGGCGCTGCTACTGCGGCCTGGACGACTGCATCGAGACCTTTCTCAGCGGCCCCGGCTGGGCCGCCCGCAGCGACCTGGGGCTGAACGCCCGCGAGCTGGTGGCCGCCGCCGAGCGCGGCGAGCCCGCGGCCACTGAGGCGCTGGCGCGCTACTGCGAGCAGCTAGCGCGGGCGCTGGCCTCGGTGATCAACATCCTCGACCCGCAGGTGATAGTGCTGGGCGGCGGCCTGTCCAACATCCCGGCGCTGTACCACGAGGTACCGCCGCTGCTGGTGCGCCATGTGTTCTCGGATCAGGTCAACACCCGCCTGGTCCAGGCCCGCCACGGCGACTCCAGCGGCGTACGCGGCGCCGCCTGGCTATGGCCCGAGTAACTAGAGCAGCAGGATCCACACGGCGAAGGCGGCGTACCAGAGTACGGCGGCACGGATCAGCAGCTGCCACAGCTCGTCGAGGCTGGCGACACCGGGCTCGCCGGGCTGAGCCTCACTCAGCTCGGCAGCGGCGACACCGGCACGGGCCACCAGTTGCGCAGCAGGGATGTCCCAGGCCAGCAGGTCATGCAGCACGGCATGGCTGACGGCAGAGAAATTGCCGACCAGGGCAAAACTGGCCGCCAGCACCCGCACCGGCAGCCAGTCCATGGCATGTCGCAGCTGCGCCGCACGCTCGGCCACTGCCGTATCGGCCGCCCGCTCGGCGGTCAGCGCCAGCAGGCGATAGGCCAGTGCCGGCAGCGGCCCGAGCAGCGCGTACCAGAAGATCACCGCGAAAAAGCCCTGGTAGGCCTGCCACAACTCGTAGGCGCGCACGCGTTCGAGCAACTCGGCCTCGGCATCGGCCACCAGCCCCAGGTCACGCTCGGCCACATGCAGGGCGGCCTGATCATCACCCCGGCGCCAGGCGTCGCGGAACGGCCCCAGGTCCGCCAGCAGGTCACCGCGCCCCAGGCTGTAGACCAGCACCAGCAGATGCACCGGCAACAACAGCCAGCCATACGCCAGCGGCTCGAGCGCGAGCACCAGCAACCCGAGCAGGGCCACGGGCAGCAACACCGCCAGCGCCAGGGTGAACCAGGGCGAGCGCCCCGAACTGGCCGTCAGCCACTGCAGCCAGGGGCCGTCCTGCTGGATGCGCAGGCGCCCGGCGGAGAACTTCTCCACCCACAGCACCAGCAACAACACCAGAAAGTTCATCTTCCACTCTCCTCATGCTGCAGGGCATCGCGCAGGCGCGCCCAGTCGAAACAGGGGCCGGGATCGGTCTTGCGCCCCGGCGCAATATCGCTGTGACCACAGATGCGTTCGACACTAATCTCAGGATAGGCGCACAGCAACGCACGGGTCAGCTCGGTCAAGGCCCGGTATTGAGCATCCTCGAATGGCAGCTCGTCGGTGCCTTCCAGTTCGATACCGATGGAGAAATCATTGCAGTTCTCCCGCTCGCCGAAGCGCGATACCCCGGCGTGCCAGGCTCGCTGGTTGCACGACACGAACTGGATCACGCCGCCATCGCGCTCGATAAGGAAATGCGCGGACACGGTCAGCTGGGCGATACCGGCGAAGTAGGGATGCTCGTCCACCGGCAACTGGTTCTGGAAGAACTGCTGCACCTTGCCGGTCCCGAACTGCCCCGGCGGCAGACTGATGTTGTGCAGCACCAGCAGGGACACCTCCCCCTGCGGGCGCTCGTTGAAATTCGGCGAGGGGCAGTGACGAACGCCGTCACACCAGCCGCTGGCAGGGTCCAGCCGCATAAGGGCTCCTTAATGACTGGCCGCCACTCTAGCAGAAGTGCGCTAACGAAAACGCCCGGCACAGGGCCGGGCGTTTGCAGCCAACAGCGCCTCAGGCGCCCTTGAGCTTGCGCAGGTTGCCGATCACCGACTCCAGAGCACGATCGAACAGCAGGGCATCATCGAGCAGGCGAATGGCACCACGGCGGAACTCCACGGCCAGGCCCATGCGGGTCTTCTCCATCACCTTCATGCCGGTGCGGTTGACGAAGATGTACTTGCCGGTCGGCTTGATAATGGCCGCCAGCTTGCCGCGCAGCTTGTGCTCCTCGTCTTCCTGGATTTCCACCCAGCTGCCGACACGCAGCTCGTCCACTTTCTGCAGCGCCTCATCATCGTCTGGCAGGCTGGCTTCCGGCTCCTGCTGGCGATTCTCGCCGGGCGCCAACAAGACGATCTCCTCGACCACCTCGACCATGGCAGGTGCTTCGACAATCTCTTCCAGCTCCTGCGGCGGCAGCTCCAGCAAGGGCCCCGCGCCCAACTCGACGACGCTGTCGGACTGCACCTCGGCGGCGCCGCTGTCGACCTCGCTCGGCGGCACGGGCTGAGGCTCGGCGACCTCGCGCTTGAAGCGCTGGAAGGCCTGCACATGCACGCTCTCCAGCTTGCTGAAGAACTCGCTGGTGACGAAGGGGTCGATGGCCGCACTCGCGAGGCCGTCGCGCAACGACTTGAGCAGGCTCGGCACCAGCTCCAGCAGGCGCAGGCGGTCTTCCGGCGACTCGTGGGGCTCGACGCTCCAGATCAGGTCGTCCATCACCGCCAGGGCGGATACCCACTCGGCAGATTCGGCACCATGCTTCAGGCAGGTCAGCTGCAGCACCTTGCTCCAGCCTTCCTGCAGCAGGCGCACCACCACCTCGGGCAGGACCTTGCCGAGCAGACGCGAGTTCAGCGCCTGTTCGACCTGCTGGCGCGCCAGCTCGGCCTTAGCGCGGCCCTCCTCGGCGTCACGGGTGCGCTGCTCAAGCAGCTCGCTGCGGCGCTTCTCGTCGCCGGTGAAGGCAATGAACTCGGCGAGCACGTCGGAGAAGATCGCGGGGTCGTCGGTGAAATCGTTGAGCAGACGCTGCACAACCTGCTCGATGCGCTGGTACAAGGCATCGCGCTGCTCGTCACCCTGGGCATTCCAACCCAGTGCGGCAGTCGCAATCTCGTTGAGCAGGCGGCGGGCCGGGTGACTGCCGCGGCTGAAGAAGGTCTTGTCCAGCACTGCGACCTTGAGCATCGGGATCTGCAGACGGCCAATCAGGGCCTTGAGCGAATCCGGCAGGGTACGATCGTCGAGGATGAACTCGAACAACATGGCCACCAGATTGATCACATCCTCATCGACTTCGCCCACCACCCGGGCCTTGCCGCTCTTGGCACTGACGCGAGTCAGCAGGCCTTCGAGCTGGTTGCGCAGGTCATAGTCGTCGCTGGCCTGCTGGCCGCCCACCGGGAAATGCTGCTGCAGGTGCGACAGCAGGCGCATAAGGTCGTTACTGGAAATCGGCACGGCATCGGCAGGAATCTCGCGCCGCGGCAACACGGCACTGCCACGCACCTGCGACAGCAGTTCCTGCAGGGCACCAAAGACTTCCTGAACGCCCTCGTCGGCGTAACCAGCTGAGGCGGCGCCCCTCGACTCGGCGCCTTCCTCACGTGCAGTACGCGCAGCGCCAGCCGGCGACCGGCCCGGCTGGCGACGGACCGGCGGTGCGGACTTCAGCTCCGGCAGCACGCCGGCCTCGACCAACTGTTGGTTGGCATCGGCATAAAGCTGATCGAGATCGCCCAGCACGTGTTTTTCGAAAAGCTTGAGGATGATCAGTTTGACGCGGATCTCCACCCCGAGCCCCTCGCAGGCGGCGAGGAACTGCTCGCAGAGCAGCCGTGGCCCCAGCGGGTTGGTTTTATCGTCGAGCTTCTTGCTGATCACCGCATTGAGGCGGGTCGTGAGGTGGCCGAGGGCAGTGCCATCACGACTTAGTACGCGGGAAACCATGGCATCGAGAGCCACCGATTCTTCCAGTACATCATCCTGAACCAAGGAAAGGTTCTCGAAGGACACATTTCCGAGCTGCGGTGCCGGAACACCTATTTCGTACTGATTCAGCGTGGCAAAGCTCTCGAAGACTCGCTGCAGGAAGCCTCGCTCGATGGTTTTGCGCTTCAGGCGCAGATCACGCATCGCCTCGAAAAAGGCATTCTGCTCGGCATTGCTGGCAGCACGATCAGCCATTTCGAAGAGTGTGTCGTCGGCGTTATCAAACAGCCCCTGAAGACTCAGCTTCAGCTGCTGCGCAGCCTTGTCACGTACCTGAATGAGGGCCACGGGAAGCCTTCCTGCTGGTGAAGTAGGCGATTGCTCGGGCGCCACCTTGCTCAGGTGCACCACTTTCGCGTCGGTCTTCATTGCGAGTCTCCCGCAGGCTGCCAGATCAGAACAGGCCTGCTAAACGATCAGCTGGGCATCACCCAAAAACGTCAAATAGATGGCGCCAAAAATCGCAGCCACCCTCAGTATAGGGGGATGCGAAGCATGACCAAATACCCCCTATCGCAGACATGACTCAGATCACAGAGCGGGGAGATCAAGGTTACGAACGGTCACTCGCAGCGGCCGAGCTGCTCATTCTAGGGTCTAGTCGATTCGCCCGACGACGCTGCACCAGCCGTCGGCTATCCCTATAATCGCGCCACTAGCATGCGGAGGCCACGATGCCCAACCTGACCCTCGCCGAACTCGGCGCCGAAATCGAAGCCAACGCACGTCGCGCCCTGAGCGAAGACATTGGCAGCGGCGATATCACCGCCCAACTGATACCTGAAGAACGCCTGGCCCAGGCCCGCGTGATCACCCGTGACGCCGCCGTTATCTGTGGCAGCGCCTGGGTCGATGCGGTATTCCGCCAGCTCGATCCGCGCGTGGCCGTGCATTGGCAGGTCGCCGATGGCGAAAGGGTCGCCCCCAACCAGACCCTCTTCAACCTCGAAGGCCCGGCTCGCGCCCTGCTCAGCGGCGAACGCAGCGCCCTGAACTTCCTGCAGACCCTTTCGGCCGTCGCCACCCGCTGCCGCCATTTTGCCGACCTGGTCGAAGGCACCGGGGTGAAGCTGCTCGATACCCGCAAGACCCTGCCCGGCCTGCGACTGGCGCAGAAATATGCCGTCACCCAAGGCGGCTGCCACAACCATCGCATAGGCCTGTATGACGCATTCCTGATCAAGGAAAACCATATCGCCGCCTGCGGCGGTATCGCCCAGGCCATCAGCGTCGCCCACGGCATCGCCCCCGGCAAGCCGGTGGAGGTTGAAGTGGAAAGTCTGGATGAACTGCAGCAGGCGCTGGAAGCCGGGGCCGATATCGTCATGCTCGACGAACTCAGCCTGGAAGACATGCGCACCGCGGTAAGACTCACCGCCGGCCGCGCCAAGCTAGAAGCATCAGGCGGCATCAACGAAACGACCCTGCGCACGATTGCGGAGACCGGCGTTGACTACATCTCCATCGGCAGCCTGACCAAGGACATCAAGGCAGTCGACTTATCAATGAGACTGCGCTTGTAAACACACAAAAAACACAAAGCCTCGCGCATCGCGGGACAATTTTTTGAAATGATGCAAAAAAAGATCGACCCAGGCCTTCAAATTAAAAAAGCACTGGGCTATCTATGAATACCCCATCAAAAATGTGGAAGGGGAGAAGGGAAGGAAAAGCAGCCACCACCCAAAAATCATGACCAATAGCAAACTAAATACAGGCAATCTTCAGGGGCATCCTTAACAGAAACCACCATTACTCCCAACCAAACTCGAATCCTATAGATCCAAGTTAGAATCTAAAATCCGAACGAAGTAAAGAATAAGCCCCAGCAAAACACAAACCCCAAGAAACCAAACAAACAAGACCCCGAACAAGCCGGGGTCTTGGCCAAAATGTTAGCGACTGCAGGTAGTGGTAGTCCAATCGCAAGTAATAGTAGTTGGGGCGGCATCACGAGCAGTGAAGGTCGCATTACCAGTCAGAGCGGCAATAGTAGTAGGGTTCTGGTTGGTTGCAGCGGAGCAGGCAGTGTTCGCGCTCGCGGTGTAGTCGGAGAGAGTTGTACCACCAATAACTGCGGCAGCGCGAGCCTTAGTGTGAGCAGAAGCCTCACCCAAGCACGCATTAGTACGACCGCGGTTGACGTAATCCTGATAAGCAGGCAGGGCGATGGCGGCCAGGATGCCAATGATAGCAACAACAATCATCAGCTCGATCAGGGTGAAGCCTTTTTGCATTTGAGATTTCATAATAGTCTCCCTTGGGATGTGATTAGGCAAATGCCTATTGCTGATCATGCATTCAACATGCCAACCCTAAAAACCCGCGCAGGTTACGTGCACGCAAAGCCCGCGCCGCACCAAACAACGCAAACAGACACCTTGCGACACTTTTTGTCACCCCGACAAGCTGAGTTTGGCAGCCCAGAGCAACTAGGCTATAAGGCACGAATATCTGCCCCCTGGCATGGATTCTACAGATGAACGATGCGGTTTCCCTTTCTGGCCTGGCCCGCCAGGTGGCCCAAGCAGGCCTTCTCGATGAAAAAGGCGCGCAGCTGGCGCAAGTGCAAGCGACACGCAACAAACTGCCGCTCATCACCTACTTGGTACAGAACAAGCTGGTCAAAGCTCGCGAACTCGCTGAGCTCGCTGCCGAACAGTTCGGCGTAGCTTTCTTCGACCTTGGAGCGCTGGATAAGGAGGGGCAGCCTCGCGATCTGGTTACCGAGAAACTGATTCGCCAGCACCGAGCACTACCCCTCTGGCGACGAGGCAACAAACTCTACGTTGGCGTCTCCGACCCCAGCAATCATCAAGCGATCACCGACATCCAGTTCAGTACAGGTCTCAATACCGAAGGCGTTCTGGTTGACGATGACAAGCTAGGCGAGGCCATCGAAAAGTTCTTCGACAATGCCGGCAGCGGCATAGATGACCTCGGCGACATGGACCTCGACGGCCTGGACGTAGAAGCGGTCGATGACGACAAACAGGACGCCGGGCAGGGCAATGAGGCCGATGACGCCCCCGTTGTGCGCTTCGTCAACAAGATGCTACTGGACGCCATCAAGGGCGGCTCCTCCGACCTGCACTTCGAACCCTATGAGAAGGCCTATCGCGTGCGTTTTCGTACCGATGGCATCCTGCATGAAGTAGCCCGCCCTCCGATCCAGCTCTCCCCGCGCATTTCCGCACGCCTGAAAGTCATGGCCAGCCTGGATATCTCCGAGCGGCGTAAGCCGCAGGATGGTCGAATCAAGATGAAGATTTCCAAGACCAAGGCCATCGATTTTCGCGTCAACACCCTACCCACCCTGTGGGGCGAGAAGATCGTGATGCGGATTCTGGACCCCTCCAGCGCACAGATGGGCATTGACGCGCTCGGCTATGAGGAATTCCAAAAGGAACTCTACCTGACAGCCCTCAAGCAGCCGCAGGGCATGATTCTGGTCACCGGCCCCACCGGTTCGGGCAAGACGGTATCCCTCTATACCGGCCTGAACATTCTCAACACCGTGGACGTGAATATCTCCACGGCAGAGGATCCGGTGGAGATCAACCTGGAGGGCATCAACCAAGTCAACGTCAACCCCAAACAGGGCATGGACTTTTCTCAAGCGCTGCGCGCCTTCCTGCGTCAGGACCCCGACGTGATCATGGTCGGTGAGATTCGCGACCTGGAAACCGCCGAAATCGCCATCAAGGCTGCGCAAACCGGCCACATGGTAATGTCCACCCTGCACACCAACAGCGCCGCCGAAACCCTGACACGTCTGCGCAATATGGGCGTGCCCAGCTTCAATATCGCCACTTCGGTCAATCTGATTATCGCCCAGCGCCTGGCGCGCAAGCTCTGTTCCAGCTGCAAGAAGGAGGTCAACCTGCCTAAAGAAGCCCTTCTGGAGGAAGGCTTCACTGAGCAGGAGATCGGTACCTTCAAGGTCTACGGCCCGGTCGGCTGCGAAAACTGCAAGGGCGGTTACAAAGGCCGTGTAGGTATTTATGAAGTGGTTAAAAACACTCCATCGCTCCAGCGGATTATCATGGAAGACGGAAACTCCATCGATATCGCCGCACAGATGCGCAAGGACGGCTTCAACGACCTGCGCCGCTCCGGCCTGATCAAGGTAATCCAGGGCGTGACCAGCCTGGAAGAAGTCAACCGCGTGACCAAGGACTAAACCATGGCGGAAAAAGCAATAAAAACCAGCACCTTCGCCTGGGAAGGCACCGACCGGCGCGGATCCAAGATCAAGGGAGAGATGAACGGGCAAAATCCCGCCCTGGTGAAAGCACAACTACGCAAACAGGGTATCAACCCGCTAAAGGTGCGCAAGAAAGCTCAGCCGCTTTTCGGCGGCAGCGGCGGCAAGATCAAGCCCATGGATATCGCCATCTTCACTCGCCAGATGGCCACCATGATGAAGGCGGGCGTACCGCTCCTGCAGTCGTTTGACATCATCGGAGAAGGCTTGGAAAAACCGAGCATGCGCAAGCTGGTAGATGAGATCAAACAAGATGTTGCCGCCGGCAATAGCCTGGCAGCCTCACTGCGCAAGCGACCACTCTATTTCGATGACCTATATTGCAACCTAGTCGAATCCGGTGAGCAATCTGGCGCCCTCGAAACGTTGCTCGACAGGGTTGCGACCTATAAGGAAAAAACCGAAGCCTTAAAATCCAAAATCAAGAAGGCGATGAACTATCCAATCGCAGTTATTGTCGTGGCGCTAATTGTATCGGCCATTCTACTTATAAAAGTTGTACCGCAATTCCAGTCGGTTTTTGCCGGCTTCGGCGCAGAGCTTCCGGCATTCACCCTCATGGTAGTAGGCCTTTCCGAACTGCTTCAGGAGTGGTGGCTCGCTGTACTCTTGGTAATCGCCGCCACAATGTATAGCCTTTCGGCCGTCTATAAACGCTCGGAAAAATTTCGCGACGGAGTAGACCGCGCAGTGTTAAAGGCTCCCATTATGGGAAAGATTGTCTATATGTCTTCGGTAGCTCGCTACGCCCGCACACTGGCAACCACTTTCGCAGCCGGTGTTCCACTGGTCGACGCGCTTGACTCAGTGGCCGGTGCAACTGGCAATGTGGTCTTTCGTACTGCGGTAAACAAAATCAAACAGGATGTTTCAACCGGTATGCAGCTCAACTTCTCGATGCGCAGCACCAACGTGTTTCCTGCTATGGCCTTGCAAATGACCGCAATCGGAGAGGAGTCTGGCGCACTGGACGAGATGCTGGATAAGGTAGCAACCTACTATGAGACCGAAGTGGACAATATGGTCGACGGCCTAACAGCACTGATGGAACCGATGATCATGGCCGTACTGGGCGTATTGGTTGGCGGCTTAGTGATTGCCATGTACCTGCCAATCTTCCAGATGGGCCAGGTCGTAGGCGGCTAATCAATGCAAATCGACCTCTTGGCCGGCAATTTGCCGGCCTTTGTTTTACTGGCCACGCTGCTCGGCCTCTTGGTCGGCAGCTTCCTCAACGTCGTCATCTACCGCCTGCCGGTGATGATGCAGCGCGACTGGCGCAAGCAGGCGCGGGAGATTCTCGAGCTGTCGGAAGAACCCGAGCAGGGCACTTTCAATCTGGTGCTGCCAAACTCCTGCTGCCCCAACTGCGGCCACCAGATTCGCCCCTGGGAGAATATCCCGGTGCTCAGCTACCTGTTCCTGCGCGGCAAGTGCGCCGGCTGCAAGGCACCAATCAGCAAGCGCTACCCGCTGGTCGAGCTGGCCTGCGGCCTGCTGTCCGGTTATGTCGCCTTCCATTTCGGTTTTGGCTGGCAGGCGGCCGGCATGTTGCTGCTGACCTGGGGGCTGCTGGCGATGAGCATGATCGACTGCGATCACCAGCTGCTACCCGACGCCCTGGTGCTGCCACTGCTGTGGCTGGGCCTGATCGGCAACCAGTTCGGCCTGTTCACCAGCCTCGAGGATGCGCTGTGGGGGGCCATCGCCGGCTACCTCAGCCTGTGGTCGGTGTACTGGCTGTTCAAGCTGCTGACCGGCAAGGAAGGCATGGGCTACGGCGACTTCAAGCTGCTGGCCATGCTCGGCGCCTGGGGTGGCTGGCAGGTGTTGCCGCTAACCATCCTGCTGTCGTCGCTGGTCGGTGCAGTACTCGGTGTGATCATGCTGCGCCTGCGCAACCAGGAAACCAGCACGCCCATCCCCTTCGGCCCCTATCTGGCCATTGCCGGCTGGATCGCACTGCTCTGGGGTGATCAAATAACCGCGACCTATCTGCAGTTCGCCGGTTTTAGATGAGCAAACCCTGGATTCTCGGCCTCACCGGAGGCATTGGCAGCGGCAAGAGCGCCGTGGCACAGCACTTTATCGACCTCGGCATTCACCTGGTGGATGCCGATCATGCCGCTCGCTGGGTGGTGGAGCCGGGGCGCCCGGCCCTGGCGAAGATTGCCGAACGCTTCGGCCCGCAGGTATTGCAGGCCGACGGCAGCCTGGATCGTACCGCCTTGCGCCAACTGGTTTTCCAGGATGAAGCGCAGCGCCGCTGGCTGGAAGGCCTGCTGCACCCGCTGATCTTCCAGGAAATCGCCCAGTACCTGGCTCGCGCCGAATCGCCCTATTCCATTCTGGTATCGCCGCTGCTGGTGGAGTCCGGCCAGCACCGCATCACCCAGCGAGTACTGGTAGTCGATGCCCCGGAGCATCTACAGCTGCAACGCAGCATGGCCCGCGACAACAGCTCCGAGGAGCAGATCCGCGCCATCCTCAAGGCACAGACCAGCCGCGAAGAGCGCCTGCGCCATGCCCACGACGTACTGACCAACGACAAGGACCTGACCTGGCTGAAAGGCGAGGTCGAGCGCCTGCACCAGTTCTACCTGACCCTGCGCGGAGGCCAAGCATGAGCGCCACTGTTGAATGCCCGACCTGCGGCGCGCCGGTCGAGTGGGGACCGCAAAGCCCCAACCGCCCCTTCTGCAGCGAGCGCTGCAAGCTGATCGACCTGGGTGCCTGGGCCTCCGAGGCACATGCGATTCCCGGCGACACGCTGGAGGACTCGCCCTTCTCCGGGGATCTGCCGCCGCGCGAGCACTAGGGCTCAGGGCCGCATAAAGGCGTAGTCGCGCTGTGGGTCGAGATTGTCGGCGAGAAACTGCAGCTCCTGCGCCAGGTCGGCCAATTCCCGCTCCAGGCGATTCAGCTCCACCGCCTCGCTGAGTAGTGCACGCAACGTCATCAAAGGGTCGAACCCCTGCGTTCGCGCCCGCTCAAGACTGCTTTCCAGTTCCTGCCGCGCCCATTGATGCACACCCATGGCCTCACCCTCTGCAATTTTTTCCAGCATGAGGGCGTGGCGCTGGCGAATCTTGATCCAGATCAGGCCTGGCGCCGGGATAAATCCCGCTTATGGCGGACCATCCGGACCGCCGTCCTTCCAGGGTGCAGACAGGTAGCGCGTACGATTGAAGGTTTCCAGCCAGTCCGGATAGAACACCACCAGGCCGGTGACCAACATGCCGTTGATGAACGCCTCGGGAAACATCACCAGCCACAGGTAGCCGACGAAGTCGTCCAGCCACGGAGGCATGGCATACAGACCATCGTGCCAGAGCACTGCCAGACCGCCGAGCAGGCAGGCCAATGCCGCCAGCGCGGCCGGGAAGAAGCCGCAACAGAAGATATAGACGAACAGGTTGCGCGGTTGCCGCCGCTCCACCTGCAGTGCGCAGAACTCGGTGATGACAACCGGCACGACCACCAGCAGCATGCCGTTGACCCCCAGCGCGAACAGATCCAGGCGCCCCAGGGCGAGCAGGCCGAGCTGAGCGGCAAAGCCGCCAAGCACTGCCAGGGGCCAGTCGAGCAGCAGGGTAACGGCCGTCATGCCGATGAAGTGGAACGACAACCCCGAGGCGAAGTCGCGCCGCACCAGCCAGAGCAGAAACAGCGCCAGCACGGTACCGAACAGCAGATGCTGGCGGCGCTGATCGCTGAACAGCTCAAGCCAGGGCGAACGCCACAGCGCCCAGCCCAGGACAGCTGCATACAGCAGCCAGCCCAGCCACTGGCTGGTCGGCAGCAGCAGCTCGCTGGCGATCACTGCCCCAGCGCCTGCAAGGCCTGGCGCAATGCGCCGGCATCGGTGAACTGGCGCTGACCACGCAGCTCGCCGTTATCCAGGTCCAGCCAGAGCAGTTCGGCCTTCTTGCCCGGATAGCGACTGGCCACCCGCCCACTGCGGTCGAGCATGACGCGATAGCCATAATCACGCATGGCCGGCACGGCGAACAGGCTCGCGATGGGTGCCGGCATGCCGCTGATGTCGGCGAGGAACACCACCGAGTGGCGCTCGAGGTAATCGCCACCGAGCTCGGCCAGCGCCTCGTCCAGCAGCCCGGAGGCGTCCATGCCGCGCGCGACCAGCAGCACGCGCAGGTCCGGCTCCAGGGTGTAGGGGCGGTCGAACTGATCGAGCAGCGTCCAGGGCGCCAGGCGAGTCGCCTCGCCCTGCGCCAGGGCAACGCCCATCCAGGTGATCAGCAGCGGCAAACAATACCAGCGCAGCAACCTCATCGCTCAACTCCTCGTGGAAAAGACTTCGATATCATCACGCGCCAGCCACTCGCCGCGCGCGCGCCAGAATGCCAGGGCCTCGGGCGCCGCCCCCAGCACGAACACATGGGACTTGCGCACCCCTTGCTCCGCCAGGCGCGCAAGCACCTCGGCCAGTAGCGCACTGGCCAGCCCGCGCCCGCGCCAGGCCGGCGCCACGACCAGATGGTGCAGATAGCCGCGTCGCCCATCGTGCCCCGTCAACAGGGAGGCAATCGGCCCGCCCTCGGCCTCCACCAGCAGGCTCAATCCGGGATTGCGCTCGAGATAGCGGCAGAAGGGCTCGTACTCATCCTCGGCGCGCAGCTGAATCCCCGGCACACTGCGCCAGAGGGTGAACAGAGCGGCGTGATCGGCAGGTGTAGCGGCGCGCATGAGCATGCAAAACCTCGCAATGGCCGGCTCATCTTACACCGCAGCCGGCTCACCCGGCTTTACGCTATGCTGCCGCCATGGACGACTCCGACTACCTGCGCCTGCTCACACGCCAGGCCGAAGAAGCCAACGCATTCCTCTCCAACGCCCGCAGATGGGAGCGTGAGCGCTGGGTCTGCCAGCGCCTGCTGACGGCCCTCAACGTGCGCCATCGACAGGACGAATTCAGCACCGGACAGGAGCCCCCGGACGTATTGTTCCGCGACGCCAACTTCGAAGTCTTCTTCGTGCTCGACAAGGGCCGCCGCCTCAACGATGAATGGAAGGAAGAACTCGAACGCCGGCGCAGCGCGCTGTCACTGAGCCAGTTGCTGCGCCGTGAAACGCGCCCCCGGCGTATTCCGGCCGTCGAACTGCAGGCGCGCCTGAGCCCTACCCTACGCAAAAAGGCGCACAACTATCGCGAACGCGGCCTCGACCTGGGCGACCTGGATCTGCTCGCCTATGTCAGCCTCAAGCGCGACGTGCTCGACCTCAACAGCCATTTCCCACCGCCCGGCGAATACCTGCGCCAGGGCTGGCGCTCGCTGTCGCTGGTCGGCCCCAACTACGCCCGGGTACTCTTCGCCCACCGCGATGCCCCGGACTTCCTGCGCCACAGCCTCGGGCGCACCGTGCTGTTCGACGTCGGTATCGCCTTGTGAACACGCTGCCGGAACTGCTCGCCGAGGTGCCACAACGCGGCCGCGTGCGCTGGCTCGGCGTGCGCCCGCAATCGCGCGAGGCCATGCTCGAACCCGAGGCCGTGGAGGCGCGCCGCGAAGCCGGACTGACCGGCGACCATGCCCGCCCCGGCCCGCGCAACGCGCGCCAGGTGACCCTGATCCAGTGGGAGCACCTGGCCGTGGTCAGCGCCCTGCTGGGCCGCGAGATCACCCCGGCAGACCTGCGCCGCAACATTGCGGTCAGCGGCATCAACCTGTTCAGCCTCAAGGGCCGGCGCTTCCGCATCGGCCGCGCGCTGCTGGAAACCACCGGCTGGTGCCAACCCTGCGCGCGCCTTGAACAGCGCCTCGGCCCCGGCACCTTCCAGGCCATGCGCGGGCATGGCGGCATCACTGCTAGGGTGATCGAGGGCGGCATCATTCGCCTGGACGATGAAGTGCGCGTTGAGCCGGCGTGACCGGCGCGTCTAGAATGAGGGCATTCTTCGAGAGGATCGCCATGTCCAGTCGCCTCAGCCCGGAAGACCAGCAGCGCGTCGAGCAGTACCTCAGCGCTCCGCAGCACCAGGTGCAACGCAAGCCGTTCCGCCCCTGGCTTCTCCTGCTGCTGGTGATCGCCGTGACGATCGGCCTCGGCCTGCTTTCCCGCCTGCTTGCCGGACTGGTGCTATGAGCTGCCTCGCGCTCGCCCATCCGGGCCTACCGCTTTCCTTAAGCCTTATGAGAAATCCCCATGACCCATCGCATCGTGATCGTCGGCGGCGGCGCCGGCGGCCTGGAGCTTGCTACCCGCCTGGGTAGAACCCTGGGCAAGCGCAAACGGGCCAGCATCGTGCTGGTCGATGCCACCCTCACCCATATCTGGAAGCCGCTGCTGCATGAAGTGGCCGCGGGCTCGCTGAACTCCTCCGAAGATGAGCTGAACTACGTAGCCCAGGGTAAGTGGAACCACTTCGAGTTCCAGCTCGGGCGCATGAGCGGCCTCGACCGCGCGCGCCAGGTCATCAAGCTGGCCGCCACCCTGGACGAAGACGGCGGCATCCTGCTGCCCGAACGCGAACTGGCCTATGACAGCCTGGTGATCGCCGTCGGCAGCACCACCAACGACTTTGGCACGGCCGGCGCGGCCGAGCACTGCATCTTCCTCGACACCCGCGAGCAGGCCGAACGCTTCCATCGCCAACTGCTCAGCCACTACCTGCGCGCCCATGCCGGCAAGCGCGACGATGGCCGCATCAGCGTGGCAATCGTCGGCGCCGGCGCCACCGGGGTGGAGCTGGCGGCGGAACTGCACCACGCGGCGCATGAACTGGCCTCTTATGGCCTGGATCGCATTCAGCCGCAGAACATGCGCATCACCCTGATCGAGGCCGGTCCGCGCGTACTGCCGGCGCTGCCCCAGCGCATCAGCGGCCCGGTACACAAAACCCTGGAGAAGCTCGGCGTTACTGTCCTGACCGGCACTGCCGTCAGCCAGGTGACCGCGGATGCGCTGCTCACCGCCCAGGGCATGGAAGTGCCGGCCAGCCTCAAGGTCTGGGCCGCCGGCATCCGCGCACCGGCCTTCCTGGGACAACTGGACGGCCTGGAAAGCAACCGGATAAACCAGTTGCTGGTCCGCCCGACCCTGCAGACCACGCAGGATGACAACATCTTTGCCTTTGGCGACTGCGCGGCCTGCCCACTGGGTGACGGCGAGCGCACCGTCCCACCACGCGCCCAGGCGGCGCACCAGCAGGCCTCACTGCTGGCCAAGGCACTCAAACTGCGGCTGGACGGCCAGGCACTGCCGGAATTCCGCTACCGCGACTATGGCTCGCTGATCTCGCTGTCGCGCTTCTCGGCCGTGGGCAACCTGATGGGTAACCTGATGGGTAGCGTGAAGCTGGAAGGCTGGCTGGCGCGGATGTTCTACATCTCGCTGTACCGCATGCACCAGATGGCACTGTATGGCCTGCCCCGCACCGCCCTGCTGATGCTCGCCGATCGCCTGGGCCGCAGCACCGAGCCACGCCTGAAGCTGCACTGAAGAGGACCGGGGCGGTTCGCCGCCCCGTGCCCGGAGGCTTGCCGTCATGAACGGCAGACAACAAAAAGCCCGCACTAGGCGGGCTTTTTGTTTCAATGATGGTGGGTCGTGTAGGATTCGAACCTACGACCAATTGGTTAAAAGCCAACTGCTCTACCGACTGAGCTAACGACCCAAATATGGTCGGGGTAGGGGGATTCGAACTCCCGACATCTTGCTCCCAAAGCAAGCGCGCTACCGGACTGCGCTATACCCCGATTGGAATTTGGCTCCGCGACCTGGACTCGAACCAGGGACCCAATGATTAACAGTCATTTGCTCTACCGACTGAGCTATCGCGGAACAACTCTATTCCAACCTCTTCAACGGCCGGCTTGCGCCGTTTCCCGTATCAGAGGCGCGCCATTTTACGTAGCGGGAAAACTATGTCAAGCCTGACAACGACTTATTTGATTCGCACCTTAGTGCCAGATAAACGGCTAGGATATTGCCTATCAGTCTGACTCGTCTCACATGGCGGCCAACCGCCGCCCCCAGGACTTTGCATGAGCTCACAGGACGCTCCACCACCCCACAGCCCCGGCATTGCCAGCCGCGCCATCCAGCCACGCTTCGGCGAACTGGTGCAGGACTGCCGCAAGCTGGTGATGAACAATCTCGCCGAGCACCTCTCGGGGCTGTTCACCCAGGTTGATGACACGCTGTTCGACTGCGCGGAAAAAGCCGAGAACAACAAGGTGCAGAGCCTGTTCTTCGACGCCATGCGCGACGTGCGCAAACTGCGCCCGCAGATCGAGCGCAGCTACCACCAGCGCGTCGCACAGAATTTCGCCGATTTCCTCGACGGCAAGCTCAAGCCCAAGACCACCCAGGACGCCCTGGACACCGACAGCCTGACCCTGGTGCAGAACGAGGAGTACGAAGAAAGCCTGCAGGTGACCAACATGGTCAGCAAGGTCAAGGCGCGCAGCGCTCGTACCCTGTTCGCCCTGGAGCAACGTCTGGCGCTGCTCAACAACGGCCAGAAGCTTGGCGAAGACAGCAATCCCTTCGGCCCGCAGGCCCTGGCTGAGGCTTTCCATGACGCACTGACGCCGCACCCGCTGCCACTGCGCATCAAGGTGATTCTTTACACGCTGTTCGATCGCCACATCATGCAGGGGCTGGACACCCTGTACGAGATGCTCAATCAGCGCCTGATCAATGCCGGCATCCTGCCCAACCTCAAGTTCACCGCCCAGCGTACACCCTCGTCCGCCGCACCGCCGGCCAAGGCCGCGGCGCCTGCAAGCGAAACAGGAACCTTGGCCGCACCTGCCACCTCGCCGGCGGCCGGCTCGGGCGGTGCAAGCGTGCAAGACAGCGCGCGCGCGGCAGAAAGACCCATCCACCCGCCAACAGACCTCAGCGCACCACCACCGCAGGATCCCAGCGAGCTGCTCGGCGGCCTGGCCGCGCTGCTCGGCGAGCGCCGCCAGCAGGACCTCGACGCGCCGCTGCCCGGCGGCACACGCAGTATCGCCAGCTTCGCCCCGCGCACGGCCACCAGCACCTACAGTGCCGGCGAACTGCTACAGGCACTGACCCGCCTGCAGCAGCAGTCCGCCAGCACCCTGGCCCAGCGCCTACAGGGGCCGCAGCCGGTCGAGGAACTCAAGGTCAGCCTGCAGCAACAGCTGGAATCGCTCAGCAGCCTGCCAGGCCAGCAGAAGCTGGCAGATCAGGAAACCGACGTCATCGACCTGGTAGGCATGCTGTTCGACTTCATCCTCGACGACGATAACCTGCCGCACGCCTGCAAGACCGCCCTGTCGCACCTGCACACGCCCTATCTGAAGGTGGCGGTACAGGACAAGGCCCTGTTCACCCAGCACCACCACCCTGCCCGCCGCCTGCTCAACGCCATGGCCCAGGCCGGCGTGCTGTACGGCGGCGAAGGCGACGAACGCGGCCTGCTGGCGAAGATCCACTGGGCGGTGGAGCGCGTGATCCACGACTTCAACGGCGACCTGCAGCTGTTCGACAGCCTGCTGGAAGAATTCAACGAGTTCGTCGCCACCCTGCGGCACAAGGTCGAACTGCGCGAGCGCCGTGCCGTGGAGGCCGCCAAGGGCCGCGACCGTCTGCTCGGCGCCCGCCAGCAGGCCGTCGCGGTGATCCAGAAGGTGCTCAGCGAGCGGCAGCTGCCGGGAGTGATCCACAACTTTCTGGAACTGACCTGGGCCGACGTGCTGGTATTCATCCTGCTGCGCCATGGCGAACGCAGTGCCGAGTGGCACCGCGCCGGCGAAGTCGCCGAGCAGCTGGCCTGGAGCGGTGCGCCGCTGGATGCCGAGGGCCGCACCCGCCTGCAGGGCCTGCGCGTCGCCCTGCTCGACGAGCTGCGCAAAGGCCTGGAGTTGCTCGGCGGCTACCACGAAGACGGCATCCGTCGTCTGCTGCAGGACATCGTTGCCTGCCAGCACGCAGTCCAGGCTCAGCAGCCGCAGCTGGCCGCGCAGATCAAGACACAGCTACCGGAAAGCCCGCTGGGCGCCATGCTCGGCGAGGACGCCGCGCTGGCCGAGCCGATCAAGCGCGACACGCCGCTCTCGGCGCGCACCCAGGCGCTGATCAAGGAGCTGCAGCAGCTGGAGTTCGGCACCTGGTTCGAATTCGTGCAGAACAAGGAAACCGTCACGCTCAAGCTGTCCTGGTTCAGCCCGACCACGCACAACTACATGTTCGTCGACCACAGCGGCCAGCGGGTCGCGGTCAAGCCGATCCGCCAGCTGGCCGGCGAAATGGAAAAAGGCCTGGCGCGCATCGTCGCGCCCGAACGTAGCGCCCCGTTGGTGGATCGCGCCCTCAGCGCCATCTACCGGGTTCTGCAGCGTTTCACCGGACGCGCCCAAGAAGTCGGACAAGGAGCCTGAATGGACGACCGCCGCCAGCACAGCCGCCACACCGCGCAACTGAATATCGAGGCACTCGACCTGCACAGCGGGCGCAGGCTCGGCAGGGTGGTCGACCTATCCGAGGATGGCTTCATGCTGATCAGCGAGACACCGCCGGAGGCCGACTCGGTCTGGGAATGTCGCCTGGTGCTGGATCAGCCCCTGGACGGCATTCACGAAATCCGCGTCGGCGCCGATTGCCTGTGGAGCCGCGCCGGCGAGCCCGGCCACAGCGGCTGGTGCGGCTTCCACATCATCGATCTCGCCGACGACCAGATCAGCGCCCTGGCCCTGCTGCTGCGCCACTTGCAGGCCTGAATGAAAAAGCCCCGGTTTCCCGGGGCTTTGGCTGAGCAGCGCGATCAGGCGAAGACTATCTCCTCGCCCTCCACTCGCGCCCGGATCAGCGCACCGGGCATAAACTTGCCGGCCAGGATCTGCTGCGCCAGCGGGTTCTCGATCCAGCGCTGGATCGCCCGCTTGAGCGGCCGCGCACCGTAGACCGGGTCGAAACCGACCGCCACCAGCTTGTCCAGCGCCTCGTCGGTCAGCTCCAGGTTCAGCTCACGCTCGGCCAGGCGCTGACGCAGACGCGCCAACTGGATATTGGCGATGCCGGCGATCTGCTCGCGGCCCAGCGGCTCGAACACCACCACTTCATCGATGCGGTTGACGAACTCCGGACGGAAATGGCTGCTCACCGCATCCATCACCGCCGCGCGCTGCGCCTCGCGATCACCAACCAGCTCCTGAATCTGCGCCGAACCGAGGTTGGAGGTCATCACCACCACGGCGTTCTTGAAGTCCACGGTGCGGCCCTGGCTGTCGGTTAGGCGGCCGTCCTCCAGCACCTGCAGCAGCACGTTGAACACGTCCGGGTGAGCCTTCTCCACCTCGTCCATGAGGATCACCGAGTAGGGCTTGCGGCGCACCGCCTCGGTCAGGTAACCACCCTCCTCGTAACCCACGTAGCCGGGCGGCGCACCGATCAGGCGGGCCACCGAGTGCTTCTCCATGAATTCGGACATGTCGATGCGCACCATGGCCTCTTCGGTGTCGAAGAGGAACTCGGCCAGCGCCTTGCACAGCTCGGTCTTGCCCACACCGGTAGGGCCGAGGAACAGGAAGGAGCCGCTCGGCCGGTTGGGGTCGGCCAGGCCGGCGCGCGAGCGACGCACCGCGTTGGCCACCGCCACCACGGCCTCGTGCTGGCCGATGACGCGCTTGTGCAGTTCGTCCTCCATGCGCAGCAACTTGTCGCGCTCGCCCTCGAGCATCTTGCTCACCGGGATGCCGGTCCACTTGGAGACCACCTCGGCGATCTCCTCGTCGGTGACCTTGTTGCGCAGCAGCTGGTTTTCCGCCTTGCCGTGCTGGTCGACCATCTGCAGGCTGCGCTCCAGGTCCGGAATGGTCTGGTACTGGATACGCGCCATGGTTTCCAGGTCGCCCTTGCGCCGTGCGGTTTCCATCTCCTGGCGCGCCTGCTCGATCTTCTGCTGGATCTGCGCCGAGCCTTGCACCTCGGCCTTCTCCGACTTCCAGATTTCCTCCAGGTCGGCGTATTCCTTCTCCAGCTTGGCGATGTCGTCCTGCAGCTTCTCCAGGCGCTTCAGCGCGGCTTCGTCGTCTTCCTTCTTCAGCGCCTCGCGCTCGATCTTCAGCTGGATCAGGCGACGATCCAGACGATCCAGCGCCTCCGGCTTGGAGTCGATCTCCATGCGGATGCGGCTGGCGGCCTCGTCGATCAGGTCGATGGCCTTGTCCGGCAGCTGGCGGTCGGTGATGTAACGATGCGACAGCTTGGCCGCGGCGATGATGGCGCCATCGTTGATGGTCACACCGTGGTGCACCTCGTAGCGCTCCTTGAGGCCACGCAGGATGGCGATGGTGTCCTCCTCGGAAGGCTCGTCCACCAGCACCTTCTGGAAGCGGCGCTCCAGCGCGGCGTCCTTCTCGATGTACTGGCGATACTCGTCCAGGGTGGTGGCGCCAACGCAATGCAGCTCGCCACGGGCCAGGGCCGGCTTGAGCATGTTACCGGCGTCCATCGCGCCCTCGGCCTTGCCGGCGCCGACCATGGTGTGCAGCTCGTCGATAAACAGGATGATGCGTCCTTCCTGCTTGCCCAGTTCATTGAGCACGGCTTTCAGACGCTCCTCGAACTCGCCGCGGAACTTGGCGCCGGCAATCAGCGAGCCCATGTCCAGGGCCAGCAGGCGCTTGTCCTTGAGGCCATCGGGCACCTCGCCGTTGACGATGCGCTGGGCCAGGCCCTCGGCGATGGCGGTCTTGCCGACGCCGGGTTCGCCGATCAGTACCGGGTTGTTCTTGGTACGGCGCTGCAGGACCTGAATGGTGCGGCGGATCTCGTCGTCACGGCCGATCACCGGATCGAGCTTGCCGTCCTCGGCGCGCTTGGTCAGGTCGACGCAATACTTGTCCAGGGCCTGGCGCGACTCCTCGACATTGGGGTCGTTGACCGCCTGGCCGCCACGCAGGTTGGCGATGGCATTCTCCAGCGCCTTCTTGGAAACACCCTGGCCGAGCAGCAGCTTGCCCAGCTTGGTGTTCTCATCCATCGCGGCGAGCAGCACCAGTTCGCTGGAGATGAACTGGTCGCCCTTCTGCTGCGACAGGCGATCGGCCTGGTTGAGCAGGCGCGCCAGGTCCTGCGACAGGTTCACGTCACCGGTGGGGCTCTGCAGCTTGGGCAGCTGGTCGAGTTCCTTGGTCAGCGCCTTGCGCAGGGCTGCCACATCGAAGCCGACCTGCATCAGCAGGGGCTTGATCGAACCACCCTGCTGCTCCAGCAGAGCCTGCATCAGGTGCAGCGGTTCGATGGCGGAATGGTCGAGGCCCACGGCAACGGATTGGGCGTCGGAAAGCGCAAGCTGCAGCTTGCTGGTCAAACGGTCGATTCGCATGAAATGTGTCCTTCCTCTGTGAGCGGGCCGGAGCGCTGAACTGCTCCCAATAGTGAAGCCCGAAGTTGCTCTCTAGATGAGGACAGTTTTTACCGATTCAAGCGTCGAGCCGTTGATACGGATCAGTCGCGCGCGGATTGCTGCCGTATCAGGGCCGCGCGATCCACACCAGCGAGGCGAAGCGCCCGGTACGGGCGGCACGGCGGTAGGAGAAGAAACGCGGGTCGCTGAAGGTGTCCAGCCCGCCGCCATACACGGCAGTGACACCGCTGGCGGCCAGGCGGATGCGCGCCAGCGCGTACAGATCGGCCATGAACTTACCGGCATTGGCGCTCGGCACAAAAGCACGCTGCGCCTCGGCGTGCACGGCGACGAAGGCCTCACGTACTTCGGCGCCGACCTCGAAGGACTGCGGACCTATGGCCGGGCCCAGCCAGACCAGCAGCTCGGCAGGCTCGATACCCAGAGCGGCGACGGTATTCTCCAATACGCCGCCGGCCAGCCCGCGCCAGCCGGCATGCGCCGCCGCCACACGCGTACCGGCGCGGTCGCAGAACAGTGCCGGCAGGCAGTCGGCGGTCAGCACCGCACAGGCGGTGCCCGGGGTGGCGGACCAGCTGGCATCGGCAGTCGGCACCTGCCAGGGATCGGCCTCGACCACATCAGGACTGTGCACCTGCTTGAGCCAGGCCGGACGGCAACCCAGGGCATCGACCAGCACCTGGCGATTGGCGGCAACGGCCAAGGGGTCATCCTCGACATGATCACCGAGGTTCAGGCTGTCGAAGGGCGGCAGGCTGACGCCGCCAGCACGCGTGGTGACGCAGGCACGTACGCTGGCGGGCGCAGGCCAGTCGGGCGTCAGCCAGTCAGACGAAGGATTCATTGTCCTGGCGCAGCAGCGACAGCAGCCAGACCAGATCCTCGGGCAGCGGCGAGGTCCACTTCATGCGCTGCCCGGTGGCCGGATGCTCCAGCTCGAGGAAGCGCGCGTGCAGGGCCTGGCGCGGGAATTCCTTGAGCGTCTGCACCAGGGTCGGGCTGGCGGCCGGCGGAATGCGGAAGCGCCCGGCGTACAGCGGATCACCCACCAGCGGGTAGCCGGCATGGGTCATGTGCACGCGAATCTGGTGGGTACGGCCGGTCTCCAGCTTGACCCGCACATGGGTATGCGAGCGGAAACGCTCCAGCACGCGGTAGTGGGTGACCGCCGGCTTGCCACCGTCGATCACCGCCATGCGCTGGCGGTTGGCCGAACTGCGGCCGATCGGCGCATCAATGGTGGCGCCGGAGGTGATCACGCCGATACAGATGCATTCATAGATGCGGCTGACCGAGCGTTTCTGCAGCTGGTCGACCAGCTTGGTCTGCGCCTGCAGGGTCTTGGCCACCACCATCAGGCCGGTGGTGTCCTTGTCGAGGCGATGGACGATACCGGCGCGCGGCACGTTGATGATATCCGGCACATGGTGCAGCAATGCATTGAGCAGCGTGCCGTCGGCATGCCCGGCGGCCGGGTGCACGACCAGCCCGGCCGGCTTGTCGATCACCAGAATGTGCTCGTCTTCGTAGACGATATTCAGCGGGATATCCTGCGCCACCCACTCGCCCTGCGCCTCCTGCTCGGCCTGCAGACTCAGCATGGCGCCGCCGTGCACCACGTCCTTGGGCCGCAGCACGGCGTCATCGACGGTCAGGCGGCCCTCCTTGATCCAGGCGGTCAGACGCGAGCGCGAATACTCGTCGAACAGCTGAGCGGCGACTTGGTCGAGGCGCTGACCACCGAGGTCGGAGGGCACTTCGGCGGTGAGTTGAATGAGCTGATCGGAATCTTCGGACATGGGCTGCTGCGGAGGGCGGTGCGGCTTTTGGTTTCGGCGGCACGCTGTGGTTAAATACGGCGTCTTTGCCCCGGCATTTTCCGGGGCGCCCATCATAACAGGACGGTAGAGGCCTAGACAGCCGCCGTCACAGGGACGCAAGCCACCATGCAAGTGAAACACCTGCTGCTGATCGCCACCCTCGTTCTGACCGCCGCGTGCTCCTCCAACAAACCGGAAGTGGATGAGAACCTGAGCGAGACCGAGCTTTACCAGCAGGCCCAGGACGACCTCAACAGCAACAGCTATAACAACGCCATCGCCAAGCTGAAGGCCCTGGAGTCGCGCTACCCCTTCGGCCGTTACGCCGAGCAGGCCCAGCTCGAGCTGATCTACGCCTACTACAAGAATGTCGAGCCGGAGGCCGCCAAGTCCGCCGCCGAGCGCTTCATCCGCCTGCACCCGCAACACGCCAACGTCGACTACGCCTACTACCTCAAGGGCCTGGCCTCGTTCGACCAGGACCGCGGCCTGATCGCCCGCTTCCTGCCACTGGACCTGACCAAGCGTGACCCGGGCGCCGCGCGCGACTCCTACAACGAGTTCGCCCAACTCACCAGCCGCTACCCCAACAGCCGCTACGCACCGGACGCCAAGGCGCGCATGATCTACCTGCGCAACCTGCTGGCCGCCTATGAGATCCACGCCGGTCGTTATTACCTGACCCGCCAGGCCTATGTGGCCGCCGCCAACCGCGGCCGCTATGTGGTGGAAAACCTCCAGGAGACGCCCTCCGTTGGTGACGGCCTGGCCCTGATGGTCGAGGCCTACCAGCGCCTGGACCTGGACGACCTGGCCGCCACCAGCCTGGAAACCCTGAAGCTCAACTACCCGGATCACCCGACTCTGGTCGATGGCCAGTTCGTGCCGGTAGTAGAGGAAGCCGACAACCGTTCCTGGCTGGCCAAAGCCACGCTGGGCCTGATCGAATCCGATGCTCCGCTGCCGCCCGGCGAAACCCGCGCCAGCCAGGACGTGATCCGTCAGTACGAAGACGCCAAGGAAGAAATCCCGGACGAGCTGCAGCCGGAGAACCAGGACGAGGTCGAAGAGGACCTGGAGAGCGAGGCCGAAGGCAATGCCGACGACCGCTCCTGGTTCAGCTACATGACCTTTGGCCTGTTCGACTGAGCCATGCAGCACTGCAAAAAGGGAGGCCTAGGCCTCCCTTTTTCATGCCTCTCGCATTAGCTGCTGCGCTGCGCCGATGCACTTGGCTAAACTGCGCCTTTGCCAACAAGAAGAGCACACCATGTTCCGCCTGCTGTTCTGGATTGCCCTGATCGCCGCCGCTGTCTGGCTGTGGCGGCGCTTCAAGAAACCCGCCGCCAGCGCCCAGGCCACGCCCAGGGAAGATGCGCCCGCGCCGATGGTGCGGTGCGCCCAATGCGGCGTGCACGTGCCGCGTGACAAGGCGCTGGCGCAAGGGGCGCAGTGGTTCTGCAGCCAGGCCCATCTGGATCAGGGCAGCCAGTGAGCACCGAGCAGCTGACCCTCGACGGCGCCCCCGGCAGACGCATACTGCGCCTGTACAACCTCTATCGGGTGATCATCGGCCTGGCGCTGGTGCTGCTGATTTCCAGCGACCTGGACGACCAGTTGCTGGAGCTGGCACACGCCGAGCTGTTCCGCTATGGCAGCTGGACCTACCTGGTACTCAACGTGCTGGTCGCCGTACTGCTGCAGCGCCCGAGCCACCTGGCCCAGGTCTTCAGCCTGGCACTGCTCGACGTGCTGCTGCTGTGTACCCTGTTCTTCGCCGCAGGCGGCACCCCGAGCGGCATCGGCAACCTGCTGATAGTCGCGGTGGCCATCGCCAACATCCTGCTGCGCGGCCGTATCGGCCTGCTGATCGCCGCCGTCGCCGCCATCGGCATGCTGGCCCTGACCTTCTATCTCAGCCTGCTGCGCAACACGCCAGCTCCGCAGTTCGTCCAGGCAGGCGCCCTCGGCGCCCTGTGCTTCGCCGCCGCGATCTTCCTCCAGGGCCTGGCCAGCCGACTGCAGCAGAGCGAGTTCCTGGCCGAACAGCGTGCCGTCGATGTTGCCAGCCTGGAGGCACTCAACTCGCTGATCCTGCAACGCATGCGCACCGGCATCCTGGTCCTGGACAAGCAGCATCGCGTGTTGCTGGCCAATCAGGGCGCCCTCAGCATGCTCGGTCGCAGCAAGCTGGAGCACAAACTGCTCGACCCGCACTGCCCGGAGCTGGTCCAGCGCCTGCAGCAGTGGCAGCACAACCCGACCCTGCGCCCGCAGAGCCTGCAGGCCATGCCGGACGGCCCGTTGCTGCAGCCAAGCTTCATCCCGCTACAACGCAGCGGCGAACAGCACACCCTGATCTTCCTCGACGATATCTCGCAGGTTACCCAGCAGGCGCAGCAGCTCAAGCTGGCCTCCCTGGGTCGCCTGACCGCCGGCATCGCCCATGAGATCCGCAACCCGCTCGGCGCAATCAGCCACGCCGCCCAGCTGCTGCAGGAGTCGGAGGACCTGGAAGAGCCGGATCGACGCCTGGCGCAGATCATCCAGGACCATTCGCGGCGCATGAACACGGTGATCGAAAACGTCCTGCAACTGTCGCGCAGGCGTCAGGCCGAGCCTCAGCTGCTTGACCTGAAATACTGGCTGCATCGCTTCGCCAGCGAGTTCCGCAGTTCCGCACGGTTGGACCAGACACTGCACCTGGAGACCCAGAGCGGCAGCCTGCAGACCCGCATGGACCCGCACCAGCTGACGCAGATCCTGAGCAATCTGGTGCAGAACGGCCTGCGCTACAGCGCGCAGAAGCACCAACTCGGACAGGTCTGGCTCAAGCTCTATCGCGATCCGGAGAGCGACCTGCCGACACTCGAGGTGCTGGATGACGGCCCCGGCGTACCGGTCGACCAGATGCAGCACATCTTCGAGCCCTTCTACACCACGGACAACAAGGGTACCGGCCTCGGCCTGTATATTTCCCGCGAACTGTGCGAGAGCAATCAAGCACGCCTCGATTACAAACTGCGCGAGGGGGGCGGCAGTTGCTTCCGCATCACCTTCGCCCACCCACGCAAGCTGAGCTGAACATGAGCACCCGGCAGAGAGCCCTGATCGTCGACGACGAGCCCGATATCCGCGAACTCCTGGAGATCACCCTGGGGCGGATGAAGCTCGACACTCGCAGCGCCCGCAACGTCAAGGAAGCCCGCGAGTGGCTGGCCCGGGAGCCTTTCGACCTGTGCCTGACCGACATGCGCCTGCCCGATGGCACCGGCCTGGAACTGGTCCAGCACATCCAGCAGCGCCATGCCGAAGTACCGGTCGCCATGATCACGGCCTATGGCAGCCTGGACACCGCGATCAACGCCCTCAAGGCCGGTGCCTTCGACTTCCTCACCAAGCCGGTAGACCTCGGCCGCCTGCGTGAGCTGGTCGCCACCGCCCTGCGCCTGCGCAGCGGCGAAACCACGGAGGGACCGGTAGACACCCGCCTGCTCGGCGAATCGCCGCCAATGAAGGCGCTGCGCAACCAGATCCAGAAGCTCGCGCGCAGCCAGGCGCCGGTCTATATCAGCGGCGAGTCCGGTAGCGGCAAGGAGCTGGTGGCGCGCCTGATCCACGAGCAAGGCCCGCGCGCCGAAAAACCCTTCGTACCGGTCAACTGCGGCGCCATCCCGTCAGAACTGATGGAAAGCGAATTCTTCGGCCACAAGAAGGGCAGCTTCACCGGCGCGATAGAGGACAAGCAGGGCCTGTTCCAGGCGGCCAATGGCGGCACCCTGTTCCTCGACGAAGTGGCCGACCTGCCGCTGGCCATGCAGGTCAAGCTGCTGCGCGCCATTCAGGAGAAAGCCGTGCGTGCCGTCGGTGGCCAACAGGAGGTGGTGGTGGACGTGCGCATCCTCTGCGCCACACACAAGGATCTGGCTGCCGAAGTCGCTGCAGAGCGCTTCCGTCAGGATCTGTTCTATCGCCTGAACGTCATCGAGCTGCGCGTACCGCCGCTGCGCGAGCGCCGCGAGGACATCCCGCTGCTGGCTGACACCATGCTTAAACGCCTCGCCGAGGGCAGCGGCCTGCCGGCGGCCCGCCTGAGCCTGGAGGCGCTGGACAAGCTCAAGTGCTACCGCTTTCCCGGCAACGTGCGCGAACTGGAGAACATGCTGGAGCGCGCCTACACCCTGTGCGAGAACGACCAGATCCAAGCCGCCGACCTGCGCCTGGCAGATGCTGCACCGGCGGGCGAGAGCGGCGAGGCCTCGCTGGCGCAGATCGACAACCTGGAAGACTATCTGGAAGAGATCGAGCGCAAGCTGATCATGCAGGCCCTCGAGGAAACCCGCTGGAACCGCACCGCCGCCGCCCAGCGCCTGGGCCTGACCTTCCGCTCAATGCGTTATCGCCTGAAGAAGCTGGGCATTGACTGACACCGAATCCCCCTAGACCAACCCCAAGCGCCCAGCAGGCGCATACGGCGCTGGATCGACGATGGGGGTTTCGCCCAGCATCAGGTTCTTCAGCAGCTCGCAGGACGCCGGCGCCAGCACCAGGCCATTACGGTAATGACCGCAATTCAGCCATAACCCCGGAAACTGCGGCACCTCTCCGATGAACGGGATGCCATCCGGCGACCCGGGACGCAACCCCGCCCAGTGGCCGACCACTTCAGCGTCGGCCAGCGCCGGCAGAAGCTCCTCGGCAGAGGCCTTGAGACTCGCCAAAGCCTCCTCGGTGGGCGTCTTGTCAAAACCGACATGCTCCAACGTACTGCCGACCAGGATGTGCCCATCCTTGCGCGGAATCGCGTAGCGCCCTTTGGCCAGGACAATGGCCGGCAGGAAGCCCGGCTCGCACTTGTAAAGGATCATCTGCCCCTTGACCGGCGCAACTGGAAGTCGAATATCAAGCTGCGCAAGCAAGTGACCACTCCAAGCTCCCGCCGCTAACAAGACTCGATCCGAATACTGATCACCTGCTGGGGTAGTAACACCAATGAGGCGCCCTGCCTCAATCAAGAATCCCTGTACTTCTGACTGCTCATGCAGTTGCACATTTGACAGTCCCAGCAGCGCTTTATGCAGAGCTTTTATTAGCCTGGGATTACGTACATTGGCCACACCAGGCATGTGGATAGCACTCGCGAAATCCACTCCAAGCGCCGGCAAGAATGCACGGACCGTATCTATTGACAGACGTGAAAGTATCTTGCCCTCGCTATAAGCCCAGGACAACGCCTGTACCTCATCCTCCAAATCAAGCCAATACAGCCCCGTTGGATGTACCTGAGGATCAATCCCGACCTGTTCGGCAAGACGGGCGGCAAAGGGCAGATAGAAGTCCTGCGACCAAGATACCAGCGCAGTAACGGCAGGGCTGTAGCGCCACGGGTAAAGCGGAGAGACGATGCCCCCGCCCGCCCATGAGGATTCCTCACCCACCTCGCCACGCTCTAGCAAAGTCACCCTCAGCCCCTGACGCCCCAGAACCAAAGCACTAAGCAACCCCATTACCCCGCCACCCACTATCACCACATCGCTTCGAGTCCAACTTGGCATCTGCCAACTCCTATCTACACTCAATCCTCGATTCCACATCTGGCAGGGAAGCTAGATCAATGAAAAAACATATTGGCAACTCTCTGG